>NZ_CP055156.1:3978742-4641865 GCF_014217805.1 Adhaeribacter swui
CGAAAACCTGGGCTTTTTACCGGGCGATATGAAAGAAAAAGTGGATCCCTACATCCGGCCGATTTACGACGCGCTGGAGGATATGATTCCGATTGAAAAACTGAAGTATTATCAGGAAAACAAAATTATTGAAATTGCGCCTTTAGCTTACATGCGGGGCCGCACCCTGAATAATGCTTTTGTTTTGCTGGATGAAGCCCAGAATACCACACCCATGCAGATGAAGATGTTCCTGACCCGCATGGGGCCCAGCTCTAAAGTAATGGTGAACGGCGACCGCTCCCAGATTGACTTGCCTACTAAGGTAAAGTCGGGTTTGATAGATGCGCTACAGACTTTAAAACACATTAAAGATATAGCTTTTGTAGAAATGAAAGCCGAAGATGTGGTACGGCATAAGCTCGTAAAATCAATTGTGGAGGCTTATACCAAAGCCGATGAAGCTAAGTTAATAGCACCGGAAAAACCAGCACCCAACCAGGAAGACCGGCCCATAAAGCTAGCTGAACCCCGGACAATTTAAATTTTTTAAAATTTTTGATGGATGGAAGTGCTTCTGTTACGTAGAGCACTTACATCCATTTTTTATTTAAAACGGTAGCGTATTTCGTTCGCCAGATTTTACCCATTACGTACGCATTTTATTCTCCTTATATGGTTGAGGCAAAGCAAGTATCGGATATCCGCGATTTAGACGCTGCTTTTACTATCCGGGAAAAAGTTTTTGTAGAAGAGCAAGGCGTACCAAAAGAGGCGGAATACGACCTGCACGATAAAACGGCCCATCATTACTTAGCAACTTTTAACGGACAACCCGTAGGCGCCGCCCGCTGGCGACAAACAGATAAAGGCATTAAGCTGGAACGTTTTGCCGTATTAGCCAATTACCGGAATCAACAAGTGGGTAGCGCCTTGCTGCGGGTTATTTTGAACGACGTAAAGCTGGCTCACCCTGAATGCCAAATCTACCTGCACGCCCAATTGGCGGCCGTACCTTTTTATAAGCGCCATGGCTTTACAAAAGTAGGCGAGCTATTTACCGAATGCGCCATCGACCACTATCAAATGGTATACCGGCCATGATTAAGTGGGCGCCTTTTATTTTTATCAGAATAGCTGTTTGTTTTTGCGCCGGCATTTTATGGCAGATTTACAGTAGTTACCCCATTGCTCCGCTTTTGGTTCTCATTGCTGTTTTTAGCATATTATTTTTAATTTTTCACCTTGTTGGTACGCAAAAAGCAGCTAACTTATTTATCTATCTGGCTGGTTTTTCGGGTTTAGTAAGTATCTTTTTATTGGGCAACCTGATTACCTACCAACGAACCGAAACAAATCAGCCAAATCATTTAGCCCATGTAAAGCAACCTATTGTTTATTATACCGGGGTTATTAGCGATTTTGTAGTAGAAAAGCCTAAACATTACAACGTTATCCTGCGGGTTTCGCAGGTAAGAACACAGCAGAAGTGGCAACCCGTAACCGGTAAAGTAATGCTGATGCTGCGGAAAGAACCCGGAATGAAAAAGCCCGGTTACGGCGATGTTTTACTCTTTAAAGGCCAGCCATTGTTACCGAATGCACCTTTAAACCCCAACGCCTTTAATTATAAAGAATACCTGGCGCACCAACAAATTTACCACCAACAATACGTTTGGCCCGGGCAATATAAGGTCATTAATTATGCTCCACCTTCCCGGGTAATGGCGGGTAGCATCTGGTTTCGTAATTACCTGAATTCTGTTTTAAAAGAATTCGTGCCCGGAGCGCGCAATTACGCTATTGCCACTGCCTTAGTGTTGGGGATGAAAGAATATCTGGATACGGACATTAAAGCGGCGTATACCCGCACGGGTACTACGCATGTGCTGGCGGTTTCGGGTTTGCACGTGGCTTTGCTGTTTTTTGCCTTAAATACCATATTGGGTAAGTTAGCCAAAACCCGGCAACAAAAACTGCTGGTTTTTCTGCTGTTGTTGGTTGTTATGTGGCTTTATGGTTTTGTAACCGCCTTGTCGCCTTCGGTACTGCGGGCCGTAGTTATGTTTACCTTATTATCGGTGGGCAAGCAAATAAAACGCCGCCGAAATATGTACAATATTCTGGCAGCAACCGCCTTTGGCTTGTTGGTGTTTAATCCGTTCTTTTTACTCGATGTGGGGTTTCAGTTATCTTTTGCCGCAGTGTTGGGCATTGTGCTGTGGCAACCCCGGTTAAGTAAATTAATAAATTTTAAAAATTGGCTTGGCCGCAAACTTTGGGAAGGGGTAACTGCTTCGGTAGCTGCCCAGTTAGCCACGATGCCGCTGGCCTTGTATTATTTTCACCAGTTTCCGGTTTACTTTTTAGTAGCTAATCTTTTTGCCATTATCATCTCGGAGTTTATTTTATATGTAGGTTTTATTTTGCTGGCCGTAGCCTGGGTACCTAGGTTGGGCGAATGGCTGGGGTGGATCATGGGGGTTTTACTGGATGCCATGAACAGCGTGGTTTTGCTCATGCAAAGCTGGCCCATGGCTATTATCGAGAGCATTAATCTGTCAATGATGCAAGCCTGGTTGCTAGCCGCTGCTTTTTTGTTTACCACGTGGTTTTTGCTGTACCGCCACAAGTTACTGTTAGCGGTGGCTTCCGGTGCTATTGTTGTATTTTCCGGATTGCAGTTCGTAAAGCAGCAGGAGCAGCGTCAGCAAAAGCTGTGGGTGGTGTATAATTTAAAAAATGCCTCTGGTTTAGGTTTTATTCAAGGGCAACAAGCTTATTTGTTAACCGATTCAACCCTAGTTAAAAATGCACCAGATTTTACTTATAACATTCAGCCCCATTGGGGGAAGTTAGGAATTACCGAAGTGCAATTTACTCCGTTCAAAAACGTTAGTAACCTAGCTATTCCTACCTTTACTACTCCGGCAGGTAACATTGGGGTGGTGTGGCACGGGGTACGCATTCTGATACTAAAAAATCCAGAGCAGTTTTCTTCAGTTTTAGCTTCGCCGGTTTCGTTTGATTATATTTTACTGCAGCATAACGTTAGAATAGAACCGGCTACGCTGCAAGCTAATTTTAAATTTAAAGCGCTGATTCTCGACTCTTCCAATAAACCCTGGTACCGAAAACAAATAGCGCAGCTTTGCAACAGGCAACAGATTTCGGTTTACGACGTTTCTAAACGAGGGGCCTTTGTTTATCAATCAGGCAAATAATTCTCCTGCTTCAAATATTGGCTTGGTCAGTAGGTTTTTAGTATAATATTTGATATTATTTGTGTATCAGAGTTACCGAAAAACAAGTTGTTTCTGAGATTATTTATTCAGAAATCAGCCCGAGCAGAAATTCTGTTTTTTTAAAAATTTATAGAATCAAGCTTACCAGTTTTTCGCGTACTCAAAAACAGTTTTGTTAGTTTAGTTTATAATCCGTTGAGGTATGCATTATATAGATTACTACATCGAAAACCGGATTGGTTACATTACTTTAAACCGTCCGGAAAAACGTAACGCTCTTAACTATCAGGTTATTAGTGAGCTAAAAGAAGCATTTGATTTGGCCGAAAGCGATGATGACTGCAAAGTAATTGTTTTAAGAGCCAACGGCGATGTGTTTTGCGCCGGCGCCGATTTGGGCTACATGCAGGCTTTGCAGGAAAATACGTTTGAAGAAAATTTGAATGATTCGACCCACCTGGCGCATTTATTTTATCAAATATATACCCTGCGTAAAATGGTAATTGCCCAGGTGCAAGGCCCGGCTATTGCAGGTGGTTGCGGTTTGGCCACAGTTTGCGATATTATTTTTGCTTCGCCGGCGGCTACTTTTGGGTATACCGAAGTAAAAATCGGGTTTATACCGGCTATTGTAAGCGTGTTTTTGCTGCGTAAAATTGGTGAAACCCATACCAAACAGTTATTGCTTTCCGGCGATTTATTATCGGCGGCCGAGGCAAAAGAAATTGGTTTGTTAACGTATTTAGTACCCGAGCCGGAACTGGACGATAAAGTGTATGCCTTTGCCAGCCGGATTTGTCAGCAAAATTCTTTACAATCCATTGAGTTAACCAAAGACCTGATCGCGCATTTGCAGGATATGGATTTGCAACGCGGCCTGAGTTATGCCGCTGAACGCAACGCGTACGCCCGCGAAACCCTGGACTATCGGCGGGGTATTGCTTCGTTTTTAAACAAAGAAAAAATTTCCTGGTAATTGGTAATAAAAAATAAACATTTCCGTGTAAAACAAGTTGTTGTACTATGTGGTGGAACATTGGAATTGTAATACTTACTTTTTTAGCGATGGAAGTGGTTGCCTGGTTTACGCATAAATACATTATGCACGGGTTTCTGTGGTTTTTGCATCGCTCGCACCATACCCGGCACCCGCACCCTTTAGAACGCAACGATTTGTTTTTTGTGTATTATGGGGTGCTATCTACCTTTTTTGTAATTTACGGCAGCGAACAACAAGATTATCGTTTTTGGATTGGCATTGGCATCGGCATTTATGGATTGGTGTATTTCTTAATTCATGATGTATTTATACACCGGCGTTTACGCTTGTTTGGTAAAACGCAGAACACGTATTTAAAAGCCTTAGATATTGCGCATAAAGTACACCATAAAACAACCGGTAAAAATGGCGGCGAATCTTATGGTATGTTGTGGGTGAATACTAAATTTTATAAATTAGCAAAGTCCAAGAATAAATAATAATTTTAAATAAGCAGGGCAGTGGGGCAGTATTCGATAAAAGAACTGGAGCAATTAACGGGAATAAAAGCGCATACCATTCGTATTTGGGAGCAGCGTTACGGTATATTAAAACCTAAACGTTCCGAAACCAACATCCGTACCTACGACGACGATGATTTAAAACACATTTTAAATGTTTCGTTGTTAAACCAAAACGGTTTTAAAATCTCCAAAATCGCCTGCATGAGCAGTTGCCAGATTGGCGAAGCTATCCTGACTTTTACCGAACGCCAAGAAGATTGTCCGCACCAGATTAGCGCTTTGGTTTGCGCCATGATTGAAATGGACGAAGAGCGTTTTGATAAAGTGCTGACCACTATTATTCTGCAAAGAGGTTTTGAAGCAGCCGTTAATCAATTAGTACTGCCATTCCTGCAAAAAATTGGAATTCTTTGGCAAACCGGTAACATTAATCCGGCGCACGAACATTTTGTTTCGAATATTATCCGGCAAAAGTTTATTGTGGCCATCGATGGGCAAGTAATACCCAACAGCATGGATGCCCCGCGCTTTATTTTGTTTTTGCCCGAAGGCGAGCTGCACGAGTTAGGCCTTTTATTTATGCAATACATTTTAAGGTCCCGGCAGATGCGGGTCATGTATTTAGGGCAAAACTTACCTTTAGTAGATTTAGTGAAAGCTTACGAAGGTTTCCGGCCCGATTATTTTTGTACCGTTATTACATCGGTGCCTGCCCGGGATCAATTACAAGCCTACCTTGATGAATTAAGCAGCTATTTCCCAGGTTGTGGTTTTTATGTATCGGGTTACCAGTTTTCCTGTAACCAAATTACATTACCGGCCCAGTTTAAATACTTGCGCGATATGCAAAGTTTTACCCGCGAAGTAGAAAAACTGAAGGCTGTTCCCGCTTTAACGTAATACGATCATCAGCATTATAAATTTTTTAAATTTTTAAAATCCAGCTCTTACTTTTAGCTGCTTCTCCCTGCTATACGCCATTATAGGTACTAAAATTTAAAGTACTGTATCCAATTGGGGCTTTATTTTAAGAGTTCTCTCCATTTTTTTAAATTTTAATAATTCCCGGAAGCCTGTAAGTACCAGAGTTTCTTCTTCTGGCGTTGTTTAAATAGCAACTAACTAAAAATTTTAAAAAAGTTTAGAACCTCCCCAATCCGGCCGATCTAAAATTTCGTTTGTTCCGGTATGTTCCAGAAACTTTACCGGCACGGCCTATACTACTTGCAAGCCATTTGAGCGAACTTAAAAATTTTTGTTTAATTATTTATCTATAATTATTAAACAAAAACTTTTATTTTAAGTAATACCCAATATATTTGTATAAGTTTTATCTTAAAAAAGTTGAGCAGAATGACAGCAACAGAATTTAGCTCCATGGTGCAAAAAATATCCAAATCTTTAAAGCCGGTAGCGCTTAATTTAACCCGCGATGCAGATGATGCCAAAGATTTAGTGCAGGAAACTTTGTTAAAAGCTTTATTAAACAAAGATAAGTTTAAAGCCGGCAGCAATTTAAAAGCCTGGTTATACACTATTATGCGCAATACTTTTATTAATAACTATAATAAAATTACCAAGCGCAGCAGCAACATCGATTCTTCGGAATATTTTCAATATTTTAATACCGACGAAAACTACATTGCTAAAAACGGCGCGGTTTATACGTTTGTGGTATCGGATATTAACGAAGCCATTGCCCATTTAAACGAAGAATACCGTACTCCTTTTATGATGTACTACATTGGCTTTAAGTACCTGGAAATTGCCGAAAAATTAAATATTCCGATTGGTACCGTAAAAAACCGGATTCATATTGCCCGCAAAGAACTAAAACGGGTTTTAAAAATTTATGAGCAAAATGGGTAAGTAATTACTTTTTTAAAATATTTATATTTTGAGCGGTAAAAAAGTTGTAGTTATTGGTTCTGGTTTTGCCAGCCTGGCGGCGGCTACCAGTTTAGCGGCCAACGGATTTACCGTGGATGTGCTGGAAAAAAATAGTACACCTGGCGGGCGGGCCCGCAGTTTCACCCAGGATGGTTTTACCTTTGATATGGGGCCGAGCTGGTACTGGATGCCCGACGTTTTTGAGCAATATTTTAAAAAATTTAATAAGTCTACCGCGGACTACTACCAACTTGTTCGACTAGATCCTTCTTATACAATTATTTTTGGGCCGGACGACTTTATGCCGGTTCCGGCCCAAATGTCTCAATTAAACTATTTATTTGAATCGTTAGAGGCAGGCAGCAGCCAAGCTTTACAAAAGTTTTTAGCCGAAGCCGCTTATAAATACCAGGTAGGTATAAACAATCTGGTTTACAAACCCAGCCGCAACGTAAGCGAATTTTTAAATTTTAAATTATTGCTGGATGTATTTCGGTTGGATGTTTTTCAATCGATTCACACGCACCTGCGGAAGTACTTTCAGCACGAAAAATTATTAAAATTACTGGAGTTCCCGATTCTTTTTCTGGGCGCTTTACCCGAAAATACCCCGGCGCTGTATTCTTTAATGAACTACGCCGATATAAGTTTAGGTACCTGGTACCCTATGGGCGGCATGTACCAAATTGTAGCCGGCATGGTGGCCCTGGCTCAGGAAAAAGGAGTAACTTTTCATTATAATCAGGAAGTTAAGCAAATTCATGTTGAGGAAAACCAGGTAAAAACCCTGGAAACCCAAAGTGGTATTTTTAAGGCCGATGTGGTAGTAGCAGGGGCCGATTACCACCACGTAGAACAAAATTTACTTTCGCCGGAATACCGGACGTATTCGCCGGAATATTGGGAGAATCGGGTAATGGCCCCATCTTCGCTGATCTTTTACTTAGGCATTAACAAACGTTTAGAACAATTAACCCATCACAATCTATTTTTCGACGAGGATTTTAAACCGCATGCCCGGGAAATATACGAAACGCCCAAATGGCCGGAAAAACCCTTGTTTTACGTATCGGTGCCAAGCCAATCCGATAGTTCGGTAGCCCCGCCGGGTTGCGAAAATCTGTTTATTTTAATTCCGGTAGCTCCGGGCTTAGAAGATAACGAAACCATCCGGGAGTATTATTACCACCTGGTAATGGAGCGGCTCGAAAAATTAACTAAACAGCGCATCCGGGACGCCGTTGTGGTAAAACGCAGCTACGCGCACGCCGACTTTATCCGCGACTACCATGCGTTTAAAGGCAATGCTTATGGTTTAGCAAACACCTTACGGCAAACTGCCATCCTGAAACCTGGATTAAAGAGTAAAAAAGTAAAAAACCTTTTTTATACCGGGCAGTTAACCGTACCCGGTCCGGGAGTACCGCCTTCTTTAATTTCGGGCCAGGTAGTAGCCGAAGAAATACGTAAAGAATTTAGTGCCATATAATTAGAAATTAGAAGTTATTAATTAGAGATAAGATCTGGCTGTAAGGATTCTTTTTTCAATTTCTAATTTCTAATTCATAATTTTTAATTATTAGAAACTATGGAATTGTTCGATCTAACGAGTTATAAATGCAGCCGGCTGGTTACCCAGCATTACAGTACATCTTTTACTCTGGGCATTAAAACGCTGGATAAAAAATTCCACTATCCCATTTACGCCATTTACGGGTTTGTACGCTACGCCGACGAGATTGTAGATACTTTCCATGAGCACGATAAAGCCGCTTTACTTCAGGAGTTTAAAGAATGCACGTACAAAGCCATTGCTACCAAAATAAGCTTAAATCCTATTCTGCACGCTTTTCAGTTGGTGGTGCACCAATATGATATCGATCACGAGTTTATCGAAGCCTTTTTGCATAGCATGGAAATGGACTTGCAAGGCAAACGCTACGATAAAGATTTATACGACGAATACATTTATGGCTCCGCGGAAGTAGTGGGGTTAATGTGCCTGCGGGTATTTTGCGAAGGCGACCGGGAGTTATTTGACCGCTTAAAAGCACCGGCGCGTAGTTTAGGATCAGCATTTCAGAAGGTAAACTTTTTGCGCGACATGAAGAGCGATTACCAGGAGCGGGGCCGGGTTTACTTTCCCAAAATCGATTTCCAGTGTTTCGATAATGGCTGCAAAAAAGAAATTGAAGAAGATATTTTAAAAGATTTTAAACTGGCCTACGAAGGCATTTTAAAATTACCGCGCTCCTCGCGCATGGGCGTTTATCTGGCTTATATCTATTATTTAAAATTATTTAAAAAAATACAGCATTTACCGGCCGCCCGAATTTTGTCTGAACGCGTAAGAGTACCAGATAACACTAAAATAGCGTTATTATTGGGTTCATACGTTAAATACAGGCTAAATACCATCTGATCACCGTGAATGTACTGCTGCTTACTGGATTGTTGTTTATTATTTCTTTTGTTCAAACTGATTTAACTTACAAAATACCTGAACTGCGTAAAATGTATTTTCAGGCGGCCAACGAAAAAGAGGCTTACGAGCAATTAGCACCGCATCTAGCCCGGTATAAGGGCAACGATGTGCTTATCCAAGGTTTTCAGGCCGGCATAGAAGGCGTGGGGGCCAAGTACGCTTCGGGCTTGTATACGAAAATCAAACACGTCCGGAACTCGGCACAAGCCTTTGAAAAAGTAATCAGCAAAGACCCGTATAATCCGGAAGTCCGCTTTTTGCGCTATACCATAGAGTACCACATTCCGCGTTATTTATTAATGAGCGGCCATTTGCACGAAGATAAAAAGGTAATTATGAAAAGCTTGCTCACTTACCCGGATTCCGGGGTAGATGCCGATGCTTTTAAAGTAATGCGGGATTATTTTTTGCGCGACGACCATACCACTACCGATGAAAAAAAGCAGTTACGCAACCTAAAAGCCTGATGTATATTTACCTGTATTTAAATATTTTTACCATTTTGTTTCCCTTTCTGCTTTCGTTTGATAAGCGGGTGCAATTCTATAAAACCTGGAAATACCTGTTTCCGGCCATGTTTATTAATGCTTTATTTTTTATAATCTGGGATGCCATATTTACGCATCATGGGGTGTGGGGCTTTAACGATAAATACTTAGTGGGTATTTACCTGTATAATTTGCCTTTGGAAGAAGTATTATTTTTTATAACGGTACCCTATGCCTGCGTTTTTATTTACGAATGCCTGAATGTGTACGTGAAGGAGGATTATTTACAAGCTGGTTCGCTGGTAGCCTCTATTATTCTGGCCATCTTTATTATCTTGGTAGGGCTGCTGCATTTGCGGCAACTGTATACGTCGGTCACGTTTTTGTTACTGCCGGTTATTATGCTGGTTCATTACCGGTTGTTCCGCGATAAATTACTCGGCAGGTTTTATTTGGCTTACCTGGTGCATTTAATCCCGTTTTTGTTGGTGAATGGTGTACTCACAGCTTTGCCCGTTGTTTGGTACGACAACGGCCATAACCTAGGGATCAGATTGACCACAATTCCTATCGAGGATACCATGTATTCCATGACTATGTTGCTGATTACCATTACGGCTTACGAATATTTCCGACGCCACCCAAAACAAAACCTTCCGGCTACAAATTTTGTTTAAAAGGTATGTTACAGTTGCGCGTTCATATCGACCCTAATTCCGGCTTTTGCTTCGGAGTAATTTACGCTATCCAAATGGCGGAAGATATTCTGGATGAGCAAGGCTATTTGTATTGTTTAGGCGATATCGTGCACAACGACGAAGAAATTCAGCGTCTGGAAAAACGGGGTTTACGCATTATTAATCACGAGCAGTTAAAAGAATTACGCAACGAGCATGTGCTCATCCGGGCTCACGGCGAACCGCCGAGCACCTACCAAATGGCTTTGGCTAATAACTTAAATTTGATTGATGCCTCGTGCCCGGTAGTTTTAAAATTGCAAAACCGGATTAAAACTTCGTACGATAAAAACGAAAAAATCTTTATTTATGGTAAACACGGGCACGCCGAAGTTTTAGGTTTGCTGGGTCAAACCAATAATGATGCGGTAGTTTTTGAGAATATAGAGGAGTTGCTGCAAAACGAGTTGCCCGCCAACATTACCCTGTATAGCCAAACAACCAAAAGCACCAACAATTTTTATAAAATCAAAGATTTGCTCGAAAGCAAAGGGTACCAGGTAAACGCCAACGATACCATTTGCCGCCAGGTAAGTAACCGCGACCAGGAATTACGGAAGTTTGCTGGTCAGTTTGATAAAATTGTGTTTGTGTCGGGTACCAAGTCATCAAATGGTAAAGTGCTTTACCAGGTATGTAAAGACACCAATCCCAATACTTTTTTTATCTCGAAGGTAGAAGATCTGGACCCAACCTGGTTTAACGCCAACGAAACTGTAGGTATTTGCGGTGCTACTTCCACGCCCATGTGGCTCATGGAAGAGGTGCAAAAAGCATTGTTGGCTTACTAAAAAATGCTTATGCAACAGCCATTTTTTAAAAAACACCGGGGCGTTATCATTGCCTTTCTGATTATTTTGCTTTGGTTTACCAGTTTAGCGGTTTTATTGCAGCTACAAGTAAACTGGGCTTCACTGATAACTTACCTGTTTGTATTACTGCAAACGCACCTCTATACGGGTTTATTTATTACGGCCCACGATGCCATGCATGGCGTAGTATCGGGCAATAAAAAGCTGAACAAAACCATTGGCGTTATTACGGCAGGCTTATTTGCTTATAACAGCTTTTATCGTTTGCTGCCCCGCCATCATGCCCACCATCACCACGTAGCTACCGACTTGGACCCGGATTACCACGGGGGTAACTTTTTGGCCTGGTATTACTCTTTTCTAAAGCAATACATTACCTGGTGGCAAATTTTGCTGATGGCCATTACTTTTAATGTACTGAAATTCTTCTTCCCGGTGGAGAATGTAGTTTTATTCTGGATGATTCCGGCTATTGTGGCTACGTTTCAGTTATTTTATTATGGTACTTACTTGCCGCACCGTGGCGAGCACGAACCCGATAACAAACATAAATCGCGCACCCAATCTAAAAACCACCTCTGGGCTTTTGTAAGTTGTTATTTTTTTGGTTACCACTACGAGCACCACGACAAACCTTACGTACCCTGGTGGCAACTCTACAAAGTTAAAACCTGAATCACGGATTTTAACGGATTTAATGGATTACACGGATTTTTAAAATTTTAAGTTTTAAGCCTGTTCAAATCTTGCTATATGCATTGGCATCATTAAAGCCTTACGGATTTATATTGAAACACAATAACACCAACAAAACAGAAGAGCCATTACGTTTTTGCGTAATGGCTCTTCTGTTTTAAAACTAATTTTTAAAAAATCTCAAATTATGATCCTTGAAATCCGTTAAATCCGGTAAAATCTGCGATCAATTTTTGTGGATGCCTTTGTCTTTTTTGCAGCAATCTTCCAGTTTGTTATAAGCCCGTTCGTTGGCGGGTACCTGATCAGCATCGTAGCCGGTTAAGGTAACGGCTTTGCGTAATTTATCCGGATTGGTTTTGCTCGGGAAAAATGCTACGGTTAATACCTGCGAGTCTACGTCCAGAATGGCCGATTTAACGCCTTTTTCGTAAGCCATGGATTTTTCAATCGTTTTCTTACACATGTTACACACCGAAGAAGTTTTAATTTTAATCTCTTCGGGATTTTTGTCCTGAGCTTGGCCGGAAAAAGTAAAACCTAGCAGGGCAACAATAGTTAAAATTGATTTTATAGTTTTCATCTTATTTCTATGGTTGATTTTTTGTTATTTTAAGTTTTAATACATTAATAGATTTCCAAATTTTTAATCCGCGTCATCCGATCAATCTGAGAAAATCCTTGATCTTACTCAATCTTAAACCGGAGGCCACCGTAAATTACCCGGCCTACAATCGGACCCCAAACCATACTGGCGTCAAAATTGTTGCCAAACGGATTTCCTGCATCTATAATCGGATTAGCTTGCTTAAAGTTCAGTAAGTTTTCGCCGCCGGCGTATAGTTCAAACCGCTTAAATGCCCGGGTAACCTGACCATTTAATACGTAATACCTTTCTGAATATTTTACCTCCTGCGCCGAACCTGGGTGCGTGTGTTCTGTAGTGGGCACCGGGCGTAAGCCAAACCACTGCGTAGTTAAATCAACCCGCCATTTATCAAAAGGCGTGGCAAAAGCTGCATTTACAAAAAAGCGATGTTTCGGGTTAAAAGGTTTATTCAGTAGGTTGTTATTGTAGGTGGTTCTTACATCGAAGTACTTATAAGCTGCTTTGAGGTCCAAACCAGGCGCTACTTCTAACTGAACTTCGGTTTGAAAGCTTTTTGAAAAGGATTTGCCTTGCAGGTTGCTGAAGATTACCGCATTGGGATTGGAGTACATGTCCGCTACTACCTGGTTTCGGAAACGGGTATAGTAATAGTCGGTTACAAACGTGCCCTTCCGGGTGCCTATGGTAAAGTACTGCGTAAAGGAGCCGCCCACATTCCAGGCTTTTTCGGGTTGTAATTTTTCGTTGAATATAAATGCGCGGGAACTGACCAGGGAACCGGAATTTTCGGCAATAGGATTAGCTACCCTAAATCCTTGACCAGCAGCTACCCGGAAAATACTGTTGGGAGTAAAGTCGTATTTAAAGTTTAACCGCGGAGTAAATACCGAACCGTACAAGTTATGGTAGTTGTACCGGGCTCCGGCCACAATGGTCAGGTTTTGGTTATCCTGGTAAACGTACTCGAAAAATGCGCCAGGCACCGATTCTTTCCGGTTAAAGTTTTGTATCGAGAGTTGTTCCTGATAGTCGTCTCGTTGGTAATCTAATCCGGCTTTGTAGGTATGCTGGGTATTGCCGAAAATAGATTGAAAAAGTAACCGGGCCAGTAAACTATTTTGCTCTCCGTTGTATTGGCGCTGCCTGTAAATCGAATGAAACTGATGCCGCGTGCCCGATACTATAACTCCAATGCTTTGGTAAGGCTTGCCCGGAAAAGTATAAGAAGTTTTATTGTACGCCTGCAACCGTTTGGTATTCGATTCGATGCCGTAATTTGCCTGCGATCCTGCTTCAGCCTGGCCTTTTTGGTAATCAACCTGGCCGCCTAAACGGTCTTCTTGTAAAGCCTGAATACCTACTTCCGATACCACATTTTTGCCGCTTAAGTATTTCCATTTATTAAAAACGTTGTATTGCGTACTTAAAGGCAAATCTAAAAAGCGGTCATGGTTGCGGTCTACTCGGTTGCCAATATGGTCCGTGTGGAACATGAGTACGGTACTTAGCTTTTTAGTAAGGTTAGTTGAAAAGTTAACATTCCCGTCGAATTTAGCCAAGCTGTTTCCATACAGGTTCACTAATAAACGGTCTGTTTTTTCGGGTTCTTTCAAGCGCACGTTCACCTGCCCCGAAATAGATTCGTAACCATTTATTACCGAGCCCATGCCTTTAATAATATCAATAGATTCGATGTAAGTGCCCGAAAGATAGTTTAAGCGGTACGGAGTAGCCAAACCCCGCAGGTTCGGGATATTATCAGTAGTTAGTAAAGTGTAAGCGCCATCCAGACCCAGCATCTGGATCTGACGGGCGCCCGAAACGGCATCGGAGGTGGTAACTTCCACAGAGGCATTGGTTTCAAAGCTTTCGGCCAGGTTGCAGCACGCCGATTTCGTTAAGTCTTTAGCCGTGATAATTTGGGTGTGCGTAGGTGTAAGCGCCGAAAATCGCTCAGTTTTACCAATTACTGTAACTTCGTTTAACGTTCTGGATTTCTGCAGAACAACGTTTACGGGTACATTCGGCTCTACTGCTACTGTATCGGATTGGTAGCCAATATAACTGACAATAAGGTGGGTAGATGCCGCCGTACTATCGCTAGGTAAAGCTAAAGTAAAAAAACCTTTGTCGTTGGTAACAGTACCAGCCGCGTTGTTTGGCCAGTAAACCGAAGCTCCGATGAGCGGGGAGTTCTGGCCATTTACTTTTTCATAAACGTGACCAGTTATAGTTTGAGCTAATAAGTAGTTATTTTTGAATAAAAGGAGCCCCAGGAGGATAAAACCTGAGAACCAATAGGTAGATTTCATTGCTAAAATTTTAAAAATTTAAAAAAACAGGAAAGCCAGGCAAAGCAGATGCAGCTACTTTATCTGGTACAAGGTGTTTTAATAAATTTCTAAACTAGAAACTGGTGCAACGATTTTAGCAGCTCGGTGCCAAAAAGTGGGGGAGATTTGTTGTTATCTACAAAGGTCGTCGTATCAACGGGTACTGGTACGTACCATTCAAAAGCAACTTCCTGCTCCAGGGGCAACAGTACCGGAACTTTAACGGTATTGGGCTTTTCGGCGGCTGGTGTTTGTAGCTTGTGGTATTGTGTAGCCGTGATGCAGCATTTCTGGCTGACTTTGGTTTTAGCAGAGGTTGGCTTTTCCTTTTTTTCTTTCGTGCAGCAAGAGTCGGCCTGCGGTTTAGCTGGCATGTTGCCAATGCCGGCCATTAAGCAAATTTGTTCGGTAGCCGCCATGCCTACCGATCCCAACGTAATCACGAGGGCCAGGCACAAACAGATTATCCGGGCAAATTGCTTTTTCATACCGCAAATTTAGGAAAAATCTTCCACTTTCTCCCACTTTTCTGCCAGGTTCTTTTTACTAGACTCAATCCAGTTCTTTACTGGTTTTGTAAATATTTGCTTCTTAATGCTTTAAGAAAAAACAAAGCTATTTAGCGAAGAAAAAGGCCATTTGCAGCCCAATAACCAAGTTTTTAAAACCAGGATGATAACTATGTGGATAATGTGTATAAGTGGTGGGGATAACCATAATTTATCCACAAAGTGGTAAAAAGTGGGAGAACGTGGTTGACAAAATTTTTGGATTGCGTACATTTGTTTACCTGAGAAATTTTAAAAAATCGGGTAGGTCCTATGAACTTTCTCTCCGGTGAATACGAGTGCAAGCTGGATCCGAAAGGAAGGTTGGTTTTACCTGCAAAGATTAAAGCCAATCTACCGGAGGAGTCGGGCAATCACGTGGTATTAACCCGTGGGTTCGAGCCATGCCTGGTGCTGTATCCCAAGCAGGAGTGGAAGAAAATTTACGATCGGGTAGCGGGCCTGAACGAGTTTAATGAGGAATACCGGCACTTTCAACGGAATTTTTTTCGGGGAAATACCGAGATTGAACTAGATAATACCGGCCGTTTTATTTTGCCGCGCACCATGGTGCGTTACGCCGAAATAGACAAAGACGCAATTGTAGTGGGTTTAGGCAACCGGGTAGAAATCTGGAATCCGGATAAGTATGAGGAGTTCCTGATAAAAGATCAGGAAAGTTTTTCGCAGCTGGCGCAAAAGTTTTTAGGTGACCAGCCTTTAAATCCTGTAGTAGAATAAATGACGTATCATGTTCCTGTTTTATTACCGGAGTCTGTAGAAGCGCTGGCTATAAAGCCCGGTGGTACCTACGTGGATGTTACTTTTGGTGGTGGTGGACACTCCCAGTATATATTAAATAAACTCTCGGATGGCGCCCGGTTATTTGGTTTTGACCAGGATAAGGATGCGGAGCAGCAGGCGCAAGCAATAGCAAACCCGGCTTTTACTTTTGTGAAAGCTAACTTTCGCTATTTAAAAAAATACTTACGGTTGTACGGGGTTAAAGAGGTAGATGGCATTCTGGCCGATCTGGGCGTATCGTCGCACCAGTTTAACGTGCCGGAACGCGGTTTTTCTACTCGGTTTGATGGTCCATTGGATATGCGCATGGACCCGGAGGCTCCTTTGTCGGCGCAGCAGGTTTTAGAAACCTACTCCGAAGAAGAGCTGCACCGGATATTTGGCATGTACGGCGAAGTAAAGAATGCCCGCACCCTGGCCCGGCAAATAGTCATGGCCCGGAGCAGCCAGAGTATGGAAACCATCGCGGATTTTAAAAAAATAATCGCCAGCCTGATTCCGCGCGGGAAAGAAAACAAGTACCTGGCGCAGGTTTTTCAGGCTTTGCGCATCGAAGTAAACGATGAATTAAAAGCGCTGGAAGAAATGCTGGAACAAGCCGCGGCCGTGTTAAAGCCCGGCGGGCGCTTGGTGGTTATTTCGTACCATTCGCTGGAAGACCGGCTGGTGAAAAATTTTATTGCCAAAGGAAAGTTTTTTGGGGAAGTAGAAAAAGATTTATTCGGCAACGAAATCAAACCGTTGGAGTCGGTTATCCGCAAACCCATTGTACCATCCGACAAAGAATTACAGGAAAATAATCGTTCCCGGAGCGCGAAATTAAGAGTAGCGCAAAAATTATGAGTTGAGCACGGAATAGTAAGTATTAAGGAGAAAGTAATAGGGAAAAAGAAGAAGCAAATTGTAGAGGTAAACGGACAACCTAAAACAGATAACTTAAAAACGAAGAATTATGGCATATAATACAGTAAAGGAAATACCGCCGGTAAAGGCCAACGCCAATACGCTGCGACCGGTGCCGGTACCACCCCCGGTAGAAGTGCCCCGCCAAAAAGGCACCAGCTTGTTTCATTTACTGGATCGTTACACGAAAGTAGATAGTATTTTTCAGGATGGGTTACCGGTAAAATACCTGCCTTACGTGCTTTATATCATGGGAATAACCTTGTTTTACATTGGTAACACCCATTACGCCGAAAAAACCATCCGTAAAATCGACCGCACCAAAAGCGAAACCGAAGACTTGCGGGCCGATTATACTACGCTAAAATCCGACTACATGGAAGCCAGTAAGCAAAGCGAAGTGGCGCGCAAAGTAGCACCGGCCGGAATCATCGAAAGTTCATCACCACCTTATCAAATTGAAGTAGATGGGGAAGAATATTAAAAAATCAATTGTTACCCGGGTACGGGTAGCATTTTTGTGCGTATGCCTCTTTGCTGGCGCTATTTTCTATAAGGTAGTCCGGATTCAGTACCTGGAAGGAACCAAGTGGCGTCAGATTGCCAAAGAAAGCCGGATTATTTACCAGCCGGTTTATGCTACCCGGGGCAATATTTTCTCGGATAACGAAAGCATTCTGGCTACCTCGTTGCCTTTTTACCGGGTTGCTTTTGATGCCACCATCTGCGACGATAAAGTTTTTAACAAAGGCATTGATTCGTTGGCCTTTTTATTATCGCGTTTTTATAAAGACAAATCTCCGGAAGGATACCGCCGCAAGATAAAAAATGCCCGAGCCGAGAAACGGCGTTACCTGCGTTTGCACCCCATGCAGATTAATTACCAGGAGAAAAAGATGATGGCGTCTTGGCCTATTTTTCGGGCGGGTAAGAATAAAGGCGGGGTAATTTTTGAAAAAGTAGACAAGCGTTTCCGGCCGTTTGGCTCCTTGGCGCAACGTACCATTGGCCGCATGACCGAAGATGGGAACGGCTCGGGCCTGGAGTTTACTTATAATCGCCAGTTGGCCGGTAAAGACGGCGAAGCTTTGTTTGAGCGCATGGCCGGCGGTAACAAACCTATATACGACGGCACCGAAATAAAACCCCTACCGGGCTACGATATTAAAACTACCATTGATATTAACCTGCAGGACGTAGCCGAAAATGCCTTGTACAAAGCTTTAGTATTAAATAATGCCCAGTACGGCTGCGTGATTTTGATGGAAGTAAAAACCGGGGCTATAAAAGCCATTGCTAACTTAGGCAAAGCCGGTGAAGGTGTTTACGTAGAAAATTACAACTATGCCGTAGGGGATCATGGCCGTACGGAACCAGGTTCTACTTTTAAATTAGCTTCCATGATGGCATTGTTCGAAGATACCGATTTAACTCCGGAAGATACCGTGGATACCGGTCACGGACGCCAGGTATTCGGGGGTGTAAGTATGGGCGAAGCGCACGGCGGCGGCTTTGGTAAAATTTCGATTTCCCAGGTTTTTGAAAAATCATCCAACGTTGGTACTGCCAAATTAATCGAAACCCACTTTGGTAAAAATCCGGAAAAATACATTGCGTATTTACAGCAGTTTGGCATCGATAAGCCGCTGGGCTTTCAGATGCACGGCGAAGCTAAACCCTACATCCGCAAAACCACCGACCGGGGCTGGAGCCGTTCTACCTTGTCCCGGATGGCGATTGGTTATGGTTTAAAAATTTCGCCTTTACAAACCCTGGCTTTTTACAATGCAGTGGCTAATAACGGCATAAAAGTAAAGCCCATGATTGTAAAAGAAATCCGGAAAGCCGATGCCGTGGTAGATTCATTCGAAACGGAAACTTTAGGTCGGATTTGCTCCGAAGAAACCGCTAAACAATTGCGCTCTATAATGGAAGCGGTAGTAGAAAAAGGAACCGGTAAACAAGTTAAAAATTTAAATTATAAAGTGGCTGGTAAAACCGGAACTTCCTGGAAGACCAAAAACGGTAAGTACATTAAAGATTATTCTACTTCGTTTGCGGGTTATTTCCCGGCCGATAATCCCAAGTATTCTTGCATCATTATTATTGATACGCCTAAAAAAGGCCGGATTTACGGGGGCGATGTAGCAGCCCCGGTATTCCGGGAATTAGCCGACAAAGCCTATGTGCGCGACCTCGCCATCCATAAACCATTTGCTGCCTTAATAACACCGGATAAGCGCGTTTTACCACCGGTAAAGGCCGGTCAACAAGAAGAATTAACTTTAATCTGCAACCGCATTGGCATCAGCAGTCACCCGGTAGCAGACCAGGAATGGATTAAAGCCGACTCGCAGGCTCATTCGTACGCCTGGAAGCCGGTTCCGTTGCAAGTAGGGCGGGTGCCCGATGTAAGCGGCATGACCTTGCGCGATGCTTTGTTTTTACTCGGCAATCAAGGTTTAAAAGTGAAAAAAGTTGGATTAGGGCGGGTGCAAAAGCAATCTTTGGAGCCAGGTTCCCCAATTCAGAAAGGAAGTACCATTATTCTAACCCTTAGTTGATGCCGGTTTTAGAAAATATTTTAAAAAATGTCTCCGTCGTTCGGCTTATTGGCCCGAACGACGTTGCTGTTCAGAAGTTAACCTTCGATTCGCGCAAGGTTGCTACCGGAACGGCTTTTTTTGCGATTAAAGGAGTACAAACCGATGGGCATGAATATATAGCTAAGGCCATTGAGCAAGGTGCTTCGGTGGTAGTTTGTGAAGTGCTTCCGAACGAATTAGCACCGGTGGTTACTTATGTGCAGGTAAAAGACAGCAGCGAAGCTTTGGCCTTCATGGCAGCCGCTTTTTACGGCAATCCTTCCCAAAAACTGCAATTAGTAGGCGTAACCGGTACCAATGGTAAAACCACCTGTGTTACCTTACTCCACAAATTATTCCGGGAGTTGGGTTACAACGTGGGCCTGCTCTCTACGGTGCAAAATCAGATTAACGAGAAAGTAATTCCTGCTACCCATACCACCCCCGACGCGATAAATTTAAATATTTTACTGCAGCAAATGGTAGAGGCGGGCTGTACGCATTGCTTTATGGAGGTAAGTTCTCACGCCTTGGTGCAGCACCGGGTAACCGGCTTAACTTTTGCCGGCGGCATTTTTACCAATATCACCCACGACCACCTGGATTATCATAAAACTTTTGACGAGTACATCCGGGCCAAGAAAATGTTCTTTGATATGCTGCCGGCCAAAGCTTTTGCCCTGGTAAATGCCGATGATAAACGCGGTGCCGTAATGTTGCAAAATACCAAAGCCAGCACGCACGAATATTCTTTACGGAAAGCCACTGAGTTTAAAGCCCGGATTATTGATAATTCTATTCAAGGTTTGCATTTAGAAATTGAAGGCAATGAAATTTGGTTTAAGCTAATAGGTACGTTTAACGCCTACAATATTTTAGCCGTTTACGGGGCGGCTGTTTTGTTGGGCGAAGAGCCGCACGAAGTATTAACGGTGCTGTCCAGCTTAACTTCAGCGGCGGGCCGATTTGATTACTTAGTTTCTGATACCCAGATAACCGGTATTGTGGATTATGCCCATACCCCTGATGCGCTGGAAAACGTGTTGCAAACCATTCAACAAATCCGCACGCCGTCGCAGCAAATTATTACGCTGGTGGGTTGCGGGGGCAATCGCGATGCTACCAAGCGGCCCATTATGGCCGACATTGCTTGTAAACTGAGCGAGCGGGTAATTTTAACTTCCGATAATCCCCGGTTTGAAGACCCGCAGGAAATACTAAATCAAATGCAGCAAGGCGTAAAACCGCTGGATTTTAAAAAAACCTTAACTATCGTGGACCGCAAGGAGGCTATTAAAACTGCTTGTGCCCTGGCGAATAAAGGCGATATAATCTTGGTGGCGGGCAAAGGGCACGAAACCTACCAAGAGGTAAAAGGCGTGAAATACGATTTCGACGATAAAAAGATTTTACAGGAAATGTTTACCCAAATGGGAAAATAGATAATATATGGTTGATGAACCCAGTAGAAAAGAAAAATTTTAAAAAATCTGAATTTACCAATTCTAAGCTATAGGCTCATGCAACCAACCAATAATTAAAACTTAGATGCTCTACTATCTTTTTAAATATTTAGATCAACAGTTCGACTTTATCGGGGCCGGGGTATTTCAGTATATTTCGTTCCGGGCGGGTATGGCGGCCTTAGTTTCTTTGCTAATCGCCATGATTTTCGGGGGCAAACTAATCCGGTTGTTGCAGCGCCGGCAAGTAGGCGAAAGCATCCGGGATTTAGGTTTGGCCGGCCAAATGGAAAAGAAAGGTACCCCCACCATGGGTGGTTTAATTATCTTGTTTGCCATTCTATTACCTACCTTATTGTTTGCCCGCCTGGATAATGTGTACGTTATCCTGATGATTATTACCACCGTTTGGTTAGGCTCCATTGGTTTTCTGGATGATTACATCAAAGTTTTCCGTAAGAACAAAGAAGGTTTGGCCGGCCGGTTTAAAGTTATCGGCCAAATAGGGATTGGTTTAATTGTAGGCTGTATCCTATTTTTTAACGACGATGTAGTGGTGCGGCAATACGTTACTGATACAGGAATCAGCGCTGTGGATGCTTCGGCCCGCTACAAAGATGTGCGTCAAATGATTACCACCATTCCATTCGCTAAAAATAACGAACTCGATTATTACCAACTTTTTTCATTTGCCAGTCCGTTGTTCGGTTCTTACGCCCGGTTTTTATACATCCCTTTGGTTATTGTAATTATTACGGCGGTTTCCAATGGTGCTAACATTACTGATGGGATAGACGGATTAGCCGCGGGAACTTCCGCGATTATTGGTATAACATTGGCGATTTTTGCCTGGGTATCGGGTAACTCTTTCTTCGCGGATTACCTAGATATTATGTTCCTGCCTAATTCGGGAGAACTGGTGATTTTTTGTACCGCCTTTGTGGGGGCCTGCGTTGGGTTTCTCTGGTATAATTCGTACCCGGCCCAGGTTTTTATGGGCGATACGGGTAGTTTATCTATCGGGGGAATTATCGCAGTTTTGGCGTTAATCCTGCGCAAAGAGTTACTCATTCCTATTTTATGCGGTATTTTCCTGGTAGAAAATTTATCGGTGATGCTGCAGGTAAGCTATTTTAAATACACCAAGAAAAAGTACGGCGAAGGCCGCCGGATTTTTAAAATGTCGCCGCTGCACCACCATTACCAAAAGTTAGGTTACCACGAAGCAAAAATTGTTTCCCGCTTCTGGATTGTCGGTATTATGCTGGCTATTTTAACACTGGTTACTTTAAAGCTGCGGTAAATTAATGAATGGCCAACTGGTAAGTCCAAAATTTTAAAAATTTGCTTGGGTCTAAGAAGAAATAGAGTTCAACAATCGCAACCCAAACTAATTTCTAATTCATATTTTTTAATTTCTAATTTAAATCGAAATGATAGCAATATTGGGAGCCGGGGAAAGTGGAGTAGGAGCAGCCCTGTTGGCGCAGGCTAAAGGAATGGAGGTGTTTGTTTCGGATAAAGCAGAAATCAAGCCGGTGTACCAGCAAAAACTACAAGCGGCTAATATCCCGTTCGAATCTGGGTCACATGATTACGATCGCATTTTAAGTGCTTCAGAAATTATCAAAAGCCCGGGCATTCCGGATAAAGCCGATTTAATCCAGCAAGCAAAAGCGAAGAACATCCCGGTTATTTCTGAAATTGAATTTGCCGCCCGCTATACCCAAGCCAAATTTATCTGTATAACCGGTACCAACGGCAAAACCACTACCACGCTGTTAACTTACCATTTATTAAAAAGCGCCGGATTAAACGTAGGTTTAGCCGGGAACATTGGCGAAAGTTTAGCAGAAAAAGTAATCAAGGACGAGTTTGATTATTATGTAGTGGAGCTGAGCAGCTTTCAACTGGACGGCATGTACCAGTTTAAAGCACATATTGCCATTTTATTAAACATTACCCCAGATCACCTCGACCGGTACGAATACAGCATGGCGAAATACGCGCAATCCAAATTGCGTATTGCGCAAAATATAACTAGTTCGGATTACTTTGTTTATAACCTGGATGATGCTTTGATAAATGAATATTTTCAGCCGGAAACATTTCAAGGACAGGCCATCCCATTTGCCATTAACCAGGAGGCAAATGCCAAAGCTTATTACAAAGGTACCCAGTTGCAAACCAATTACGCCGGAGCGGAAGAACAAATAGATACTAGCACTTCGGTATTAATTGGCAAACACAACCAATACAATACCGCTGCGGCAGTATTGGCTGCTCGTTTAATTGGCATTTCACCGGAAGAAATTACGGCCGCTTTAGGAAATTTTAAAAATGCCGATCACCGGCTGCAAACTGTTGGGGAAGCGAACGGGGTACGCTACATTAACGATTCCAAAGCCACCAATGTGGAAGCCGTATGGTATGCCCTGGATGGTATTACCCAATCTATTGTCTGGATTGCGGGCGGCGTGGATAAAGGCAATGATTACACTACTTTGAAAAACCTGGCGCAGGAGAAAATTAAAGCTTTGATTTGCCTGGGGGTAGATAACAAAAAGTTGGTAGAATCTTTCGCCGGCATTATTCCGGTAATTAAAGAAACCCAATCGGTAGAAGAAGCCATTACGATGGCCAAAGAAATAGCCGCTCCCGGCGATGTGGTATTACTCTCCCCGGCGTGTGCCAGTTTTGACTTGTTTAACAACTACGAACACCGCGGCCAACGCTTCGCCGAGGCCGTGCAACAAATAGCGCTGAGCCCAGTGCAGCAGGAAAGATAATTTGATAATCAGTAAAATAGTAAAATTTTAAAAATTCTCATGAATTACGGTTCCTGAGTTAATCAACTAAAAATATGATGCAGGTAAAGCTTTGGTTACGGGAAAATTTAAAAGGAGACCCCATCCTGTGGGGAATCGTGATTGCTTTTTCACTCATCAGTATTGCCGTGGTATATTCCGCTACGGGTACGTTGGCTTATAAGAAAATGTCGGGTAATACCGAATATTTTTTGTTTAAGCACACCAGTTTAATATTGGTAGGTTTAGCTTTTATGTGGATTGCCCATAAAGTAAATTACCGCTATTATTCCCGCTTATCTTTATTAGCGCTTTGCTTATCGGCGCCCTTACTGTTGTTTACGTTCCTGTATGGCTCCAACATCAACGAAGCTTCCCGGTGGTTAACCATTCCGCTAATTAATCAAACTTTTCAGCCCTCCGATTTAGCTAAGTTGGCTCTAATCTCACATTTAGCCAGTATGCTCTCTAAACGGCAGCACGTTACCACCGACGTAAAAAGTACGCTCATTCCTATTATGTTCTGGTGCGGCAGCATTTGCGGTTTAATTGCTTTAACCAATGCCTCAACGGCTACTTTGTTATTTATTACCTGTTTATTGCTCATGTTTATTGGCCGCGTACCCATGAAGCATATTATCATGGTATTGGTAATTGGAGGGGTATTGGGCGTAACGGCTCTGGCTTTAGGACAGCGGATGAAAACCGTAATCAGTCGGGTAGAAAATTTTGCCAGTACGGATTCGCCGGTTTTTCAATTAGAGCAATCTTATATAGCCATTGCTACGGGTGGTCCCTTTGGCAAAGGACCTGGTAATTCCGATCAGCGTAACTTTTTGCCGCACCCTTATTCCGATTTTATCTACGCTATCATCATCGAAGAATATGGCTTATTGGGTGGCGCCGCTATTTTGTTTTTGTATCTGGCATTTTTGTACCGGGGTTTAGTAACCGTGAGTAAAAGTTTCGGAGCGTTCGGGGGCTTGCTCTCGGCGGGGCTCAGTTTTAGTCTGGTGTTGCAGGCCATGGTAAACATGGGGGTAGCCGTTGGTCTCGGACCAGTTACCGGTTTGCCTTTGCCTCTCTTGAGTATGGGGGGAACGTCTTTGATTTTTACCGGCATTTCGATTGGCATTATTCTCAGCGTTAGCCGCACCGAAGCCGAACAAGCGCCGGGCGGAACGATCTTGTCGGGTAATATTTCAAAAAAAGTAGTAGCGCATGCAGAATAAAAATCCATACCGGGTAATTATTAGCGGAGGCGGTACGGGTGGTCACATTTACCCGGCGGTAACCATTGCCAATGAAATAAAAGCCCGGCAGCCCGAAGCCGAGATTTTATTTGTAGGAGCCAAAGGCCGCATGGAAATGACCCGGGTGCCCGAAGCCGGTTATAAAATAATTGGCTTACCCATTGCAGGTCTACAACGGAGGCTTACGCTTAAAAACTTAGCATTCCCGTTTAAAGTAATTTCCAGTGTGCGGGCGGCCCGGCAAATTGTAAAAGATTTTAAGCCGGATGCTGTGGTGGGGGTAGGGGGTTACGCGAGTGCGCCAATTCTGTTTGCCGCTACTTCGCTCGGCATCCCCAGCTTAATACAAGAGCAAAACTCCTATGCCGGTATTACTAATAAATTATTAGGCAAGCGGGTAAATAAAATATGCGTGGCGTACGCAGGCATGTCAACCTTTTTTCCGGCGGAAAAAATAATCGAAACGGGTAATCCGGTACGACAGGATATTGTAGGTAGCCAGATCAAACGCGCGGAAGCCTTAAATTTCTTCGGGTTAAAACCGGAAAAATTAACTGTTCTGGTAATTGGGGGAAGTTTGGGTGCCCGCACCATTAACGAGAGTACGGCCGCTCATTTAGAACAAATGATGCAGAAAGGCTATCAGTTACTCTGGCAAACAGGTAAAACTTACTATCCTAAGGCGGCCGAACAAACGGCTTCTTTGGTAGATACCGGTATTAAAAGTTTTGAGTTTATTCAACGGATGGATTTGGCTTACGCGGCAGCGGATGTGGTAATATCGCGAGCAGGAGCTTTGTCTATTTCGGAATTGTGCTTGGTGGGAAAGCCTGCTATTCTGGTGCCTTCACCCAACGTAGCCGAAGATCACCAGACCCAAAATGCTTTAGCTTTAGTAAATAACCAGGCCGCTTTACTGGTAAAAGACGTGGATGCCGCTACTCAGTTATATCCGGCAGCGTTTGACTTATTGGTAAATAAACCGCAGCAGGAACTTTTGAGCGCTAATATTTTAAAATTAGCAAAACCCCAGGCCGCTCAAACCATTGTGGATGAATTATTAAAATTAAGGAAGTGAGAGCAGACGCGTATAAATATATTTACTTTTTAGGTATTGGCGGCATTGGTATGAGCGCCATTGCCCGGTACTTTAATGCCAAAGGGCTGCCGGTTTGGGGTTACGATAAAACGCCCACCCCGCTTACGCAAGCCTTAACCGAGGAAGGTATCCAGATTCATTATGAAGATGATATCGACCTGATCCCAACAGAAATAAAACAAAACCCAGCACAAACTTTAGTGGTTTTAACTCCGGCAATTCCGGCCGAACATCAGGAGTGGGCTTATCTGCGCGAAAATAATTTTGAAATTAAAAAAAGATCTGAGGTACTGGGCATTATCACGGCCAACGCCTATACCATTGCGGTAGCCGGTACTCACGGTAAAACCACTACCTCGTCCATGATTGCGCATTTGCTGCACCACGCCGGGGTTGATTGTTCGGCATTTTTAGGTGGCATTTCTGTTAATTTAAATTCTAATCTGCTACTAAGCCAGAATGCAGAAGGGCGGGAAATTGTGGTGGTAGAAGCCGATGAATACGACCGGTCTTTTCTGCGCTTGTACCCCGACATTGCCATTGTTACCTCTACTGATGCAGACCACCTGGATATTTACGGCGATAAAGATGCGCTAATCCAATCTTTTCAGGATTTTATTAGTCAGATAAAGCCGGGCGGCACCTTACTTTTTAATACCAAAGCAGATGCGCGCGCTTTAGCTACAATTGATAATTCGGTAAAAGTAGTACAGTACGGCTTAGAAAAAGCCGAACTTAATGCCGGACCCGTTACCATCGAGGGCCATCATTTTAAATTTAACCTGACTAGCTCCACGAACCTACTACCCGGATTGGACTTGCCGGTACCGGGCTACCACAACGTAGAAAATGCTTTGGCCGCTTGCTTTGTAGCACAGCTCCTGCGGGTGCCGCCGCACCAAATCCGGGCTGCCTTAGCGGCTTACCGGGGAGTAAAACGCCGTTTTGAATTTGTAGTGGATAGCCCGGATTGCATTTACGTGGATGATTATGCCCATCACCCGACTGAAATAAACGCTTTTGTTACTTCTTTAAAAGCTTTATTTCCAGAGAAAAAAATTAAAATTATTTTTCAACCGCATTTGTTTACCCGCACCCGCGATTTTGCCGATGAATTTGCAAAAAGTTTGAGTCAGGTGGATGAAGTAGAGCTGCTGGAAATTTATCCGGCCCGGGAAAAGCCAATTTCGGGCGTAAACGCCAAAATGCTTTTAAATCGCATTTCCGGGCCTAAAAAAAGCCTTTTATCTAAGCAGGAAGTATTGCAAAAAATAACAGAAAATATTGATTTTGAGGTAATTGCAACGGTTGGGGCGGGCGATATTGATACTTTGGTTACGCCGATTAAAAACATCTTAAAAAATAAAAAAAATGTTTCGGAAGCGTAAAATAATTTCTTTAATTTTTGCATCTTGTTGCATTCTATTGCTCACCGCATTGGGGGTGTTTGTAGCGCAGAGGCAGGCTCAAAAAGCGATCCGTAAGGTTTCAGTTACCATCGATAATGAGTACAATAACTACTTTATTAGCGATCGGGAAGTGAAAAATATTTTAACGAATGATGGAGAGAAAAAATTAGAAGGCTCAAAAATAACCGACGTAGATTTAAAAAGCCTTGAATTGCGGATTAAATCGCATAAATTTGTGCGAGATGCGCAGGTATACCGCGATTTGGCGGGCAATTTAAACGTTAAGATAAAGCAAAACAGGCCTATAGCCCGGATAGTACACGACAATTCGGACGAAGATGTATACATTGACGATGAAGGAAATATCTTACCTTTATCCGAAAGATTCACGGCCCGGGTAATTCCGATTACCAGATCTTTATTTCGGCCGGCACAGACCAGGACCTTTTACCAGGATTCTTTGGGTCAGGCTTATTTGGACTTGTTGAAATTTATTGAAAAAGATACCTTTTGGAAGGCACAATTAGCCGAAATGCAAATTGATGCCAAAGGAAAGGTTATTTTTATGCCCCAGGTAGGTACCCAGGCCATTGAGTTTGGAAAACCGGAAGGAGTAGAACAAAAATTTAAAAAATTGCTGGTTTTTTATAAGAAGGTACTGCCAGCCATGGGTTGGGAGCGCTACAAGCGAGTAAACCTGGAGTTTGATGATCAGATCATTTGTGAATAAAATATAGATATGCAAAACGACAAAATTGTAGTAGGCTTGGATATCGGGACAACCAAAATCTGTGCCTTGGTTGGCCGGAAAAACGAGTTTGGTAAATTAGAAATCCTCGGAATGGGAAAAGCGGTTTCGGAAGGGGTGGTTCGCGGCATCGTGAGCAACATCGACAAAACCGTGGATGCCATCCGGAAGGCCATTAAACAGGCCGAAGAACAATCCGGCATTAACATTGGCGTAGTAAACGTGGGAATCGCCGGGCAGCACATTAAAAGCTTACAGCACAACGGCAGCATTACCCGGGCTACTACTGACAACGAGATTACCGTGGAAGACGTGAACCGCTTGACCAACGACATGTATCGATTAGTAACTCCGCCCGGCAGCGAAATTATTCACGTAATGCCCCAGGACTACAAAGTAGATTACGAAGAAGGTATTGTAGATCCGGTGGGTATGTCGGGCGTGCGTTTAGAAGGTAATTTCCACATTATCACGGCACAGTCTAACGCTATTAACAATATTAACAAGTGCGTTACCCGGGCCGGTTTAGAAATCGACAATCTGATTCTGGAACCGCTGGCCTCGTGTATGTCGGTGTTGAGCGACGAAGAAAAAGAAGCGGGTGTAGCTTTGGTAGATATTGGAGGCGGTACCACGGATTTGGCTATTTTTAAAGATAATATTATCCGGCACGCGGCAGTTTTACCATTTGGGGGGAATATTGTAACCACGGATATTAAGCAAGGCTGCATGGTTATGCAAAACCAGGCCGAACAATTAAAGATCAGATTTGGCAGAGCGATTGCCGACGAAGCTTCTGATAACGAGATTGTTTCTATACCGGGTTTACGCGACCGGACGCCAAAAGAAATATCCATTAAAAATCTTGCTTATATTATTGAAGCAAGAATGGAAGAAATTATTGAACTTGTTTATTCGGAAATTGTTAGAAGCGGATACGCTAATAATCTGGCTGCCGGTATTGTAATCACTGGTGGTGGCTCGCAATTGCAAAACTTAGTACAGTTAGTTGAATACTTAACCGGCCTGGATGCCCGTATTGGCTACCCAAATGAGCATCTAGGTAAAAGTAAAATAGACGCTGTAAAAAGCCCAATGTATGCCACTACCGTTGGTTTAGTATTAACTGGTTATCAGGCTCTGGATGAACGCTTAAATCGTTATACCGAAATAGCTTCCCGGACTACCGAAAACCGGGTAAACGAACGCGTGGCAAAACCCGCCTCTTCGGGAGGAAGCGATTTTTTCAAAAAAATAATAGACCGTACCAAAGGTTTATTAATTGACGATTTCGACGATAAGCAAAATTATTAAGAATATTTAAGGAGAGTAATATATGAGTTTTTCATCCTATAAGTTTGATATACCTACACAAAGCAAATCTATTATTAAGGTTATTGGTGTTGGTGGGGGAGGTAGCAATGCTGTAAATCACATGTGTGGCCAAGGCATTAAAGATGTTGAATTTGTGGTATGTAATACCGACGCGCAGGCTCTGAAAAGCAGCAATGTACCCAACAAACTGCAAATTGGCGTTGACTTAACCGAAGGCTTAGGTGCAGGGGCAAATCCGGAGCGGGGTAAGCAAGCTGCTATCGAAAGCCGGGAGCAAATCCGGGAGTTACTGGGCAACGATACCAAAATGGTTTTTATAACAGCCGGGATGGGCGGTGGTACCGGTACGGGTGCGGCCCCCGTAATTGCTAAAATTGCGAAAGAACTCGATATACTTACGGTAGGTATTGTTACTGCTCCTTTTATATTTGAAGGTAAGAAAAAACGTGACGCCGCCGAAAGAGGGATTAAAGACCTGAGCGAAAACTGTGATACCGTTTTAGTAATTCTGAACGATAAGCTCCGCGAAATCTTTGGTAATTTGCCTATTCGTCAGGCTTTTGCCAAAGCCGATAACGTGTTAACCACCGCCGCCAAAAGTATTGCCGAAATTATTACGGTAACTTCGGAAGTTAACGTGGATTTTGAAGACGTTAAAACCGTTATGAAAGATTCGGGAGCAGCCGTAATGGGTTCTGCTACCACTGAAGGCGAAAACCGGGCTTTACGCGCCGCCGAAGAAGCTTTATCGTCACCTTTGTTGAATAATACCGATATTCACGGGGCACAAAAAATATTGCTTTCCATTATGTCCGGCGACCAGGCCGAACTGGAAATGGACGAATTAACCGAAATTACCGAGTACATCCAGGAAAAAGCCGGCGAAGAAGCCGAAGTTATTTTTGGGCACGGTATTGATCCGGAGTTAGGCCAAAGCATTCGAGTTACGGTTATTGCTACTGGTTTTGCCCGCGATGCGGTTACTATAAACACAAATCAGGTAAAAAAAAACACTACACCGGAAGCTGACCCTCAAATAAACATTTTTGATACCGATCGGGCGGTGGTAACACCAGAGCCCATTGTGGCTGCCCGGCCAGCTGCCCCCGTACGGGTACCCGTGCAGGAACCAGCTCCTGTGGTAAACCAGGTCCCAGTACCTACGCCAATTCCGGTACCAACGCCTGCTCCAACGCCAACCCGTGTGCCGGCCGAACCAGTTCGGGTGGTATTTGATTTAGAGTCGAAGCAGGAAGTGTTTACCCCGGAAGAACGACATGAATTTGCAAAACCCCCGGTGGAGGATGATTTAAATGATCTGCAGCAAAAATCGCAGGAACGGCGGGAGCGTTTGCGCCGGTTAAGCAGCGAAATTACCAACGAAGCCATTAAAGAGAAATTAGAAGTGCCCGCTTATCTGCGCCGCAATGTAGCCCTGGAGAATGTACCTCATTCTTCAAACCGCAATATTTCCCGGTTTAACTTAAGCGACGATAACGATATTTTAGGCGATAACAAGTTTTTACATGATAATGTAGACTAGTTGCAGAAATTAAAATTTTTAAAAATAGAAGCGCCGGATGTGTATCACATCCGGCGCTTCTATTTTTAGCTTATCCGGTTCTAACAAAAGTTAAAGGTTAGCTTATTTTAAAAACTAATAATTGTAATTGCTTAACCCAGTAATTTTTAAAATTTATTCTTTTACGAAGTTCAATTTTTGAAATTACTTAGTCCAGCATATTCCGGATTTCATCTTTTAAGTTTTGTAAACCGGTTTTAATATCGGTCCAGGTGCTAGACGATTCGTCCTGGGTAGTATCAAGTTGCTGGGCCAGCAAAGCGCGTTTTTTCTCTAAACCGGCAATATGCTCGTGGTACGTATGGTTCGAGTCGATGGTGGTTGCATGCGCCCGGCCTTGCAGTATTTTTATCTTGTTATCTAATTCCTCTAAACTTTGTTTAATTTCATCCCGGGTTAAGTGCGCGGGCGCCCGCATATTTTCTGGTTTTAAAGGGTAGTGGTCCATAGTAGTATCTTTTATTTTAAGTATTAAATTCGAAAAACTTCAGAGGTAATACCGGTTTTTACTTAAAATTTAAAAAAAAGATGTGCTTTAGCTTCGTTTGCAGCATCAAGTACTTATAAGTTCCAATTTTTCAGTCAGCTACAGTTTTCATATTATTTACCGGAATAAGTAGTAGCCGCCCGCCACGGTAATTTCTTGTTACAAACCTTCTTCTATTTACTGGTGTAAGAAAAAGTAATACTATTAAGATTGATGAAACCTGGCAATTGACACCAAACGGAATAATGCTTAGTTTAAAATGTTTTATGCTATTTATTCAACAAATGGCAGATTTTATTTAATTTAAGGTCGTATTTATACAGCTTTTTTAAAATTTAATATTATTAAGTATAACGTTCTAATTAAATCAGGTAAGTTACTATAATTAAAAATTTACTAACAATCTTGTTTCCACATTTTAATACAAACGAATGGCATCAAATTTATTTGCAAAAAAATCGATTACAAAACTAATTCAGGAGTCAGAAGGAGGAGGGAGTGATGGACATGGCCATTCGCTGAAACGTACTTTAACCGCTTCTAACTTAATATTATTAGGTATTGGGGCTATTATTGGTACGGGTATTTTTGTGCTTACGGGCAGCGCCGCCGCCCAGTTTGCCGGACCAGGTTTGGTAATTTCTTTTGTGGTGGCCGGTATTGCCTGCGCGTTTGCCGGCCTTTGTTACGCCGAGTTTGCTTCCATGATCCCGATTGCGGGTTCAGCTTACACGTATGGTTATGCCACCTTAGGGGAATTAATTGCCTGGATAATTGGCTGGGATTTAATACTGGAATATATGTTTGGAGCCGCCACCGTAGCGGTAGGTTGGAGCGGCTACATGGTGAGTTTTTTACGGGATTTAAACATTAACATTGCCCCGGAATGGTGGAATGCGCCTGGTATCTCTTTAGTGCAAGATCCAAAAACCAGTGCCTGGTTGCAGGTTACGGACCAACTAACCCACCAATATACCGCCCAGGGCATTGATATTGCCACCTTGCCGCAGGCTACCGGCGTATTTAATTTAGTAGCTGCCACCGCGATTATTTTAATTACCATTATTCTGGTAGTAGGTATTCAGGAGTCGGCAAAGTTTAACAATTTTATTGTGTTTATTAAACTTTTTGTGGTTATCGCTTTTGTATTGGCGGGCGGCTATTATTTGTTGCGCAACCCCGAGGTAGCTGCGCAAAACTGGACTCCTTTTATCCCGGATAATACCGGCGAATTTGGACATTATGGTTGGAGCGGTATTATGCGGGCCGCCGGGGTTATCTTTTTTGCCTATATTGGTTTTGATGCTGTTAGTACGGCCGCGCAGGAAGCTAAAAATCCGCAGCGTGATATGCCCATTGGTATTCTGGGTTCACTCGTTATTTGTACCATTTTATATATTTTGGTATCGGGTATATTAACCGGTTTAGTAGATTACCGCCAATTAAACGTAGCCGAACCTATTGCGATTGGTATTGAAGTAACTGGTTATTCTGTACTGCGAGATTTGATTAAAATTGGTGCAATTGCCGGTTTAAGCTCGGTAATGTTGGTAATGTTATTGGGGCAGCCCCGCATTTTTTACTCTATGTCACGCGATGGTTTAATTCCGCCTTTGTTTGGTAAAGTGCACCCACGCTTTAAAACCCCTTACATTAGTTCTATTTTAATTGGGGTAGTATGCGCTATTACTGCCGGGGCTTTACCCATTGCACAACTCGGCGAAATGACCTCTATAGGTACTTTACTGGCCTTTGTTATTGTTTGCGGAGGTGTATGGTACATGCGGGTTTATGAACCAGAACGGGCCCGTCCTTTCCGGACGCCCTGGGTGCCTTTAGTGCCAATTTTGGGGATGCTGGTTTGTTTTGCCATGATGGCCAGTTTAAATGTTCATACCTGGTACCGCTTACTTGGTTGGTTGGCCATTGGCTTGGTCGTATATTTTACGTACAGCCGCAAGCATAGTAAGTTAAATAAAACCCCGATTGTACATAGCAAAGAGTAAAAATTTAAAAATTAAAAAAGGCGCTTCTACAGGTAGAAGCGCCTTTTTTGTGCCCGCACGGTACCAGTTTTTTGGCGATATAATTTTAAGTAAGAACACCTGTAACAGGCTTAAAAAGTAAAATTTTAAAATTTTGTAAAACCGCGATGCTATAAATTAAAATTAGTAGGCTAATTCTCCTTCTACGCCTTTGTAAGGGGCAGCAAAAGCTTTTACTAACTTTACACCTTGTTCTGTTAACGTGCCGGCGCTATCGCTTAGTCCGGCATCAGCTAATTGATCCAGGTTGCTGGTACCAATGGTATTCCGGTTTTTAAATACCGTATCCCGGAACAAGGTCGTTATTTCGTGGTCGCCGGCGCCGTGTACCCGTACCGGATTTATTAACTTCAGAATCGTTTTTAAAGTCTGAACAATTTCCGGATGGTCTTGTAATTTATTCTTTTGTGTAAATTCCTGGTCGAAAGTAGATTCATTAAAAGCTTCGTCTTGCGGAATTAATTTTAAGGCTTCTATGCTCATGAGTTTATGTTTAAGTGGCAATTGTTAAGAGTTTAATTACTTATAAGGCTTTATACCCCATCCTACCAGAATTTGTTATTGCTACTACCAGAATGCCTTGTTTTGCCGTTTTTGCGGGTGAATAAAAGTAGAAGGTGTGTTTTGCACCAAACCCTTATTTTTAATTTTTCTAAAAATTAACAAGATTATCTTAACAAAAAGAAAGGTAATCGGTTATTAAACTCTTAAAACTATTTTTTTAACTAAACTACGAACTATGAAAACCTTGTATACAGCCGAAGTATCGGCAACGGGAGGCCGCAGCGGTCATGTAAAATCATCCGATGGTGTTATTGATATGGCGGTGAATGTGCCGGAAGGCTTAGGCGGTAAAAAAGGCAGCACCAACCCCGAACAACTTTTTGCTGCGGGTTACGCCGCATGTTTTCAAAGCGCCTTGTTATTGATTGCCGGAAAAAAGAAAATCAGGTTAGAACCAGATTCTACGGTAACGGCACACGTAAGCTTGCTGCAACTTGATAACCAAAGTTACGGCTTAGGAGTAAAGCTGGTAGTAGATGTAAAAGGCTTAGACCACGACGAGGCACTACAATTGGTAAACGAAGCACACGAAGTTTGCCCGTATTCGGTAGGTACGCGCGGAAATATAGACGTGCAATTGGAAGTAGTGTAGCAATTCTGCTTTTAGAAGATTATTAATTTAAAGCGACACTACTAAAAGCAGATTTTTAAAAAAATCGCATTTTGCCGTTAGCAATGTATTACCTGAATAACAATATAAAAGCAGCGCCCCGTCTGAGTTCAGACGGGGCGCTGCTTTTATGTAAAAATTTAAAAAATTACGCTAATACTTCTTTTACGCGAGCGGCAGCATCTTTTAATAAAACGGCGGAGTAAACCTTTAAGCCGGATTCATCAATAATGCGGGCGCCTTCTTCGGCGTTGGTACCCTGCAGACGTACAATAATTGGTACTTTAATATCACCGATATTTTTGTAAGCTTCTACCACCCCGTTGGCTACGCGGTCGCAGCGAACAATACCACCAAAAATATTAATCAGAATGGCTTTTACGTTCGGGTCTTTCAGGATAATTCTAAAACCAGCTTCTACGGTTTGGGCGTTGGCACCACCTCCCACATCCAGGAAGTTAGCCGGCTCACCACCCGATAGTTTAATAATATCCATGGTAGCCATCGCTAATCCGGCGCCGTTTACCATACAACCTACGTTACCATCCAGTTTTACGTAGTTTAAGTTGCTGGCGCTGGCTTCTACTTCTAAAGGATCTTCTTCGTTAAAATCCCGAAGGTCTTCAAAAGTCCGGTGACGGTACAAGGCGTTATCGTCTAAGTTAACCTTAGCATCTACCGCTAAAATTTTATTATCCGAAGTTTTTAAAACCGGATTTATCTCGAACTGCGAGGCATCGGTATCGATGTAAGCTTTGTAAAGCGCGGTAATAAACTTTACCATTTCTTTAAACGCTTCCCCTTCCAGGCCAAAAGCAAAAGCTATTTTACGCGCCTGAAAAGCTTGTAAACCTACAGCCGGATCAATCCACTCTTTTAAGATTTTTTCCGGATGTTTCTCGGCTACTTCTTCAATGTCCATACCGCCTTCGGTGCTGGCCATAATTACGTTGCGGCCTTTAGCTCGGTCCAGCAGAATACTTACGTAAAATTCCTGCGGCTCTGTTGGGCCAGGATAATACACATCCTGAGCAATTAAAACTTTATGAACGGTTTTACCTTCGGGCCCGGTTTGGTGCGTTACCAGGTTCATACCTAAAATCTGCGACGAGAGCTCCCGTACCTGGTCCATGTTTTTGGCTAGCTTTACGCCACCGCCTTTGCCACGGCCACCCGCATGAATCTGCGCTTTAATTACGTGCCAACCGGTGCCGGTTTCGGCAGTTAAACGTTTCGCAGCTTCTACAGCTTGGTCGGGATTGCGGGCTACAATTCCTTCCTGAATCCGGACGCCATAACTTTTAAGAATCTCTTTTCCCTGATATTCGTGTATGTTCATGATTGGAGCATTTCGTGTGGCACGAAAGTAAAAAGTAATCTTTTTATTTCAAACTTTAATTTAGATGATAGTCTATAGTCGATAGCCCACGGACGACAGCCAGTAGGCTATTGTTGACAGTTGAAAGTTAATGCTTCGCAAACAACGGCTCATCGTTACAGTTTCGGGCGTATAGAATTTTAAAAATTTTAAAAATTCTATACACCCCAACTTTTAACCACAAACCTTAAACTACCAACTATGGTCTATCGACCATCGACTATCGACTATCATCTACTTCCCGTACCATTCGGCTAAAATCTTTTCGGCGGGTTTATGTTGAGGGGTAAAATCGCGGTGGTCGCGGCCGTTATCGCGCACTTGGGGGTACCACTTCCAGATAAATATACCGCCAAACCAAGGCTGGTGCCAAAGCGTTTTAAAAAGGGCTTCATAGCAATTGGCTTGTGTTTCGTACGATTCCATAAATGCAGTATTATCTCCACGCTCCGGCCATTTCCAGGGTTCTACGGCCGCATCCGGCGAGCTTTTGTAACCTACTTCGGTAAACACAATGGGTTTGCGGTATTTTTTAGCTATTTTTTCTAACCGGGGTACGTGCGATTTCCAGCCAGCTTGTAATTCAGCTAAGTCAGGATTATTTTTTTGACTCAGCGGGAAGTAACCTTGTACGCCAATAAAATCGAGGGCGTCCCAGAATTTAATCTTTTCGTATTCCAGGTACCAGTTAGCCGCGTAGGTAAGTTCGCCGTGGTATACCTGCCGTATTTCCTTTATTAATTGGCGCCAGTCTTTTTCGCGGCTAACTGCCGGGTTCATAAGTTCCGTACCAATACACAAAGCCTCGATGTGGTGGGTTTCGGCTAACCGGGCATAATGCAGGATAAAAGCAGCATAATTTTTAAACCAGGCTTGCCAATCGGCTTCGCTGATCATGGCAATATCGCCAATCCATTTGTTTTGCTCCCGGTTCATTAACCAGATATGCGGTTTTAATAACGTTTTTATACCAGCTTGCCGGGCCAGTAAAGTCGTATGAATTAAACCAGCATCGCTTTCGCCCCAATAATGTTTATTAGGGCGCGTATTCAGTTGTATTTCGGGGGTGTTGTAGTTACGTTGCCAGCCAAACGGCGTTTGGGCAATCCATTGGATATTACATTTTTTTGCTGCCGCCAGGTGGTTAAGAGTAACCGAATCGCTGGCTACCCAGTTTACACCCCGGTATTTTAGTTTAGCTTGATACGTTGTCGGTCTTTTGGGTACGGGAGCTGCCCGGAAGCATAGGTGCAAAGCACCCAAACTGAAGAGCATTATTAAAAGCCATAAAAACGATCTGGACCGGACCATACCAACAAAGCTATAATTCTCTTAAATATAAACTTTACTTCGTTTATTACCCAGAGTATGGCCATTTTGCTGGTTAAACTTACCGCCTGGCTTCGCATGAGGAATCAATTTTTAGGGAGCGCTAACTTAATTGCAAAAAATGGTAACTTTTGGCTAGATTTGCCGAAAACTCTCCCGGAGCCATTTAAATTTTATCTACTTGCTGCAAGCCACCAACATTCATAAAGCCTACGGAGCTTTGCCCGTTTTAAAAGGAATTACGCTGCAAATTGCCAAAGGCGAAATTGTTTCTATTGTAGGTTCCTCGGGAGCAGGTAAAAGTACCTTGCTGCACATTTTAGGAACTTTAGATACCCCCGACCAAGGCGACGTGTTATTTAACGGTAATGCGGTTAATAAATTTAAAAGCGTAGAGTTAGCGCGTTTCCGGAACCAGCACATTGGTTTTATTTTTCAGTTTCATAATTTGTTGCCGGAGTTTACCTCCGTCGAGAATGTATGTTTGCCGGGTTTCCTGGCGGGCCGCCCCGAAGAAGAAGTGGTAAACCGGGCCAAAGATCTTTTAAAAATGTTGAATTTAGGCCATCGCCTCGGCCATAAACCTTCCGAAATGTCGGGCGGGGAACAACAACGCACCGCCGTGGCTCGGGCTTTAATCAATTCTCCCGAAATTATTTTTGCCGATGAACCCAGCGGTAATTTAGATTCAGAAAATGCCCGGGAACTGCACGAAATTTTCTTCCGGCTCCGCAACGAGCTGCATCAGACATTTGTTATTGTTACCCACAACGAACATCTGGCCACTATGGCCGACCGTAAGTTGGTGATGAAAGATGGTTACTTACTCGCTTAAAATTAAAAAATTTAAAAAACAGGTAGGTAGATTAGAATTACCGGCCTGTTTTTTATTTTAGGTTATCCTTCAAAGCTTAATTCTTACCAGGATATACTTTTTCCCTTTCTCATTCCCTAATCCTATTTTCTGAATGTCTTTCTTACAAGTTTAAAAGAACTCGAAAGCCTCAACCCAAGATTTTTACAGCCCGAAAGTTTTGCCCAGCATCCGGTTTTAAGCTAAAGTTAATTGCCAGAATCCATCACCTTAGCTATTTGGACATAAAGGTATAGATTTACATCCCTGCCCCATATTTCCTGCATGCATTTCCACCAGCTTAAGCTGGTGTTCATAAAAGCATAAAGCTTTGATAAAAAGATTTTTAACTAAAATACCCAAGTTCGTAACCTAAACAACGCATACCAGTAAAAAAGCTTCTGCGGCTTTAAATTTTAGTTTATTACGGCTAAAGTTTAAAGTGCAGGTAAACATTGTTTTGGTGTGCTAAAATATTTAGTTTGTAGCTGCTAATGAAAATAGAAAAATTTTAAAAAATATAATGTAAGTTATTGATTATCAATGATAAAATTTTGCTAAATTTATGGCTGGTTTGGCACCAAAACCTACGTCAATATGTTTACTTAAAGAACATAAAAACAAAGAAATGAATCAGGAAAATAATGAAAACAAGCTAGTTAAGAAGTCGCGGATCGAGAGCTACGATATCGCGAAATCTGACGAAACCATGCACCTGGCCATCGACCTTGCGAAGTTTATAAAGGAGAATAAGTTATACCAAAATATACAAGGTAAGGAATACGTAAACGTGGAAGGTTGGCAATATGCCGGTTCCAGGTTAGGTATTCTGCCAGTAGTAGAGCATGTAATTAACGTAAGTACTGATACCGAATTAAAGTATCAGGCCAAAGTGAATTTACTTAATTTACGTACCGAGCAAGTAGTAGGAGCGGGTTTTGCCATTTGCTCTAATAAGGAGCAAGGTAAAAAGTATTATCAGGAATTTGCTATTGCCTCGATGGCGCAAACGCGGGCTATTGGTAAAGCTTACCGTAACATTCTGGCCTGGATTATTCGGGCAGCGGGTTACGAGCCTACTCCGGCTGAAGAAATGGATTACAGCGGTAATACGCAGGATGCGCCCCGGGTGGAGCAACCTCAGATAACCGCCGAACCTAAAGCCATGAAAGCGGTTCCGGCAGAAGCGGAAAAACAACCGGAATCTGCCCCGGCAGCCGCTTCGGTTAAGTATGCATCGGCTAAGCAAAAAGAAGAAATTATTCGTTTGCTGAACAACCCGGTAATTACCCGTCAGGAGAAAACAAAAATGTTATTAAACATTAACAAATTAGACGAAGAGCGGGCTACCCAAGCTATTGCTAAACTTAAAAAAGTAATTGAAGAACGGGAAGACGAACAAACCGCTGCGGCTTAATTAATTTTCCTTGTTTTAGCGCACTATTCGGTTAAGCCTGGCTCCCCAAGAGCCAGGCTTTTATTTTGCCTGAAACAATTTAGAAGCAATTGTAAGAGACGTAGAAATTTAAATTTTTAAAAATTTAAATTTCTACAATCTAATTTTTAATCAACCGTAAATTTTGCACCCCCGATTTTGTTTTTAGTTTGGCCAGGTAAATACCGCTTTTCACAGAATTGGCATTCCAGGTTACCCGCACCTCCTGATTGGCTTGCGCTAAACCCGGCGGAAATGCTTGTACCAGGGTACCATCTAGATTGTGAATAGAAAGTTCGTATGCCTCGTCTTGCTTTAACGCAAAGGTAAGCGTAGCCGATTGCGGAACAGGGTTTGGATAAATTAGCAGCTCCGAAGCAAAACTAATCGTTCCAGCTAATTTTTCAGATTGATTCGCCACGGAGTTGGCCGCAGCTATTTCTGTTCCGGTGCTGGTGGTTAAATTTTTAATTCGTAGGTAATCAATGTTTGGCCCCCCTTTTTCACCAGATTTCAATCTAATTTCATTTAATCCGGGCCTTAGTTTTGCTTTAACTGTAACATCCGACCACGTAGACCAGGTTTCGGTAGTTTTAAAAGATTTAGCTTCTGCAATAATTTCGCCGTTTACGATTATTTTTAAAGGGTATGCCGTGCCGCTGCCATTCGAGTACCGGAACGTTAACTCGCAATCACCTGGTTTTTGATCGGCCAGGAGCCAGCTAATAATGGCGTAACTCTTACTTTTAATATCTACGTAACCTTTGCCCCGGTAATCTCTGTGTTCATTTTGAACCAAGGCACCTTTAATAAAAAAGGCATTTTCGGCTTCATAAACGTTTTGACCGATCGGATCAAAAATAGCTTTAACCTTTTTATTGCTATTGATGGTAATGGTTAACGGGTTTTGAAACACATTCACGTCGCCGCTCCAACCGGTAAATTTATAGCCTGGCGCAGGTTTAGCTTTTAAAGAAACTACCGAGCCGCTGGGGTAATAATCTGCGGGGTTGCTATTAACTACGGTACCGTTGCCGTCGGTTTTTACATTTAAAGTATAAGCGCCGGAGTAATTACTTGCCGATTCTTCGTTTACCGATATATTTACCAACCAATAATCGTAGTTTCCTTTAGAGCTAGCGGTTTTGTCTTCGGTGGCCGACGATAGAGAATAACCGCCCAAAACATACTCTCCAGGGCGAACCTGCTGAACAGTTTGTAAGCCATCTTCTTGGTTGCCCCCAATGGTTTTGTCCCACAGCAACGATCCGGCTGCATTTAATTTTAATACCCAAAAGTCAATGTCTTTATTCGATTTTTCGGATTTGTTGCCACTTACCGGAGAAGTAGAAAAGCCACCTACAATGTACCCGCCATCGCTGGTTTGCTTTACCGAGCGCAGGTTGTCTTTGCGGCTACCGCCAAAGGTTTTATCCCAAATAATGGTGCCGGTTTTATCTAACTTCACAAGCCAGTAATCTGTTTCACCGTGGCTTTTCTGGGTTTTATTACCCCCAACCGAAGAACTGGAAGTACCGCCTAAAATATATCCACCATCTTTGGTGACTTCCAGGGTTTCCAGCAAATCTTCGTTCCGGCCACCAATGGTTTTGTTCCATTCAATTAGCCCAAACGCATTTAATTTTACAATCCAGTAATCTCCTAAACCTTTGTTGGTGCCTGTTTTATGGCCACTACTGGGTGAATAAGAATAGCCCCCGATAATAAATCCTTTATCGCGGGTTTGTTTAACAACCCGTAAATAATCAAAGCTGCTGCCCCCAATGGTTCGGTCCCATTCTTTTTGCCCCCGGGAATTTATTTTAACTATCCAGTAATCTTTTTCTTTTCTAGAGCTGATAGATTTGTTCATGCCCAGTTTACCACTAGCCGGCGAGTTGGATGTGCCTCCTAAAATATAACCTTTATCGCTGGTGAGGGCTATGGAAATTAAAAAATCATTGCGTTTGCCACCAAAGGTTTTGTCCCATTGTTTTTTGCCGGAGGCATTGATTTTAATTACCCAGAAGTCATACTCGGCCGCTGCCACATCTGATTTGTCGCCGCTTACCGGCGAGTTAGAATAACCGCCTAAAATGTAGCCGCCATCCAGGGTTTGCTGTACTGTTTGTAAAAAATCTTTGCCGCTGCCTCCAAAAGTTTTATCCCACTGTTTTTTTCCGGAGGCATCTACTTTTATAATCCAAAAATCTTCTTGCCCTTTTGAATCTTTAGATTTATCGCCGCTGGCGGGAGAGGTAGAAGTGCCCCCTAAAATGTAGCCTCCATCGCTGGTTTGTTGCTGGCATTGCAATAAATCATTATCACTGCCGCCGTAAGCTGCGTCCCAGTTTATCCGGGCTTGCGCGGAGCTGGCATTTATATTAAAAAGTAGCAAAGCAATAAAAAGTATTCCGCTTAGTTTAATCGAAAATCTTTTTTTATGGTTAGCGCGAAAGGTGTTGGTGGTGTTCACTTGCTTAAGATTAAAGAAGCCAGAGCTGTTTTGATCAGGAATGTATTCTGTTAGTGCAGAATGCTTAAGGGCTATATTCTAGTAATGCTTGCCTGCTGAAAGAAAGAACTTAAAGGCGATATGCCTCCTGCAAAAAATTATCTTTAACTAATTTGGTTAATTACAGCATCAAACGGTAACTAGAATATCCGGAACGGTTGGGTCACGGAATTACTGGATGTTAATATTAAATTATATACTGAATTTTTAATATTTAACAGCTTGTCTTATTCTTGTTTAAAAATTGGTTCTTTTATAAAAGTTATTGTTTTAATTCGTTTTGCTAATATTGTTTATGTTATATAATGTAGTTAAAGCTATTTTTATAAAATTAGGGAATAGGTTTACAGAAAAATTAGGCTCTACTGCTTTGTTTAAATCTTTTCTGTTAGTTTACAGTAAAGTTTAATGACAAAAATTTTAAATTTTGAGTATTTGTCAGCAAGTAACTGTATTTAAATTATATAAAATTAGATTAATACTTAGTTGAACTTCAGTGAACAAAATATATTTTAATTAATGCGCTTAGAATGGAATATAAAAATAACTTAATATTGTATAACAACGCATTTCAGGTTTTAAGATATATTTGAATCTAAGATAATAGCTACTAAGTAAAGTACCAACTCTATAAGGTTACAATTATTATTTATTTTTAATTAAAAGTTTGATAAATAATATTATGGCTCTTTAGGAAAATTTTAAATTTTGTGGTGGGCACTTTTATTTGCTGCTGCTAGCCCTTGACTCCTTAAGTGTTTATTTTAACTAAAGCCTTAGGGGATTTTTAAAAAGTAGGTTGGAGCAGGAATAAAATTATTTTAATTTATTTAAAAAGCACCGGGGCTTATAATTGGAGCTGGGAAAAGACTTTTTAAAAAAACCGGCCTAAACTATTATGTAGCTTAGGCCGGTTTTTAATTTGTTATTAAAACTAATCTTCTATTAAATTTAAAGCATTAGCAAGTTGGGGGCTATTATGCGGGTGAGCGCACTAAAATGTTGGTTTAAATTAGCAGAATTTAATAAACAAGTAAGATTACTCTGGTTGGCTGGGCTCTAATTGACCACGCTCGTTGTAGTAGTATTTTCCTTCAAAATAAGACACCGGAATATTTAAGCTTGCCGCTATCGCTTTTACGGTAGCATTGCCTTCTTCTTCACTTTCCAGGTTATGGTACAACAAAATGGGCGTTAATCCCAGGCGGTTCGCTAGGTCATCAATGGTAACGGCAGAGTGGGTGAGCGCTGTTTTTAAAAGCTGGGTTCGATCGAATTCTTTGTTCATTTTTATGTTTGTAAAAATGATTTATATAACGCAAAAATAGCGGAAAGTATACGCGAATTTTCACGTATCCGGCTTTCTTTCTGATTTAGATGCATTTACTGGTAAATTGGTTGTTTGCTGAATAAATGTTTTATTCTGTTGCCTGGAGCTGGGCGCTGGCCTTGGCCGGGCAAAACACGGGAATAAATTTAAAGTAACGTTCTGTTTTTTAAATTTTTAAATTTTCAACTAGCTGGGTAAAGGCGCATTATTTTAAATTATTTTTAAAAAAGTTACTGGCTAAAGCAGCTACCTGGGCGTGCACCTGTTGGCGGTTTACACTTGCATCATCCGCAAAATAAATCGGGGCCGCTTTTTTCATTTCGTCGTTGGCTTCGTTGAGCATCACGTAATGCCCCGTTTTACCCGGCAGTTCATAGTATTGGGAGGAGGCGAGTAACTGATGGTAGTGCCGGGCATTTGTTTTAACCGGGGCGATGCTATCGCTTTGCACCCCCACTAGGTAAACCGGTTTATTTACCTGATTAAACTGATTCTTGGCGGTAAAGCCGGCTCCTAATGCCGGGGCAATGGCAAAAAAAGCTTTTATTCTGCTATCTTTTAACTCGGGAGGGCGCAGGGAAGTAGTAAGCAAGGTGCTATCATCCAGGTACCGCGCTAAGCCGGGTAGTTCGGGTATTTCTAATTCTTTTCTTCCAGTGGTTTTAAGATAGGTAGTCAGGTTCTGGTAATTTAACTGGCCGCCGGCTAGGGCAATAACTGTATAACCGCCCAACGAAAAACCGGTAGCTCCTATTTTTTGCGCATCAATCACGGGCTTAATTTCCGGGTGTTGCAGTAGGTTGGTTATAGCAAAGCTTATATCTAAAGGCCGATTCCAAAAATTTAAAAATTCTAAAGGAATTTTATGATCGTAGGTGTTGCCATAATGGTCCACGGCGGCTACTATAAATCCGTTTTGAACCAACGCTTGCGCCAACCACTCCAGGGTAAGTCTGCCGCCGCCGGTGCCGTGCGAAAGCATGATTAAAGGGTATTTACCCGCGGTAGGTTTAGCATCGCGTACCGTGTATTGTCGGATAATAGGCGAAAATGCCTGATCGGTTTTTTTTAAAATTTCTGTTGTTGGATACCATATTTCCGTAGTTACCGGTCGCCTGCGGCCAGAATCGTGGAACGTAAAAGTTCGTTGACCGATAAGGGTTTTAGGGTTGCTTTGGGCAAATGCCGCGACCGGCAGCCAAAACAGAAGTAAAAAGATAAAGCGGGACATATGGTTGTTTTTTTTCTTAAAACAAGCGGATTGCCAACTTAAAAAGATTGACAATTATCAATAAATTACTTTTTAGCTTTAAGCCGACTTAAGGTTTCTTGCGAAATACCCAGGTAATCGGCTATAATTTTGGCTGGCAGCCTTTGAATGATTTCCGGGTAATTTTGCAGTAAGGTGAGGTAACGGGCTTTGGCATCCTGGGTTATAAAGCTTTCGATGCGTTGAATAGCCGCAATATAATCCAGTTCTAAACAATGGCGGTACATGGTTTCCCAACCCGGTACTTCTTGTAATAAGGTTTGATGATTGGCATAACTCAGCATCAGTACTTCCGAAGGTTCCAGGCTTTCTAAAGTGGCCATTGATGGCTGCTGTAAAATAAAGCTGGGAAAAGCCGTGCCCAGCCGACCTTCGAACAAAAGAAAACGGGTGGATTCGCTGCCATCTTCCTGGGTTAAGAAAACGCGTAAACAGCCTTTTACCACAAAATAAATGTGTTTGGCAATACCGCCTTTAGGCACTAATATTTCGTGGCGCCGGGTGTATTTTAATTTGAAACAAGAATTTACGAATTCCTGGTGCGGTAACGACAAATTAATTTTTCCGTGCAGGTATTTGCTTAAAGCCGGATGCATTTAAAATAAGATCAGTATCCATTAAAATTTTAAAATAACAATTTAGCAAATGCATTCCGGTATATAATCAACTGGTAAATAAACTTAAAGCCATAAGTTCTGGCGCCGGATGCTAACCTAGTTTTCCAGCTTAATCTGTTTAATTACAACATTTATATACTAGCAAATAAACATGCGTACGATAACTTTTTAAAAGCGAAGTTGTTGTTTAGAATGTCCTGGAGTAGCTGATTTTTCTAAAAATATAACTTTTCGGGCATCTTTTTTTAATGTTTACAATTAAAAGTAAATAGTTTTGCGTCGTTGAAAATATATACTGCCAGAAGCGTATACAGGTAGTACTTAAAAGGCATCATTCATCTTATATTAAAAGCTGCTTTTCCAGGCCTCATGCAAAATTACAAAAACCATTTCGTTGATTTATCAAATTGCGATACCGAACCGATCTATATTATTGGCCGCATTCAACCGCACGGCTTTTTACTGGTGCTCGATGCAGTTACCCACGTTATTGAGCAAACAAGCACAAATACGGCCGATTTTTTAAATTTTTCGCCGGAAAGCTTATTAAATCAGCCTTTAGCCGATCTGCTAAGCAACGAAGAATACCAACACCTGCACGATATATTATTACAGGAGCAACCGGTAAATCCGCAGTTATTGTCCTGGCAGGGAAATTTGTTTTTTGGTTTTATTCATACTTCCGGAAATAAAATAATACTGGAAGGGGAGCCTTACACTACGTCGTCGGACCTGGACCGGATTAAAGATAATAACCGTTTGGTGCGGTTAAACGAGCAGCTAAATGTGTTGGATAACTTGGCCAGTGTAGCGCAAGCCGTAGCTAAAACTTTGTTAGAGGTTTTAGCTTACGACCGGGTAGAAGTAATTCAGTACGATAGCGAGTGGAACTCCGAAGTAATTGCCGAAGCCCGTAACAACCAGTTGCCGGCTTATTTGGGGCACCATTTTCCGGCCAGCGATATTCCGGCACCCGCCCGGGAACTGCTGCGGCAAAAACATATCCGGCAAATTCCGGATGTGCATGCCCCATCCGTAGAAATAATACCGTACTATAACCCAACCACCGGCGCCCCCACCAATATTATTAAATCAGAACTTCGTAATCCTTCAGAAATTCATCTGGAATACGTGCATAATATGGGAGTGGCAGCTACCATTTCTTTTTCTGTTCTGGTAAAAGGTAATTTATGGGGGCTTATTTCCTGTCACAATGTTACGCCGGTGTTTATGGATGTCTGGAAACGGCAAACGGGCGAGTTAATTACTAAAGCTTTTGCCAATAATGTGTCTTCTATTCAGGAAAAGCGGGATAAAAAACAATGGGCCCGTTTCAGGGAAACCGAAGAGCAGTTAATCCGGCAAATTAACAGTAGTAAAAACATCCGGGCCGGACTGCTAAAAACTGAATATAATCTGTTGGCCCTTACCGAAGGCACGGGAGCCATTGTGGCCTTGGGCAATCAAGTTACTAATTTTGGCTTGGTACCTACCGAAGAGCAGGTGCGGGCATTAATTGATTGGTTGGCCGAAAATAACACGGAGCGGCTTTTTTGCTCCCGTCAGTTAGAGAAGATATTTCCGGAAGCCGCCGCTTACCGCGAGGTAGCCAGTGGTTTGTTGGCTTTAGAAATATCGCGGTATAATAAAGAGTATTTGTTGTTTTTTAAACCCGAAATTAAAGAAACCCGCGTGTGGGCCGGTAACCCGGAACTGCCTAAGTTGGGTGCGGACCTGCGCTTGCACCCCCGCAAATCTTTTGAAAAATGGGAAGAAGTAATTAAAGGAAAATCGGAAGGCTGGAGCTTAAACGAACAGGAAATAACGCAAACGTTTTTAAAAGATGTAGTGGCTTTGCAGTTACGTAACCAGGCCACCCAACTCGAAAATTTAAATAAAGAACTTACCCAGGCCGCCGATGCTTTGCAGGCCAAAAACGACCAACTCGAAGATTTTGCGCATATTATGTCGCATAATTTACGGTCCCCTTTATCTAATATAACCGGTTTGCACCAATTGTACCAGGATGAGCCTAACCTGGAAAATGCTGCTTTTGCCATAGAGCACATTAAGCGCGTGAGCGATAACATGACACAAACCATCGAAGACTTAAACGTAATCCTGAAAACCCGGATAAACCGTCAATTACCTGTTGAGGAGGTACAGCTAAGCGAGATAATTCAAAAAGAACAACAAAATTTGCTGGCTATTCCGGGCCAGGCGCCCGTGGAGTGGCACGTTGATTTACAAGTAAAAACCATTTTGTTGCCTAAAATTTACGTTGAAAGTTTTCTGCATAATTTAATGTCTAATGCTATTAAATACCGCTCCCCCGAACGGGCTCCGGTAGTAACCATAAAATCGTGGTTAGCGAACGAGCGCATTTATATAGCAGTAAGCGATAATGGTTTAGGGATGAATTTAGCCAAAATGGGCGATAAGCTTTTTGGCTTATACAAAACTTTTCACCGCCACGAAAACGCCAAAGGGCTAGGCCTGTACTTAACCAAAATGCAGATAGAAGCACTGGGCGGTACCATTGAAGTAGCAAGCGAACTAAATAAAGGCACTACTTTTACGGTAAGTTTTAACCAGACAGGGGATTAAGAAAAGCAAGAAATTTAAAAAAATGAACCTACTATTAAAAGGCAACTGGTATTAAACCGGTTGCCTTTTTTAATTGCCCTATACCCAGTTGGGGATTAACCATTCAACCTGATTTTCGTTTATCCCGGTAATACCAGACCAGTTACTTACAAAATGAAAAAGCTGTTATTTGCCCTGTTCCTAATTTCAGGAACCTTTGCCTGTTCCGACGATGACAACGATATGGATGATATTGAAGTAGAGCAGGAAACCTACGCTATTCCGGGCGATACTTTTTACCCCGAGGGCATTGCGTTTCACCAGAAATCCGGGGATTTTTTTACGGGCAGCACTACTAACGGCGATATTGTGCGGGTAGATGCGGAAGACGGCGACGTTACACTATTTGCTTCGGGGAGTCAGCAAAACCGGGCCGCGGCTACCGGCATGAAAATAGACCCTAAAGACCGGTTGTGGGTTTGCGGCGGCGCTAGTAATACCATTCAGGTTTTAGATATTCGGGGCATGTTAATTAAAAGCTGGAATACCAGTACCTTATTTGGTTCGGGGTTTATTAACGATTGCGTTTACGATAATACCCACATTTATTTTACCGACTCCAATGTTCAAAAAATATACCGCACCAATGTTACCCTCGATGCCCCCGATGAGATGGAAGAATGGCTAACTTTCACCAATTCTGAAATCCCGTATGCTACTGGCATCAATGCCAATGGCATTGTAAATACCCCGGATAATAAATATTTAATTATGGTGGTTTCTAACTCTGGCAAACTGTACCGCATCGATAAAGCCAGTAAAGCTATTCAGGAGATAGCCTTGGATGCGCCCGTTACGGCCGGCGATGGACTTTATTTAAACGGCAATGTGCTGTATGTTTCCCGCAACGCTACCAACCAGATTTTCCCGGTAACACTCAACAACGAGTATACGCAAGGCACCCTAGGCGCCGGTTTTGGCACTAACCTGTTATTCAATACCACCCTGGATAAAGCGGGCAATTACTTTTTAGTGGTAAACGGACAATTAAACCGCCGCGTTACCAATAATCCGGTACTTCCTTTTACGGTGTCGCGGGTAGCTATTCCTTGAAATAAAACCAAGTCGAAATTTTTAAAAATTACGCGCCTAAGTTGCTCTTGATCTATGTAACTTTATCAGAAGCATTCAAAGATTGACCATAAAAAAGAGCCGGTAAAGTAGCTCTTTTTTATGGTCATTAAAATCTTAATTTAAGCCGGCTATCAATGCGACTCATTTGTTTCGTAGCCCAGAATAGCTATTTTGGTAGGCTGAGCGGAAACTTTTATTTTGTTGATCTTGGTAAAATCTGATAATAAAATTTGGTGTACTTCCCCGAGAGCAGGTAGAGCGATATAAGCAAAATCATCCGTAGCTTCTATTACTGGTTTATAAATTTCGGTGGCTAGGGTAGCGGCAATTACTTTGCCTTCCCGGTCTAGTTTGCCGGTTTCAAGGTCGTACACTTTTAAGGTGCCATCCAGTAATAAAATCAATAAATTTTCGCCTTCTTTATCTAATTTACATTGCATAATGTCGGTGCTTTCGAACAAGGGATTCATTTTGTTTCCGGCCAGATCAACGGTGTATACACCTTTTAAATTGGTATAAGCCAAAAACTTACGAGCTTCCGCGGCATACAAAATAGTACCAGCCCGTACGGTGCCAAAACCTTCCGGATTCGGAATGAGGCGTTGCTCCTCGTTTTGCGTAACCACTAATATGCCACCTTCGGCGCCAAATAAAGCGTTGGTACCATCGGTAGCATTGCCGTGAATGCGGCTGGTGGGCAGGGTAGAAGCTACCACCTCGGCGCCCGAAGCATTAATAATTTTTACGCCGTGCGGTCCGGGCAAGCTAGAAGCATTATCCAAGATAGTAACCCCGTAGTTGCCATTATCAAATTTAACCATGGCCCCGTGGTGCGGCTCTAAACCGGCATTTATTACCTGCATTTTAGCCCCCGAAACGTGAAAGTCCGCTTCCTTGGCAATACTTAAGGTGCCATCGCCATCATTAAACACCATCGATTCGTCGCCTTTTGTTTTGTAATGTGTAGGTTTGTTTCCATCTCCAGTTATTGCAGCAAACTTAGGAGTTCCTTTTACATCGACATGATCTCCGTGATATTCCAATCCGGTATCAAAGAATTCCACCAAGTTTTGGCTATTGTACAACACGGCAGCGTAGCGGCCAGTAGCAGTAGCGTACAACGAAGCGTTGGGGTATTTGGCTTCTAAGTTTATCACACTGCCGTCGGCCGGTTTAATTTGCGTGAGCGCGTTGGACGTACCATCGGTGGTTAAGATCCGGATGTACTCGTATTCTTTATTCGCATCGACCGGAGGGTTTACTACGTTGGTATCATCGTCGTTGTCGCAGGCAGTAAGAGAAAATATAGCAAGAGCACTAATAATCAATTTGTTGTAAGTTGATTTCATAAGTTTTATAGGTAATTTTTAAAATTTTTAATTTTTGAAGAAAAAGTGACCCGAAGGTCACTTCCGCGGATTACTGCACTTTGGTAATAAAATTTAATTCCACATCGGTTTCGCCGGTGGCAATGTTATTGTTTTTGGTGCCTACCTGGTGTTTTAGGGTTACTTTCAGAGAGCCTGTACTGGGGGCACCGGTGGTTATTTTGGTTTCCAGACCAACCGGTAAGTTGTTGTCATCGCCATCGTCGTAAGCTACACTCACATTTAAACCGGCCGTAGGAGTAAAGAAAAACTGGTGGTCTTCCTCTTCTTCTTCTATTTCTTCGGTAATATCAGCAGGTGGTGTTTTCGATTCGTCGAGCAAGGTAATAGTCGTATTGTACACCGTATTGGGTTTTAATACAATTTCATCAAATTGGGTGGGGGCATTGCCGCCTTCACCATCCGGGTCGCGGAAAGTGGCGGTTACCGTATTAGCGGTGCCTACTTCCCGCATGGTTAATGTAACAGTGGTAATCAGTTCCGACTCGTTAACGGGAGCATCGGCATCGTCATCGTCTTTATCGCAGCTCATCAGCATCCCACAGGTCAGCACAAATAGCAAACCGGGTTTCAGGAAGTTTCGCTTGAATGGATTTTTCTCATTTTTAAGCATCATAGTAAGTTTAAGGGTTTATGAAAAAATTTAGTTAGAAGTAAAGTTTAAAGGCACTCGTACCCGCAGTACCACATTCCGGCCCATTTCGTCGGCGAAATAGCGGAAACGGTTGAGGTAATCGCGGTAAGTGGTGTTAAGTAAATTGGTACCCGAAATACTGATTTCGATGGGTTGATCCCCGGCCTGAAAGGTGGTGCCAACAGCCGCTTGCCACAAAGCGTAACCGCTTGGTGGGGCCTTGTAGTCGCCGTTAACGGGTACAAAAGTTGTGGTTTCTTCTTTCGGATTTGGATTAGCGATGGCCTGAGTTGGCACGCGGGTTTGCTCGCCCACGAGCAAAGTGCCCACCTGAATAAATGACTGCGAGAATTTTTTAAATTTTTGCTTTTGCCATTCGTACCGCAACGTGGCATCCAGCCGATCCGGCGGAATTAGGATTAAATAATCCTTGGTGGTTTGATTGCGGGCCCGCACCACGCTGGCTTTCGCCTGAACGGACAAAGGCGGAGCAAAACGGTAGTTAACGGATACATCCGCCCCAGTAAAACGCGCATTGGTTTGGGTATACCGGAAAGTCGGGAATGCCCCGCGCACCGTAAGCGTAGCCGGAAATACCGGCGCCAGGTAAATGTAATTTTGGATGTAGTTAGAATAAACACTCAGCTCGGCATTTAACTTTTGGGTGCTTTGGTAAACCGCGGTGGCCACCAGATTGTAGGCCGTTTCGGGTTTTAAGTTTTGGTCGCCTATCTCGATGGAAGCCGTGCCGTGGTGCAAACCATTGCTGAATAGCTCATTTACGTTAGGCGAACGAAACGCCGTGCCCCCGTTTAACCGGAACGATACGTGATGATTGAGCTCGTAAACCCCACCCAAAGTGCCGGAAAAATTATGGTAAGTAAACTGCGGCTCGGTGCGTTGTTTGCCTTCGTAAAATATTACATCCAGGAAACGGTAATCGTAGCGAGCGCCCGCTTCCAGGAGCCATTTATTCTTTTGCCATTTTTCCAGCCAGTAAATCCCGCCCGTATAATTCCAATAATTCGGAATAAAAAAGCGGCCGCTGTATTGGTTGCGCTGTACCATGCCGGTTAGGCCTATGGTGCCGGTAAGATTCCGGAAAGAACGATGCTCCCAGGCCAACTCGTTGTAAAAACTACTTAATTGTAAATCTAACTCGGGTAAATTACGAGCTGCTTGTTCGTTGTTGCGGGGCAAATGTTTGTCGTACTCGGCCCGTTTATTTTCCTGAAAAGAACTAAGCCAGGTAAGTTTACCTGCTTCGCCGGTATTCAAGTAACCGCTTATTTTTAACAATTGGTGCTGTACCTGTTGGTAGGGGCGATTGATCTGGTAACTAAACCCGGAGGTTTCCAGGGGTACCGGACTGTCAATGGCCCGCTGCAAATCGGTTAAATTGCCAATGTGCGAAGCCGATAAAATTCCTAAACGGGTATTAAACTGGCTATAGTAAATTTCTACGCCATGGCTATCCTGGTTGTAGCCCATCGCCGCCGAAAAGTTTTGCTCCGCAAAAGCGGTATTTTTTAAAAAATAATTGGGAGTACGGGTATTACCGCCTCTTTTTAAAGTACCTTGGGCCCGTAAGCTCCAGGCCGGCCATTTTTTAAAATTATGATTTACCACACCGCTCACTTGGCCCATGCGGTTGTTGCTCATGCCTACCAAATTAATAACGGCATCGGTACCTACAGAGTCGCGCAAGGGAGCTGGCTCTACCAACACCACCCCGCCAATGGCATCGGAGCCGTAGCGTACGCCGGCCGCCCCTTTTACTACCGTTAACCGCGAGGCTACGCTGGCATCAATTTCCGGGGCGTGTTCGGTGCCCCATTGTTGGCCTTCCTGCCGAACGCCATTGTTTAAAAGTAATACCCGGTTGCTGTGCAGCCCATGAATTACCGGTTTGGAAATACTAGGCCCCGTGTTGAGCGTAGTAACGCCGGCCAGTTGTTCCAACGCTTTACCCAGTGATTCGCCGCGGGTTTGTTCCAGTTGCTGACCTTCTAATTTACCCGAAGCTTGGGTGGGGGTAGGTACTTGCTTTTGCCCCACCACTTGTACAGCGTTTAGAGCGGTTGCAGTAGGATGTAATTTTAAATTCCGGTTAGCTGAGGCCAACAAGCGTATTTCCTGCTGCACAGTTTCAAAGCCCACGTAAGTGGTTTTCAGGTGGTAAACGCCCGGGCATAAACCATGGAAATGGTAATGCCCGTCGGCATCGGTTTGTACGGCCTGGTTAAGTTCTTCCAGTACCAGGGTAGCGGCGGGCAAGGCTTGTCCGTGGTGCTGATCCGATACTGTGCCGGATAAAGAAAGGCCGCAGTTTGGGGTAGCCGACGACAGAATTTGCCCGGAAAGTGGCCCACTGCCAAGCAGCAGCCACCCCAAGAAAAAATACTTGATCATTTTTAAAATTTTAAAAACGCGCAGCTTTCTCCGGAGAACCGGAAACTCTACTGGCGGAAATAAAAAAATAGATAGGCTAGCGGCAGATTACCAGATAAGAACTAAAAAATAAGAATAGCCAAACAAACCGCCGTTTACATATAAAACAGGGTAGAGGTAATCTGTACCGTTAAAAGAAAAAATTAAACTACCGGCGGACCACGGAGCTCGGTATTATTCGGAAAGGTAAATTGCCAGGCAAAGCCGGTTAAAGCGGCGTAGGTTTGGGTAAAAGTAACCGGAGTTGGGTAAGTAACGGTGCCGTATGCTGGCGAGAAAGGGGTATTGTAAATATTATCTGTATGGCAATGGGTGTGGGCTTTTTCCAGTTTTAATCCCGTATCCATTTTATCCAGGTTGTCCTGGGTATGTTCGTGGGTGTGCAAAGCCAGTACCGCTGCTTCCGGCACAATTACGCGCACAAACAAAAGCAGTAAAAACAGGGCGATATAGTTTTTAAAACGGTACACTTCTAGATAGTATCGGGGCAAAGATAAAGGACATAAGCAAATAACCAATGCTTTGTTCTGGTTTTATGCCTGTTCATTTTAATTTAAATTTTTTAAAGTATGCTATAATGAGATGACAACTAATTAATTTATTTATGATTATAAATCTAAGTAAAACCAGCAAGTATAGTGGTGTATCTGATTATTTGGCTACTTATACCTAAAGATGTAGAAGGTAGCAAAGTGCCCAGAATTAAGGATATTTAAAATTTCAATTTTTACTCTTATTCCAGTTTTAGAATAAAAGTACAGCCAGGTTTAAGGCCCCGGCTGTTCAAAATAAAAACAGGAAAGTAAATTTTTAAAACAAATCGTATGCCTGTTAATCCAAACTTGTCGAACAAACATCAGTACCAGATTACATTATTAGCCCAGATGGTGGCGTTTTTGCAATCATACCTGAACATCTAAAATCAATATCTAACATCCAATTACAAAACGTAGAACTTATCGGCAGGTACTTTTTCGGGTATTTTGTTGTCGTTCACCATTTGTTTCAGGTTACGTTCAATGGTGAGCGTAATGGTGGTCATGGGCGTATCGGTAGGTTTATTTTCAAACGGATCCTGCAAGTGAATTGCCATTTTCTCGATTAAAAAGAACGATAAAGCAATGGTTGCGATCATCGGAACCTGGAATAACCCAAAGGTTTCCAGGAGCGCAAATGGCAGTAATAATATAAATACAAACAGCGAAAAATGAATGTATAAGCTGTAGGTGGCCGGAAATACCGTGTTTTTAATTCTTTCGCATTTTCCCATAGAGTCGCAAAGCCGGGTAAGGGTTTCATCCAAGGCCAATTGCTGGATTTTGTTGATCTGGCCTTCTTCCAGTATGTTTTTTAAATCGCGGGCGTGCAGTTGCAGTAGCGCGTTGGGTACGTTGTCGTGTTTACTGATAAATTCCATTTCATGCGGTTCCAGGTATTTATCCAGTTGTTGGGTGGGTATTTGGTTGCGGAGCGACTGCCCCAAACTGTAGCACCAGGCAATTTGCCGGTTCACAAAACGATCCTGAAAATTTTTCACGTTTACCGACACGTACGGATCGGCCATAAAATTTAAAATTTGACGGGTTAGGGTGCGCGAGTCGTTTACAATGGCGCCCCACACAATGCGGGCTTCCCACCAGCGGTCGTAAGCCTGATTCGATTTAAAAGCGAGCAGCAGGGACAGTACCGTGCCCAAAATCATGGGTACGCTCAATGGGATATGAATATTAATGGTATGAAAGTATTTATCCCAAACGCCAATAAGGGTAGCATATATAAGTACAAAACTGATTTCGTATTTTACTTTCCCAAAAACGTAAGATATCGGAATTTTCTTTTTCAGTAGCATAGTAGTTAATCTAAGGTGAGAACGGCAGGATGCCTTTAAGCGGAAAAACTTTAAGAAATGGTCAAAAAAGGAACCTTAGTGTGTTTGGCTACATCTTTGGAAATGCGCTTGCGGGTAAATAAATTACCAAGCAAATTCTTTTTCCGGCCGGTTACCAGTAAATCGGTTTTAAATTCTTCCACGAAAGTGTAAACACCCCCTTTAAAATCTTTTTCCTGGATAAGATGTACGGAGCAGTTTACACCTTTCAGCTTTTCGTTGCGGTATACTTTATTTAATACCTGTTCCAGCTTACCCCGGGCGCTTTCGGGTTTAAAAATGATTAAAAAGGTTACGTAGTAATCGGTGCCAGCCGTGAGGTTTAGCAGTAAATCGTGCAAGAGCAAAGTGTACTTATCGTCGGTATCGAGCAGGTACACAATTTTGCGGAATTGCAACGAGTCTAATTCACTGGGAATGTACAGCACCGGGCACGACACATCTTTAATTAAAGAACTAAAGGTTTCACCGCTGTTCGGGTCGGCATAATGGGTATCTGCCACCGGGCACAGCACTAAATCAATACCATGGTTGTCGATAAAGTTGCGAATTTTTAAAGCATTACCCCCATACAGCGGTACTACCTCTAGGCTACTAATTTCAATGGCGTATAATTTTCGAATTCGTTCCAGGGCTTTGTGGAACGGCGTATTAATATTAGCCAGAGTTTCTTCTTCTCGCGGCAACATTATTAATTCCGTAATGGAATCCGGCAGAGGAATCAGTTGCAGCAGAATAATCTGGCAAGTCTGGCCTTTCATTATTTGCAGACCGTACTTGATTAAGTCTAACGACCGGGTAGATAAGTCAGTAGGGATTATTATTTTTTTCACAGTTCATTATTTTAGATGCGATAACCTTTGATAAAGGGAAGTGTGCAAAGTTGAACTGCAGGAATTAATATGCTATTAAAGGGAGGTTAAAAGTTGATTAAAATCGATATCTTTTAAAAATTGCTTTACTTTTAATGCTGTTTTAATGAAAATACCATAAATAATAAGATAAAGCCTTAAAATAAAATTAAAGTTGTATGTAAATTTAATTAAATTTTAATTTTTAATTAAGTCGTTTTAATTTTGCTTTAATCTGTCTTTAATCGCGTTTTAATTCTAATATTAAGTTTATATTAAATGGGGTAAGCATTCAAAAATGTCAATTTTTAAAAACTTGCCTCAAAAATTTAAAGTCTTGATAGTTTGCGGTAATAACTATGCCCCGAATAAGAAAGAGATACCGGAATATTCCGGAAGAAAGATGAAAGAAAGAAATGCCGCTGAAAATTAGATTAACCTTCAGCCGGATTTTTGCAGTGGAAAAGCGAAGAATCCTAATTGCTAAGAAACAGGCTAAAATCGCAGCGTTAAATTTGCCTGTTTATAAAACTAAAAAGCTGGATTAAGGTTTCGGCCAAAGCCAAGTTTTTTTGGGTGTACCCTGATTCATTCCTCATTTATTTCTATTTCATGGTAGATTTTAAGCAAACGTCTGCATTAGCTAAAGTAATTTTACTGGCAAGTTTAACCCAAAGCAAATGGCAAAACTAAGTTGTGAACCAGGTTACACCCCATATGAGCAGTTGCACCGTTATTCCCATAAAAATACTGGCTACACTGTATACTTTTAAAGTAGCGGCCGTTTCGAGGTTAGAAAAGCGACTAATTACCCAAAAATACGCGTCGTTGGCGTGACTGATGAGCATACTACCGGCGCCCATACTCAGAATAGCCAGGGTTAATGCGGTGGGCGTTTGCAGGCCCAAATCCGGGAGCAGGGGAGTTACCAGCGAAGCCGCCGTAATTACCGCTACCGTAGAAGAGCCTTGGGCCGTTTTAATAATAGTGGCAATTAAAAACGGGAAAAAAATACCCAGTGATAAGCCACTCAGCAGGTTTCCTAAATTTTTACCCATGCCGGTTGCCTGCAACATTTCGCCGAACATGCCCCCGGCAGCAATAATGGCCAGAATCATTCCGGCTTTGTCTACGCCATCCGTGAGCCAGGGCGATATGTTTTTTTTAAATTCTGGCTGTATCAGTGAAAAAGATGTAATAATACCAATAGCCAGGGCAATAACGGGTTCGCCCACAAACGAAAGAATTTGCCAAACTACCTGCTCTTGTACTGCTGCCCCATTAACCAGAAGCAACATCACAGATTTTAAAGCAATTAAAGCAATGGGTAAAATAACCGGCAAAAAAGAAAGGCCCGCCGAAGGCAATTTTTTAAATTCTTCTGTTTCTGTTTCCGCTTTTGGCTGCAGGTAAGCGTGTTCTATGTGTTTGCCGCGTCCCACGCTCCAGAAATAACCTACTATTGCCGCGGGTATTGCCAGCCCTAAGCCCCACAACATTACTAAACCTAAATCGCCGTTAGCGGTACCCACGGCCGCCGTTATGCCCGGGTGGGGCGGTACCAAACAATGCACCGCGTATAACGAAGTAGCCAAAGCCGCCGCCATCACAGGCATACGGTGGTGTGATTTTTTTACCAACGAATGATTTAAGCCGCTTAATATAATAAAACCGCTGTCGCAGAAAATGGGAATGCCAATAATAAAACCGGTTAAGGCAATGGCGACCGGCGCATTTTCTTCTTTTACGCGCCGCAGAATGGCATTGGCCATGCTGATGGTAGCGCCGGTTCGTTCCAGAATAACGCCCAGGGTAGTACCAAAGATAATTAGCAAGCCAATTTTTTCCATGGTATGGCCAAACCCGGTTTTTAATACCGTAACTATTTCCGCGAGAGGCAAGCCACTAAGCGCGCCTACGCCCAAAGCCGCTAACAGCAAAGCAAAAAACGCGTTTACTTTTTTATAAGCCGTAATCCAGATAATAAAACCAATACTAACAATCAGAAGGGCTAACAGATAATACGTGTTGGTCATCCGGGTCGGGCTAGGAGGTGAAAAGCGAAGATAGAAATTTGTGTTCTATTCCCTAAACTTCTTCCGGGTTTGCATCTTATCTTGAGGCCGATTCCGCTTCGCCGGCTTAATTAAGTGCTTTTACCCTGCCATGTTTTATCACAAAATTTGAAAAAATTAAAAAATTAAGCACAAAAAAAGCCGGTTATGAACCGGCTTTTGCTATAGTAATGGGTTGGGTTTTTTACTTGTTTATTCCGTGGTGCGAGCGCCTGAATTATCGTAGGCCATCATCAGAATGTAGCCCGTCATGGTGCCCACGGCGGTTCCCAGAATGGTAATGGCTCCGGCCAGCATCATGGGGCTTAATACCGAGCCGTAATAATCCTGGGTGTTAAGTACGGTGGCGTAGTTCGGATTCAGGAATTTGGCATACACGTAAATAAAAAAGGCGTATACCACCGACCCAATTAAACCCACCAAAAAACCAACGGCTAAGCCGGGTAAGTAGGGTACCGGACCGCGGTAGTTGTTTTTAAAAGAATAAATTGCCCACATTACTGCCAGAATAATAAAGATATTACTGGCAAACCGGACAATCTCCACATCTTGTAAATTAATCATGTTAATGAACAGGAAGTAGGCAATCATAACCACTGCCGCAATCAGGCCGTAGCGGACGCCGTAACTTTCGGTTGATACTGTGCTTTGAGCCATAGTTTTTTCAAATTTTAGGTTAAATCCGCATTTATTTGCTGTTTGTATAAATACGTAAGAAATAAAAAATAAGATAACTTATTCATTTAAAAACGAGGTACTTACCTGGATTATAGAAAAGTTGTTATTCAACCTGATTTTTGAATTTTTTTATTCTTAAGATCTGCTTTTACCTGAGGCCGATGGCAACTGGGCAACAGTAACATACTGATAGAAATGTGGGTAGCAAAAGCGGTCTGTAAATTGTAAATTTTAAAAAAAACAAGTTTACTCAATTACCGGTTTTTATTAAGCAATAACTCTTTATTTCACCGGCAAATCATTGATTAAAATGCAAAAGGGTTTTTACTAAACAATAATCTTGATTATCTTTGTGAGTAAGATATTTAGTAATAAAGATAAATTTAATGAATGATCAGGTTATTCAATTAAGAAAGCTGAGCCAGCAGTACGCCTATACTGCCTTGCAAATGCACGAAACCATTGCCCGGCAAGCTGGTTTTTCCGCGACTGATCATAAGTATTTGGGCTTTTTTCTGCAAAAGGGAAAACTAACGGCGGGTGAGTTAGCTGAACTGTCGGGTTTAACAACCGGAGCAGTAACGGGCTTAATTGACCGGTTCGAGAAAAAGCAACTTGTAAAAAGGCAATTTGATAAAACCGACCGGCGTAAGGTTTTTATTGTTCCCGATGAGGAAAAAATACGGGCGCTGCTGCAGCCGTATTACCAGGATTTCCAAAAAAATACAGAAGAACTGATTGCCACATTTTCGGCAGAAGAGCTACGGGTTCTGGAAACCTATTTTGGCCAATACATTAAATTAATGAACCGCACCATTAACCAGTTAAATAGCAAAGAATTATGAAAACTACCGAAGAGACTCCAGTATTAGACACCGGACCTTTTTATCACGGTACCAAAGCCGATTTGCGCGTAGGTGATTTTCTGACTGCCGGCTTTAAATCTAACTATAACCCGGACATTATTATGAACCATATCTATTTCACGGCTTTAGTAGCAGGAGCAGGTTTGGCCGCGGAATTGGTGCCGGGAGAAGGACCACCCAGAGTTTACCTGGTAGAGCCAACCGGAAGTTTTGAAAACGACCCAAACGTAACGGATAAGAAATTTCCCGGTAACCCCACGCGTTCGTACCGCAGCCGGTCTCCCTTAAAAATTGTGGGCGAAGTAACCGATTGGGTAAGATTAACCCCGGAAGAACACCAAAAATGGCGCGAAAACATAGCGCGGTTACGGGCCGATCCAAAAGCCGAAATCATTAACTAATTGTAATATTTAATTTATTTGTGCTTGTTCTTGTGCTTATATACGCTGACCTTTAGAATAGGAGCAAAGATCTATACTGCAACAACGAATAGTTTACATACAGGCACTTAGGCCAAAATAGCGAAGCCATGTCTAAAACCGGCAAAAACAAAACAGGCTCTTGGGCGGGCAATCTGCTGATTTTGTCTGGGCCGCCGGGTTCCGGGAAAACCACCCTGGCACAAATGCTCGCCCAGCAACCCGGTTGTTCTAAAGTGCACTTGCCCGCCGATGATTTCTGGCATTTTATTAAGCAGGGAACCATTGACCCTTACTTACCGGAAGCCCACGAGCAAAACAAAGTAGTGATGCAGGTACTCGCCAGGGCGGCCGAAGAATATGCCCGGGGTGGATATTTTGTGGTGCTGGATGGCATAATAGGGCCTTGGTTTTTGCCGCTATTCCGGATACTGCAAGTACCGCTACACTACCTGGTATTACGCCCGCCGCTCGCCCTAGCTATTCAACGGTGCCAGGAACGCGGCGGGAATACTCTTACCAATCCTGTTGTTATTTCGGCACTTCACCAGCAATTTGTGGCGCTGGGAGAACTGGAGCGGCATGTGCTCCCGACCGCAGAACAAAACCCAGAAGAAATTCGCCGGATAATTACCACGGCTATAAACCAAGGAACATACCGGATATAGTTTTAATGTTGGCGACTGTAGGGATCAAGTACTTGCCAGAACTAACCTGAATTTAAAAATTTACCGCAATTTTAGGTTACCAGTCTATTTCAAATTGGTTTAATGTTTTTAGGTCTAAACCAACTTGCTGAGGCGCTCATTTACTTGGAGAGTAATAATACGTTTCATTAATCGTAGTAGTGAAAAATTCAACCCACAAAGGTTCAGTAAATTAAAGTAGTGGCATGTTAGCTTTTGCGCTGTTTCACACCTATCTTATATTGTAATTTAATAGATTATTTAGGACCCTTGTATTTTAAATCCTATGACAAACGATTATTTAGAAAGCGTACGCAAGCAATTGGAGTACTACAAATTGCTGGGTGATAAAACGTTTGCGCAACTAGCAGATGAGCACTTGTTTTGGCAGTATAACCCGGATAGTAACAGCATTGCCACCATTGTAAAGCATTTGTGGGGCAATATGCTTTCGCGCTGGACCGACTTTTTAACCTCAGATGGCGAAAAAGAATGGCGCAACCGCGATGCCGAATTTGAAAACGACATTACTACCCGCCAGGAAATGCTGGAAAAATGGAATGCCGGTTGGGATTGTTTGCTCAAGGCCATCAAAGCCTTACACCCCGATGACCTCGACAAAATTATTTACATCCGCAACCAAGGCCATACGGTAATGGAAGCCATCAATCGGCAGCTGGCCCATTATCCGTACCACGTGGGGCAAATTGTATTTCTGGGTAAAATGCTCGCCCCTAATAGCTGGGTTTCCTTAACCATCCCGAAGGGCAACTCGCAAAACTACAACGCCGACAAATTTGCGCAACCCAAGCAAAAAGCGCATTTTACCGACGAAATCCTGAATTCCGGAAAAGAATAGGAGAATGAAACAGTTTACTTACCTGTAGCCAAACCTGGTTTGCCAAAGGAGCATCCGGAAAAATAGCTAGCTTGGCTACCATTATGCACATGATTTAAAACGGGAAAAATTTTAAAAATTTATGATAAAGGTTCATACTTTTAAAATTTGCCAGGTGGTACAGGGCCGCGAAGAAATTTTGTTTCCGACCTTGATAGAACTTAATCAAAAGAAATACCTCGTTGATTGTGGTTACGAGGAAACGTTCACGGAATTTGTTAGAGAATTAGCCAAATTACAGGTAGCCATAACAGATTTGCACGCTATTTTGCTGTCGCACGATGATATTGACCACCTGGGCGCGCTTACCTTATTTAAAGACCAAAATCCAAATCTTAAAATATACAGCAGTTACGTAGAAGCGCCTGCTATCTCGGGTGAATTAAAATCCGAAAGGTTGCAGCAAGCAGAAAATTCATTAATCAATCTGCCTCCAGAGCATCAGGAATGGGCGAAAGAATTTATCCGACGGTTACAAAATATTAAACGAACCGCCGTAGATGGACTTTTAAGCGACAACCAAAAGATTGACGAAGAAATAGAAGTTCTTTTTACGCCGGGGCACACCCAAGGGCATATTTCTTTTTACATTGCTTCGGAGCAGCTACTAATTGCCAATGATGCCTTGGTAGTAGCGGATCAGGGCTTCGACATTGCCAACCCCGCGTTCACCCTGGACTTACCCCAGGCAATTAAATCGGCGGAAAGAATAAAACAACTGCGACCCAGAAAAATCATTTGCTACCACGGCGGCATTGTGGAAGAAAACGTTGATGAAAAACTGGCTGCTTTGCTGCAGAAATACGCAACTTCCCCTGGCGCGTAGATCGCTTTATCAAGATTAATTGTTTTCGGGTTCACCTTGTTAACTAAGGCTCAGATTTCTCTAAACTCAGAAGTAATTAAATATCAACCTGGTAGTTACCAATAAGAAGCAACACCAACAGTAACACTGGCGTAGCTTTTGAAAATTTTAAAAAGCTGGAGGTGGTTACTAATTCAGATAACAATTAACGGCAGGCTAGTTACTAAGATGCTCTGGTGAGTGGCGTAAAACTAGAAATAGTAAGCTGATCGTGCCCCAAATTGTGCCGCAAAGGGTAACGGAGGTTTGTACTTCTATAGGAGATGTCTTCTCTTCCAACTAACCAGCGACTCAGTTGGCCAAACGAACGTGCAAATAGAACCGAAAAAAATTGCCGGCAGCGCCGCATAAAAGCCTGGAGCCAATGCAGGGACTGAGTTGCAGGCATTACAGCTTCTATAACAGGTATTTTAATCCTCAAACAACTTCTTAAGACAATCAACTTTTATCAATAACTAAGTAAAAAGTAAAATTGATTTATATATGTTTTTTTTAATATTATTCCATATATCCAGCTATATTTGGAGGATATATGGAATAACTCCGTTTATCTGCTAGTTAGCTGCAATAAATAAAAATGAAGAATCAGAATTGCTATATTGAATTTGATATTCCATTAGAGAAAAGCTATGAAGATTTGTATTCAACTTTTGAGCATATAAAGGAGGCAAAAAATACTGGAAGACCTAAAGAAGATAATTTCTGGCTTAAAACCTTTCCTAACTACTCATTAAGCACTTTCTACTTTTCCGACGATGAGCCAAGGCCTAACTTCAAGACTGCAGAACTAGATGAAGTTACTTGGCACTTTTACTCATTGACAAACTTGTTGCAAACTGATTACGATATTGAGTATATAGATTGCTTTAAAATTTCGACTGGAAAAGGAAGGCTCGAATACTATCCATTTGGCTATCCATACGGTGGTGTGACAGGCCTGATTGTATTTATTAGCTCATTTGGTTGCAAACCGACAACAATAGACGACGGAACTGGAGTTTACTCTATTACTTTTCTGGAAAATGGTGACTTTAGTTTAACAGAAATAAACAGCTCACAAAAACAGGATAGCGCACAGCAACCATTTGATGCTGTGGAGTTGCTGAAGAAGTTTGTGAACAGATTAAAAAAATAAAAATTACAGCAGCTAACATTGTATAAACGCCAGCATCGGCCGACGGCCTTCGCCGTCGTTTATACTAACCGTTAGGTACAATTTAAAAATGGAAAACCTTAATGATAACAGCTATTGTTGCTTTAGTTGGAATACTCCTAACAGTTACTTTCCTAATAATAGGTTTATTTAGAAATAGGAAAAGGGCAATAAAGAGAGCAGCACTTACTTTTTTTTCAACAATACTTTTCCTAATTATTGCACCTGCCATTGAAAGAAATACTTCTACAGAATCAAAAGAGGAAAAAGAAGTAGTTTTTATTGCTACCAGAGAAGCGCCATTAGGAGGAATAAGCCTAATACTTTATGCAGATAGTACATTTAAAATATCTAATTCGGGATTAGCTAATTCAAATAATTATGAATTAAAAGGAGGTTATTCTTTAAAACGGGACACTATTTTTATTTTCTCTAATGCCCCTAGAAAATTATTGAAAAATGGCAATAAAACCTCTTTTTTAATTAAGAAAAATATTATTGAAGATATTGGGAATTCAGAAATTGTGTTTATGGACATAAAAGAAAATAATCTTAAATAAAACTGGCTCTAACACAAGCTATATGGCAGCTACGCCGCCACATAGCCTAGTACGTTATGTGGCAAATTTGTAGATATAAATAAAAAACCGAAGATTATGTTAAATGTAACGAAATTTACGCGCTTAGTAATTATTTTCTCAATGGCTTTGGCTCTTGCAAGTTGTAAGAAAGACAGCGAAAGTGCTCCAAATTTATGGAGATCCAAAATTTGGAAGAGAGGCCTTATTGATAAAAACCCATCTACTAATCCACCAGGCGCAAATGTTTATTATGCTGTAGCTGATTGTGAAAAAGATGACACTTTCAAATTTGGTTCAGAAGGGAAATTAGAATGGTTTAGAAATAATGACCACTGCGGAATAAACGAGACACTAAAGGTAACTCAAACTTACACTTTTAACAGAAAGACAAAAGAATTATTCATCGACAGCGATAAATATAGCGATACATATATTGTAGTGGAAGAAACAAATAGTCAGATTAAATTTTATATTCCAATAACTAGAGCAAATGGAGTTGAGAATATGATTTTTTTATTGCAATAGATGGAATAACAATCTCTACCCCTAACCACACCTAAAGCACACCAAGGCATACCTTAGCCAAGACGTTAGCTGTTATTTTATGAAACAAAATCTACTTTATGCGCTTTTACTTTGTGCATTGAGCTTTTCAGCACTATCTGCTCAAACTTACTTTGAACTACAAAATGATTCTTTTGCCAAGGCAGTGAAATTAGTGAAAAGTTATATTAGCCTGGACAACAAAAGAATAAGCATCAATCTTACCAATAGTCATAATGGTAGATACATAATTACTTCTTCATTACTAGCAGAAAATGATAGTTTAGAATTAAGAAGCCACATTAAAAATATGCTGGGTGGAGCAAAAGATACAATCCTTAGATTTCAAACTCAAGAATTTATACAAAAGCTGGATAATTTATTAGTTAAAAAGAATACCCTAAAGATTGCTGGACATTATCAAGCTATAAAAATCTCGAACGGAAAAGAAGAATCAGAATTTGCTACAACAGATGGCCAAGGTTTAATGACACTTTTGGAATACGGTGAATAGAAAAAACAACCGTAACAAAACCTAAATGTCAGTCTTCGCCCATCGTTTATCCCAGCCATTAGGATAATAAACAAATATGAAAAAAATAATAAACTTAGTTGTGTTACTCTTTCTGTTTAGTTGCAGCCATGCACAAGAAAGAAGAAATAGCAAATCTTTAACAGGAAATACAAAAGAAGACATTATAATTCTCCTGCCAAAAGGACAGTATCATGTCGATATTATAGATAAGATAGAAATGGATCCTAAAGCTCAACTTCTCATGCAAAAGCTTCAAGCTGCGGTGCAAAAAAATCCTGACTGGTTCATAGAACAACAACGAAAGGTAAAGACAGGAGAGCCACTACCATACAGCAAACAGCTTGGCTTGACAAAAGAAGAGTATGAAGAGTTTGTGAACCTGCCAAAGAATCCAAATAGCTTGAATATGACTAAAAGCAGTTCTGAAACCGTTGCAATTAAGTATTCTGAGTGCAAGATAACCTTTGTAGGCTCTGGTAGATTAAAAGTCCTTGACGAACTATCAATAAACTTAAATGAACTGACTGCAAAATTTGGAAAAATAGAGTTACCTAAACCTGAGTCTGTAAATATCAATACAGCGGACAATGGATTGAGAAGTAAATGGCAAGGTTTTTCTTGGCGGTTTGAAGAAGCGAATTAGGAACAAGAGTAAATAAAGACAGCAGCCGACTTTCAGGATTTACAAATGAAGCTCTACAAAATAACTATTGGAAAGTTAGAGACAACGGGCAAAACATACATAGAAATAAAAGGCACTGAAGTTGAAGACGGGCAAAGAACTGTCAATTTTCAGGTCCCACTAATCATCCAATAAGAAAATTACCCACGCCTAAATGTCGGCTTCCCATTATTAGAACTGGGTAAAAGTATAAATTTGGTTAAGCAGATAATATTAGTTCTAATTGTTTTTTTCTGGCGTACTCACTGGGTGGCATTCCGGCTAAAGCATCATGTGGTCGTTTATGGTTATAGTCGTTTACCCAAGTAGAAGTAATTTCTCTTACTTCCTCCAGGTTTTCAAACATGTAGACATCTAGCACCTGCCTCCGGAAAGTGCCATTAAAGCGTTCCACAAAAGCATTCTGGGTCGGCTTGCCGGGTTGAATATAAATCAACTCAATGCCTTGCATCTGGCTCCATTCCGTCATTAAGCTAGCAATAAACTCTGGTCCATTATCCATTCGAATCTGTTTTGGTTTTTCCCTTCGCCTGATCAAATGATTAAGTACCCAGACTACCCGATTGCTCTTCAACGAAAAGTCTACCTCCATGTGCAGTGCTTCTCGGTTAAAATCATCTAGGACATGGAAGGAGCGGAACTTTCGCCCGTTTTCCAAAGCATCACTCATAAAATCAATCGACCAAGTGTGGTTCAACGACTCTGGTACTTGCAAGGGCTGTTGAGTGCGGGCGGGTAAGCGCCTTTTCGCTTTGCGCCGGATATTCAATCCAATAGCCTTGTAAATGCGATAAACCCGTTTATGATTCCAGAGATAACCTTCTTGGCGCAACCGCCTGAAAGCTTTCCAAAAGCCTTCGCGGGGATGCTGCTCGGCTTTCTGCCGTAAAGCTTCTTCCAGCGGCTGGTTATCTTTAACAACTTGATAGTAGTAAACCGACTTACTTAAGTTCAATACCCGGCACGCCCTACTGATGCCGGCTTGTGGTTGCTGGTACACCTCTTCCACGAGCTGTCGCTTTTGGCAGGGCTTCAAAGCTTTTTTTCAATGATTTCTTTGGCTAGCTTTAGATCCAAGGCTAGTTCGGCGTACATGGCTTTCAGCCGTCGGTTCTCTTCTTCTAAGTCCTTGAGCCGTTTGAGTTCCGTGGCATCCATGCCATTGTAGCGCTGCCGCCATTTGTAAAAAGCTGCCTGGCTCAGGCCATGCTCCCGGCTAATCTCGGCGGCGCTTTTGCCTTCCTCAAACTCCTTAAGGATTTTGGCAATTTGTTGGGGACTGAAGGTTTTTCTTTTCATAAGCACTGTTCTAAGTTAAATTTTTTTCTCTTCTCAAACAGTTCTATTTTCAGGGAAGCTTACATAAATGCAAAAGTTATGCGTTGACTTAGCGCGCTTTATGCACTTTGGCGGCGGGTATTAAGCGCCACTTACTTGATAGAAAATTTCAAAATTTAATAATTGTGGTAGCCTAATATTCCTTTAATGGTAACTCTAACTATTTAAGTGGAAATAAGCTAAATGGCAAAGATTATAATCTGGCATTTACGTCGGATAGATTTAATATTTAGCGGGAAGCATATTATTGTAATCAAGAAAATAACTCTATCAATACTTACCAAGTGATCAAGAATCAGGTGAAACTGAACAACAATAAAAAAGGCCTTAAACATAAAGTTTAAGGCCTTTTTTGTCGGAGTGGCGGGATTCGAACCCGTTGCACTATATTGTAAATTGCCTCTAAATAGGCTCTAGGGCACTATTTGAGTTTATTTTTTATGTTAAAATGCCAATTTTTACCCTGGAAACTGACGGCAAAACTGACGGCAAAAATTCACTATTTGGTTATCAATTATTTAGATTTCATCCTTCCAGCCATCTACATAATTGCTTGGAGAGTTTGGTACTAATTGCCCATGCTCATTGTATCGTAATCCATCAAAGAAGTAAGCATCCGGAATTCCTAAAGCATCAGAGACGGTCCGGATGATGGGAGTGCTTATTTCATGATCCGGTGATTCCAGTTTAGAATAAATTTCCAGGAAGGGCATATTTAGCTTTTCTTCTAAATCCTCCATGGTAAGGCTAGAGTGGTCCAATGCTTCCTGCAGCATTTTTGTCCGGGAGTAGTTATTTTCCATTGGTCAGTTGATTTATTAATTGCTCCTGGGATGTGATGATATCTTTTAAAGCAATTTCTTTTTTTAAATATTCGATTTCTTTAATGTATTTTTCCGATAAATATTCGGTATTTGTTATATTTGCTCCCGAACTTGCGCATTTTGTGCCTGAAGGTGAGCATTGTATATTTTTTGTTCTTTGATGTTGCCAATGATGCCAACACCGGTAATTGCGATTAATGGTACTAAGTTGGTAAGCGGTATAAAATGAGTCATGAGTTAAAATAAACCTTACTGGTTGGGTTGGTGAGAAATAGTTCTTGTATGGTATAAAGCCAGAGCGTGTAAATGTTTTTTGTTTTTACATCAAATTATTGTTGGGTAAGTCGTTATCATATATATTTATTAATTCATACTGTTCAACCTCCTCTGGTTCTACCTTAAGCTCATAGCGATTGTCTAAATCGTTAATGTCTTCCTTGTATAAATCCAGGTCTTTGATTACATCCAGGTTAATTTTTGTAGTTGGAGTAAAAGTAGGTTGAGCCGGTTTAAATAAACTTTTACTGACGCGACGAACATAAATCCAGTCGTCTAGTTCAATTAATTTTAATTTCAAAACCTGATCTTTTTCTAAGTTTAAAAAGTTTACATAATTAAATTTCGTCATGGAGAATCCAGTTTATAAATGTGATTTAGTACAACCTGCTAAAGATATTTTTCCGGCATTTCCCTCATTCCAGAGCTGGCTAGTATACACTATTAAGGAAGGATTGGCGGAAATTAATATGGAGGTTAATGAAGCCGAAATCGAACAATTTGTGGATGAAAACAGCTTTGTTCAATTTACTTTTCAAGGCATCCCATTTACCATCAAGGTTGTCTGAGCAGAATACAACTAACCTTAAAAAACAATCCTATATGAATACTGACCAAGCAATTTCGAACACTACTCAAACAGAATCTAAATCAATAAAAAAGCGATTGATAGTGATGCAACCTCATAATGTTAGAGAGAATCTTTCTGCGGAGGAGTGGGAAGCATTATTAAACATTATTGATACGTTGTTAGATAAGGGGGTAAAATTGAGCTTAGAATATCATGATTTACCTGGTGCTTCTACTGAAATCCGGAATAAACCGGCGTCCAACGACTTTGATGAAGAGTTCGGGTTTATTTTGAAAAATGGATACACCGATGAATCTTCTTATTTAAAAGTTAAGGAGTATGCCCAGAAGCATCGGGGTTACTATTAGGTTTAATGTGACCTTTTTCAAATGCTTCAATTGCAGTCTTAATAAAAAAACCACTTTTAGGATAAAATTTCAGTTGGTTTTCTCTCTCCTCGTTATTCATCTTAATTAATATTCCTATAGGAATGCTTATCAATTCTTCAAAGGCAGCTCCAAAATCTTTATTTACGTCTAAATACAATTCCTTTGAAAAGCTGAAGGTTTTGTTTACTTCTTCTTGTACTTTTTTCTCGTGAGCCAAAGTTGCCTGCTGTAACTTATCATTATGAATTTTTTCATTCTCTACTTTAGCTTTTTCAACCATTAGTTCTAAGTACTGGCCTAGCTTTACCGGATCAAACAACTGATTCATTTTACTCATAGAATCCATTGCTTTAGTTAATGAATCAATAAGCTCCTTCTGTCTTTGGTTTTGATTATAAAGTACAGTGCCTACCAACCCGGTTATTAGTATAGAAACTATACTTAAAATTTCTTGACTGCTTAAAACCATTGTGGGTAATTATTTTTTAAATTGTTCAATTAATTGGTCCTTAAGATTAATAATCTGATCCTTTAAGGCCACTTCCTTTTGTAAGCTCTTTATTTCTGCATGCAAGGATTCTATTTGCTGCAGCAGCTTTTCTTCATCCACTTGGCTAGGTAAGTAATCTGATTCAGCATTGCCGGAATTAGACTTTATACTTTGCTTCTTTATATTTCCCAGAGTGTTAATTAAACCATGTTGGTTAACTGGACCTGAAGGCACATTTGCGTTTTCTTCTGGGAGAAATTGAGACAGCGGTACCTTTAGCAATTCAGATATTTTAATTAAATATTTTATTTCAAAAGAATCTTTTTTGTATAGCCTATAAAGATTTACAGAACTGATTCCAATATAATTTGCAACCATCTCTGCACTAAAATCGGAAGCTTCTACAGCTGCTTTAATCTTTTCGCCTAACAACATTTAATTAAAATTTTATTACTGATTATCAAATAGTTAAAATTTTTTATTACATTTTAGTAACTACATATTTGTAGTTTTGCAACCTATTTGTTAATATTGACTTAAATATTACCACAAATTAGAAATAAATAGTTAAACCATGGTAGCAAGCCAACAAAAAAATGTAGTTCCTCAAGAGGAAAGGAAATACAACATTAAGCGGCGTTACGAAAGGCTTAATAATCATCAGAAATTGATCTTACAAGAGCAGTTTCAAACCACATTCCAGCGAAGCCAGTCAAACTTTTATTACACTTTAAAAGGTGACAATCTATCGGTGGACGAGCTATTTTTCTTTGCTGGCAGCTTTGACTGCCGCATTCAAGATCTTCTTACAAAACCAATAGTGAAAGCAGAGAGCGTGAAAGAACTAGAGCGAAAGCAAGAAGGAAACACTTCTAAGCAGGCCGTTATAGATATATAAAAGTACTATATTTTATTTAATAAATATTGTACCAATCTTAAATAAAAGTTAAAGTTTTTCTAAATATTATTACATGGCAGCGGAATTTAAATACAAGCTATGGGCTCAGATGGCCAAAGTGGCACCTTCACCGGAGGAGCAGAAAATTTACCGCGTGAAAATGGCTCAAATTACGAAGCTCACCGCCCGGCAGTTAACCACCTATTTTAATCTTAAAACTAATTCCACCAAGGATATTCCTGCGGCCATTTTGATGCAGATAGCTTGCTTATTAGGTACCACGTCCGAAAGCCTGGTCAATTTCTCTTTGCCAGTCCGGACGCTTGACCAAGAGTTAAATGATCCTCAGCGCCTGGCTGCCCGATTTGGCATGAGTAAAAAATCTTCCACTAAAGCCATGAAGCCGATGAGACACTAAAAACGCATCCGCAGCTGACACTCCGAGGGTGGAGCCAGGCTACATTACAAAGTAATCAAAGCGGGGTGGAGCAGAAGGTAGCTCGCTGGGCTCATAACCCAGAGGTCGGTGGTTCGAGTCCGCCTCCCGCAACAAACCCAATGCGTGCACCGGTGAAGCACGAGCAAGACCTGGATATTATCACCTTAAAAAAAAGTAGTTGGGCCAGGGCAAAGGAAAGTTGTTAACTAAACCAAACTATCGATTCGCTCAATTGGCAGAGCACCATGCAGTAGTAAGTAAATGAAGTAACCAACCATCAAGATCAAAAACTATGTCGAAGAAACGATTAGGAAAACGAGAACGAGAGGCTAGAAAACGCCATGGGCGTGGCTTGCTGCATTATTATTTGACAGAAGCAGCGGAGGGGATAACGTTGAAGCTCGGTCGAAAGAAATTCGGGAGAATGCCCATTTTGAATCTTGATCGAAGTGGTGGCCGATACCGAAACGTGGGTACACGCGTGAACTAGAGAGCCCCTTTAGGTCGTGTTGCTGGTTCGAGGCCGGCATTGATAGCAAAAGACGGTGTGCTTGTTGTCACCGCGCCTTAACGGGAAATACCATCGCAATTCGATGTAAACAAGCGGTTGACCAGATGGCGGAATTGGAAATACGCTGGAGCGATAGTCATTCAAGTGAGAAACAAAGGTTGGTCACCAGCCAGCGCCTTTGAATAAAGTGACTTAATACCGGCCGGGTATTAGTGCAAAGCTACTCACACTTGCCGGTTCGAATCCGGCTCTGGTCGCAAATGAACAAGGATAGGGTGCTAGAACATTGGTGGCAAAAGAAGCGGGGTTCTAGTTGCGAATTTGCTATAAACGCAAACCTAAGCCGGTCGGGGAAGTGCCGGTATTTTTATTTCCTTCTAACAATTTAAACGGTATGCCTATGAGTCAGCAAGTGCATTATTTTTTTAGGGAGGATATCAAAAAGGCTGTCATGATCCGAGCGCCGGACCGGCTCCAGATTATCCAGCTCAACCGCCATCCGGAGGATGAGCCAGACGCTTACCAGGTGAATGGCTTTAAAGATTTAAAGATGGCCAACTTCTTTTTAAAAACCTGGCAAGCATACCGGATTACGCCGGTCCATTATCAAACATTGTGTAAAACCGCCCTGGCCTTAATGGACCAGGATATTCAAATAGTAAAGTCATGAAAACAAAAAAGTATTACTACCGCCAATTAACCAGTGGCATGAAAAAGCTTTTCGTGGAAATGCGAGAGGAGCTGGCTGCCGATCTGAAAGCTGGTACCATCGACCAGGCCACCTTCGATGAATGCGATAAACAGTGTGAGCAATGCTTAACTGATGTTATCCAGGAAATGGAAGCTTCTAAATAAATTTTTAAATCAAATTCCTATCTGCGCATGGAACTAGCAATTTATAACCCCACTATTTGTGGCACCCGCCACTTTTACCCCAATCTAATCGCTTCGGCAAAGCCCAATTTTTATGGATAAGCACGCTAAGCTCAAGGAGCTCCGGGAACACCTGGCTGCTTTCGAAGAAGAAACTCAAGAAAATAATCGCGAAGTAGCTGCGATTTGCCAGCGGATGCTGGATGGCAAAGTGTACGGCGATGAGGCTAATGTTATAAGCCAGAAAAATAGCCGGCTAAAATCTTTAGAAGAGTTAAAAATTAAAAAACGCCGGGAGATAAAAGAAGTCGAAAGCTCCCTGCAGCAACCACTATTTAAATCCTAATTAAGCTTCACCATGTGTTTCATAAAAACCTTTACGGGCCGCCAGCTGGATCTGCTGGCCCCCAAACAAGAGCAAATTGATCTGGAAGATATCGCCCATGGCCTGGCCATGAAATGCCGTTGGAACGGCCAAACTAATCAATTTTACTCCGTAGCGGAGCATAGCATGCGGGTCGCTTATTTGTTGCTGGAAATGTACCAGAATCCACTGTTGGCCATGGCTGGCTTGATGCACGATGCTGCGGAAGCCTACCTTCCGGATCTGGCCACCCCCTTAAAAAAAGTAATTAAAGGCTTTGATGAAATTGAGTCGGCCTTAATGCTGGCCATTACCCAAAAGTTTAATCTGCCGCCAGTATCCGTGACGAAATTTAAAGTGAAGCTGGCCGATAGAGTATTATTGGTGACGGAAGGCCGGGATTTGATGGCCTGGGATTTAAGCGAAGCCTGGTGCCAGGATTTTCCGCCACCCATTGAAATTGAAATCGTGCCCTTACCCTGGGCGCATGCTAAAAAACTCTTTTTAAAAACTTACAACCATCTTCAGCAACAAATAAAAAATTTCGAAGCTGAATCGGTAGAAATGGAGCAGGTAGCATGAGCGAAGTAAAACCATTCCCGCTCGTGTGGCCGTTGGGGTATCCGCGAACGGATGACCCACGGCGTTCTCTGTTCTTTGCCCTGACGCTGGCTAAAGCACGGGACGGAATACTTGAGGAGTTGCGTAAGTGGCGAGCCGAAAACATTGTTATCAGCTCTAACGCCCCTTTGAGGAAAGATGGACTGCCTTATAGTGTAAACACTAAAACGGAAGATGCCGGCGTCGCCGTGTATTTCACCCGGGGGGAGGAGCAGTGGGTAGTGCCTTGTGATGAGTACGAATCTATAGCCGAGAACATGCAGGCGATTCGCTACATTATTGAATCCTTTCGAACGATTGAGCGCCACGGTGGCCACCAGGCGTTTCGATCAGCCACATCCAATTTTAAAGCATTACCCGAAAGAGGTACGGGAGCTACTTGCTGGGAAATCCTCAAGATTGCTCCCGGAGCCAATGCGGCAACCATTCGCGAAGCTTACCACCGGGAGCTGCTGGCCAGCCAGGTCAATGGCCAAATTTCGCACGAACAATTAAATTTTTTAAACACGGCCAAAGAGCAATGTATGGCCGCAATTAACCTAAGTTAAACTGATTAAAAGTACGAATATGAACGCTAAAAAACAAACGGTTTTTAAGGTAAATTTTGAAAAAACTTTAAGAAATATTAAGGAAATGATTGATAAGCTGCCGCCCCAGGTGCGCAATGGCCAGGTAAGGCGAGCGATTAAAGGCAACGTTAATGCCACGGCTTTTCAAATATACCGGCTGTTTATGGCGGGACTTAAAAAAACTAATCGCGTGGTCCGGGCATTCCGGACCACCAACATCAGCCTGGCTAAGGTCACTAACAACCACGTGCGCACGATCCAGCGCCACATTCAGAAGCTCATTGATCTGGAGATCATTCAGGGCAAGGTCCGCGTGGGGAATGGCCTGCAATTAATGCTAAATGAGGCCCTTGTGGCGTTCGATGCCTACGAGGAGACACCAAAACCTGCTGCACCCCTAAAAAGCGGCACAGCGGGAAGCTTAGCGGGTAAATTGGATAATTTCCTGACCCGGCTCAGTCAAAAATTTTCAACCCAAAACGCGCTCAGCTGATGTTTTAAGGCTGATCGGACAGAAAGTCTAATATTTGTTCTTATATGAACTACTCATATATCTTATGAATAATAAGAACGTCGATTTTAGGCTTTTTTATCCACTAGCTATTCCACAGTAGTAAAAATTTAGGTTATCCGCTGAAAGAAAAAACAAGCGGAGGGGGCTGGGGCGGCTGCGGTGGCGGCGCTGGGCAGTCAAATAGTAATTTTCCGGGCGCAAAAAATCGCCCGAAGGTACCTTATTGCATTTTTTTTAGAATGATTCCATTGTAAAGAGTAGAAAAATGAAGCAGAATAAGAAAGAATTAAACGATATTAAATCTACATCTATAGTTAGTTTTTTAGCCTCTCTGGGCATTTTCCCGCAGTACAAATCAGGCAACGAGCATTATTATCTTTCTCCCTTTCGCCAGGAGAAAACCCCATCCTTTACCGTAAATGAGCAAAAGAATTGTTGGTTTGATCATGGACAGGGAGTAAAAGGCACCGGTGGCGATATTATCAGCCTCCTGCAGCAGGTGCTAAAATTAGAGTTTAACGAAGCGGTAGAATTAATCACGCAGCTGAAAAGCAATCCGGAGCTGGCCGGCCTGGATCCTAAAAGTTTCCTCAACGTGGCTCCGGCCGAGAAGGAGTATAAAAGTACTCTTACCCTGACTTACGCCGGCCCGATCGTTAATCCAATTTTAACCAAGTACCTCCAGAGCCGGGGTATCAACTTGGATCTGCTCTCAGGTTGCCAGGATTACCTGCGCCAGGTACACTACAAAATAGCCGGCAAAGAAAAAACCTTTTATGGTATTGGATTTAAAAATAGCTCCGGAGGGTACGAAGTTAGAAGCCACGGATTTCAAAGCTTCATCGGGCCTAAAAAGGATGTTACCTATATCAAAGGCACTCGCCCAGGCATAGCGGTGTTCGAAGGCTTTCTTGATTATTTATCCGCCTTAACCCATCACAAAAGAACTTCTTTACAATACGACATCCTGATCCTGAATTCGACCCGGATGCTTAAGTCGGCAATGCCCATCCTGCTGAGCCATACGCACGTGCATACTTTCCTGGATAACGATTTTACCGGGTTGCAGGCCACGGATCTCATCCAGGCAAAATGTAAGGAAAAAGGTATTGCCGTGACCCGGCACAATTCCATTTACCAAGGCTACAAAGATTTTAATGATTACCTCACGAAAACTGCTCCCACTAAACCATTACCTGGTACCACAAACGACTCCATGAGTGAAGCCAGTAAAGATAAAAAATGGTGGCTTTGGGTAGTTTTTCGGGAAATGCAGTTTACCAAAGAAGGAGTCGGCTTTACAAATTTCACCTGGTATTCCTTCAACAACGATCGATCCGGGTACCAGCAGCTGCTTCACCACCGGCAGGATCTGGAGAAAAAAATTAAATACTTCCGGCTTTGTGAACGGACCAGTGGCCGCAACTTTAAAATTCTGGAGGAGGGCCATGTGTAATGTTAGCAGTTAAAGAAAAGTTAGTGATCAGTAAACTTGGGGCCCATGCTTTGGTGCTGGCCATCGATGATTGGATCGAGGATAATTTTGCGCTGCCGGCAGCCGATGTAAAAGCCCGGGTGAGCATCGAGCAAGTTCTAAGCATTGGGCATTTGTGGAAATTAAAGAACCGGCTCTTGCTTGCCATTTATACGTGTGAACGGCGCAAGAAACTTGAATTTGCTTTTGCTTTCTCCTTGGAGGAGATTTTGGCCATCCGGGTTTGCATTTGTTACGAGGGAAGTGATGGCCTGCTCCTCCAGCTCCTGGGCCAGCTGCAGCAACGAAGTTTAAATTTTGATCAAATAATAGAATTTTAGCTATGCCACAGTACACATTAGTCACCGATCAGGAAATCGCCGAAGCTATTAAAAAGCAAATTGGCCATAAAGAATTTAAGAAATTGTTTTCAGTGCAATTAATTGATTATAAACCTCAACCGGACTATGTGGAGGTAATTGTATCCACAGAAAAACCCGAATTTCTCTTTTCCCTTGGCCGGATGGTGGGTATCCGGATGATGGCACAAAAGGCGGAAAATATGGCTAAAAATCCTTAATTATTGTTGTAAATAACTTGATTGTCAACGCGTTAAGTGCGTACTTAGACTCATAATAAAACGCGAACCAACAATGACAACTCAAGAAATTTTAAACCAGGCAACCACCAAAACCCACAAAATGCAGCAGCTGTTGCAGCTCGGATTTACCCGCAAACAAGTAGCCGAAATGATGGGAGTGGGTTACGGGTTTGTGCAGAACGTTTACGCTAAAATGCAGCTTAACCACCCACAGCCTGCTGCTTTAAATTTTATTCCTTCTGCCTTCACCCGGAGCTTCGGCGTAGAATTCGAAGCCTACGGCGTAACCAAAGAAAAATTAAGTGATGAGCTGGAGCGCCTGGGAATTGTAGTAGAAATTGAAGGTTATAACCACACTACCCGCAACCACTGGAAAATAGTAACGGACGCATCTTTAACCGGATCTAATACATTTGAATTAGTTAGCCCGGTACTTCGGGGTGAAGCAGGCCTGGAGCAAGTAGAAAAGGTTTGCAAAGCCCTGAAGAAGTGCAACGCCTTAATAAATAAAAGCTGCGGCATGCACATTCACTTTGGCGCCAACGACTTTGAATTAAAGCAGTGGAAGAACCTTTACAAAAATTATTTGAACTACGAAGGCGTAATTGATTCTTTTATGCCCTTGAGCCGGAGAGGAAACAACAACCAGTATTGCCGCAGCCTGATGCACCACTTCCGCTCCGAACGGGATGCTTTTGCCGCCATCGACGCCGCTCGGGATGTAGAACAACTTTCAAGAAAAGTAACGGGTAAAAGCCGGTATTTTAAATTAAACGCCGAGAGCTTCTTCCGCCACGGTACGGTGGAATTCCGCCAGCACTCAGGAACTATCGAGATCGACAAAGTATTAAACTGGATTAAATTTTTGAATAATTTAATAGAGTTCTCAAAATCAAACGTTTCCAACTTAAAAAATGTAGAATCCTTTAGTACTTTTAACCAACCAGAAATAGTATGCTTTTTTCAAAGAAGAATTTCCGCTTTAGCCGCATAAAAATGAAAAAATATAAAATCTTTGGGGGAGGCCTGATTGAGGCCTCTTCCTTCTTATCCTTGGTGACCCAAATGCAAAACGAAAGCTTTACACCAACTGACTCCTTAACCCAGTTTATGGAAGAAACTTCCCGGCGTTGTAAAATTCAGCGGAGTGCGGTGATCCGGACCAGCAGCGTGGATGATTTCGCTAAAGATTTAATAACAGCCGGTTTTATAGTTGAAATAGAGGATTAATTATTTTTGAATTTTTCTGGGGCAAACGTCCTTTAGAAAGTACCTGGTCTAGGTTAATTTTAGTATATTCAAGACCAGGATATATGCAGACGACGCCTACGGCTCAGGTAAAGAAACCTGAAAAAAAAATTACCCTTTTTATACCCGTTAAATCTTACGTTCAAAAATACTTGGTAAAACGCTACGGCAGTTTATACACCGTTAGTAAGCGCGATGCCATAGGTATTGTTTTGTTTCAAATGCTGCGCCGGCCTTCCACCGAGGCCCGGGCTACGGAACGCATTAAAACTTACACGGCCAAATATCCGGTGGTACTATCGCCCAAAGATTTCTGGAAGCGCGGCTGTCGCAATCTGGATGATGCCATGAGCATTGAATGGCACAAGCTGGTAGAAGATTTGATTTACCAGGAATACTGCGGTTACATTGAAAATTTAGAGGCACACGGGGTGGAGCAACGCTACGCCATTGAAGCCTTTATGGCCAAGTATGATTTTGATGAAACGGATATAAAATTCGAAACCATTAAAAAAGCATACCAGCGCTTCCGGGTAGAACAAACTAAACTTGGAATATTACCAATTAAGGTTTCAGACATTCTTCCCTACCTTTGTGCCTTAAATATGCTCGGCTCACGTAAAAAAATAAAAAAGGTTGTGAAATCGGCGGCCTAGTGGTTCCGCATTTGTCCCGTAAAAAGACTACTTTACTTGCAATGGTTCCGGAGTAGCTTCGGGTAAGTTTTTCTTTTGATTAAACTGCGCTTACGAAAATTTACTTAATTCGGTTGTACAAAAAATTATAGCCCCTTATTCCCTTTATTTCTCGTCCTATCTAACGGCTATAGGCCCACTTACTTTTGCAGAGAGTAAGTGGCACCATGAAAAACATTGAGCAGATTACGGATGATAACTTGGGTGGCCTGGCCGTGTGCTTTTACACCGACTGGGACAATATTGATTTTACCCGGTTTCCCAAACTTGATGGCTTACGCTTAATCGGCGATATTTTCCTGAAGGAAGGTGCTACCTGGGGCATGCTGGTTTTTACTTCCAAAACGGCCGGCTATTCCCAACCTACCAAGCAGGACCGGCGCGGTACCATTTACCCGCACGAAATCAAAGGCTTTATTCCCCGGGAAACACCAGAGTTAGCGGCGCATTTATTTGAAATGAATACGCAACGCCGGTACGCCGTGCTGCACCGCGATCATAACGGCTTCATGCGCCTGAGCGGTGGTCCAGATTACGGCCTTAAGTTCGAGAGTAAATTTAATACGCAGGATTCACCCGATGGCCGCAATGGCTCCACGGCTAGCTTCAAAGCCGATAGCTTAATGCCGGCACTATTTTACTCTGGCCAGGTAACGGCCACCGATCCGGTAACGCCACCAAGCCAGGAGCCTAGTGGTTATGTGCGCTTTGAGAAAGGCAATGGCGAACTTATCGCCCTGGTGCCGGCCGGCAGCACCTTCCAAATTCGCTCTGGTTTCAATTTTGGTTTTAGAATTCTTTCCTAATGGCATACTTCAGTAATACCAATTTAAAAAACAAGTGGGTTCCCCGGTTTGCACCGAATGATACCGGCGAAATTGATGAGCCGGATTTACAGGAGTTTACCACAGATATGGTGGACTCTTTCGTGAATAAAAATGACGTGCCAGTGGGTGATGCAGTGGCCTTATACAGCGAATCATTTCCGAAAGCCGCCACCCTTACTTTAAAATACAATCCTACGGCCTTAACGCCTTATTCGCCCAATGGCATCTTTAAAATCCGGGTTTACGCACCAGATGGTACGTATAAACCGATTTATACCATTGCTGGCAAAGTAATTACCATTACCCAGCCTACTAATTGGACCAAAGCCGAAGTAGATTATTGGGTGGGTAGCCCTACCAGTAATAATCCTGGTGGGGAGGTAGGCATACCGGCTGAGGATCAGGATTACACGCCAGCTGATCCAACCTGGTGGGGGTTGACTAACGGCACTTTAAAAATCCAGATCCGCTTAGCCTTTGATTGGCTAGCGACAAAAATTAAATCAGCCATTTCGGATTTTCAACTGGCCGATACAGCTACAAATAACCGGATTACTTTGCTTCAGGCAGGACTTACCTGGCGTGGCTCCTGGTACGATGGTATGGTTATCAAGTCTAATGATTTTGTTTACCATAACCAGGTGCTATGGCAATCCAACCGGAGTACTGATTTTACCAGTAATGCGGAACCATCTGATGCAAATACTTACTTCAAGCGGGCTTTTGCACAATCAACTTCTTTTTCAGCTGCATCCGTTGCAGAAGTAAATGCGGGCACGGAAACTACAAAAGCTATTACGCCATACACCCTGGCTAATTCTGCTTATATCCGTTTTACAACTTTGCTGAGTGGTTATACCAAAGCGGCCACAAACCGGGCACTTGCTGTTACTGATTCTTTAATGACGGCCATCGGAGTTTTAGAAAAGAAGGCTGATGATAACGCCGAAGGAATCACTACTCTAAACGCTATTACTGGCGTTTTATCGAACCTAGTTACTACAGCCAAAACCAATCTAGTTGCCGCTGTGAACGAGCTGTATAACCTAATTGTCGGAGCATACGAATTGCCATTTCAGTTAGATTTGAACCCGGATGTGAATACGACTTCCGGATTAATAGCCATTAAAGGCAAGATCGTTTCTTTAACTGTTGACCCAATAAACGGTTTTGATGCTACTACTATTGCGGCTACAAGCTACACGTACGAGTACAAATTAAATTTTGCAGCCACCTGGTCCTCGGCTGCCACAGTTGCAGCTTTGCAAACGGCTATTGCTACCACCTCCGATACGCAAGTAATGTTAGTCCGGGTTATCAATACCGCGACCACGGTTCCAAATTCTTGTTTAATAACGGTTAAGAAACGCTAATGCAAGCTATACAAATCCGGGACCATCAAACCGCGAAAGATTGGGTTAACGTAGAAAATTTACTAAGCCTGGAGGCGGCCAAGAACCACAAAGTTTCTATTCCGAAAACCGATGGACGCTTAGATACTTTTTTTAACCTGGCTAACGGTTTTGCTATTGCGGTCACGGTAGTTTTAAGAAATGGCCGATTACAGATTAATCAAATTAGAACTAACGGGGATAACACCGTTACAGGTTGGACTTTCCAATATAGCGGCACTGATTTAATATTTTCTTTACGCAATAACTACGGTACGCTCAGTTCCGGCAGGAAAGGTTGGCAAATACCAGTTAATCTATCAAATAATATAATTTACCGGATTGTATTTGTAAACGTTAGTACGAGTTCGGCATTTTTTTTAGTAAACAATAAATATTACGCAGCAGTTACCGGTGGTACAGGTTCTTTTACTTCCATTACACCGGTTAGTGAAGGGGTTACCATTGGTCCGAAATACGACAATTCTGAATACAATGATTGCCTCATTGGTGACCTAGTCTTTTTTAGCCGCTCATTAACAGTGATTGAAGCGGAGTTGTTGCGGTTGGAAATCAGCAATATTCCTAGCCGTTTTCACACTAACTGTGTTGGTTTTTGGACTTTCAATCACCGGTACGGCCGTAAGGCCTGGGATTCAGTGGAAATGTTTAATTACGCCAAAGGTGATAGAACTTCAGCTCTTGCTCTAAGCGGCTTTACTTATGGTAATAAATGGGCCATTGAAGGCGATAAGGCAGTTTTTAATATCAATAGAAGTGCCATTGTCGAAAACGGACATACAGCCTTTGTTCAACTTATTGGTGCCGCGCCTAAAATAAGTGTAACGGATTGGTTTTTTACGACAATTACTTTTACGATTGTTGACAGTTTCGACGGCGACGGTGTTTATTTATCCGGCCAAAACAATTACGACCGGTTTGTTGCTAATTCAGGGTATTATAAAAATGCTGGTACTTACTCTTATACCACATTAGTACAAAACACGCATAATGCCTTGGCAATGTTTCGCCTGGATTTTATTGCTAATGCTAATAATACTACCGGTTCTATAAATAACATTGTTGTTAGGACTTGGAACACGTTAACCGCCAACCACGGCGAATTAATTAACTATACCGACGATGAAACCAAAATTTACCTTAATGGGAGTATTGCTTTAATTTTCGGTTCGGCCGGTAAGGCGGCTAGTACTTTTACTGGTTCTATTGGTGACGGTTCGGCTCAATTTAGTCGGGTAGAGGTTGGTTTTTCAGCGTATAGAAGTTTTTATTTAACATCATCGGCCAATTATTCAATCATCGCGGGACTGAGCAACCAAAGCGGATTTGGAGCCTATTTACGTTTAACCGTTAGCGATACCAACGGAAATGTTCTAGCAACGGTAAACGGCCCAAGTACGGGCGGTATAACCGTACCTATGGCAAAAAAGACCTTAGATTTTGTTTCTCCGGAAAATGGTAATATAATTTTAACGCTTGCGGGTATTGGTTCCACGGCGGGCACTTATGGCATAACCGACCGAATAGATATTGTCCAGAAAAATCCAGTAAACTATTCGCAATGGGTAGATTATTACCAGAAAAAACCGGTTTTTCGGTTTGATTCCGAACGAAAAGATTTAATTACCGGCTTACCCGAACCGGTAAACGCGCTTAAAATGCTAAATAATAAGCGGGTTTTAATTTCGCCTACCCTTAATAACCTTCCTAGTGGAACGTTAATGTTTGCTTTCTATCTGACTGAAAACCCGACTAAGACCGAATATCTTTTCGGGAGTTCCCGGATAGATACCGGAACCGGATATACTGACATTTATTTCGATGCAAACGGTGCATTACTATATGGTACAAACCGGGCGAATTTAGCAAGTTGCAATTTAAAAACGGCTAACGGGGTAATTACTAAAGGTTTTAATTTAGTAACTATCGGGCATCAAAATACCCGCGCCGGTTTTGAAAATGCTGGTGGTTTCAAAGTGGCCGTTAATGGCCGGTACATTCCTTTTACTTTATCATCAGTAATTAATAGTACGGTGTACGGGAACCTTGTTGCTGATTTGGCAACGGCGCAAGGGTTGGGGTTAAAAATTACGGGTACGTCTTTAGGTGGCGTACAGGCGCACGCGTACAGCAATTATTTTACAAGCGGCTACTTTATTTACTTCGGTTACTATTCCAATGTGTTAAGCCAAGCCGACAACTTAAAGGCCTTCAGAAACTTACTTTTTAATTTTTCGGGTTTCCGGTTGGTTTCTGGTTTTACCATGAATCAGTTAAATGCCGGCGTAATTAATGGGAGCGGAACCACGGCCCGCACCCTTAGTTTTCCCGACCATACTGCTGCCGAATTAGACCCATTAAACCCGGATTACATTTTAACTCCCATAAATAATTTACGCTAATGCTTTACACTTTCTTATACAAAGGCAAAGATTTTACAGCTCAACTCGGTGAAAAACCCCGGTATATTCAGGTTGATGATCATACTGGCCCCATCACGCGCTACCAGGTTAAAGATGTGCGGATTGGAATGGATTTAGAGACAATTGTCGTGGAATACATACCGGTGCTGGTAGATATTTTAGGCGAAATTCGATCGGCTTTCGAAATAAAAACTTTCGTGGCCACGAGCCAGGAGAACTGGCAATATTTCTATGAATATGCCCGAAGTGGGGAGCAGATTGAAAAAATGATTATTAATGGCTTGCTCATTCATTTAGAAGGGGTAACCATGTTCAATCCATATACCGGAGAACTAGAATTGCCTTTAGATACCGAGCCTACGACCGAATGATACCTCCCCGAGAATTGCCAGTTAATTAAATTCTTTTTTCTAACCCTAAACCTTAATCAATCCATGTCCGAAACACCAGAAGTGATTCAGTCCACCACTTCCCCCCAAACTCTTGATGAAATAAAAGCTGCAGCGATGCTGGCAGCTACGAATGCGCAACAAGCGGCCGTAAATGCTGCTGCTGCCGCTTCCAACGCCGCTCAAGCCATCGCCGATGCCATGGCCCTGCTCAATGGTACTGATAACATGACGCAATTCAGTGAAGCGCTTCAGGATTTATCCGAACAGCTTACTAACCTGCCGCCTTTAACCAGAGAATCCCTGCTAATTGACAAAGTAGATAACACGCCGGATGCTGCAAAACCTGTTTCAGTAGCGCAGCAATCAGCCTTGGAAGCTAAATCGGATAAGATTAATTCGAAGTATGTAGTTTTAGGAGCTGCCGTAAACGGGGTGGTGACCATTGCTTGCAATCCGGAAGAGCCTTATGTAAAGTGCACGGTTGGGGCAAATACGGCTATTGTCATTGAAGACATCACCCCGGACCACCGGGGATTGTTGAAATTGAAGAAAACCAACGGCAATGAAGTAGTTACTTTTCAAAATGCCTTGCTAGCGCCAGTTGGATTTACGGCTTCTACCGGAGCTGGATCCATTGATTTTTATCAGTTTGAACTTGACGAAGATTCCGGCCGCATTTTCGTGTTCCCGGTTCCATTCGGTGCTGTACCCGTAGTAGCGCCCACCAAGTGGTTACCACCTTTAAACTTTAAAGGAGTTTCCAATGGTACTAATGCCGTAGCATTAACCTGGGAAAAAAGAGCCGGATCCTACCAGGTACACATCTATCGCGCCACTAAGCCGGATTTCTCCGACCAGGGCACGATTTATCAAAGCAATGGTTCTTCCTACAACGATACCGGCTTTAGTGCTGCGTTCCCGAACGGCACCCTGGTGGATGGTAAAACTTATTATTACCGCATCAAGACCCGGTCTTACAATGGATTGGATGAGTCAGTGTATGTAAATATTCAGGTAACGGTTTAAGCGATGCGGGCTATATTATTAGGAAATATATTGCAGGGCAAGCGCAGTATTTCGGGATTTAAGGGGCGTTTAAATACGCCCCCAACCGCTGCGTTTCATGCCAGCCCGTTAACCGGACCTGTTCCCTTAACGGTGACTTTCGACGCTACTGATAGCTTTGATCCGGATATTAATGATTTCGTGGATGCTTACATGTGGGATTTTGGCGACGGCAGCACGGCCGTGGTTACTGGTCCGATTGTTACGCATACTTACTCTACTGCTGGTGTAAAGACCGCAACACTTAAAGTGCGGGACAAGTGGCACGTAGAAAGCACCGCTGATACTGAGTACATCACCGTGGGAACGGTGACACCACCGGAGCCGACTACGTTTAAGACTTCGTTCTGGAATTACGATGCTTTATTAAAAAACCGGGCTTTGTATCACAACACGCTCACCGGTAAGGCTAATCGCCAAGACATCGTAAAAGCTGTGAGCGATATTACCGCCGAAATTGCTTCACGCGGTATCCTGACGGCTAAACCAATAGGCATTGCTCCGAAGCCAAGTTCTTATTCGTACACGTTAAACGGTACCTCAGTTACCCGGCCTCTGGTTTTACCGGCTGGTGCAACTGCCAACGATTACGTGGCTTTGGGAATGTACTGGTGGCCGGATTCTAACAAAACCGATGGCTTGCCTTACATCCGGAAAGATGGCCAGACAAATCCGGAAGCTAGTGCCATGCCGGACCATAAAAAACTCCGCAATGTTTGTGAGCAAATTGAGTTGCTGGGTATAGCGCACTTCTTCTCCAATGATCCGGCGAAGCAAAAAGAATACGCCGAAAAAGCCGCAGCATTGTTGCGGGCCTTCTTTGTAACGCCAGCTACCCGCATGAACCCAAGCTTTAAGTACGTGCAAGTAATGAAGGGCCATAACAATAATATGGGCACCGAATACGGTTTGGTGGATCTGGAGTACATGCCGGATTTAATCCAAGGTTTCCAGTTGCTCCGTGGCCAGGTTGGGTTTGATCTGGAGGTGGAATCGGGGTTTGTGCAATGGCTGCGCGATGCCTGGATCTGGTTAACTAAGACCTGGACGAGCACGCCGGCTGATGGCACCACGGACTATTATCACTGGCTCATGCTTACCAATATGCGGAAACTTTACCAGAATATCCGGTCGGCTTACGAAGTACAAATTCTTACATTCAGTTTGGCTTTAGGAGAAAGAACCTGGGCCATTAACCGCATTAATGACGTTATCAAAGATAAAGGTACTACTAAAGGGGTGCTGTCGCGGGTTGTAATGGGCGCCGACTACGTGACTAAAGCGGGCGAGATCAAACAAAAGGATAATTCTTCGCCCTCCGTAACCGTTAAGGCTGGCTCGTTGTTTCCGGAAGTAAAACGCACCAAACCGTGTACGTATTCGGCTAAAGGCCTGGAAGCCCTGGTGAATCTAACCTTAGTAGCCGAGCACTTGGGTATCGATATGTGGAATTACGTTTCCCCGAGTGGCTCTAGCATGAAAAAGGCGGCGGAGTCATTGTTGTACTATGCGGCCAATCCAACCCAATGGCCCGTAAAGTCATGGGAGGATTACGCCTACTACAAAAATTACATTTACGCCCGCCATACCATGCGCAAAATTTCAGGTGGTTTCCCGGGCGATGCGACGCTGCAAGCAAAGATTCAAACCTACTTAACTGGCCTGAATACTAAATTAGGTACCACCAGCGATCAGTCGGAAGCAGGGTACCGGGCCGGAAAAGACTGGTTTATGTTGTACCAAAAAATAGGTTATACGTACTAGAGCTTGACTTTAATTATTTGCCTTTAAAACACCTCTCTTTGGGAGGTGTTTTTTTTTGTCCTTTCCATGGTGCTTCCCTGACCTAATCTTTGCATCGAACAATTAAGTAACGATGCAAGTCAACCGCATACTTTCTGCTGTCCTATCTCAAGCCTGGCTGATAGATCCCATCGCCGCCGAAGGGCTGCTGCCTATAGTAGTAAACATGCTCAAGCAGGGTGCTCCGGCTCAGCTGGGTGAGGAGCCAGAAGAAAGTGAGAGTACCAAGCCTTATGCCCTGGCTTTTGTAAACGGCGTTTCCGTGGATGCGAAAGCCAGTACCATGATGAGTTACAGTAGCTACGATGACGCGCCGGCCGGATCCATTGCGGTAACGACCGTTTCCGGCACCATGATGCGCAACGACTACTGCGGCTCGCCTGGTACCAATACCTTGGGCCAGCGCATTAAAGAAGCTGATGCGCATCCGAATATTGGCGCTCACCTGGTACGCTTTAATACGCCGGGAGGTACCGTGGACGGTACCGAAGCTTTTGCTTCTATCATCGGGCAAACGCAAAAACCGCTCGTAGCATTCGCTGAATCCATGTGTTCGGCGGGTTATTGGGCCGGATCTGGCGCTAACCTGATTGTGGCCGCTGGTAAAACGGCCGGTGTGGGCAGCATTGGCACCATGATCAGCCTGGCCAGCTTTGATAAATATTACAAAGAAATCGGCATCGAAGTCCATAATATCCGGGCCACCAAGTCTCGAGATAAAAACCAGGGCTATTACGAGGCCATGGAAGGCAAATACGAAAAGCTCCGGACCGAAAGCCTGGATCCCATCAATGAAGCTTTCCTGAGCTCCGTGCAAGAAAACCGGGAAGGCAAATTAAATCTTAAAAAAGAAGACGTCCTGACGGGCAAAGTTTATTACGGTCAAAGTATCGTGGATGTCGGCTTAGCCGATGAAATCGGAAACTTTGATTACGCGGTTCGCCGGGCGCAGGAACTCGCCCAGGACCATTCCTCCAGCAACCAAACCTCCATCCATAACCAAGAAATGAGCATTTTTTCTAAAAACAAATTTCCGAAGCTGAGTGCTTTAGCCGGCAAAAAATCGGAAGAAATCACCGCCGAAGACATTCAGGCCGTGAACGAAGAGCTAACCGCAGCTGGTATTGAAAACGCGGGTGTTATCTCGGCCGCGCAGTTAACTGCTTTTGAAGCAGCTGAAAAGGATGTTACCCGGTTAACCGCCGAGAACAAGACTTTAACCACTGCTAATACCAAATTGACTACTGATTTGGAAGCGGCCAATAAAGAAGTTACCCGTTTAGGTGCCTTGGATGGCGCTACTCCAACTGGAACACCGAAAGCTGGTAACGAAATGGGCGAAGAGTCAGCCGATGATGAAAATCAGAAGTTGATTGATGCTTTACCGCACAACCAGGCTTTAGCCGGTAACCCGCTTTTTAACTAGAACAAACCAACCAACTATTAAAACAATTAATCACCCTTCATCTAGCAAAAATGAATATTGCAGACATTAAAGCCGAGTTCGGGGCATACTACCTGAATAACGGTCAGAACTTAGCTCGTTTGTTTAAGTTGCTGAACATTACTTCTGTTACCGATTCGGTTTTAACGCCAATCAAAACAGATGAAACAGTATGGCAGGCTTCAAAAGCTTCTATAGGCCGGGTTTTACAACCATTCCAGAAGGCTTGGACGCCGATTGGTCAAGCGGAATTTAAGCCGTTGAGCATTCAACAGTTTAAAATGAAGATTGACTCGCAGGAGTATCCGGATGATCTGGAAGCTTCCTGGTTAGGTTTCTTAGCCGGCGAAGGCATCGATCGGAAATCATGGCCATTTGTCCGCTGGTTCGTGGAAACTTTATTAATTCCGCAAGCAGCCGAGGATTACGAGTTAAATGAGGTATTTAAAGGCGTTCGCGTGGAGCCGACTGCCGGCACCGCTGGTGCTGCAGGTACTTCGATGAACGGTTTACGGAAAGCCATCAATGATAACATTACGGCTGGCCGGATCACGCCGATTGTTACCGGTGCGCTATCTTCCGATAACAAAACCTTAGTGGAGCAATTCGAAACTTTTGTGGATGCCATTAACCTGCGTTACCAGCACATCCCCATGCAGTTGTGCGTGCAGCCATCGGTGGAGCGTCGCTTTCACCGGGGATACCGGGCTTTGTACGGTAAAGATACCGATTATAAAGGTTCTAACGGTTCCGTGGACTTCTCCAACATTACCATTATTGGTTTACCGTCGATGATTGGTTCTAATAAAATCTGGTGTACACCGAAAGGCAATGCCATTCACATGGGCAAGCGCACCCAGAATAAGAATTCCGTGCAGATTGAAAACGTAGATCGTTTGATCAAAATGTACTCTGACTGGAGCTCCGGAGTTGGTTTTATCCTGCCGGAAGTTGTGTTTACCAACGATCAGGATCTGACCTAGTCAGATCCTTTACTCATGTTTCATATTTAAAATAAGGAGAAAATAAAAGTGGATAATACCCAACTAACTCCGGAGCAAGAATTAGAAATTCTCCGGAAAAGAAATGCTGAACTGGAGGCCCAGCAAGCCGAGAAGGATCAGATCATCGCGGAGCAGCTGGAGCAATTAGATTTAGCCGAAGCGCAAAAAGGCAATACTTTGCCCGTTGTAGCTCACGACAAAAAGAAATACCAGTTGCTGGCTGCTAAATTTCAGTTTGCTGGCCAGGAGTACAAAGCCGAAGATTTAAAGTCGGATAAAGACCTGGTTAAAAAGTTGATCGAAGCTGGTGCCGGTATTCTGCAAGAAATTAAGTAATCACCATTAAGTAGAAAGGAAACCGAAATAATGGCATTAGATTTATTTGATTTGAAAGGCCCGGATGGCGCCGATAACAACGGTGGCGTAAAGACCGTCATGTACGTGGCGCCGGAGCGTGATTTTTTAGCAATTAAAGATACTAAGAAAACAACCGCGCCTGGTGATGAAGTAACGATTGATGGTAGCCACACCTTTAAACCAGGCAAAGGTTTTACCGAAGTATACGGCACCCTGGATTCTTCTGAAAACAAACTGGAAGCCGTAGGGGAGCGGGATGGCCGCAGCCAAAAAGGTACTTTTGAATTTTTCTACCCAGGAAACGCCAAAGAAGCGGCTGTTTTTGCCCGCCGCGTAAAAAATTTAGCGTGCATCCTGATCGTGGAAGAACTGGACGGTATTAAGCTCCAATTAGGCAGCAAAGGTTTAGGTATTGAGATCGTGGGCAGCTACACTTCCGCCAAAGTATCCGGAGGTAGAAGAGGCTGGACCTTTAAAGGCGAGTACTATACCAATAAGCAACTGTTCTACGAAGGAGAAATTGTGAAAGTGACTCCGGATGCAGAAGGTGGCGCTTAAACCTAAAAGCAACAATAACTTTTTTCATAACTTTACTTTTACTAAAGCCTGGCCGTTGGACCAGGCTTTTTTTACGTCCTTTCTGCTCGGTTGTGCCCTTCGGAAATTTGAAGCATGAATCTTGAAATTACACAATGGCTCCGCAGTAACCGGGATTATGGTACCGGAGTAGCGTTGTATGATCGCTTGGGCAGTAACCAGGTGCTCAAGCAGCTGTTTGCCCATGGGGAGTACTCCTTTACCCGGCGCAAGCTCGAAGATGCCTTGCAGGTCTTACTTGATCAGGATCCGGCACCGGTGGAAGAAAAAATAGCCAAGGTGCCCCAAAAGTTTCCAAAAACGTCCGAAAATACCCCTAAAGCATCCGCAGCTCCGGCATCGGTACGGGATAAAATGCGCCCGCTCCTGGATGAGCGCACCATGCTCCATAACCGCTTGGGCTTGTACCAGGAGCTTGGTCTTTCGCCAGAAGAAATGAAGCAGATAGCTTTCCGGATCCTGGCATTGACCCGCCAGATCACGCCGCTGTACCAACAAACGGCACTAGCCGCACCGGTGGTACCAGCACCCGCTGCCGTAGATTTTAGCCAGCTATCCGGCCTGGAGCAACATAAAAAATTAGCCAACCTCCGGAGCTTACGCACCAAAATCAAAAATAAACCCAACCGTGCTCCGGACCTGCCAGCCATCGAAGCGCAGATTCAACAACTCGAACAATTAATCCAATCCAGCAAAACCAATGACTGATTTACAGTGGGAAACCGTTAAACGCCAGGTTAAGGACCTGGTGCCTTATGAGTACAATCCGCGCATCCTTACTCCGGAGCGTATTCAAAAATTAAAGGAGTCGTTTGAAAAATTTAGCCTGGTAGAAATACCGGCCATTAACCTGGATAATATTTTAATTGCTGGCCACCAGCGGATTAAGGTCATGGTGGATCTGGGCTGGTCCGAACAATACATTGATGTGCGCTGCCCTAACCGCATGCTCACCGAAAAGGAGATGAAAGAATACAACATCACCTCCAACGTGCCGGTGGGTTTCTGGGACCGCGATATCCTGGAAGAAGTTTTTAGCGATATCGACCTGGCCGACCTGGGCCTGGACCTGAGCGAAATCAAACTGCCCGACTCCTTACTCAAAGAGCTGCACCCGGAAGAAGAGCAGGATTTTGAACCCATCTTGCCCCGGGAGCCAATCTCGGTTCTGGGTGATTTGTATGAGTTTCAAAGCATCGAAAAGAAGCTGGTACACCGCGTACATTGCGCCTCCAGTACCGACAGCGATGCGGTCGCCAAACTGCTAGCTGGTAAGATGGTAAACCTGTTGATCACGGATCCACCTTACAACGTCGATTACCAGGGTGGTACTAAAGAAAAGCTGAAGATTGAAAATGATAAGATGGATAATGATTCCTTTTATCAGTTTCTCTACGACTTTTACTGCAACTGCTTTTTATTCCTGGAACCAGGTGCTCCGTTTTATATTTTCCACGCTGACTCGGAAGGGGCTAATTTTCGCCAGGCACTCAAAGATGCGCAGCTGAAGCTGGCGCAATGCCTGATCTGGGTAAAGAACTCTATTGTCATGGGCCGGCAGGATTACCATTGGCAGCACGAACCCATTTTGTACGGCTGGAAAGAAGGCGCAGCGCACAAATGGTATTCCGATCGCAAGCAGAGCACGGTGCTGGAGTTTGACCGGCCTACCCGCAACGCGGAGCACCCAACCATGAAGCCTATCCCCATTCTGACTTATTTACTGGAACAGAGCTCCCAGCGCCGCGATATCGTGGCTGACTTCTTCGGTGGCTCCGGCAGCACCCTGATCGCCTGCGAGCAGCTGCAGCGGCAGTGTTATGCCCAGGAGCTGGATCCGCGCTTTGTGGACGTGCATGTGCGCCGGTGGGTAAAATACATGCGCGATAATAATTTGCCCTTTACTGTCAAAAGAAACGGAGTAGAACTCGATGGAACCGAACTTTCAAGATTCGACGAAGCCCAAAGCTAAGCTCGACACCCGAATGGACCGGCTCTACTACTCCTACATCGATGAGGAAGTAGAGGCCAGCTTAACGGATAAAGACCGGGAGTACCGTGAGCAGCTGGAAGCTGCCTGGTCGCTTTTAGTGCAGTACCATTCTTTCGAGCAATCGGTACCCTTGCTCCGGAGCCGCTTTGATATTAGCCGCGCAACGGCTTACCGGGTACTCAACGACTGCACCCGGTTGTTCGGCGACGTGACCCAGGTAAGTAAGCAAGGTCTGCGGCATATTCTTTACGAGTACTCCATGAAGGTTTTCCAGCTGGCTGCGACCCAGAAACCACCGGAACTTGGTCAAATGAACCGGGCCATCAAAAACATGGCTATGCTCAAAGGTCTGGACCAGAACGATGCCGGCTCCTTCGATGCCGAGTTACTCGAGGCGCATACTTACTTGCTGCAGCTGACGGCCAAAGGCTCCGAAAAGCCCAAAACTTTAAATATAAGCGCCATCAATAAGCTCCCGGAAACCGAATACCAGGAGGTGCTCGATAGCGTGGAAGAAGAAGGCCTGGGCCATCAATCCATTGATGATATTTTGGATGGAAAGCTTAGCTCGGACCAGGAGGAAGAAGATGAGTAAAATTAAACCGCTGTTTTTTAACCGGCCGCAGAAGCGATTTATTTTATCGATGCTGTCGGCCGCCGTTTCTATCTGGAGTCGGGCAACCGGGAAATCAACCTTGATTGCCTGGCTCATGAAGTGCATCGTGGAAACCATGCCGCGGAGTAAGTGGGCTTTGGTGGGCAGCACCTACAAGCAGATCCTGACCTTAACGCTGCCTTCCACCATCGCCTCGCTGGAGCGACTCGGTTTTTACAAGGATAAACATTATTTCATTGGCCGCAAGTGCCCAGCCGCCTGGAACGGGGTGGAGCCCTATGAACCGCCACTCAATTATGAGCACTGCATTTATTTTTGGAAGCAAGGCGTCGTTTTTCAAATGGTCAGCCAGGATGCCGGTGGCTCCGGCTCCCGGGGGGCTAACTTCGACGGCATTATTTCGGATGAGACGTTACTCTTGAATAAAGAGCGCTACGATAAAGAAGTTTCGGCCGCAAACCGGGGTAATCTGCGTTTTTTCGCTAAAAATCCCTTGCACCACGGAGAATTCCATTTTTCTTCCATGCCTTACGGCGATCAGGGTAAATGGCTATTGGATGTCGGCCGGTATTACCAAAAAGACAACTACGATTTTCTGCAGCTGCAAAATGAGCTGGTAAAACTGCAGCTGGAATTTATTGATAAAAAAGACCGGGAATTCCGCAAAAAGCAATGGGAAACCATGCAGGAGCTGAGCCGGCAAATCCGCTTTTATCCCAATAAAGAAACCAAGCTGCTTTATTCGGAAGCCAACACGTTTGATAACCTGGAAAATTTAGGTTTAATATACCTGGAAGATCAAAGGGCCACTTTAACGGACTTTGTTTTTCTGGTGGAAATTCTAAATAAAAGACCAGGTACCGTAGAAGCCGGTTTTTATCCAACGCTCAATTACCACCGGCACGCTTACGAAAATTTTAATAACAACTACCTGGAAGGCCTGGATTATAATTTAAAAAAGCTGCAGCAGGTAGATAGTAGGATGGATGGCGATTGTGATAGTAGCTGTGCCTTACGCCTGGCGGTAGACTGGGGTAGCAAAATATCGGTACTATCCGTGGCTCAGCACCTGGTGCCCTCCAATGAATATCGTTTTTTAAAGGGCCTGTATGTAAAGCACCCTAAATTAATCAATGATTTAGCTGATTTGTTCTGTGACTACTATGCCTATCATTTGAATAAAACGCTGGTGTTTATTGAGGATAGTGAGTGGGGTAATGCCCGTAAGCCCGATAGTGATAAGACCTATAATGAGCAGTTTATTGATCGGTTGAAGTCACGTGGTTGGCGCATAACCCGTACTAACCTGGGCCGGGTGCCTGCTTACCAGACCCGTTACCACCTGGCCCACGAGATGCTAGGGGAGACGGATACCCGCTTACCGCGTATTCGTTTTAATAAGCACAACTGCCGTGATATCCTAACGGCTATGGCCATGGCTCCCGTGAAGCAGGGAAGTAAGGGGGAGATCGAGAAGGATAAGAGCAGTGAAAAGAAGCTGACGGTACCAGGTCAGGAGGCTACCCACTTCACCGATACCGTGGACCTGCACTTGCTCAGCATTGACAAGCACGTGGTTCGTAAGCAACCAGATTTTAGTCAGTTGATGGTATTGGGGAGTCTTCGTTAGATGATACCTTCTTATTTTCTTGAAGAAATTTTTTTGTTGCAAAAACTTTAGCAGCGTTAATTTCTATTAACCTTTTATGAAGCTTTAACCTGATAGAATAAAATTTAACCTTATCCTCGGTTTTCATATTAGGAAATGCTTCTCTAAGATAGTTAAGATGCTCCAAGACGTCAACGTAAGGAAGGTTCTCAATATCTAGATTATTGAATATTGAGTCAAGTAAACCCTCCATGTATCTAAATCATTAACTTATATAAAGGTAAATGAAGTTAATTTAAAACGGCTAGGATAAATACGTATTTATCAGGTTTAAATACCCTATTATGTATTTGTGTGAGGTAAATATTATAAACTTCAAAGTGCCATGGATTATTTTTTATAGATAAGGAAATTGCCAGTGAAAACCGCCTCAGCGCACCGCGTTGGGGCTTTTTTATTTCCGGCCCTGTCATATATCCTATTTTTGAGAGGGTGGCAATTGCCAGGGCGCGATAGTGCACGCCGGGGTGCGCATCCGGATTTTGAGACTGGCGCAATAGTTTTTCGGGCTAAAATCTTTGATTCCAGCAAGTACAGGCACTTTTCACAAAATATTTTTGAGACTGGCTTTTTTCGCCGGCCGCTTATTCACTTGCCGCTTTATTTTGTGTCCTTTCTATAGCTTGGCCAGCATCGGAAATTTGATTCATGACAATGCAAATGGACATTATCCGGTTGAGCGAAGTGCTAAAAATTATAGGGGACAAAGCGCAGCCTTTTGACCTGGTGTACTGCACAGCGGATTTGAAAAAAGGAACTGGCGGAGAAATTAAAGTACGCAATGGCTGCCGGTTATCCAGTAAAAATATTAATGAAGAGGCAGCTCCGCAGCCAAACGAAACGGTACCTGCTGGCAAATCTTCTAAAAAACCGAACCACTTCGAGAATGCTACCCGCAACATAATTAAAGCCAATGGCCAGGTGCGGACCGTCCACATTTTCCTGATTCTGCAATTCAACGGTAAGAAAGTAATTATTTAATGGCAACAGTAAATAAATCCGGCACCATGGCCTTCAGCTCCCGGTCCGGTGTGATGATGAAAACCAACACGGGTTTTTCTGGTACCAAATCCAGCGAGGCCGGGGCCGTGCCCACTACTTCGGTGCAAAAAAATGAGGGCAGTTCAGCTATTGAGTTCTGGGGCGATGATAACCTTTTTCCGCAAAACGTGCGGAAGGAAGTAGAAAAAAATACCATTCTGCCCACGGTGCTGCAACGCCGGGCGGAGTTTTGGTACGGCGGCGGCATTGTTTACGGCACCCTGGAGGGTTACGATGCCAAGAACAACGAAATTTTTAGACGCGCTCAGCCCGGCCAGTTTCCGGATGTGGACTTGTTTTACCAGCGCTCTAAAATAAACCGTTATGCTTTCGAAGGCTTTATGGATTTATCCTGGTGGGCCAACACTTTTCCGGAATTAATCCTGAGCCGCGACCGGAAGAAAATAAATAAAATTACCATCCAGGAAGCACCTTATTGCCGCTACTCCAAAGCCGATAAATCCACCGGTGCTTTTAAATATGTTTATGTAAACGCTAATTGGGGTGATGGGGGCAAGCACGATGATGAGTACGCCACGCCGGTACCAGTACTGGATCCTTACGCCGATCCGGTAGAAGATTTGCAAAGCCGCACCGATAGCTTTAAATACATTTATCCGGTTTCCATTCCATCGCCGGAAAAGAACGCTTATCAGCTGGCCAGCTGGAATAGCATTCGCCGTTCGGGTTGGCTGGAAGTAGCCCAGGCCATTCCGGAATTTAAAAAAGCGTTATTTAAAAATCAGCTCACCATTAAATACGTGGTGGAGGTGCATTCCAGCTACTGGCTCTGGAAATACAAGGATTGGGAAACCAAGACGGATGATGAACGCCGTAAAATTATATCGGATGAGCTGGATGAGTTTGATAAAGTAATGGCGGGTACCGAAGGTGCTGGCAAGTCCATTATGACTACCACCATCACCGTGGATGGCGAAACCATTGCAGCTTTTAAAGTCACGGCCATCGATGATAAACTTAAGACCGGTCTGTACATCGAAGATTCGCAGGAAGCTTCATCGCACATTTTTACCGCGCTTGGATTAGCTCCCACGCTGATGGGTATTAGCCCGGGCAAAGGCATGGGTGCCGGCTCCGGATCGGATGCCCGGGTGGCCTTCAATAACTTTATTTCTACTTCCAAATTTCAGCAAGACTTAATCCTGGAACCGCTGCACCTGGTGCGCGACTACAACGGCTGGGATCCTAACCTGGTGTTCCGGATTCAAAATCCTTTAATCATGACGCTTGACGCCGGCCAGCCGGTCCAGCAAGAAACCAAATAACCATGGCTTTAATTAAATCGATCGAAGAATTTCAAAAGTGGGTGGGCGTTAACGAAAGTGCCAGCCTCGAAGCCGTGATGGGCGACATCTTACTAGTGGAAGATGAAATCATTAGCAAGTACCTGGGCCGCAATTTTATGGCGGAACTGGATCAAAAATACAACGAAGCTCCGGATAGTTTAACGGAGCTGGAAGTTAAATTGATTGATAAGCTGCAGCAGGCGATCAGCAACCTGGCGCAGGAAAGTTACCTGGATTTAAACCAGGTGCAAATTTCGGATGGCGGTATTCATATCGAAAGCACCGGCTCCCGGAAAACGGCCTTTCAGTGGCAGATCAACAACCTCCGGAAAAGCTTTTTGCGCAAAGGCTATAATGGTCTGGAGCGGGCTTTGGAAGTTCTGGAGGTAAATATCGATGCGACCGAGTTTGCCACCTGGGCAGAGTCCTCCTTTGCCACCGCTTTTCACCAGTTCTTTATTAATACCGCCCGGGAGTTTTCGCAGGAGTATAACATTTATAACTCGCGGCTTACCTACATGCACTTACTGCATATTTTAAAAAAAGCTGAGAGTTTCTTCCTGGAGCCGGTGCTGGGCCCAGAACTTTTTTATGAGTTAAAAGACCAGATTAAGGATCGGGACTTGCTGCCGGAGAATAAAATTTTACTCGAGGAGTTTATTAGGCCGGCGCTGGCGCACCTGGTGGTTTCCCAGGCCTTAGCTGAAGAAGGTTTCCGGTTAACGCCGGATGGCATTGAACTGACCTTTGGCCGCTTTGATGATTTAAATAAAGAAAAAGCCTCGGACAGCGCCAGCCAATTAAACCGCAAGATCCGGAACGCGCACCAGGACGGCCAGGCTTACCTGGTTAAACTCCGTAATTACCTGGACGCAAAGTCCTCCGCAACTGTTTATTCTTCCTACTATGAGAGTCCTTTGTACCAACCACCCGGAGGACCAAAAAATATTGTTATCCGCAACACGGATCCAACCGCTAAAACTTTCCGCTTCTTTTAACATGCCTAATCAATCCACCCTCCACATTAATCGGACGCTGCATCAGCCTAAACAAACTTTAGGCGTGATGACCGTAAAGCTCGGTAGCCAGGTTATTTACAACTGTAAAACCCTGGAGCTGCCCTGGCTTCAAAATAAATCCAAAGTAAGCTGCATTCCCACCGGTACCTACCAGGTGCGAAAACGGAACTCGCCCAAATACGGCGACCACTTCCACGTGCTCGATGTTCCCGGCCGGGATTACATCCTGATTCACCATGGTAATTATTACACTGATATTCTTGGATGCATCCTCCCTGGTCAAAACTTTAGCGACATCAATGGCGATGGCCTGCGCGATGTGACCAACAGCAAAAACACCATGAAAATGCTTTTAAGCTTGCTCCCAGACTCTTTCACCTTAATTATTACCTAAACCATGCTCGCGATTTTATTACAAGTGGAACCGGCTATCTGGTCCAAACTCGGGGAGGCTGGTGTTCTGGTACTCGCCATGGCTGCTGCTATTTATTGGTTAGTTCGAAAATTAGATAAATCGGAAATCAAGTGTGACCAGCTCAATGCTTACATCCAGTCGATGGCCGAGAAAAACATTACCACCCTCAAAGATGTGCAGGTGATGATGGAGAAAGTATTTGATAACCAGGTAAACGGCGATGCTGCCATCAAGCACGAGATCTTGGAGCAGAATATTGCTTTGCAGAACAATTTAAAAGATTACATCAAAGATTTATTAGATCATACCAATCATAAAAATGAACAAGTTAATTCAAAACTGGCTGTTGGCAATTAAAAAGCATTGGCGCAAACCAATGGTTTCTATTCCTTTCTTACTTATTCTTTGCTTAACCGTGCAGTTCTGGTTTAGAACCCCTTCGGTACCAGAAGTAAAAAAGGTAACTAAAACCAGAGTAGTCACCAAAAAGAAAGCAGCTCCGGTAGTAAAGCTTGAGCAGCTGCCGGATAAACCCAAAAAGCTGGAGGTCTATACCAAGCCGGACACGGTTCGGCGTCAGGCCATGGAAAAGGGAACGCTGGTAAGTGGCGTGAAGCTTCAGAATAAAAAGCTAGTAGTACACCGAATCTCGCCCAAGGGAATAACTGAAGTCAGTACCTTCACCGCTAAAGATTTACCATCGCTGGCCATCGCCATAGATTCAGCTGGCCAGGTGAATGTGCAACTGGATCCGAAGGAAGCTCGCCGGCAGCGCCGTAAAAGAGTGTGGCGCAAAATTGGCAATGGGGTTGTAGTGGTTGCTGCTTTTGTGGCGGGGGTACTGCTGGTTAATTAAGTTTTTTAATGCCATATTGTTGAAATAAGGGTGGCACCCAGAAATTTATTGTTAAGCGCTATAAGGTCACGGAGTCAACGTTAAGCAACTGGATTAAAAAATAAAATGGTTAGAATTTTGATTTTAAGTTGATTTTTTTGCTCCTTTGAAATGCGAACTAATTAGTGGAACAGATGCCACTTGAAAACTATCTGTAAAGTTTAAGGTGGCAATTGTATTTTATAGGAAAGACGTTTCTATAACGATAGCATTGCCCGTAAGGAAGGAGTGGGTTCCCAGTAATGGCCCAGATTAAACCACTAGTTTAGTTCGCAGCTCCGACTCCTTACGGGCAATGTGCTTTAAAAACATTACCATGCGAACTAAACAAAACACCTCCACAAAAATCCTAGCCCCACTTGGCAATTGGCATTTATTTCCTAAAGAGAAATTTAGAACAGTTCACGCTCAGCAATCCATTGTATCATGAGCATCTCGGTCAAAAATGAAAATGGCCAGGTGATCATTACCATTAAGGATCAGCCGCAGCTCACTGAACAGACCCTCGGCGCTTTAGTAGAATTTATTGACCAGGTAGAAGACCCCAATTATCTTTTAAATTATTTAGCTAATTTGGAAGCTACCGCTCTTATTTATGATCCATCGAGTCGGGATAAATGGGAGAAAGAATTTGATTTAATGCAGTACCTCCGCGATTTTTTAACGGTGATACGGAGGCATCAGGATCCTAGTACTAGTTTATAAATAGTTTAATATTAATGGAAACAAAAGATTATTTACCTCTAGCCACTGCTTTTGTAGCTTTAATCGCCATCTTTTCTTCTTATTATTTGCTGTCTAAACAGATTTTAAAAAATAAGCGATCAGCATGGATTGAAGATTTTAGAAAGGAAATAGCTAATTATTATACTTTGGCAATTTCAATAAAGCGTGATTCCAGTGATGATGATTTAATAAAGATTACAAATAGTTCTGTACTTATAATAATGCTATTAGATATTAAAAGGCCCAAACAAAAAGCCTTTGAAACATTTATTGCTTCCACTACTAGTTACGTGATTAATCATGATTATAAAGGATTTGATGATTTGGCAAAAACATTAAAAAAAGTCCTAGATGATGCTAGATCAATAATTGATGACGAATTTAAAAGATTATAGTGCTTTAAAAACTGCGGCTAATATCAGCCGCAGTTTTTAATACTTATCTTCTATACCCCTTCTATTCATTTATGTCCTTTCTATAGGTTAGCGCCCTGCTGAACTTCGCATAGTAATCTCCCTTACTATGCACTTGGTAGAATTAAAATACGAGAATAAGCACCTTAAAAAGCAAGTTCCGGCTTCCTGGAACGAACTCACCAGCAAGCAGCTGCTCCGGGTGGTGACCGCATTACTCACCATTCGTAATAAATCGCAGCTAAAATTTAACCTGGTTGAAATCCTGCTGCAGGTAAAAACTTCTTTTTTGATCCTCTGCTCCGATGAGCAGCTGGTAAACCTAATCCGGCTCACCCGGTTTGTCACTTCTGGCGGTTTGCTAACCAAGCAATTGCTGCCAGTAGTTTCGGTAGGCAAATGGCGCAAGTTTTACGGTCCAGCCTCTAACTTCCGGAACCTGCTCTTTTTAGAGTTCATCTTTGCCGACACCTACTTCATTGCCTGGTCAAAAAAACAAAACGAGGAGCTGCTGAATAAATTCATAGCCTGCCTATACCGGGAACGCACCTGGTTCCACTTTGTCAAGAAAAACCTGGCCAGCTACACCGGCGATAATCGCCAGGCTTTTAACTCGCACCTGGTCGCCGATCGGGCTCAGCATATTTCTAAACTGCCTCCGGAAGTAAAGCAAGCCATTGTGCTCTGGTACCGGGGCTGCCGGCAGGAGCTGGAGAAAAACTTCCCACTGGTTTTTTCTGGCGATAACCAGGATAAAGCCCAGAAAAGTGGCTGGGATGATGTGTTGCGGCACATTGCCGGCAACGTCCACCAGGTAGAGGCTACTGGCCAGGCGATGGCCCGGAATGTTTTTGCCTTTATGGAAGATAAGCTGGATCAAGCGGAACAAGCACGAAACAAAAACCAAAGATTCTAATGAGAATAAAAGAATACACCACTCTCTTTCGGGAGCTGGCCAGCCGGCACGTGGATATCCGGCATACGGATAAAGAATGCCGGTTTATGCGAGCAACCTTAAGTGCAGATGGGCTAGGCCGCCACCTGGATTTAAAAGAATTGTATGATAGTCTCCGGACGAAATTAAAGTCAGGGTATTTTCTGGTGCTCCAATCTTATGAGATCGATTTCGAGGACAATGTTTCCGACAACCTGAAGAAAATATTTCATGGAGCCATTATCGTACTTGGCAAAGCTAAAACCGGCGATTACGACGGGCAGGAAGAAGTGCTCGATCGCACGGAGGAAATCGGCGAAGACATTATGGGAGCCGTGCTGCACCGGTGGCAAACGGATTTTACCCCGCCCATTAAAGTGATATCCGCCCGGGATATTACCTCCGAGAAAGTTGGGCCTGTAGGCGACAATTTTTTTGGTACCCGCTTTAATTTTTCTTTTTCGGAAGCTGCTAATGGAGCTTTAAAACACAAACCTTCTAAATTCTTAAATTAATGGCCAATAAAGCTTCCTTAACTTTTAGTTTTCGACATAATAGCCTGCAAGTAGGCCAATACGTGGAGTTGCGGTTGTTTGGTAATGTGGTCCGCTTTACGGGAGCCACCGTTACCGACACTGCCAACCGCCAATTTAAAGTAACCTCCGGCGCCGGACCGGCCGCCATTGCTTTGCAGCAAATCATTCAGGATTACATTGCGGCCAGTGGTGCGGGCAAGTACACGGTAGAATATTTTCAGGAAGGAGATGGGCCAAGCTCCGAAAACCCCGATGGTTATTGGATTTATATTTTTGTGGTTCAAGCCACGGAGCTGGGTTCGGCTTACAACTTCACCGGCAGCACCGTTTCCGGTACAACCTGGGTGATCGGCTACACCGATTCCCGTGCCGAATTTTTATCGGCCACTTATACAACTAGCCTGGTAAAATGCTTTAGTGGCAGCTCCGGTGCCATTGCTGTTACCGTTACGGGCGGAGAAGGACCTTTTACCTTTTTGTGGGCCGATGGTCCTACCACTAAAGATCGCGACTTATTGCCTGCCGGCACTTATCAACTTTTAATTAAAGATGGTACCGGCCAGGATTATTCTTTAACGGCGGAGGTAGGCCAAAACCCTCGGATCGAAGTCCAGGTGATTAAAGGTGATGGCACCTTAGCACTAAATGTTTCGGGAGGCGTAGCGCCTTACACCTATTTGTGGGAAGACGGCAGCACCGGATCCTCCCGGGAGAATGTTAGTTACGGGGAGTACTCCTGTATCGTAACTGATTCTTTAGGGTGCCAGGTAGAGGTGCCGATTAATTTTGATAAAGAACGTTTTTTCTTTTCCCGCAATCCGGTTACCCTGGAGCTGGAGGCCGATGAGCTGGAGTTAAAACCAAACCTGACCTTCTTGTGCGAAGTCTGGCTGGAAAAAGTTTATCTATCCGGTAACTTCGAAAAAATAACCGAGGATCCTTTGGAGCACCCGGCCGACAGCGATGGTAAAACCATTTTTAACGTGCGCCGGCTTCTGGATGCGTACCTGGAGCCGCACTTTCCGGAGTTTAAACAGAACACGATTAGCCGGGCCGATAGTTGTTTTAAACGCTTTTACCTGAAGCACACCGAGAAGTTTGGCAACCCTCCGGTACCTTCTTCCTTTAGCCAAATAGACTACCGGTACGTGTTGATCGGTGGCCTGGACTGGCCGGAGCATTACGCGCAAACCTATTTTGAAAGCTATTTGCCCCAGCGCCAGCCTTTCTTTACCTGGGATTTACCTACTAAGGCCGTGTTCCCGGATCAACCGGAATACCTGTACTTTATGCCCCTGAGTATGCTGACTACCAGCTTCACGGTTAAGGCTAAAGTAAATTACCGGGGCGAAGCGCCTGTCACCTACGATTTATTTACCCAGGAAAACATCAACCGATTTGAGTTGTACTGCGTGCCAGCCGGCCATGACTTGCTGGATTTAGCGGGTAAAAGGCCTGGCAGTACTATCCTGGGCTGGGATATCTACGTGGTAGATCAGGCCGGCACCCAGATTTCCGAAACCCGGCGCTACGAATTGGACCAGCGCTATTTTCGCCAAAAACGCTACTTGTTGTACACTAACAGCATTGGCGGCATCAATACCATTGCGGCTCTCGGCGAAGGCAAAAGTAAGCTGGATCCGGATGTGCAGCAGCTCGAACGCATTATTACGCCGGACTTTAATCCGGCCCGGGGCGAAGTGGCCATCACGGATAAATACTTGAAGCCCTCCCTGGAGCTTACTACCGGTTACCGGACCCGGAAGGAAATAGCCAGTTTAACGGATTTTGTGCTCGCCCGGGAGGCCCGGCTCTTTGGCCGTGATCGGTACCAGGCCGGGACTTTCGTTGCTAAAAACGTGGTGCTGGATGATGAAAGCGAAGACTTTAATTACATCGATTTTGAGTTTATGCTGGCCAAGCAATACAACTACACGCCGCAGCTAAAGCTGGCCGGCTACCTGGATGAGACGCCCACCACTGACCCGCGCGAACCATGGTAGGATACCGGATAAATAAAACCTGGCTGGATTTACCTCCGGACTTGAGCGTGCAAATGGAAATCTATAATCCGCTGTTTCAAACAGATTACATTCCCGGCTCGCTCACGTACCCGTTTAATTTGCCGGCCGACAGCAAACTCAATCAGCGGGAGCTTTCCTTCCCGGGAGAGCTGGCGGTGAGCCGCTACAGTAAGAAGTTTTTCTCGGCGCAAATGTATTTAATGGATCAGCTCTGGCGGGTAGGAAAACTCAATGTGCTGAAAAAAGTTAAAGATTACAGCGTCAATTTTCAAACCGATATCGGCGACATCGAGAGCCGGTTGAAAGAAGACAATCTGCGGGACTTGAATCTGGGTACCGCTCCCCTGAGCATGCAGCCGGCTGATATTTATCCGGGTAGTTTGTACGCCTTATTTCCGCTGAAAAATCCGGGTTTTTACGACGGTAAAAAAGAAACTTTTGGCAAGTACCTGAATTATTACGCGGATGGTTTTCCAGTAGCTAGTGGCATTCATACCCAAACGCCTTTTCCTTACCTGGTGCACGTGCTGTACCAGGTAATGGCGCATTATGGCTACCGCATTCAGGGAGCCTGGCTGGAAGAAGAGTCTACCCGGCGTCTGGTGATCTATAATAACCAGGTTCCTGCTGGTGCTCCTTTCCCGATCAACCGGCACGTTCCGGATATGAAGGTAAACGAGTTTTTGCGGGCGGTTCGGTCGCTGCTGGGCTTGGGATTTATTTTTAATACCACCGCCAAAATAATGCAAGTGGTTAAGCTTAAGGATGTACTCCGGAGCACCGCTTACGTGGACTGGACCTCGCGTGCCAAGCCCTCTTACGAGTGGGAACCGAATCTCACCAATGGCTTTACGCTCAAGCAAGAGCCGGATGGCAGTGATGAAATTTATAAAACGCAGCCATCTGGCTTTGGTACTTTCAAAGTAGGAGCGGCCAAAGAAGAAATTACTTACCCGGCCGGCACCTTGCCTACCCTTTTTCAAGCCGATGAATTAAATACTTCCCGGCAGTGGCTCGTGCCCCAGGCTAATCAAAAAGGGAGTACCCTGGAGATGGATATCGGGGAAAATAAATTTGCGCTACGCCTGCTTTCTTACGCCGGCATGCAGCCTGACTCCCAAGGCAACTTATATCCGCAGGGTACCAACGCGCCGCTGGTCTGGGATGGTCCGGATGGGCTTTACAACCAGGCGCACAAAGAATGGATCGAGTTTCGCGGCACGACGGAGTTGGTGGAAGCCAAGATCAATTTTACGATCGAAGATTTGCTGCGACTCAAACCCGATTTAAAAGCCATGATTCGCTACGAAGATGGTACCATCAAAGCGCTGTGGGAAAAAATCACGCTCGGCATTAACAACAAAACCGGCATCCAGGAAGCCAAAGTCTCCTTGTTTAAAGTGCCATTTTAAGTATGAAAACACAAAAACAAACGGCCGAAGAGTGGCTCGTTTTCGCGATTGAAAACTGGAAGAAAGAGCTCACTCGTTTACGAGCCCGCGATACCGATGAGCTTTTTAACAGCTTCCACGGCAACGTGATCGAGCAGGCGGGAGGCGAACGGATTAAAGTCGAGATTGCCTACGCCTGGTACGGCCAGATGGTCGATATGGGAGTGGGCCGGGGTACCCGTTCCGGCGAGCAAAAGGACCAGGCCACCGAGCGTAAGTTGATCGGCCGCTACAAAGGCAACCGACGCCAGGCTAAAAAATGGTACAGCGGCAAAAACCGCAACAGTATTGGCTACCAGACTTCGCGCCTGGGGCAGCTGATGCAAGAAATAATGGTAATGGCCGCCACCGAGAAAGTGGCCGGCAGCAAAAATCAAAAAATTGTAGTGAATTTTTAAATGGCAACGACAAAAGAACAACGCATCGTTGAAATTATTATCAACGGGCAGCAGGCCAATGCTTCCTTAAAAGAAATGAACGCGGCCGCCGCCGTGATGTGGAACCAGCTGCAGAAAATGGGCAAGGATGATCCCGGCCGGGCGCAACTCAAAAAGGATTTCCAGCAGCTCAAAGAAAATATTAAAGATACCAAGGATGAAATGCTTGGCCTGGAGAAAAACTCCCTGATGGCCAAACTTGGTTTAAACGGCGTTACCTCCGCTACCGGTTTGCTGAAGGCTGGATTTCAAGCGGCCGTGGCGGCATTTCTGCCTTTGTTGGCGCTGGACGGTTTAATCGAGTTAGCGAAGGGGTTTCTGGGTTTAGTGGACCACGTCGATGAGGTCCGGGGTAGTATTTCCAGTTTGACCGGCGAGCAGGGAGCGGCGCTCGATGGCTTATACGTGCAGGTGGAAGCCATCTCCAAAACTTTTGATAAAGACTGGAACGAGGTGATGCGGGCCGGCAACGTGGTGGCCAAAGAGTTCGGTATTTCTAACGAGCAGGCCTTTGAGTTAATTGAAAAAGGAATCCTGGCCGGAGCTGATGCGAACGGTGATTTCCTGGAACAGCTATCCGAGTACTCCACCCAATTTGCCACGGCCGGCGCTTCCGCCGAAGACTTTGTGGCGGTTTTAGCCAAGGGTGCCAATGAAGGTATTTTCTCCGATAAAGCGGCCGATACCGTGAAAGAATTTGGCCTCCGGATCCGGGAGCAAACCAAAGCTACCGGCGAGGCTCTGGATGCCGCATTTGGCCAGGCTTTTACCGATAAAATTTTTAAAGGTATTAATGACGGTAGTATGACTACCGTCGAAGCGCTGAAGCTGGTGAGTACCGAAATGAACAACACTACTATTCCGGCCAGTGCTTTGCAAACGGTAGTAGCGGACGTTTTTGGTGGACCTGGTGAAGATGCGGGTATCGAGTTTTTGAAAAGCCTGAAAGATCTGGGTGGCGAAATTGACTCCATGATCGATAAAAATAATATTCTTACTTCCGCGCAGATTGATCAACTGGATGCCGAGAAGCAACTGGCGGCCGCGCAGGCAGCCCTTGGTGCTACTTTCTCCGGTACCGGATCCACCATCGATTGGTTAATGACGGTTACCAAAGCCTGGCTTTTAAATGCCGTAGCTTGGGCCATTAATGACATGAAAGGCCTCCGGAATGCCGTAGTGGGTGTTTGGGATGCCATCAAAAGTTTAGGATCCAGCTTCGGCGCGATGTGGGATGCTTTTAAAAATGGTGATTTCTCCGGAATTAAAAAGGCTTTTTCGGATATGGGTACCAATGCTTCCAAAGCCTACCGGGAAGGCTATAACCATTATGATAAAATTGCGGCCGAAGACAAACTAAAATTAGAAAAGCAGGAGCACGAAAAATCGGCCAAGCAGGCGGAGGAGCTTCGAAAAGATCAGGCAGAAAAAACCAGGAAGGAGAAAGAAAAAGAAGCCGACAAAGCGGCCAAAGAAGCTGAACGGAAATTAAAAGAGCAACGCGCCAAGGAAAAGCAGGCCCGGGAGCAATTTGAAAAAGAAGAAGAAAAGGCGGCGCTGGAGCTGGCTAAACTTAAGATTGATGTCATGGCCGATGGCCTGGATAAAACGCTGGCCAAACTTCGCTTAGCCAATGAGCTGGAGCTGAAGGAAATGGAAAAGCACCGGGATAAAGTGGTAAAAAGTGCGGTCACTACCCAGGCAGAAAAAGATGCGGCCATTGCCCGGTTTGAAGAGCAGAAAACAGCCAAAGCTCAGGAGCTGGCTAACCAGGAAGCCGCAGCGCGTAAAAAAGATGAAGATCTGCAGAAAAGTAAAAATCAGAAGTCGAAAGATGAGCAGCTGAAAGAACTGGATGAAAAAGCTGTTATAGCGGCCGAGAGTATTGAAAATGAGTACCTGCAAAAACAGGCAGCGCTGGATGGCCAGGTGGTCCGGACGATTGAAGCCGAACAGATTCGGGATATGGCATTGTTGGAACAAAAGAACGCCACGGCAGCTGCTAAACTTGCCGCATTGGAAGCCGCTGGCCAAGGGGAATCAGCGCAGGCCTTAAAGTTAAAAAATGAAGTCTTGCGCCACGATTCCGAGCGCACCGCGAAAATGCGTGACAATGAGGAAAAGCTTACCAAAGTAAAAAGTGACCTGGCCCGCATGCAGATCGGCAAAGCGCAGGAGGCTATCCAGACCGGTATTGATTTGTTGGGCAAAGATACGGCTGCCCGGAAAGTGGCTGTAACCGCGCACAAAGCTTTTAGCTTAGGTAAAATTGCGGTAGATCTTCGGGAAGAAATCCAGGCCATCTGGAAGCACGCCAACCAAAACCCCATGAACGCCTTAATTCCCGGATCCGGTAACATTATTGCCGGCGTGCAAACGGCACTGGCAATTGGCCGGGCTGTAAAGAGTACCAAAGAAGTTACTGCACAGCAATTTTACGCCGGTGGTATGACCAAAAAAGATGGCAATCCGGCCCTTATTAAAATGATGGAGCGCAATGGTATCTGGGAAATGGCCAGTGGCCAGAGTGGCGGCAGTATCGGGGCTTTTGCGGAAGGAGGCATGGTAAATGAAGCCCGCCTCGGGCTGATCGGGGAGAAAGGAGCGGAGCTCGTGATTCCGAACTGGATGATCAAGTCGCCCAAATATGCCAATACAGTAGCCTACCTGGAGGCGGAGCGCCAAAAAGGCGTAACGGCTTTTGCCACCGGTGGCCCAACCTCGGAAACTTCCCTGCCGGCACCGCGTCCAGTGGAAGAAAACCAGGGCTATACTCCTTACGAACAAGCCATGCTCAGCCGTTTGGATTCACTTACTGATGAAATTAAGGCCTGGCCTACCAAGCTGCAGGTTTATAATGATGTGGGGCAAACGCAGGAAAAGCTGGAGCTTTTAAATGAAATTCGGGAAATGTCACGCGGGTAAGTTTTGTCCTTTCTGCCGGCAGTTCTTTCATGATTTTTGGATTCTGAAACATTCACTAACCATTTAATCATTTAAGAACCAATGGATTTAAAAAGTATTTTAGCCATCATTGTGGCCTTTTTCACCGGCAAATCAGACCAGGAAAAAGCGGAAGTGGCCAAGCAAATTCAGGATACCCTCCAGGAGCAACTTAAGCCGCAACCGCCCAAAGTAGTGCCTCAGCCACCGGTAACCCCCGAGCCTAAGCCCGAGCCACCGAAAGCCCCAACTGGCCAAATTAGTGGTTTAACCACTAACCCCAACCGCTTAAACAGTAACAAAGAGGCGGCCAAAAAAGGGGACAAGTTAATGCAGAAAGCCATTAACAATGTTATCAAACTAGGTCAGGATTGGCTGAATCAAAAAGTGAGTTACGTAACGGAAAAGACCAAGCTTATCCCGGGCGTAAAAGACAGCTTGCATTATTTTATGTCAATGGCCCCTTATTGGCATTTAATTAAAGGCGAGTGGGTAAGGAAAGATGCACAAGCGAACGGCATTTCAGAAGCTATCGGGGACGTTACCAGGTTGCAAAAACAATTAATGCCGGCCGTAGAAAATTTATCCAAAGCCTACGTGGCCACCGATGACCAAAACTTAAAAGATAAGTTTGCTAAACGAGTAATTGATATCTGCACCAGCTTTTTCCTGGATAGTAAAACGGGTATGATGCCAAGTTTTATTTACGCGAACGCTGTACCAGGTCAAGTAAGAGTGGAAAGTGCTGTTGAGGGACGTCCCTTTATTATAGTGGCTAATTGGCTGTTATTTTTACAGGATAGTAAATTTTATACAGAAGCTTTCCGGAAAGGCATGCAGAAATGGTTTGCCGATTTAGCCTACTGGTTAGAATTTAGTGCCACTGGCAAAAAAGCCAATGAAGAAACTGTTGGTAATATTGCTTCGATTTACGAAGCTCAGCTGGTAGCATTTAATGCTTTTGGAGGCAACATGGATTACGCTGCCAAAAGGCGCGCAAAGGCAATTGCCAGACTATTCCACGATATAGCGCCAGACGGCGGGCTGCCGGAGGAAAAGAAAAGGGTAAAAGCTTTTATGTATCACTGTAAAGCCATCGATGCCATTTATCTATGTGCCCGGATTTACAACAGCTTGGGGCAAGGAATCTGGTATGAAGAGCGGAGTGGTAAAATGCCTTTGTTAGAAGTTATCCGCTACATGCTGCCGTACTTCATGGGTAAAAAACGTTTTAATAATAGCGAGAAAATAACTTACTCTTATTTTGTTCAACCGCTTAGAACCGCATTGTTGGTATACGAGAAGTATTTAACCCAGCAGGAAAAGAAGGATATAAATACGATTCTGGAAAAAAACGATCCTATCAGAGACGGTGCCCCAGACTTATTTGATGAACCTTTCCTGGATTGGCGCTAAGCAGCTTATTTCTTGTCCTTTCTGCCGGCTAGTTTTTCTGGATTTTTAAATCCTCAAACATTCACTATTAAACTTTTAAAAAAAACAATGAAACACCTTATTGCCATTTTGTGTAGCCTGAGCTTAATGCTCTGCCTACACCTTCCCGGGCACAGCTCACCGGTGAAAATCGAAAAAGAAAAGCTGAGTTACCAGGTAAAGCCTGCCGTGGCCACCACGACCATGGCAGAAGTAAATTTTTTAACCGTGGCCTTCCAACCGCAAGTAACGGCACCAGCCTCGCACCTGGTGATTTGCAAGTCTGGCCAGGAGCAACGCTTAGTAATTCCGGATCAGCGAACCAGGAATGTTCGAAGTTTCACTGCATTTATTCCCCTTCGAAAGCTCCGAAATTATTTAGCCACCATTTACAAGCCGCATATTCGGAAGCGATGGCAAGGAGTGGATCCTTACTACCGTTACACTAATGCAAAGCGCTACCATAGTCGGTTAGTCTGTTAATTAGGCAACTTCCAAAAAAAAAGCCAACGATTTATAAGTCGTTGGCTTTTTTGTTTTCGGGATCTTCTCCGCCGAACTTCGGAAAATTTATAATAGGATCTTCATCTTGGAGCAAGCCTAAAGCCCGCAGGTAAGTATCAGTTTGGGCGCTGGTTTTATGCCGGTTTTGCCGCTGGACCGCTTTTAAATCCTTGGTGGCATTGTAAAGGTTTATGTTGCCGGTGTGCTTATAACCGTACAAACTATAATCCGGCTCGGTAATACCAACCAGTTCTAAAATTTTAGCGTGATTTCGCGGGAAATAATTAATGCCCACCGGCTCTGGTCCGGGCTTCCCTTTTAAAGTAAATATATAATAATGGGGAGGGTACTCCCGGTAGTTATTTTCTTGAATGATTAACTCCAGCTCCGGAGGAATACCTACGTGCGCACCGGTGGCATTTTTAGCCCGACTAGCTGGAAAGAAGATTGTTTTGGCGCGGATATCTTTTACTTGTAAAAGGCGCACTTCTTTGCCCGGCCGTCCAAAAGTATAGTAGAGAAACTGCACAAATGTAAGCAGCTGGTGCGCTTTTTTCTCCAGCATTTTGGCCTTGATTAGTTGGATTTGTTTATTAGTAAAGGGCGTGTGTTGGTTAGTTTCAGTGTTCTTTTTGTTAAATCTTGCTAATGGATTCTGATGAACGGCTAATAAGCTCCGGTCAATAAAAAAATTATAGAAGGTGGCAAAGTAAGTCAGGTAATTATTAAATGTTTTGTTGCTGACTCCTTTCTTTTTTTCACCTTTAAATTTTACTTCTTTCTCGTTTTTGAGGTAATCAAAAAAGGCATTGGCAACGTGCACGTTGAACTCAATAAAAATTAAATTAAGCCAGTTCTTCCCATCTTCTTTTTCTTTTTGTTCAAACCACTCAAAAAGCGCTCGGAATAAGGAATTATACCCTTTCTGGGTACCTGGTAGAATAGAGCTGAAGTAAACTTCTTTAAAGTAAACAAAACCATCGAGCAGCGTTCTTCTAGTAACGTCAAATGGCAGGTGGGCATTTGCCGGATCGGATTCAACTTCCTCCTCCAGCTCCGCACCTGGTTTATTAATAATGTAATCGTTGGCCAGGAGGGTATTGATATCTTCAGCGAGTTTCTTGCCAATGGACTTCCGGTCGTTGATGGTTTTGGCAGCATTTATTTCACCTTCTTTGCGCTGGCGTTCGAGCTTGCCGGTAACTTCGGAGTAAATGTAGTACACCACGTACCAGCTGCGGGAAAGGTCCGGATTGCCGGCAGAATTTTTTGAAATTACGAGTCTGGCCGGTCGATATTGGTAGCCATTTTTGGAAGTTTTTAGATCATTTTTTGCCATAAAACTGACGGAAAAATTGACGGCGAGGGGGTTTGTAAAACAAAAAGGCCTTAAATGAGCTATTTAAGGCCTTTTTACATGTCGGAGTGGCGGGATTCGAACCCACGACCTCCAGCACCCCATGCTGGCGCGATACCAGGCTACGCTACACCCCGATAAGGAAAGATTTTCCTGATTGGTTGGCAAATAAACAAAAAGGTTTGCAAAAGATAAAATGCAAAATGCCGGAATTTTTTAAATTTTTCCGTTTCTACGAACCTAATCCTGCTCTTCGGTTTGTAATTGCCGCTCGTACAACGATTTATACAAACCTTCTTCCTGCATTAAATTCTGGTGGGTGCCGTGCTGTACAATTTCACCGTCGTCGAGCACCAAAATCTGGTCGGCCAGTTTTACCGACGAAACCCGGTGCGAGATGATAATAGACGTGCGGTTGTGCATGATGCGTTGCAAATTATTCAGGATAGCGTTTTCGGTTTTGGTATCTACGGCGCTTAGAGAGTCATCCAGAATCAGAATAGCCGGTTCCCGTACCAAAGCCCGCGCCATGGATACCCGTTGCTTTTGCCCGCCCGACAGCGTGATGCCCCGCTCGCCCAGTTTAGTATCAAATTTTTCCGGAAAACGCATGATATTTTCGTATACGTCGGCATCTTTGGCAGCCTGCGCCATTTGTTCTTCGGTCATTTTTTCGGAGCCAAAACCAATGTTGTTGCGGATGGTATCGGAGAACAAAAATACGTCCTGGGGCACGTAGCCAATCTGGCTGCGCAAGGTAGGTATATGGTAATCCCGGATGTCTACCCCGTCAATTTCAATGCGGCCATTGGTGGTATCGTAGAGCCGGCACAACAAGGCCGCCACCGTGCTTTTTCCGGAACCGGTATTGCCCAATATTGCCAAGGTTTCGCCGTGTTTTATCCGGAATGAAATGTCTTTTAACGCGTGAATGCCGGTGTCGGGATATATAAAGTTTACCTTGTCAAAAACAATATCGCCCGTAATAGTTTGCTGCACGTTACTCCGGGAAATAATCTCGGTTTTGGTTTCCAGAAACTCGTTAATGCGGCTCTGGGAGGCGGCCGCTCGTTGCACCAAACTGGTAGTCCAGCCCAGCGAAGTTACCGGCCAGGTAAGCATGTTCACGTAAATTAAAAATTCGGCAATGTTACCGGCCGTAATGCTGCCTTTAATAACTTCCTGCCCGCCCACGTACACGGTAATAATGGTACTAAGGCCAATTAAAAATAAAATTAACGGGAAGAAAAGTGAGTTTACAAAGTTTAAATCCAAAGACTTTTGTTTGTACACGTCGCTGGCCACAGTAAAATTCTGATGCGAATCGTCTTCGCGCACAAACGATTTTAAAACCCGGATACCCGAAAAAGCTTCCTGCACAAACGTAGTTATGCCCGAAAGGCTCCGCTGAATTTCGTCGGATTTACGCTCGATAATGTTATTTACGTAGTAAATGCTCACCGATAAAATCGGCAAAGGCAGCAACGTATAAAAAGTAAGCTTGGGGTTAATGTAAAACATATAAGGCACCACCAGTAAAAATAGCACCACCAGGTTAATGCCGTACATAATCGCCGGGCCTAGATACATGCGCACCCGGCTCACGTCTTCGGAAATGCGGGCCATTAAATCGCCGGTGTTGTTGCGGCGGTAAAAGCTGAGGGGCAAGGTTTGGTAGTGTGCGTAAATTTCGTTTTTCATGTCGTTCTCTACCAGCCGCGACATCACGATAATAGTTTGGCGCATGTAAAACGTAAACACGCCTTTTAATAAAGCCAGCAAAATAATCAGGCCGCCGTACAGCGTTACATTGCGGGCAAATACGTTATAAATTTCGGCTTGCTTGCTGGTGCCTTCAAACAAGTGGTATTGGTTAATGCCTTCTACAATTAAGTTAAAAGCGTAGCGCACAATCTGCGCCGGAATTATGCCGAAGATGTTGGAGATAATAATAAACAGCGTGCCCAGCAAGAGGTGCCATTTATATTTGAGTAAATATTTATTTAAGTAACGGAGTGATTTCACAGAATTGCTAAAATTTAAAAATTTTAAAATAACCCAACAGATTAAAAATCCGGAGCTATTTACGGTTGGTTTCTAGCGGGTAAAACTACCCACATGAACCATTTAAAATAAACCAGAAAAACGTTGGCAGCGCTTTCCTATATTTTGTCTGAAGCGTTCGGTTTTGCTTTAGAGCAGGTTCTGCTGCCGGATTTATTTTAAAAAATTACTGCCAACCCTGTAAATGAATAGGGGTTTTTGTAAAAAATTAAAAAACTAACCCGGGTTGCCGTACCCAGTTGCTTTACGCACTTTAGCAGAAAATGGCGGCATTTTAATGCGGTAAGTTCAACCCGTACCCGTGCGATTACCAGAAAAAAGCTTAATTTTGCACCGCTTACAGCAACAGCCGGTTTATAAACCGGTTACAAATATAAGCATCGCCTTTGGTATTCCGGTGCGCGATTTTCCGGAAACAGAAACAAGGCCGGAAGGTGAAATTAAACAAAGCCAAGCCGCTAATTTTTAAGATTACATAAGGCAAATAAAACTAAACTACCGGTAGAACAAAAAGCTCCCGGCAGATGTTTGACAAACCAGACCAACTACCAACCGGGTACCGCGTACATATACTTGCGGAAAGCCCCTGGTTTTAGGCCGGACTAATAAAAAACTGATTTCCCCGTACCGTTTAAGCGGGCTACCAAGTCTGCGGCGGAATGGCAGCTAAATTAAAATTTTTTAAATTTTTTACGTTCTTTAACATACTAGAATGCTTAACCGCAGAACATTACGAATCAAGGCGATGCAAGCCATTTACGCCTACATGCAAGCCGAAGGTTCCGATTACAACCTGGCCTTAGATAAAATTGAGGCTGATTTTGCCCCCGATTTAAACTCGATGGAAGTGCAGGATCGCAAAAAACTGGAAGGGCAGAAAAAAATTGCCACCATCCTCTTTAAAGAATGGTACGATACCCGGCAGTTCGATACCGAAGAAACCGATAAAGAAGTTCTGGCGGCCGTAAATAATGCCGTGCGGTTCTACGAAACCCAACTCAAAAAAGACTTCCGCACCTACGGTAGCCAAATGGTAAATGCCGTAGAAAAAATCTACGATCATTATTTAAGCAACCTGCAAATTACCGAAGTGCTGGTGCAATTAATCGAGGGCGAAGAAGAAAAAAAGGCCACCCGCTTTACCGTTAAAAAAGAATTAAATTTTAAAAATTTATTAGATAACCGGGTAGTGCAAAAACTGCTCGCCAATAAATCGTACCAGGAGCGCCTCATTCGCCGCAACATTAGCTGGGGCTCCGACATCGACCAGTTACGGCAGTGGTATAAAACCGTAGTTAAAAACGATGAAACCATCCAGAATTATCTAGCCACGCCCGAGCATACTTACGAAGAAGACCACGAGCTAGTAAAACACCTCTATAAAAATTTAATTTTTAAAGACGAAACCCTGCAAAAATATTTCGAAGAGCAGGACATGAACTGGGTCGAAAACAAAGCCATTGTAAAAAGCCTGGTAAACAAAACCATTAAATCCTTAGAAGAAACCGCCGACGAAAATTTACCTTTGCTCGATTTATCGGCCAACTGGGAAGACGATAAAGTTTTTTTCGAAGATTTATACAACCAAACCGTTCAGGAAGACGCCACCTACGAAGCCCTGATAAACAGCCATATTAAGAACTGGGACGTAGAACGGGTAGCCCTGCTGGATAAAATAATTTTAAAAATGGCCCTCTGCGAAATGCATATTTTTCGCAGCATTCCCGTAAAAGTAACCATTAACGAGTACATCGAAATATCGAAGCTGTACAGCACGCCCAAGAGTAAGCAATTTATCAACGGCGTACTGGATAAAATAGCCCAGGAGCTAGCCGAAAAAGGAGATATCCGGAAATCGGGCCGGGGCTTAATAGACAATAAATAAACCCACAAACCAGTTACCCTTTTAAAGTTTCGATTTAAACCGTAAATTGAGGCTTTAAAAGGCTTAACCGAACTATTATAACTATGAGCAAGAAAATAACCTACACGCTTTTGGCGTTTTTATCCGGAGTAGCTACCGGAGCTGCTTTTGGCGTCTTATACGCGCCCGACAAAGGCCAGGGAACCCGTAACCGCTTAAGCTACCAGTTAGATAAATACCGCGACATGCTGATGGACTTAACCGACGTACTGCGCGAAAACCGCGAACCGCACCAATCAGCGGCCCGCTCCGAAGGCCAGCGTGTAATTCAGGATGCAAAAGATAAAGCCGAAAAATTATTGGGCGATGTAGACTTGCTAATTAATCAAATTAACAGCCGCCGCGAAGTTATCTAAATTTGGTTGGTATTATTCGTTGTTCCTTTAACCTTGGTTTTTAACTGCTTAAAAACGTATAACGAACAACGCATAACAGACACACTCTAAACTATGAAACAAATAACCTTAATACCGGGTGATGGCATTGGTCCCGAAATTACCGAAGCCGTAAAAACCATTTTTGCTGCTGCCCAAGTGCCCGTTACCTGGGAAGTGGAAAATGCCGGCATTACCACGCACAACGCCGGTGGCCAGTTAATTCCGGTTTCGCTTATTGCTTCTTTAAATAAAAACCGGGTTGCTTTAAAAGGCCCGATTACCACACCGGTTGGGGGCGGCTTTAAAAGCATTAATGTTACCCTGCGCCAGATGTTTGATTTGTACCAGAACGTGCGGCCGGCCAAAAGTACCGTAGGCATCGAAACGCCTTTTAAATTTGTAGATTTAGTGTTGTTCCGCGAAAATACCGAAGGCTTGTACTCGGGCCTGGAATTTTACGACGAACGCCACGGCATTGCCGACGCGATCGCCCGGGTTACCAAAGATGGCTGCGATAAAATTTGTCGTGCCGCTTTTGAATACGCCCGCCAGCATAACCGCAAAAAAGTAACGGTAGTGCACAAAGCCAATATTTTAAAATTAGCCGGTAGTTTATTTATTAACTCGGCCAAAACCATTGCCCCGGAGTACCCCGAAATTACCCTGGATGATAAAATCATCGATAACATGTGCATGCAGTTGGTAAATAAACCAGAGCAGTTTGACGTAGTAGTTACCACCAACCTGTTCGGCGATATTTTATCGGATTTATGTGCGGGTTTGGTAGGTGGTTTAGGTGTGGTTGCCGGTGCCAACATTGGCAAAGACATGGCTATTTTTGAAGCCGTACACGGCTCGGCGCCCGATATTGCCGGTAAAGGCATTGCCAACCCTACTGCTTTATTACGTTCGGCCATTATGATGCTGCATCACATTGGCGAGCACGAACATGCCACCCGCATTGAAGCTGCCATGGACCAAACCTTTAAAAACCGCGAGCAATGCACCGGCGATTTAGGGGGCAAAGCCAGCACTATGGAATTTGCGCAAAATGTAATTTCGCATTTACAATAATTTTTTAAAAATTTGCTTTTACAGGGTAAATCATTATGCTGTAATTTGTTTTAATCAACTAAGCAAGCCTAAAAAAACGCGAACCTAGTATCTTAACTGTAACTTTATAAAATGAAAATGAATAAACTTTTTGCCGGCTTATTGGCAGTATCGTTACTGGCTGCTGGCTGCAATAATTCTAATAGTAACTCCGAAGGCGACAGCACCGAAACTACTGCTTCTGCTTCTACGCCGGCCGTAAATGCCGTTGCTAACCCCAACCTGACCAACGAGCAGGTAATGAGCAACGCCGATGCCCCCGTGATGACGTTTACCGAAATGGAACACGATTTTGGCGATATTAAACCAGGTGCGGTAGTAAAACATACCTTTACTTTTAAAAATACCGGTAAATCGCCCTTAATTATTTCCAATGCTTCGGCTACCTGCGGTTGTACCGTGCCCGAGTGGCCCAAAGATCCCGTTGCTCCTGGCGCCGAAGGTAAAATAGATGTGCAGTTTGATAGCCATGGTAAAACCGGGCAACAATCTAAAACCATTACAATTGAAGCCAATACCCAGCCATCTACCAATCAGATTGCCATTAAAACAAACATTTTGCCCGATATGGCAGCTAACGGACCTTTAAGAACGCAATAACAACAACATGTATCAACTATTTTTACAAGTAAACACCCCGAGTAATATCTCTAATATTTTGTTTATTGGGGCTATTATTTTAGTGTTTTACTTTTTTATGATCCGGCCGCAGCAGAAAAAAGTATCTGATGCCAAAAAATTTCGGGAATCGCTTAGCAAAGGCATGAACGTAGTAACCATTGGCGGCTTGCACGGCAAACTCGTGGACATCAGCGAAACTACCGTTTGGATAGAAGTAGATAAAGGTCTGCGGCTTAAATTTGATAAATCTGCCATTGCAGTAGAATCTACCACCAAAGCGAACGACAAAGCTTAACTTGCCATTAGCGCCCATCAAAAATATCGTCTTGTGGTTCTTAAAACCATTTCACGGCCGGGAACAATACTGGCGGGTAGTGCTGCTGTGCTTTACAGCAGCATCTACCTTCTGGCTGTTAAACGCCCTCAATAAAAATTACACCAACATCCGGGTTACTTATCCCATTCGTTTTGTTTACGACCAGCGCGAGTACATTCCGCTAAAACCTTTACCCGAAGAAATAACCATTAACGTAAGCGGCAAAGGCTGGAAACTTTTGCGCAAATACCTGATGCTGGATGTGCAACCAGCCGATATTCCCATGCAGGGGCTTACCCAGCAAAAGGCGGTTTCCACGAGCATTTTCCGGCCCAATGTGGCCAATGCCCTGGATGGCCTGCAGTTAAACTTTATTGTAACGGATAGCATCCGGTTTGATTTTGATAAGCAGGTAAAGCGAAAAATTCCGCTGGTACTGGATACCTTGCATTTACCCATTAACCCGAACTACGCGTTGGTAAGACCCATTACCATTACCCCCAAAGAAGTAGAGTTTGAAGGTCCGGCCTCGGTGCTGGATTCGCTGCCTAACCCGTTTGTGTTAACTTTGCCCAAAACAAATTTAACCGGGGCATATAATAATTCGGTACCCATTAATTACCCGTTTAAAGAACTGGTTAAAAGCGATATTGTAGAAGCCGAAGTTAAATTTAACGTAAAATTGCTGGCCTGGCAAAACTTGTTACTAGCCCCAGCCGTGCAGAACAAGCCCGAAAAAGATTCTATAGTTTTATACCCGCCTACCGTTACGGTGCGCTACGGGTATTTTCCGGAACAAGCGGCCCAAATAAACCTGACGCAATTTGCCTTATCGGCTAACCTTTCTCAGGTAAACCCCAAAGATTCTACCGTAGCCTTAGAGTTGTTGCGAAAACCGGCTTTGGTGCGCCGGGTAATTGTGCAGCCCAGTAAAGTAAAAGTTTTTCCGGGAGTAAAAATATAGCGGGTAAATCGTATGCTGAAGGTGGGCGTAACAGGTGGCATTGGTTCCGGTAAAAGTTTGGTTTGCCGCCTATTTGCCTTACTGGGTATTCCGGTTTATGATTCTGATTTCCGGGCCAAATGGGTGATGCAACACCAACCCGAACTGCAACAGGAACTGCGTGCAGCTTTCGGGCAAGAAGCTTTTGATGCCACTACCGGCTTGTTAAACCGGGCTTACCTGGCGCAACTGGTCTTTCATAATCCGGAACAGTTAATCTTACTTAACAGTTTAGTGCACCCACAGGTAAAGCAGGATTTTATCGATTGGGCGGCTGCGCAACAAAATGTGCCTTACCTGATTAAAGAAGCCGCTTTGATGTACGAAACCGAAGCGCACAAGCAGGTAAACCAAATGGTTCTAGTAACGGCGCCGGAACCGCTCCGTTTAAAGCGCACGCTCCAGCGCGACCCGCATCGCACCATTGCCGACATCCAGGCTATTATGCACAAGCAACTCTCTGACGAAGAAAAAATAAAGCGGGTAGATTTTGTAATTACCAACGACGAACAGCAATTAGTTATTCCGCAGGTATTAGTCATTCACCAACAGCTACTCGCCCTGGCTCCAACGTATAAACCAGAAAACGTAAATTTTTAAAAATTTAAAATTTACAACTCACCTCATAGCCGGCAAAAGAACTTCTGCCGATAATAGCAAGCTTCATTTATTTTTTAAATAGTTGTTTTGGTAGCATTTGCAAAAGCATTTGCATGTTTGTTATGCGTAGAGTTCGCGAAAGCGGTCACTACGCATTTTTCGGATAGCCAATCTCTGATTGGCGTAACCTAAAATTCTGGTAAATGCCAATCAGAGATTGGCTGCACAAAAAGTACTTAGAGCGCTTTGCTAACTCTAAGTACAACCAACTTCTTGTTATTTATATTACTCCCAGCCTTCGGAGCGGCAAATGCCTAATTCTAAGCCTCTTAACTCGGCTAAGCCCCGCAAACGGCCAATGGCCGAATAACCCGGGTTGGTGGTCTTAGCTAAATCGTCGAGCATTTGGTGGCCGTGGTCGGGCCGGAATGGAATGGGGGCGGCTACCTGCTGCTGAATGGTAAGAATTTCTTTAACCACGGCGTACATATCCACGTCACCGCCTAAATGGTCAGCTTCGTAAAAATTGCCGTGCTCGTCTTTGGCCACGTTGCGCAAATGCACAAAATGAATGCGGTTGCCAATATGTTTTACCATTTCGGGTAAATTGTTTTTCGGGTTAGCCCCTAAGGAACCCGTACAAAAACAAATACCGTTCGCCGGACTTGGCACCGATTGTAGGATATAATTTAAATCGTCGGCGGTACTTACCACGCGGGGCAAACCCAGAATATGAAACGGTGGATCATCGGGGTGAATGGCCAATTTAATACCCACTTCTTCGGCTACCGGGGTAATCTCCTGCAGAAAATATTTTAAATTTTCGCGCAGCACATGGCGATCAATGTCTTTATAGCGGGCCAGGTTGTCGCGCATTTGCTCCAGGGTTTGCTTTTTTTCCCCGGGTATCCCAAACATCACAATGTACGTTAGCAACTCCAGTTTTTCGGAGGTATACTCTTTAAATCGCTTTTCAGCTTCTTGCACCACATGGGCCGGGTAATCTTGCGCCGCATTGGGCCGTTCTAATAAATGAATATCAAATACCGCCAGGTCAAACCAATTAAAATACAAAGCTTTAGAGCCATCCGGCATTACCAGGTTCAGGTCGGTACGGGTCCAGTCGTTTACGGGCATAAAGTTGTAGGTTACAATCTGAATGCCGCAAGCCGCAATATTGCGGAGCGATTCTTTATACAAATCTATGTAATGCTGGTAGTCGCCGGTACGGGTTTTAATGCTTTCGTGTACGGTTACGCTTTCTACCACGTCCCAGGTTAAGCCATAGGCTTCAATTTCCCGCTGGCGTTTTTTTATTTCCTCCACGGGCCAAACAGCCCCGTGCGGTACGTGGTGCAAAGCCGTTACAATTCCTTCGGCGCCGGTCTGGCGAATATCTTGTAGCGTTACCGGATCGTTGGGCCCGAACCAACGCCAGGTTTGTCTCATTTTCATAGCCTTGTGTATAAAGTTTAATTCCCGAAAGTAGCGGAAAGCAAGCATTTACCCAAATACAGATTGCTTGCCTACCGCGATAATTTTACTGCTAAAACTGCCTGTTACCGTAATTTTTAAAAATTTTAATTTACCAAAATGGCCGATTGATAGTTAAACTGCCGTAGCATTAAAATTAAATAGCCGGGTAAAGTTATTTTTTATAATCAGAGCAGGAGAAATTGTAAAAAGCCGTACATTTAAGTTTGCTTGATTATCAAGCAGTTTATAAAAGGGTACTTTCGGTTGTTTAGCATTTTCCGGAAAAGCGCCACGCGATTATTATACTCTTATGAAATTTAAAATTTTACCGTTTGCTCTGGCCTTGTTGCTGATCATCAACTTAACCGAATTGGCTTACAGCGACGATGGGTACCGGCTTTGGCAACGCTACGAACTCCTGAAAGACCCACAAAAGCTACAGCAATACCGGCAAAATATTTCGGGTGTTTTAATACAAGGAACCTCGCCTACGTTAACGGTAACCCGCCAAGAACTGGATATGGCTTTGAGCGGTTTATTGGGTCAAAATGTAAAAAATCAATCTGAAATAACAGCTAACGCGCTGGTGCTGGGCACACCGGAAAATTCGCCGCTTATCAAAAGCCTGAATGTAACCAGTAAACTGGCCAAGTTGGGAACCGAAGGTTACTTAATCGAAACAGTAGCAGTAAAAGGGCAGAAAGCAACGGTAATTGCCGCTAACTCCGATGTGGGGGTGCTCTACGGTACTTTTCAGTTTATTAAACTGCTGCAAACCAACCAGGATATTACGCGCTTAAGCATTAGTAGTACCCCAAAAATTCATCGCCGGATACTGAACCACTGGGACAACCTGAACCGCACCGTGGAACGGGGTTACGCCGGTTTTTCGATCTGGGACTGGCATAAACTACCCGACTACATTGACCAACGGTATATTGATTACGCCCGGGCTAATGCCTCGATTGGAATTAACGGCACTGTGCTTACCAACGTAAACGCCAATGCCCTAATCTTAACGCCGGCTTATTTAGTGAAAGTAAAAGCGCTCGCCGATACTTTTCGGCCGTACGGGTTAAAAGTGTATTTAACTGCCCGCTTTAGCGCTCCCGTAGAAATTGGTGGTTTAAAAACGGCTGACCCGCTGGACGAACAAGTAAAAGCCTGGTGGAAAAACAAAGCCGACGAAATTTATACCTACGTGCCAGATTTTGGCGGTTTTCTGGTAAAAGCAAATTCTGAAGGGCAGCCCGGGCCACAAAATTACGGCCGCAACCACGCCGACGGAGCCAACATGCTGGCCGATGCCGTAGCCGACAAAGGTGGTATTGTGATGTGGCGGGCTTTCGTGTACGATAATAAAGTACCCGACGACCGCGCGAAACAAGCATTTACCGAATTTAAACCCCTAGATGGTAAATTCCGGAAAAATGTATTGGTGCAGGTAAAAAACGGTCCGATTGATTTTCAACCACGCGAGCCTTTTCATCCGTTGTTTGGCGCGATGCCCCAAACGCCTTTAATGATGGAATTTCAGATTACCCAGGAATATTTAGGTCAGGCTACTAATTTGGTGTACCAGGCTCCGTTGTACAAAGAAACTTTAGATGCTGATACCTTCGTGAAAGGCGCGGGTTCTACGGTGGCGAAAGTAGTTGATGGTAGTTTGCACCAGTACAATTTAACCGGTATGGCGGGCGTGGCGAATATTGGTAACGACCGCAACTGGACCGGCCATTTATTCGGGCAGGCTAATTGGTATTGCTTTGGCCGGCTGGCTTGGGATCATACTTTAACGTCGGAGAAAATAGCCGACGAATGGCTACGGATGACGTTCACGAACGAAACGGCTTTTCTGAACCCGATCAACAAAATGATGCTGCAATCCCGGGAAACGCTGGTAAACTACATGACTCCGCTGGGTTTGCACCACATCATGGGCTACGACCACCATTATGGCCCCGGACCCTGGATTAAAGATAAAAAACGTGCTGACTGGACTTCGGTGTATTACCACAAGGCATCACCGGAAGGAATTGGTTTTGATAGAACCGCCACTGGCAGCAACGCCTTAGCCCAGTACGCACCCGGCGTTCAAAAACTTTATGGCAAAGCAGAAACTTGCCCCGAGCCATTTTTGCTCTGGTTTCATCATGTAAAATGGGATTTTAAAGTAAAATCAGGCCGCACTGTGTGGGACGAGATCTGTCACCGGTATTACAGCGGGGCCGCCATGGTAGGAGAGATGCGAAAAACCTGGGATGCCACGCAGTCTTACGTAGATGCCGAACGTTTTAACCACGTAAAAATGCTGCTATTAATTCAGGAGAAAGAAGCCCGTTGGTGGCGCGATGCCTGCGTATTGTATTTTCAAACTTTCGCGCAACGGCCTATCCCGGCTGGCTTAGAGAAACCAACGCACTCCCTGGAGTACTATCAAAAGCAAGACCCTAAATTTGTGCCCGGCATTTAAGTCATTGCTGATTACTCATCTTTTGAAAAATTGATCTACCAGGGACCTATCTCAAAATTACTTTCTGAAAAATTAAAAATTTTAAATAATCTATTATTTCACTTGCTTAGACTACTATATGAAAAATAATAAACTTTGGATTGCTCTGGCTTTAACTGCCTGCAGCCTGGGCCTGGTACAAAAATCGGAGCCTACTTTAAAAGACGCATTTAAGAAAAGTTTTTACGTGGGCGCCGCTGTCAATAATTTTCAGGTATCAGGCCGGGATGCGCAAGCCCTAGCGCTCGTTAAAAAACAATTTAATACCATTAGTCCCGAAAACGTGTTAAAATGGGGACCGGTGCATCCGAAACTAGAGGAATATAACTTTAAACTGGCCGATGATTACGTAGCTTTTGGTCAGCAAAACAACATGTTTATTGTGGGCCATACCTTAGTTTGGCACCAGCAAACCCCCGACTGGGTATTTGAAGACGAGGCAGGTAAACCGGTTTCGCGCGAAGAACTTTTGCAGCGCATGGAAAAACACATTAATACGGTAGTAGGCCGGTACAAAGGCAAGATTCAGGGTTGGGACGTGGTGAACGAAGCCATTGCGGACCAGGGCGGCCAGATGCGCCCGACTAAATGGTTATCTATTATCGGCGAAGATTTTGCCCAGAAAGCCTTCGAGTTTGCCCATAAAGCCGACCCAAAAGCCGAACTGTATTACAATGATTATAGTTTGTACCGCCCGGACAAACGGGAGGGCACCATTAAATTGGTGAAAAATTTACAAGCTAAAGGCATTAAAGTAAAAGCGATTGGCATGCAGGGGCATTATGGTTTAACGGTGCCTACCATCGAGCAGATAGAAGCCAGCATTGTGGCTTTTTCTAAGTTAGGCGTAGAAGTAAACTTTACCGAACTGGACATTGATGTGCTACCGAACCCAAGCCGTCGGCAAGGAGCCGATATTGCCGAAACTTTTGAATCGGATCAAAAATTTAACGTGTATACCAACGGCCTGCCCGATTCGGTGCAGCAAAAATTAACCCAGCGCTACGCCGATTTATTTGCCTTGTTCCAGAAGCACCGTGATAAAATTGGCCGCATTACGTTTTGGGGTGTAACCGATGCAAACTCCTGGCTAAATAACTGGCCAATTCGGGGTCGTACCAGTTATCCGTTGTTGTTTGATCGTCAGTATCAGCCCAAACCTGCCTACCAAGCGGTATTAAAAACTGCAGCTACTGCCAAATAGCGGTTGAATTTTAAAAATTCACCTGCTTCCAGTTTAATGAATACCCACCAGCTTAAGCTGATGGCAATGCAATTAATTTTTTAAATTATTTATTTCTTGGATGGCTTTCGTGTTTTCACTGGCAAGTGGGCGTTAGTGCTGTTTTTTTTGCATCCAACTTTGTTTTTAAGTCAAATACAAAACAGATTTATTGATGCGGTTGCATAAATAGCCTTTTGGTCTAAGAATAGATTTTATTCAGGGGTGTTTAGCCGGATTTACATGCATATGTAAACCAATCATCCAGCAGCACGTAGTTAAGCGGCCAGGTAATGCTACCTGGCCGCTTTTATTCTGTTATCTTTGCCGGTAAATTTACCCCGAATGACTCGCCAGAAATATTTTTCCCTTATTCTTATTTTAGGAACCCTTACTGCCCTAGGCCCTTTTTCCATTGACATGTACTTGCCCGGTTTCCCGGCCATTGCTAAAGATTTGCACACCATCGTAGCCGATGTAGCGCTTTCTTTATCTAGCTTTTTTATTGGTATTTCGGCGGGGCAGTTGTTATACGGGCCTTTGTTAGACCGGTTTGGCCGGAAAAAACCGCTTTACGTGGGTTTAGTAGTGTATGTACTTTCGTCGGTGGCTTGTGGTTTTGCTACTTCCATCGAAAGCTTGGTGGTGCTGCGGTTTATTCAGGCCATTGGTAGTTGTGCGGCTGCGGTAGCTTCGGTAGCCATGGTGCGTGATCTGTTTCCGATTGAAGACAACGCCAAAGTTTTTTCGCTGCTGATGCTGGTTGTAGGCGTATCGCCGATGGTAGCGCCTACCGTGGGTGGTTACGTAACGGCTGATTTTGGCTGGCAAGTAGTTTTTTTAATTTTAGCCGGTATGGGAGCCGCTATTTTAGTAGCCGTTTATTTTGGCTTACCCGAAAGCAGCAAGCCCGACCCTACGTATTCGTTAAAGCCTAAACCTATTTTAAATAATTTTTTTGCAGTACTAAAAGTACCCCAGTTTTACACCTACGCGTTTTCGGGCGCTATTTCGTTTTCGGGTTTACTGGCCTACGTATCGGGCTCGCCTTTGCTGTTTATGGAAATATTTAAAGTCGGCGAAAAGCAATACGGCTGGATTTTCGCTTTTCTCTCGATTGGTTTAATCGGTGCCAGTCAGGTAAACAGTGTGTTACTTAAAAAGTACCGCAGCGAACAAATAATTTTTACGGCGCTGTTTTGCCAAACTATTACGGCCTTGTTGTTTGTAATTGCCACCAACTTGGGTTGGTTGGGATTGTACGAAACCATTGCTTTTATCTTTGTTTACCTGTGCTGCCTGGGCTTTACCTTCCCGAATGCCTCAGCCTTATCAATGCGGCCTTTTTCGAAGAACGCCGGTAGCGCCTCGGCTTTAATGGGGGCGTCGCAAATGGGCTTTGGTGCCCTGGCTACTGTTTTGTTAAGTATGTTTGAGGCTCGATCGGCCGTACCCATGACGGGGATTATGCTGGGCTCAGCGGTAGTTGCTTTATCTATTTTGTTACTTGGCCGCAAAGCCATTCCGGTTACCGATGATCAACCTGAACTGGAAGCTCCCGTGGGCATGCTGCATTAAAAATTTTTAAAATTTAGCAAGAATGCGTAGACCGGCAGTTAGAATGAGAATTTTTAAAAAACGGCTTTTCTAAAGCTGAACTTAGAGTTAGCAAAGCACCAGGAGTTGTACTTAGAGTTAGCGCAGTGTCCTAAGTACTTTTTGTGCGGCCAATCTCTGATTGGAGTAACCTAAAATGCTGGTAAACGCCGATCAGAGATTGGCTGTCCGAAAATGGGTAGAGACCACTTGCGTGAACTCTACCCATAACAAAGAGTAGAGGCCGCTGGCGCGAACTCTACTCATAACGAGAATATTTAGATCGGTTAATTTTTTAAATTTTGTTTTAGAAACGCTAAACTGCGCACATAGAGAATAATCTAATTTTGAGCACCACTATAGTTAATGCGGAGGCGCAGTGCTTTTAAGCCGGTTACTCCCTGCAACGATTCCAGTTCCAGATATTCCAGGGTAGAGGTTAGCTTTTGTTCTTGCTGCAGGCGGTACACCAAAGGCAAAAAATCGTCTAATTCGGTGCGAGTGGTGTAAACCAAAGCAATGGTATCGGGTTGGGTAAGCCGCTGGTTGGTATCTTTTACGTAAGCTTTATCAAGGCGCTTTTTAATAACTTCGTACCGGATACTGTACGAGCCTTCTACATCAAACCGGTGTTCGTCCAGCCGGAATTTAATATCTACGGGGTGGGAGTGGGCCAGAATAAGCTGGGTGGTTTTAAGCGGTAAGGGCAAGGCGGGCAACAAATCGTGGGTTAAAGTAGCCATCTGCACCATGGCATTTAGTTGCCAGGCCCGGAACTGCTGTAAATGCTGCGGCTTAAATGTTAACCAGGGTGCAATGGCCGAACCAACGTATAAGTTATATTCCAGGCCATCCGTCCGGAATTTCTCAAAATAATTCGGAAACAAGTTTTGCAGTTCCCGGGCTTCCTGCTCCATAAAAGTATTCACGGTTTTATTTATTTGCGCCAGGCTCAATTCGTAAGCCTGAAAAGCCTGGTTAAATAAACCGGTTTCCGGATCGATATTCGAAAAATAATCTGCCACCGATGTTGCTTCACCGGGGTGAGTGGCTAGTTTTTGGAGTTGCGGATGAATCTGTTGCCGCAGAAATACGCTGATCTGGTTTTCTTCTTCGGGGCTGATTACCTGAGTCAGCCGGCGTTGCCAATGGTATACTCTGGCCAGCATGGAATCGGATTGATGCGAACCGGACAGATTAGCCGCATTTTTTAAAATTTTCTCTAAGGCCCGGAATTGGCGGCTAAGATCTTGCTGCAAGACCGCGTTGCGCTCCACCGAAGAGTTCCGGACATCGATGGCGCCGTAAAAAGGATATACTTGTTTAAAATAAACCTGGGTAGCTTCGTCGTCCGGGCTTGCATCTTCGCCTTTTTGCAAATAAGCCCAGGCGGCATCGGTAAACTTCCATTCCAGCGCGGGCTGCAGCAACGTAAATTTCTTCCGGATAATTTCTTCCATCCGGGTCCGGAACTCATTAATCTGGTACAAGAGCAACTCTACCACCAACGGAATGGCTTGTTCTACCCGCCGCAGCACTTCGCCGTTTAAAGCATTGGGGTGTTTGCTGCCAATTTCCAGCATGCCCAAGGCCTGGTTAGACACCACCAGCGGGTACATAATAAAACTGCGGAATCCTTTCTGGTACAAAAACTGGTGCTTGAAATCGGTGGTCAGGCTTAAGTCTTTGATGATGCGCAGCCGCGGGTCGGCAATTATTTCGCGGAGCAAAGTCTGTAGCGCCGCATCGGTAATTTCTTCTACGAAGCAATTGTTATTTTTAAAAAAAATGCTGCGCGAGGTATAAACTTTGTGCTGCACGTGGCGGCCGTTTACCTGCAAAAAAGGCATAATTCCAATTTCCAGATCGGGTTGTCCGCATAAATTACGTAGAGCTTTTTCGAAGCGCAGGTAAATTTCGCTTTCTACCTCCGACGAAAGATGCACAAAAACTTCTTTCAGTTCCTGAATGGTAACTTCTTCGGTTATATCCTCAATCTGAAAAAAAGCAAAGCCATCAAAAGTAAATTGAGTCAGGGGCAAGGTTACCGGTATTTCTTCGGCGGTAGGTAGTTCGTTTTGCGCAAATGCTACCCACTCGGGCTGCAAAGGGGGCAGTTCGCCCACCAGCGAAGGATCGATAAACCGGAAATCCAGGCGCATCCGGTAGTACTTCGTGAGGCCATCCTGGGTTTTGGTAAAAGTTACTAACGGAAAAGTTGGTTTACTAATAGGATAATGGTAACATTTATTTAAAATTAAGCGGTAAAAGGCCCGCAGCGAGTCCTGGCGGATTACTGTCAGGCTGCTGCGGGTAAAAATCTCGCCTTGCTGATGCGTTAAATGCTTAAAAGTATCGGCGTAATGAAATAACGTAAGTGGCTGACAGGGTAAACCAATGGCGTATGGAATTTCTTCGCCCTGGTGAATAAACGGTAAAATACTGTACTTCACTAAGGTAAAAAGCTCTTCCAGGGCTTCGGTTACCACTACTTGCCCGGTTGGTACCAAATAATCCTGGTACGGTAAAAATTTAGCTAAAAGCGTATCATAAATAAACGTTAATTTATCGCCTTGCGCTGCTGTTTCTTTCTGTTGCTGTAAATACCGGATAAACGGAGCAAAAGATAAACGCAATTGCAAACCTGTTTCTACCGGCGGCGGAACGTTGATGCGAATGGGTTGCATGCGGGCGTATTATTAAAAACAGAATAAGGAGTACTTACTAAATTATACCGGAACCAAATAGTTTGTACCAATTAAAGTATTATATGCTTATCGGGCGCGTACTTCAGTAGCAACTTTGGGTAGGCTTTATGAAATAAAACCACCGGAAATTTTAAATTTTTAAAATTTTTTATTTTTCGTTGGCCTGCATAATCAGGTGAACAAAATCTTCCAGGGGCATGCCTAAAGGTACCGTGTCTTCTGTAATGTTGCAATGAAATTCGCCTTCCATGGTGTTAAGCAACCAGTTTATCTCTAGAGCCGATACGCCCAGTTTCTTTAAAGGCACTTTTTTTAACTGCGGCAACTCTTTCGAGATTTGCCATTCTTCTTTAATGCGGTGGTATACTAATTTCTCGTTGATGAGTACTTTTTTGTTGTTCATTGTAATAAATAAAGTGAATTAGTAAAGTGTGTTGCCGGAAGTTAGGCCCGGTAAAATAAGTAAATAGTTTAGCGCGGGTTAGAAATTTGCAGAATACCTTGGATGTAGCTGGTAATCTGATTTAGTTGGGTGAAAGAGGCAAATTCTTCCGGCTCCAGGTTTATTTTAAATTCGCGTTGGATCATACGGAACAACTCGGCGCGGTCGGCGGCCTTATAATTTAAGTCGAGTACCAAATCCGTTTCGGGCAATATTGCTACCCGCGAAACAATACCTTGCGCTAAAATCAAATTTTTTACCTGGTTAAATGTGGTCATGATAATATATGTTAGAGGTACCGCAGCTAAATTTTACCAAATAAGGCTGTAACTAGCTGCCAATTTAAATAATCAATCTACATAGGAGCCAAGCCACCGTTTATTTTAAATTTTTAAAATTTTGGCGCTAGCTCCGGAAAACAACCTGCCGAAAGAAAATTCAATCCTTCTGGTTTTAAATTTTATACCGGATAAAAACCGGAAGATAAGCGTTTGCGACTGGCTAAAACCAATTGCAAACGCACTTGATTAAAAATCAAATTTAAACTGGCCCCGAAGCCCTAACTCCGACGTGTTCGGGTGATCCAGGTAAGAAAAACGTTTTACCAGATCTACCCGGAAAAATTTAAAAATATTACCAATACCCACGCTGCCTTCTACGTAAGGTTTAGCAGCCAGGGAATAAGTCGTAGTTTGTCCGTTCGCATCCGTCGGAAACTTCAATAACTGACTGTTTTCGGAAGGCGTATTTTCGGGCCGTAAGCCGCCGTAAAGCGCTTTCAGGGTAACGTACTCCCGGAACTTGGTTTTCTTAATCAGTGGTATTTTATTAAAAATAAAACCGTTAAAACAATGGTCCAGCATAATATTGGCGTAGCGGTCGCTGGCAAATTCCAAGAAGTTCATCAGGTTATACGACTGAAACTGGTACGAATACGTTTGATTTGCCCGGTGAATGGACAATAACGGATACGGTACCTGCCCGAATAAATAACCGCCTTCGGTAACCACATCGGTGTAACCTAACTGCGACAAGCTAAAGCGTTTAAATATGTTTAAAGTAATTTGCTGGTAATTATACTCCCCATCGAACAGGCCTTTTACGCCGGCAATGCCGCGCAACGTAAATACCGGGTACCGGCCAACAAAGGAAGTACGGTAAATTTTACCTTGAAAAAACTTCTCGTTAGGCGCCCACCGCAATTCTGCCGAAAGCTCCGCAGTAGTTAAATTAGATAACATAGGCGACTGGTTTTCGGTGGTTGTAATGCGGGCAAATTCTAAACTGCCGGCCGGCGCTTGCTGCCATCTTTTTAAACCCAAACGATAAGAGAAGTGATTTTCAAATTCCTGCAAATACTCCAGGGTAAAGGTTTTATTATATAAATACTTATCGTTGATACCGCGTTTAAAACTTAAAAAAACGTTGCTTTCCTGAATTAACTGCAGCTCCTGGCCGGGTATTTTGGTGTCTTGCTGGTAACTTACCCGCACCGACCTCACCGGAAATTCGTAAATAGTTTTGTCGGTTAAAGAATAGGTAGCTCCCAGGTAATACTTCCATTTTTCGTCTTTAAAACCGTAAGCCGCATAAGTATCAAAATTTATTTTTTTACTAAAGTTAGGCGTGGTACGGCCACCAAATCGCAGCCGGAAACCTTCTACGGGGTTAAAGCTGTAAAAAGTAGCCACTGGGCCAATTTCTATTTTAGGCCCGGCTTTTTTGTAACCGGCAATTAATAAAGTGGCCCAATCGGCGGTTCTTTTAAAAGAAGGCGAATTGCGTAAAGTTTCGATGTTGGTGTAAGTTGCAGCTTCGCTGGCCGTTAACGAATCCGGACGGTTGGCATTTAAAAAGTTTTCGTCGGGTTGGCTCGTTAACTCCGCCGTTACTACCGGTAAACCTTCGTAAATAGCAGGAGGTTGGGGTTTATCAAAGGCATAATTTCTATAAGCCACTAAGCGGCTACCATACATCCCGAAATTCCCTTTCGGCGTTAAGCCCAGGTCGGCGCGCATTTCGCTTTTACTCAAGTGGTATTTACCAGCTTCGTCGGGAGTAAAATCGAGCTTAATACGCAAATCGCGCACCCAGTTCAAGTTTATGGTTTTACTGATACCTAAATCGGCTTTCTGCACCGCAAAATTACCGTCTTGGGTTATGTATAAATGGCCTTCAAACAAAAAATCGGTTTCGTTACGCGGTTCAAAAGTTAGCTGTATTAGTTTGCCATTTTGGGTAGCCACCGTATCGGTTATATAAAACCGGTAAAAAGTAGGAGCCGCATCCGCAATTGGGCTTAAAAATTGGTTGGTTACTACCGTAATGTTGTTTTGGTAAATATCAATGTCCTGGTACAGGTGGTTAAAATAAGCCTGCATCCCTTTGCTATCAATGTATTCCCCAAAATCTACTTTTTTCTCAGCGGTTATTATTTTTTTCTTTTTATCGGGGTTGCGGCGATAGAAATTATTCGAAAAAACCTCTTGTATATAAAACGGCAGCAGCGCTTTCCCTTTTAGGGTAGTAGTGTCTAAATCAGCAATTAAGTAAGGGAACTTGCGGAGTAAAAAGTTTTTCTTGAGTTTAGCGGGCGTATTGGTTAAAGAGAAACGTAATTTTTCGTATTGTTCGTACTCAGCAAAATTATATTGCTGCAACTGGTTCGAGTTCTTGTGCGCAATTACTTCCCGGATTATATCTACGGCCGGGTTGTTTTTGTTGCGGTAACGCCGCTTGCCTTTAATAACTACTTCGGTTAATTGCTGGCTGTCATCTTCTAAATTTAAATTTAATTCTTGTATCTGGTTAGGATTAATGGTACGGGTTATGGTTTTATAGCCAACGTACGAAAAACGGACTTGCGTAAAAGGCTGGTTTGCCCGTAAATTGTATTTACCTTGAATATCGGTAACGGTACCAATTTGAGTGTCAGGGAAATAAACGGAAACACCTATTAAGGGTTCCTGGGTTTGCGCATCTTTTAAAGTTCCGCGTACTACCGTAGGCGAAGTGCCTTGGGCCATCATTTTATCAACGGCCAAAAAGCACAGTAATCCTACTAAGAGCAGTACCTTAATAAGGTTAGTTATATGGGAAGAAAGCATTTTTTTCTGTCTGGATTGAAGCACGCTATACGGTATCTTGGACTAAGAAGAATACCGCAAATCTGAGGATTGCCCGCTAGCTGTAAAAGAGTCTGCCGGGTAAAAGGATGTATAATTCAGGTGAACCGGCGAATTTTCTCGGTAAAAATCTTTAACCGACCGGGGTGTACATATTGGCATAGTAATTTAAGTAATTTAAAAGTTTAAACAAGCTTTTGGGCTCTGAAATAGGTATTTACAACCAACAGCTTGTTTATAAGTTTTAAGCAATTTTTAAAATTTAAAAAATCAGCTAACTGCTTGCGGTATAAATAAGTAGTTGCAGATCATGTCTTTCACAATTTGTTGATGATCTGCTACAAATTGGTCGTATTCGGCATCGGTCATTTTCCAGAGCCGCGTAGCCATTACTTTACTCTGAAAAATAAACTGAACGTTAGCGGCGATGAGTTGCAAGACATGCGGAATAGTAATCGGGCGAACTTCGCCGGCGTTAATAGCCTCCTGCAACTGTTTCCCAAAAACCGAAGTGAGGCGGCCTTTTTCTAAAGGAATGGCATCCAGAAAACGGTCTGGGTTCCGGTGCAATTCGTTTTGTAAAAAAGTAACCAACCCAGGGTTGCATTTAAAAATTTGAAAATCATGATCAATCAAGCTGATAATTTTTTCTTTTAATGAGATGGGCTGATTCATGATCTGGAGCATGCCCCGGAAGTTAAGCTCAAATAATTCGTTGAAAACCAGAGAAAAAAGCTTTTCTTTACTCCGGAAGTAATAATTTAACAAGGCACCGTTCATACCGGCCTCCTGGGCAATATCGCGGGTGGTAGTGCCGTCGAAACCTTTCTCCAGAAATATTTTTTTAGCGGCCTCCTTTAACTTTTCCTCCGGTACTAAAAAACAATTGGTCATACTGCTTCGCTAATGAATGATACAAAGGTAAATGGAAAATTTTTCCGTTTCCTAATCTTAAACTAATAATTTAAACAAATGTTTAAAACAATTAATTTAAATCGATTTAAGTTTCTTTTTAAGTAGCAGAAAGCCTATCTGGAGCGGGTTCCGGCGCGCAAATTTGCTCCTGGGAAAAGATAAATTTTTAAAAAATGGCGGTTAAGTTAAGAGCCCGAATTAGCCCAAAACCGGTATATTCCAGGGTGCTATAAAATATATCGGCGGGTTACTACAAAATGAAACGCGCATTGTGCGTTAAATAATTTGAACTTATATTTTCCTTAACCAAATTTGGGTTCTGAAAGCAAATCATGTTTTACAATTTTTTATCTGGTGCTATCCTATGAAAAAACCTGTTCTTTATTTTTTAGGCCTGTTGGTTCTGGCTTCTTTTACCTGGGCTAACCAACCGGAGCCTGCTACTTCCCCGGCGGCCAAAAAGCCAGTTGCCGCCGCTAAGCCGGTGCCATTTACCGTCGAGAAATTGCACGAGGGCTTTAACAACCCCTGGGGCATGGCCTGGTTGCCCGATGGCCGTTTGCTGGTAACCGAACGCGCCGGCGACATCCTGGTTTTTAAAAACAATAAGTTTACCGGCCAGAAGCTGAGCGGCGTGCCTCAGGTTTTTGCCGAAGGCCAGGGTGGCTTGCTGGATATTAAACTGCACCCCGATTACGCTAAAAATAAATGGATTTACATTTCGTACTCCAAGCCCGTAGAAGGTGGCGCTACCACCGCTATTATGCGCTTTAAACTGCAAGGCAACCAATTGGTAGAGAAAAAAGATATTTTTCTGGCGCAGCCTTATTTAAAAGCTAATTTCCACTTTGGCAGCCGCATTGTGTTTGATAAAGATAAATTCTTATACTTCAGCTCCGGCGAAAGGGGCACGCAACCCAAAGTACAGGAATTAGATAACGACCACGGTAAAATTCACCGGATTTACGACGATGGCCGGGTACCGCAGGATAACCCGTTTGTAAACCAGAAAGGAGCCCGCCCCACGATTTGGTCGTACGGCCACCGCAACCCCCAAGGTATGGTATACGACGCCGCTACGAACCGCTTGTGGGCCGTGGAGCACGGACCTAAAGGAGGCGACGAATTAAACCTGATTGAGAAAGGTAAAAATTACGGCTGGCCTAAAACTTCGTACGGCATTAACTACGACGGCACCATTTTAACTGAATATAAAGAAATGGAAGGCGTAACCAATCCGGTGCGTTACTGGGTACCATCTATTGGCCCCTGCGGCATGGCCCAGGTTACCAGCGACCGTTACCCCGACTGGAAAGGCAATTTATTAGTAGGCGCGTTAGCATTCCGGCACATTGCCCGGGTAGAGCTAAACGGCGATAAATACGTTACCGAAGAAAAACTGGTGGAAGATATTGGCCGGGTAAGATGCGTAGCCCAAAGCCCCGATGGCTACATCTACGCCCTAACCGAAGGCCCCGGCTTATTAATCCGGCTTACCCCCACAAAATCATAATTTGTAAATTTTAAAAATTTAAAAAAGAACCCGGCCGCTATCATCAGCGGCCGGGTTCTTTTTTATAGGTAGGTCTAGCGCTTTAGCTTTAATTTTCAGAACTATTCACTAGCCAAAATCAATTATAAGTTAACTATGTAAACTGGCAAATTTTAAATTTTTGAAAATTTAAAATTTAGCGTGATTGCCATGCAACAGATATCAGTAGCCAGGTGCAGTAATCAATTACCGGTCTACTATGCAACAGATAGCTGTTCCAGGTGCAGGATTTGACGCTAAACTGTTCGAGCGGTCAGCGAGTTTTTAGCGTCTTGACTTTTTTGGTTCTTTTTGTGTCAAGACAAAAAGAACAGAACCTGAGCAATGAAACAACTCCAAGTAGAAATAAAAGCTAGAACAGTGGCTATGCGAACGAGAGTTTGCAAGGCACGGAAGTAACTTCCGCGCCATAGCAGAGGAATTATAAGGAAGTAAATCCGCGGCATAGTAAGGTATTTAGCTTGAAGGAACAGAAGTAAATCCGCGCTATAGAAACTGCATTTAATAAAAGCAAAACAATTTTAAAAAGCAGAATACTCCGTTTCCATAAAATGATGCTCTTCCTGCTGCCACAACCGGGCGCCCCCTTTAATGCCATCGCGGTTCGACACAATGGTAATATTTTCGTCGAGTTTAAACCGGAGTTTAGACGCGTTGCCGCCGCTAATAAATAAATGATCGTAGTTAAAAACAGCTTTTAAAATAGCTAGAACCCGTACCATGCGGCTGTTCCATTTTTCTTCGCCGTGTTTTTTAAAAGCTTTTTCACCGATGTACTGGTCGTAGGTTTTATTACCGCAAACCGGGTGATGGGCTAGTTCCAGGTGGGGGAGGAGATTGCCGTCGAGCAGTAAGGCGGTGCCAAATCCGGTTCCCAGAGTTATCACCATTTCCAGGCCTTTGCCTCTAACTACACCTAAACCTTGCAAATCGGCATCGTTCACTAAGCGCACGGGTTTATCCAACACCTGCTTTAAAGCTTCCTGCAAGTTAAAATTGCGCCACAAGGCTGTATCTAAATTAGGCGCCGTAAGTACCCGGCCATTGCGCACGTACCCCGGAAAACCCACCGAAACTTTGTGGTAACCTTCAAAGTTTTTTACCAGTTCCTGAATTGCTTCAATCACGTTTTCGGGCGAGGCAGGCGCGGGAGTAGGTACTTTTTTATACTCATTCTGGAGGGAGCCCTGGCAATCCAGGGTGGTGGCTTTAATGTTAGATCCACCAATATCTATCGACAAAATTTTTTCTTCGGGCAATAATTCTTTCATCATGTAGCGGTAGTAAGAGCAAGTTTTCAGAACAGTAATATACTTATTTTAGTAAAACAAGTTGTGCTATGGGGTGCATTCCCGATCCGATGTATTTAAATGAACCCATTAGCGCAAAATGGCCGTTAACCCGGTTTAACCCAATGGCCAGGTAAGCTAAAGAAAAAGGCAAAAGGTTATAACTTAAATAAGGGCATTAGCCGGGATAAACTAACTAAATAATGCCGGATAAAGCAGCTGCGGGTAAGTTAAATTTTAAAAAATACCTGTCCGGAGAATTTAAGTTGATTTACTAAGTAATTGATTTATAAAATCTTTTATAAGGAGTAACTAGTAAATAAAATTTTTTTAAATAAAATGTATGTATATACATTAAATGTATGTACATTTGTAAGGTTAAAACGATATTTCACCTAAAACAAATAAATTTAAAAACTATGGCAACTACAAAATGGGCAGTAGACCCAACGCACAGCGAAGTTCAGTTTAAGGTAAAGCACTTAATGATTACCACCGTAACCGGTTATTTTCAAAAATTTAACGTGGAAGCGGAAACCGAAGGCGATCAGTTTACCAATGCTACCAAGGTAGTTTTCACCGCCGATGTAGATTCTATCAGCACCAACAACGAACAACGCGATACGCACTTAAAATCCCCGGATTTCTTTGATGCCGCTAACCACGGTCAGGTTCAGTTTGTGGGTAATAAATACGAGCATACCGGCGGCGATGATTATAAACTGCACGGCGACTTAACCATCCGGGGCATTACCAAACCCATTACCGTGAATGTAGAATTTGGCGGAATTGTGGTAGACCCTTACGGCCAAACCAAAGCCGGATTTACGGTATCCGGTAAAATCAGCCGGAAAGAATTTGGCTTAACCTGGAACGCCGTAACCGAAGCCGGTAGCGTAGTGGTAAGCGACGAAATTAAGCTGCAAGCCGAAATACAATTAGTGAAACAAAGTTAAGTTTCCGGCGCCGTCCTTTTGGTAAAGCGCAGTTCCGGAAATTGGTAATTTTTAAAAAATGAATGTTATGGAAAATAAAATTTTAGGCCTGCATCATATTACGGCCATTGCCGACAAGGCCAAACGCAATCTTGATTTTTATACCAAAACGCTGGGACTGCGCCTGCTAAAGAAAACGGTTAATTTCGACGATCCGGGTACTTACCATTTATATTACGGCGACGAAAAAGGCAGTGCGGGTACTATTCTTACTTTTTTCCCTTACGAAGGTTCCCGCCGCGGACGGAATGGTACGGGCATGATTACTGAAATTAGTTATTCTGTACCGGCCAACAGCTTTGCTTTCTGGCTCAACCGCTTTGCCGAAAACGGCGTGCCTTACCAGCAACCTGCCGAACGTTTCGGGGAGAAATACATTGTTTTCCAGGATCCGGATGGTTTGCAGTTTGCGTTGGTAGCTCCTAAAGCCGAAGATACCCGGGTGCCCTGGGCCACGGCCGAAGTAGATGCCACCGTAGCCACTCGCGGTTTTGCCGGTGCCACCTTAACCCTGCGCGATAAACAAGCTACAGCGGCGGTTTTAACGGATATTTTTGATTATAAATTAACCGGCCACGAAGGGAACCGGCACCGCTACGTTACCGATGCGGTAGAACAAGCCAATATAATTGATTTGGTAGAAGCGCCCAACGAACTTCGGGGAGCCGGCGGAGCGGGTACCAACCACCACATTGCTTTCCGGGTAAAAAACGAAGAAGTGCTGATGTACTTCCATGATAAAATTGCCAGCCAGGGTTATAACATTACCCAGAAAATAGACCGAAATTATTTTTATTCCTTGTATTTCCGGGAGCCAGGCGGCGTCTTATTTGAAATCGCGACCGATAATCCCGGCTTTGGTATCGACGAGTCGTTTGACCAGTTAGGTTCCGGGTTGTTGTTACCGCCGCAATACGAACCCCGCCGCGCCGACATTGAAGCCGTATTGCCCAAATTAGATTAAACAAATCAGAACCTGTAAATTAAAAAGCCAACTTCTCAGAGCAATATAATCGCCCCGGAAAGTTGGCTTTCTGTTTTATATAATTTTAAAAATTTAAAATTTTCAACTTTACAACTTTCAAATCTCAAACCTTTCCAACCTTAAAACTTTCAAACTTTTCAACCTTCCAACTTTCTAACTTTCCAACTTTCTAACCTTCCAACTTTCCAACTTTCTAACCTTCCAACTTTCCAACTCGTTCTTAAAAATCAAAATACTCGTTCTGGCTGGGTTGCGGGGCCGGGTTCCTGTTTGCGGGGGCGGTTTTTCCTTTTTTAATTACTTCTTTAAATTCCTGCTTTTCGCGGCTTAAGTCCTGGGCTATTTTTGCTTTTACCCGTTGTTTATCCAGCGCCACCTTGTAGTTATTTTCGCTGCCTTTTAAGGTCAGGAATATGTTAGGCCCGTTGCTGGCAAATACGGCTCCAGATACATCGGTTTCAGCGTTGGTTTTATGGCGCAGCGGCACCCGGAATTTATAATCTAATTGCTGATCGAAGGTATGCGTGCCCTGTACCCCAATAACTGAAGCCCGCGACGTATTAGAACGTACTTGCATTTCGGGGATATACACCGTGCGGTTCTGAATCCAGAAGGTGTTGCTCAGTTCCGGAAACTGCAAATTGGCTAACTCCCGCTTGGGGATAAAAGGCGCCAGTTTTTGCATGGGTTCAAAGTTAATGAGTTGCCCGTTCTGCACCTGCGCTTTAATCTCGGCTTCCATGCGGTCGGTAAGCGGGGTTAAGTGGTGGTTAAAATACAAATCGGAATGTATCGTGGCAGTAAGCGCGCCGCGTAAGTGCCGTTGTACTAAAAACTGCTGGCCGAAATTTTCAAAAACGTAAAATAAACTATCCAGCTTCAGGTCGTTTACAGTGGTAAGCGTAGTTACCTGAATGTTGTTGCGCTGGCGGGCATCCAGTACTCCCTGGATACTAAAACGCCCGCCAATGGTTTGTAAAGCCAGGCTGGGCGAGGAGATTACCTGGTTTTTGAGGCGCAGGGTACCCTGTACATTTTTGCCCCTAAACCGCCGGAATTGCACCTTCTGAACCGTGGTGTTTATATCAAAATTAAGATAAGGCGATACCACCAGTTTATAAGCCGGCGCTGACCGCCGGGCGGCATTGCTAGTCAGGCGGCTACCCGGTTTCACTTTTTCCTCGCTCAGCAATTCGTCAAAATTTAAAAATTTAGATTCCAGGTCGGCTTCTACGAGCAAGCGTTGGTTGGTTAAGAAAATCCAGCCCAGCACATTTTTAAAATAACCGTTAAGCACAAAATCCGAACTGCCCAGATTGCCTTTAAAACCCGAAACCGCTAAGTCGCTTTTCCGGAAAATAAAATTGCCGTTCAGGTGATGAAAAAGTTGTGGATAATTTTTAACCTGCAAAGCCACATTTTTGAAATTTATCTCGCCGGAGCTGCTTACCTGACCATAGCCCTTCTGCGACTGAAACGCTTCTACTTTACCGGCTAGGGCAATATCTACTGTTACTTCGCCGCTGCCCCTGCTAAGGTTATCGTTCGGGAAAACTTCCAGGGCGTGCGCTACGTCCAGGGTACCTTTTAATTTTACTTGCAGGTAAGGGTCCTGCAGGTTGCGGTAAATTACCTGGCCGGTAAAAGGCCGGTTCTTCAGCCGCCCCCGGATGTTTTTAAAGGTAATCAGCGAGGTTTGGTTATTTTGCCGCGGACCATTGGTGAACTGCCCCTCAAAATTTAAATCTTCTATTTTTTGTTTAGAAGCCGGATGGAAAAAAGTGGCTTGCCGGCAGCCAAACTGCACCAGTACCTGCGGATTAGCTTTACCGGAAGTAATGCCTTTTACAGTGCCATTAAAATAAACCTGGCCCTGGCTCTGATATTCCCCTAAAATTTGGTTGAATTTGGGCGGCAGCAAGGCCAGCAACGATTGCACATTGGTGTTTTTACCCGCGAAACGTAAATCCAGATCGGTAGGCCCGTTGTATTTTACCAAACCGGCTACCTGGTACCGCGCCGGCCCCACCGCAACTTCCCCCGAAGAAATACTTACCTGGTTTTGTTGCCGGTCAATTATCAGATTGGTTTCCAAATCTACCTGTTTATCCTGAAAATAATCATCACCTTCTATCCGGATGGTTTGCAGATGCGCCTGACCGTTGGCCGCCACCAGAATGGTTTTGCCGGTAACTTGCAGGGCAGCCTGTACCTGACGGGTTTTTAGTTGATAGTATTGGTTGCGGTGCTGGTCCGAGTAGGTGAGCGCTACATTTTGCAGGGTTATTTTCTTCAGCTCAAACGCAAACTGCTCATTTTTTGACTGGCTGGTATCCGGCGCAAAAACCAGGTAATTGGCGGTGCCATCGGGTAAAAATTTAATCGAGACTTTGCCGTCTTCCAGAAACATTTCCTGAACGCGGTATTTGCTGCGCAGCACATCGAGCAAGTTAAAGGTAAAGTAAAGTCGTTTGGCCTGGATCAGGGGCGCTTGGCTCTGAGTAAAGCTTTCGGTAACGGTAACGTTTTTTAGCGTAATAGCCAGGTCCGGAAACTTATTTACCAGCGAAAGCCCGATTTGCCCCACCTGCACTTTGGTTTTTAAGTGTTGGTTGGCCTCCGCTACAAACAGCTGAATAATTTTTTCCTGACACGTATACAACAAGCCCGCCCCGAGTACCAGCAACAGTAAAATACCACTTAAGCTATACTGTATTACCTTGCGAATGCCTATCTTATTCAAAACGAAAGCTTTATAAATTTACCGAATCAGGCATTAAAAATACATTCTAAAATCCGGCGGGGCAAACCAGAGGGGGTTAAAAATTTTTTTAATTTTTTTTGAGCAAGTACTTGCAGATTCAAAAAAAACCACGACATTTGCATCACCAAACGACAACAACAGGTTGTTAAAACACAAAAAAGGGGTGTTAGCTCAGCTGGTTCAGAGCACCTGCCTTACAAGCAGGGGGTCACTGGTTCGAATCCAGTACGCCCCACATTAATTAAAAAGCCTTCCAAGTTATTGGAAGGCTTTTTAATTTTATAACCTTAAGAAACCAAGTACAGATTTACTGATTTTTTATAATAATGTAGTTGCTCTCTGTTTCTTATTTCCTTGGTCAAACAGCTACTTTGCTTTAACATTATAATTGAGCCTTTACAAGTTCGGCTACTACCGCTCGGCCGCCTTGGTTCATGTGCAATTTGTCTGCTTGGAAATACTTTCGATTGGCAACAGAATCAAAGTTGCCGATCCGCTTATCTGCAGCTAAATCCACTAAGGCATCCGCGCCAATTTTTTGCCAATTAGTTCGGAGCCACCGATTAAACTTTAGTCGTTCTGACTCTCGTTGATTTTCAGTGGGAGCATATTTAGCATATTGGCTGGCTGTTAAAGTAAAAGCAAAGGTAGTGATGTAATTACTATTAGCGCGTTGGTGATAAGCCTTGATCATAGTGGCTAAAGCATCAGCATTTGATCCGTGGTGTAAGTCGTTTATACCACCCCAAACCATTAAAATGGCCCGGTTCTTCGTACAGGCCGGAATTACCTGGATTTGCTGATCTTCCAGCATTTGAGCTAAAGTCTGCCCAGCTACGGCAAAGTTCTGCCATCCAACATAACCTGGTCCTACTTGCTGCCGCAGTAAAATGGGCCACTCCGTGCCACCATCCTTTGGTTTGGGAGTAGTCATACTATCCCCATCAAATACAATCTGTCTAGTAAGCTTTGTCTCACAAGAAAAGATTACTGTAAGAGTGAATATGAGTAAACAGTATTTCATGTTTATGGATAATCTGGTGCATAAATAAATACTACTTGGTAAGTTTTTGTTACCTGCAATGCAAAAGCAAGTTCGAAAATGCTTTTTCTAAAATTTAAGCAAATACTTATATTTATTTTAGTAAATACTTATATTTAATTCAGGTAGAGTTTTAGAAAGTATGCTGGGTTAAAAAAGGCAATGGGGGTTTAATATGAAAGAATGTGCGAGAGCCTCATCAAGCTAAACTGTCCTTATTGCCAGAACAGTAAAATAGTAAATAACGGAAAGAAAAGAATGGTTCCCGGAACCTGTTGTGCCATTGCTGCTGCAAACAGTTTTAAGCCGCTTACCAGTATAAAGGGGTTAATCCCGCCACTAAGCAGTTGATGATACGACTACTGGAAAGGAATACCGGCATCCGGGACATGTAACAGGTACTACAAGTAAGCCGCCAGTGTGTGTTGCGGATCTTGCTGCGACAGGGCAATGCCATTCAGATTAAGCCAGCCCAAAAGCACTATTCTACTGTTCAAATTGATGAAGTCTGGAGCTTTGTAGGTCAGCGGAAGAAAGGCAAGTACTGGTTGTTTTATGCTTACAGTGCAGAATACGACAAAATATTGACCTATACGTGCGGGAGCAGGAGCGCTACTACATTACAGACATTACTCAGAAAGCTACAAGGAGTGAATATTGACCAATATTGTACCGACTACTGGAAAGCATTTGCCAAAATTTTGCCGACAGAAAAGCACCGCATTGGGAAAGCTTATACCAAAAATATAGAAGGGGTGAATACTTGCCTGATAGCCAGGAACAAGCGTCTTGTTAGATAAAACCACCTGTTTCTCCAAGAAAAAAGAAAACCATATCGCTAGCTTGAATATCATGTTCAACTACCGCAATAAAACCAAAATCCAACCATCATACTTTTTAACCCACTATCTCGGTATTTTATTTATATGGTAAAACATAGGCAAAACTTTTAAATAAATCAGAGAGATAATTAAATTTAAAATGAAGATTGTGGTGTTACTTTTTTGAAAATTCAATCTGATGAATTAACAACCTTATGTGGAAACATCTCATTAACTTTTCTATAAATTATTATTGTTAAAGCACTCAACTACCAACATTGTATTTGCTTTTGATCTTAATCATAAAATATCATTTTGAATTATTATAATCTCACTTTTAACTACAAATAATTGTTAGTTTAACATAATGTTGGTTATAGGAATTTAGAATAACTTCTCACATCCGCGTTAATGAAGTAAATTCTGCCTATATTTCTCTCCTACAGGCACCCTTGTTTTACCCAGCTCGATTGTTGATTTACTTATGGCGGTAATATGGGAAACGTTTATCAAGAAAGAGCGGTGTACCCGGCGAAACAACGTGGAAGGCAGTAATTCCACTAAGGATTTCATGGTCATGTGGGTGATATATTTACTTTGACCGGTGTTTATTAGTAGGTAGTCTTTAACGGATTGGACGTAGATAATAGCAGCATGCTCCACCTTGATTAATTTGCCGTTGACTTTAAAGTAAGAGTAGCTTTTTTCCGCTTGGGGTACAATGGGCTGTTTTAAGAACTTAGCCACACTAACTTGAAACCGCTCATAAGTAATAGGCTTTAACAGGTAGTCGACGGCTTGCAATTCATAACTCATCACCGCGTACTCGGAAAAAGCCGTAGTAAAAATAAAAGCGGGGGGATTTTTTAAAGATTGGATAAACTCGATACCACTTAAGATGGGCATGCGAATGTCCAGGAAAAGTAAATCTATCTTTTCCCGGTGTATAACTTCAAAGGCTTCCAGGGAATTGGCACATTTTTGTACTAGTTGTAGTTGAGGCGTTTGTAAAATGTGGTTTTCCAATATCTGCTGGGCCAAAGGTTCATCATCCACTATAAGGCACTGTATCATGTGATTTTAGTTGAATAGTTAACCGCAATTCATAAACGGTCTCCCCGTTATTTATCTCCATCGTATACCGGCCAGGATAAAGAAGGTCGAGTCTTTTCAATACATTCTCTAAACCAATTCCTTTTGGCGGGTTACGAACTAAACCGGCCTTACTGTTACTAATTTCAGTAAACAGCTCCTTTCCCATCAGGCTGATAATGATCTGCACAAAACCTGCGTTAGTTTCTTCCGCTAAACCATGTTTAAAGGAGTTTTCTACCAAGGGTAATAGTAAGAGCGGTTCAATCTGAGCCGTGTCCCTTATTCCTTGGGTATCAAATAGGATTCTGGTTTGGCCGGAGTAACGCACCGCTTCCACTGCCACGTAATGCTTCAGAAAATCAATTTCCTGCTGGAGTTGAACCAAAGGTTTGGAAGCCTCATAAATAATGTAGCGCATCATTTCTGCCAACCGGGCTACAAGCGGAGCCGCTTGCACGGAATCCTGGAGAATTAGCGCGTAAATATTATTGAGGGTATTAAAAAAGAAATGCGGTTGTAGCTGCACTTTTAAATACGTTAACTCTGCCTGTAGTTGTTGCTTGTGTATCCTTTGCAGTTGCTGTTCTTGTTTAGCTGACTTGATGAAATATCCCAAGGCGCTTATCACCAAAAGCTCCCGACAGATATAAAAGAGGCTAAAGTTTAGCTTAATACTTTTTTTAAAATTAATCCCTTGGGAAGAAATAAAATTTACCGGAGAAAAGCTTATTTGAGAAACGAGCCCATTAATCAAGGGAGTATAAAAATTAAACACCAGCAGAAAGCAGAAAAGCAATCCGCCAAAAAGCAGATACCGTTTCCGGAAGAGATATCGCTGTAGCAAAAGTTTATAATACACCCAGTACGGAACCAGGTACCCTATCCCAGAGACGATTCGGTAGGGTAAAGTTTGTAAAACAATAGTCGTGCTGCCTCCTTCCCGAAGATTAAACTCAATATCCGATGAAAGGGGAAAGAACAGGAAATAGCCCAGGAAAAAAGCAATTTCCAGCCAGACAAACCGGTTACTGAATCGGCGTATATTTAAATACATAGTACGTCAAAGTACTCAATTTCTCTTTTTGGCAGTAGAAGGTATGGTAATCTTTTATCAGTTTTCGACTAAACCGGCATTATTTTCGACTAAATGGGCCGGCATTAATTCCGTCTAAATTCCTGGGGATATCGTCTAAACCGGCTTTTTTAAGTATTCTATTCGTGTAGGTTTGTAGCACTTAACAAGAAAACCTATGACAGCCACGTTACTAATTCCGGCTCTTTTATTTGGGGTGATGAGTACTTTCCACCAGTTCAGGATTTCTGAACGTACTGCTAAAATTGCATTAGGTAAATCTGAACCACCCCAAGCCATTCTGGATAAGGTAAAAAAAGCACAAGCCGCGTTACAAACAATCTCTTATACCATGGAACGGACCGATACGCTGGTTACCGGTGACGTCCGCACCATGCGGGGAAAGGTAAAGCTGCAGGTCGCTATTCAAGACAGTATTTTTGGTTTTAAGTTCGTGGCCCGGAAAGATAGTGAACCAGGCGAAAGAATTTATGACGGACACGTGGGATATGAAACTTACCCGGGTACTAAAACTTACCGATTACTAACGGAGGCTTCTCGCGTGCGGCAATTATTAAACGGGGGTGGGGGGCATCTCGTCCTGGAAGATCTTGTTCGAATTAATACCTCCCAAGTGACGACTATGCATCTTCGGGAAGATGCCCAACATTATTATCTTACCTTTAACTACCGTGATCTGGAGGAATACGATGTTCGCAAACGCTATAAAGTTTTTACTATCGCTAAGTCCAGCCTGCTACCTGTTGCCTTGAGGAGCCATCAGGAGACCTTAGGAAAGATTCAAGATTTATCCTACCGGATAACCGGGTTGCTGGTAAATGATCCTGCTTTCAGCTATAATTTCTCCGAACTGTCCTTCCTTAAAGATTATAATCAGGTGCTAGAAGTACACGCTAATAGGCCGGTGATGAACTTAAAAGATAAACCGTTTCCCCCCTTTGCTCTTCGTTCCTTTGGAAATGATCCGGTATCTTCGGCGCCATTAAAAGGTCAGGTTGTCTTGCTTGATTTTTGGGAAGTCTGGTGCAGCCCCTGTATCGAAGCGCTGCCGAAGATGGAACAATTATATAGCACGTATAAAAAGCGTGGTTTACAGGTCTACGGTATCGTAAATGACTTAAAACAACTGGAAGCAGCAAAAGCTTTGGTACGTAAAAGAGGTTTAAGTTATGCGATGTTGATAGGGAATGAAGCGTTACGAAAAGATTATCATTTAACGGGGGCAGTTCCGCTATATATCTTAATTGATAAAAAAGGCCAAGTTCGGATGATAAGCGAAGGCTTTCCCGCTGAGCTAGAAGCAATCATTCAAAAAGTGCTTACAGAGTAAAATTTAAGGAGGATCAGATTAGAGTCACTTAACATAACTTGACTTATAGGACTAGGTTGGTCATGCTTAAGGTTTGACGATGATTCGTCCGCCATGGGAGGGAGAGAGATAAAACTTCATCTTTAACTCTTTTTCCAAGTCTAGTAATTGGTTGTTTAAGGCAATGCTGCGTAGTCCGATGGAGCTTCTTAAAGAGTCGGCATGAGCAGCTTGCTCTGGGCTAATTTACTGCTCCCAAATAACAAAAGCTTGATCTTGCCCACTCGTATCTACTACCCGGCGCCAAGACTCCACAATTGCCAGTTCGATGGCCGATATTTCCCCCCGCTCCAAAGCGGCGTATAGCTTGGGTTGTAACTGCTGGTAAATAGAATCATGCTCATTGTGACTGATCAGCACCGTTGCCCAGGAATGGTCTCCAATAATCTTTTCTCCGGGGTAGCCCACTTGATCCATGATTTGATTAATGCGTCGCACTTGCGCTCGGTTGTGGGGAACAAATTTTTGCTTGGTATAGCGTTCGCGCCACTTTATTCCGGGGGTCAAAGCCACGCGGAGGGCGCGTTTCTGGTCGGCGGCCAACATTTGCTTGATCTCGGTGCGCAGAGTTAAATTAATGTTGTTTTCGAATGCTTTTTGAAATTGATCCTCGCGGGCCAGGAGCTTTTTAAATTGATCATTGGATTTGAACGGCTGCAGGGTTTTTCTTTTTAGGATCTGTTTGGAAGTCCAACCTTTTAGCATGGCTTTTTCTAAAAAGAAGTAGAGGTTGGCGGTGTCTTTGGTGTAAGCGGCCAGTTGAGTGGCCACCTTCAGATCCCGTAAAAAAACATGCGGATAGGTAGCCGTTAGCTGGAGATAGATTTTTAAACTTTCCGGAAATTGCCGAGCTACCAGATGTTCTTCGGCTTGGGTGATTTGCTGATGATAAGCCAAATAGTTTAGAGTTTGAGCCGAACAGAAAACAGGAAGCAAGAGCAGTAGCAGGCAGATGTTTTTCATGGGAAAGACTTTTCCTGCAGATGCTTTTTAGGCTTTAGAAGTTGCCTGCCAAAATTAGAACAGCCTATAAAGGTAAGGAGGTGGATCCCTCTATACATTCGACCGGTTATTGTGTTGAGCTACTGCTTTTTTAAATAGTGATTCCAGGAGCCACTGGTGTTAGAAATAAAAAGGATATAGTCAAAAGCATCCACCATGTTTCCTGACTGAAATTGATCGTCCGTCACCCCGTAGCCCAATAGCCGATGCTCCACAATCATCGCGGGAACAAGCAATTTATCTGTACTTATAATAAAGTTTTTGTGCTTTACTTGATTTAAGTAGTATTCAATTTGGGATGTTTTGGGAACCACTAACCGGTTGGTACGCACTACTCCCTGTGCATTGTTATTATACCCGGTATAAAATCCTTGGTATGTAGCTAATCCCATGGCCGCATAATCTGTCTTTAAGGAGCGGGATAAGTGCTGCCCCATGGATTGGGAGAATTTACTTTTTGTTTTCTGCACATGCCCATTATGAGCCCAAACGATCATCCGGTGACCCCTATTTAGCTCCTCTAAAATATTGTTGGCCATGAGTGAATCTCTCAGTTCCGAGGCTTTTCCCATATCGCTGGAAAACTGCGGATCGTTCATTCGTAAGAACTGGCGATAGTTATTCAGGTTCTTTAGAAGAGCGGGATTGCTAATCTTATCGAGTTCCTGGTACATCTTTTTACTATCCTGAATTATTCTGTTATAGGTGTCTACAGCCACTTGGTGCCCGTAAAGCTCATTACTCAGCGAGTTGAAAGTAGCTATCAAGCTGTCAGCGGCGGATAGCGCTGGTGGGTCTTTCAAAGCGGAACGCAGATTGCTCATTGCTTTGTAAGGACTTTGAAAATCATAACCATAAAATAAAACCTTTGTCTTGGCCGTCGCATTATGCATTTTCAGGTGCTTAATAAGATCTACAAACTCCCGGGTTTCATAGGTGTACTGGCGGAAGCTTTTTAGAATTTCATTCAAGTCGCCTTTTCCATCTATTAGATATTGATTAAGATCTTCTACTTCGGCATAGGGAGCTTCCAATCCGATTCTGTCAAATTGATGGAACCCAATTAACTTTTTAATGATATTTGCCTTGGCCAGGAAAAATTCATGCGTACCATGAGTCGCTTCCCCAAGGCCCAAGGCTCTGTATTGAGTTAAGTTTTTGAGTAAAGTGGAATTGGCTGCTTGGGTGAAAGAAAAAGTACTATCAAGAGGGATCGCCCGCTGGTTTAATTCTTTAACCAAATCCCTGGTCTGGGCAAAGGATGTAAGTATAATGAACGATAGCAGAAGAAGGGTTATCAGTCTTTTCATGTCCTAAGGATGATTGTGACAACCGGATTCCATAATTGAAAACCTTTTTTGTTCCAAGACAAGCTAATCCCAGTCAATGTCTTTCTAGTTTTAGTAAACGAGTAAAAGTACCAGAAAATGCGCCCTAAAAAGAACCTGTTCAGAACGCTGGAAACGCGATCTTTCTGATAACGAATCATATGTTAAATAAGGATCGGTTTCTAGCTTTTGTTATATTTATAAGTTGTAAGGGGTAATATTTTATTGACTGAGTTATTTTCCATGAGCATACTTATTAGGCTAAATGGCCAAATAGGAGTTAGGGTTAATGGCTTCGCATAAAAAGCAGTGGCAGTTGGTAATCTTATTTTCTTTTATAGCTTTTTACCTCAACTATCAGGAAGAACTTCCACCTTTTAAAAATATTATAGAAAGTGAGTGTTCCAAAAGAAGTAGGATGTAACAAATGCGTAAATTTTATAATAAGCTATTGGGTATAAGTTATTTATCAACTTGTTTGTTTTGATTTACGGCTAAATTAATTTATATTAATTCAATTATTAGTATTAATTACTACGGCTTCTTTCCCTTAAGTGAAGTTCACTAGATTTTGCTAGTTTAGAAATGGCTATTCACATGGATTCTACCTCACAGGGCTCCTGCCATTAATTTTGAATCCCCGGTGGTTCAGCGGATGTCCTGTTATCAGCAAAACTTCTGTCTGGGCTTTTTTCTGCTGATAGTACTCATTCCATTCTTAAACTCCACCACCATGAAAACACCTATACTCCTTTCCAGAATAGAGCATATAGTCTGCAAATTAAACTTTGATTGGATTAGATTAGCTATTATCCTACTGCTCTTAAGTACTTTTTCTGTTACCACCTTTGCCCAAAACAAGCTCTGGGATAAAGCCTTTGGGGGTAGTGATAATGACCAATTATCTTCTATGCACTTAACCAGCGATGGGGGCTATATTCTGGGCGGTACTTCCAGGTCTCCCGCTAGTGGGGATAAAAGCGAAGGAAATAAAGGAGGTGATGCAGGCGACTCTGACTACTGGGTAATAAAGCTCAAAGCTGACGGTACCAAAGCTTGGGATAAAACGCTGGGTGGTACTGGGGGGGAAAACTTAACTTCTGTGCAGCAGACCAACGATGGCGGCTATATTCTGATAGGCCAGTCCGAATCCAATAAGAGCGGTGATAAAACAGAAGACAATAAAGGGGAAGAGTATACAACTGACTTTTGGATCGTGAAGCTGAATGCCAACGGTACCAAAGCCTGGGATAAAACTATTGGTGGGAATAACTATGATGTATTTCCATCCATTCAGCAGACCCTAGATGGCGGCTATATTCTAGGAGGCGGCTCCTATTCTGGGAAAAGCGGAGACAAAAGTGAAGTCTCTAAAGGCGGCCCTGATTACTGGGTGGTGAAAATAGATGCCGCTGGCCATAAAGAATGGGATAATACCCTAGGCGGTAGCGAGGAGGATCTATTGACTTCTCTGCAGCAGACCCTAGATGGGGGCTATATATTGGGAGGACGATCAACATCGGGAAAAAGCGGCGATAAAACGGATGATAGCCGGGATACAAGTCAAAGTGAATGGAATAAAGGTGACTACTGGATCGTGAAAATAGATGGGAAAGGAAATAAAATTTGGGATAAGACTTTTGGGGGGAATAGAGGTGATTTCTTAACTTCTCTGCAGCAGACCAGTGACGGGGGGTATATTCTGGGAGGGTCTTCCAGATCTGATATCAGCGGCGATAAAACTGAAGGGAATAAAGGAATCCGTGATTACACGGACTACTGGGTGGTAAAGGTAAATACCGACGGCACGAAAGCTTGGGATAAAACTCTTGGAGGAAATCATATTGATGTATTAGCCTCCGTACAGCAAACCCGGGAAGGAGGGTATATTCTTGGCGGTTCTTCCCGGTCCAATATGGGCAGGGATAAGAGCGAAGATCCCCGCGGTGACGTAACCTACGAGAATCGCTATGACTACTGGGTGGTGAAGTTACAGGCTGACGGTACGGAACAGTGGGATAAGACCTTGGGCGGTGATTATAGTGACCGGTTGGCTGTGCTGCAGCAAACCCCAGATGGAAATTATATGCTGGGGGGCACCTCCGAGTACAATATCAGTGGAGACAAAACCGAAGCAAAAGGAGGCGAAGATTACTGGGTGGTCAAGGTACAGGAAAGTGGTAAAAAAAGGCAAACCATTACCTTCAATCCCATCTTGTACAAGACCTTGAGTGATTCTCCTTTCTCCCTTTCGGCTAAGTCTAGCTCGGGCCTGCCGGTAAGTTTCAGCATTCTGTCCGGTCCGGCTACTATAAAAGATAATACCGTTACGCTCACCGGCCTTGGCACGGTTTCGATTAAAGCATCGCAGGCCGGGAATAATATCTACAACGCGGCCTTCGAAGTTAGCCAAGTGTTTCTGGTAGAAGCAGCGACACCCTTTGCCAAACTTTGGGATAAAACCTTTGGTGGCAGTTTTCGTGATGAACTTTCTGCCATGGTAGCCACAGCCGATGGCGGGTATTTGCTGGGTGGTTTTTCCTCGTCGGGCATTAGCGGCGACAAGACCGAGGCCACTAATGGCATATGGTTGGTTAAGATTAATGCCCATGGGGCTAAAGAATGGAATAAAACTTTCGGCAGCGTATTCATTGAAGGGCTTTCAGCTATGATTACTACCGCGGATGGCGGTTACTTGCTCGGGGGTACCAGTGACTCTGAGAAAGATTACTGGATTGGAAAATTCGATGCAATGGGAAATAAAGTTTGGGAAAAGGCTTATGGTGGCAAAGATGAGGATGATCTGACGGCTTTAATAGCCACACCGGATGCCGGATACTTGCTAGGTGGTTATTCCAGATCCGGTAAAGGTGGCGATAAAAGCGAAGACAGCAGATTTTGCGATGGTGAAGGGTGTTCTATTGATTATTGGGTAATAAAAATTGATGGCAATGGCAATAAGATTTGGGATAAAACTTTGGGTGGCAACGCTCCTGATTTCTTACGGGCCCTGATAACAACGGCTGATGGGGGCTATTTACTAGGAGGTTGGTCTGGTTCTCCTGTTAGTGGGGATAAAAGCCAGGATAGTAGGGGAGATGCTGACTACTGGATAGTAAAGATCGATACCGACGGCAAAAAGGTCTGGGATAAGACGTTTGGTGGTAATAACTTGGATGAACTGAAAGCCTTGGTGACTACGGCCGATGGCGGCTATCTACTGGGGGGTATTCCCAATCCGGGATTGGTGGGGATAAGAGCCAAGCTAGTCGGGATGGAGATGGGTATGAAATAGGAGACTATTGGGTCGTCAAGCTGGATGCTAATGGTACTAAACTCTGGGATAAGACTTTTGGTAGCAACGCCGAAGATAACCTAATGGCTATAGTGGTCACGGCGGATAGCGGCTTTTTACTGGCTGGTTACTCTAGTTCAGGTATAGGCGGCGAGAAGAGCCAGGTCAGCAGGGGTGATAGTGATTATTGGGTGGTAAAGATAGATGCCACTGGCAAGAAAGTTGGGGATAAGACCTATGGCGGAAGTGATTTAGATTGGCTTACTGCTATGATCCCTATCCCGGCCGGTGGCTACCTTTTGGGGGGGTATTCTAGGTCAAGTATAGGCGGCGATAAGAGTGAAGTTACTCGGGGCCATACGGATTTTTGGATAATAAAGATTCAAGAGCAAGCCACTCCGCCCCATCCAAATACTTGGAATTTACGGTATGGTGGCAGTGGGGTGGACCGGTTCACGGTGGTGATCAAGACGCGTGATGGTGGTTATCTCTCTGGTGGTTACTCCAACTCTCCTGTTAGTGGGGATAAAAGCCAGAATAATAGAGGCGGTGCCGACTACTGGATCGTAAAAACTGACGAGAAAGGCGCCAAGCAATGGGACAGACGTTATGGTGGTAGCAACCACGACTACCTCAACCGCATCATTCCCACTTCAGATGGCGGGTATTTGCTGGCTGGTTCTTCTACCTCTGGGAAAGGAGGAGATAAAAATGAAGGTAACAGAGGTGATCAGGACTATTGGATTGTCAAGATCAGTAATGATGGTACTAAGCAGTGGGACAAGACCTATGGTGGCTCAGGCTTCGATGATTTACGCAAAGTCAACCAGCTTTCCAATGGCGACTACCTGCTAGCAGGTACCAGTGCTTCTGGGGTAAGTGGGGATAAAACACAACCGAGTCAGGGCGGCAAAGACTATTGGATTGTCCGAATAGATCAAGTGGGTAACAAACGCTGGGATAAGACTTACGGGGGCAGCGAGGATGAGAACCTGGAAAGCTTCACCAAGATTAGCAATGGGGAATTCCTTTTAGCCGGTTCCTCCGCTTCGGGTATAAGCGGCAATAAGAGTCAGGTGAGTAGAGGGAGTAAGGATTACTGGTTAGTGCGCATCAACAGCAACGGTACACTCCTTTGGGATAAGAGCTACGGAGGAGATCAAGATGACGAGCTATACTCCGTTGGCATTACCAGCAGTGGCGAGTATTTTGTGGCGGGTCACAGTTCTTCCGGTCAGAGTGGCGACAAGACCCAGGCCAGCCAGGGCAATAGTGACTACTGGATGCTGAAACTCAGCAACACGGGGGAGAAGCTGTGGGACAAGAGCTTTGGGGGCAGTGGGGTAGAAACGCTACGGTCGATTATTGAAGTTCGGGGGGGCGGCTACGTGTTAGCCGGTTCTTCTAACTCGCCCATCAGCGGGGATAAAACCCAAGCCAGCCAAGGTGGAATGGATTACTGGATCATCAAGACCGATGCTGAAGGTAACAAGCAGTATGACCAGCGGTATGGAGGAGCGGGAGAGGAGGAGTTGCGGTATATTCAAAGAGCCGCGGATGGGGGTTTGTTGTTGGGCGGGAGATCGGAGTCTGGGGTGAGTGGAAATAGAACCCAACCCAGCCAGGGACAAATGGATTACTGGCTGGTGAAAATAGCACCAGTGAAAACCACGCCTACTACCATCGCCCGGGTTGTCGCGAAATCAGAAACATTGGCAGCAGTTAACTTAAATGCTTTCCCTAATCCTACTATAGGCCACCAGGTAATAGTCACCTTTACTGTACCCCAAACCCAGTTTGTGAACTTGCGGGTTCATGATAGCCAAGGAAGAGTGTTAAACACCTTGTTTGAGGCTGTAGCCCAAGCTGGTCAGGAATACAAATCTACTTGGTTTGTTAAAAATCAATCAACTGGAATGTATTTCTTACGATTACAAACACCCAGTAAAGCCTGCACTCAAAAACTGATTGTATCCAAATAGTTTGTCTTAGAAAACGACCGTTTTACGAGACAAAATCAGAGCCTCCCAAAAGAGGCTTTTTTCGGCTAAAAACCGTATCAAATGACCATCTCACAAATCAAAAAGAATTTTGTATATTTGAGATGGCATTCGTGAGACAAATATGAAAATAGGCTACGCCCGGGTCAGCACCCAGGATCAAAAATTAGAACTACAACTCGATGCTCTTATCAAGCAAGGTTGTGAGCTCGTCTTCCAGGAAAAGAAATCGGGTAAGAACAAAGAACGACCGGAGCTCGAAAAATTGCTAGGTCAAATCCGGTCCGGCGATACGGTAGTAGTTTGGAAACTTGATCGCTTAGGTAGATCCTTGCGCGATTTGATTGACTTAGTTGCTGAGTTTCAGAAGAGGGGGGTAGACTTCGTGAGTTTACAGGATGGGATCAATACGGCTACTTCTACCGGGCGCTTTACCTTTAACATCTTTGCATCACTCGCGGAGTTTGAACGCGAGATTATTAAGGAAAGAACGAAAGCCGGGTTAGTCGCTGCTAGAGCTCGGGGTAGAGCAGGAGGGAGACCGGCAGGTTTAACTCTAGAAGCCCAAGAAAAAGCGAAGTCCGCAAAAGTACTTTTGGAATCGGGTAAAAGGCCGGAAGAAATAGCGAAGATTTTAGGTATCTCTCGGGCAACCTGTTATCGTTATTTAGAGTTTGCTGCTAAATAAAATTGTTAATTGACTACACAAAGTGGAAATACTCTGCTTCAATTACAGATTTTGTGCTTGTGCGATCTTCTCATCTATAGAGTCGAAGTAGGATACATAATCTGTTAAATCCGCGTCTATCCAACCAAATAAAGTATAAAGTTCAATCTTAATATCTATGGCTTCCTGGAAGCTGATTACAGAACCATTAAAACAAACTGGTTCGTTATGGTAAACCCTATTTCTAAATTCTCTTATTTTAGTAAGGCTGGTAGCAATATTGGAGCGGTTAACATTAGCCGGTTTATTAGCAAAGCAATGAATTACAACTCCTCCAATTAAGCGATAATGGTGAGGTTCGAATAGGCTTGTCCAAAAACCAAACATCATCTCAGCTATAACTTTGCCTGATGTTACTATACCCCTACTTGCTATCTTATTTTCTGCCTTTTGAACAGTAGTTTTTAGAAAGAATTTTGATTGACGTAAAGTAGGGCTATTCATAAATCCAGTTTTCTCCGTCATTATCCAATTTGGATTTGCAAAGTGGGCCGAAACATGGTAATTAATTGAATTTCTGAGAAATATCTCAAATAAGTTTAGTAGTGGGTAAAACGATTGTGCTACCCTAAGGTTTATTCTGTATAATTTTTGTGCCTTTGCCTTAGAGCCATTGCAAGCAGCCAGAAACCGATTTAATCTTGGTTGTGAAGCAAAGTATTCTAGTTTATCGTATCTCAAGCTTTATAGAGTAAAGGACCTAAATAAATATATTTTCTGATATTGAACCTAATACAAATATATTTCGTAATATTGTAGTGTAATGCTTGATCAAGCCTCTTTCTTTTAAAGAAACGTAATCAAGTGAAAGAATAAAAGAAAGCCCCTTCCATGGGGCTTTTTTATTTTCAGACATAACGGAAGAATTAAGATTACTCAAACCATATAAGGCTAATAACATAATCGTATATGTCTGAATAAAAACACTGTTCGTATAATTGCCTTTCAGGAGCTCCTTTTCTATAGTAGAACCAATCCTCCAAGTCAATAAGCTCGATTCCCGTATATTTTGCTTCAGACTTTAAAAAAGACTCGCCAGCAACACTTGTTGGTGGTAATTGCCCTCCTACCTTGAACTGATTCGCTAGCTGGGGAAAATCCGGGCTTCTGTAGTACCACTTAACTTTATTCCCTTGACTGAAAACCATCATTACCTCATGAGTTCCTACCTCAGTAAATCTTAATGCTGCAGCTGTTAAGCTTACTCCGAAGTTATCGGAGATTTGCCGAATGATATCAAATGAAAATTTACGTCTACCAGTAAATGCTCTAAGTTTTTCCAATGGCATAAGTAAACAAGAAGCAAAATAATCAGCTTCTGTTTCCATTTTGCCTGTATGAATTAAAGATATATTAGACGGATGCGGTGGGAGTAAACCTCTTTTTAAGCCTTCTCGATGGGCATCGATAAAATAATGCCCAAGTTCATGAGCTAAGGTGAACCTACCTCTATTACTCTCCAGAGTATTACCTTTAGCGCTATTTAAATGAATAAAAAACTGGCGATCATGCCATACCAGCATGCCGTCAAATTCGCTTCCATAATTGTCTATACAAAGAGTTAATATCTCATCCTCACAAATAGCTAGCAAATTAGTTTTACTACCTTCGGAGAAATTGGCTGTTAAAAATGAAGTTAATTTAACTACTTCTTTTTTAACCTTTGGTGTTATCGGATTCACCTTTCTTCTTCTGGTTCGCTTTCATCTTTTCAATGACATCTTGGGAAATGTCAGCATTGTTACGGGCTGCCATCCGTAAATCTTGAATTTCATCATTAAGCTCATGATCAAAAATGGCTACAATAGCTTTAGGTTTCCATGATCCGTTAAGAATAGCAAAGGGGTCTACTTCGTCATCTTTAACAGACCTAGTTACTTCTGGGTTTAAACGTTCGAATCTATTTAACTCCTTCTCACTTCTAGGCAGAAAATAGCCCACAGAATGCATCCATTCTTCCAGGTTATCTTCATTAATATTTATAATATCTTTAGCCATTACCAAATTCCTTTCTCATCAATTCATTAGCTTCCATTTTATAAATTCTAATGGTATTTTGGGAAAGCCCTCCTACTGCTTCTCTAAGCTCTAAGGTTAAATGTCTTGGCAAATTTTTGCCTTCTTTTTCGTGTTGTTTGTATGTCAAGTAAATGATTTTATGTTTAGGGGGAAGTTTGGCAAAAGCTTGATCTAACTTTTTTTCATACTCCTGAAGAATTTTCAGTCGTTCAGGCTCATAGTTTACAGAAGGGTCAATCAAAGAAGTAATAACTTTTTCCGTACCGTCGTAAGGAGAATAAGATGGGTTATATAGCTTTACAATTTCACGGTTCGCTATTCCATAAAGATATTTCCTAAAACACTTATCGGTATTACCATCCTTGCATTCGGAATGCTCATATCTGGGATATTGCCAAAAACGATTAAATACTCGATTAACAAGCTCGATCGCGTCATCTTCAGTGCGCTGCCATTTTCTTGACATTATAACACATTTATCGATGAGATCTTTCCTAAACCGGAAAGTTAAAGCAATAAATGCTGCTTCAGCAAGGTCTTTATATCCGGGATCATTTACTGATTTGACATAGTCTATCAAATCAGGTGTGCTTTCATCTTTTAATTCCTCCCAGGTCATTCTTTTCTGTACTACTCAAAAGCGTTAGGTAACGGTTTTAAGTAAGGCTAAGTGAATATAATTTATGAAGTATAGCTAGCTAATAAACCAAAGCCCTAATGAAGATAAGTGCTTTAGATCATCTAAAATTTAGATATGAAAAGGTTTAGCTTTTAACCAAACATAAAGAATACTGCTTAACGGAGCAATAATTTAAAGCAAATATTATAAAACAAATATAAAACTATGAATGAAGAATCAACCTTTAAGATTTTATCAATTGATGGTGGGGGCATTAAAGGACTCTATACATCCAAAATCCTAGAACACTTAGAGCAACGCTACGGACCAATCTCGGATTACTTTGATATGATCTGTGGCACATCTACTGGGGATTTAATAGCGCTTGGGCTTGCTCTTAAGATTCCATCTTCTGAAATAAGTAACATGTACGAAGTACATGGGCCAGCAATTTTTCCGAAACGTGGTAAGTGGTACGGTGTACTTAGACAAGCGCTTTGGAAAGGCAAATATTCGGATGAGCCTTTAAGAAAAGCGCTGGAAGGTATGTTTGGAGATGCAAAAGTATCAGATCTCCATAATCTAGTTTGTATTCCCTCCTATTCTGTTACCGATGCTAGGCCCTGGATATTCAAATACGATCATAAAGAAGGCAAGCTCGATAGAGACAACAAAGCGTTTTGCGTAGACGTCGCTCTAGCTACTTCTGCGGCCCCTACTTACTTTCCACTAAGCGAGATAGATTACTATGATAAGAAGCAATTTATTGATGGCGGAGTATGGGCAAATAATCCTACCATGGTAGGAGTACTAGAAGCTTTAACCTACTTCGTTGGTCCACAACGGCAATTTAGCTCTGTCAAAGTACTTTCCATTAGTAGCCTTAATAACAACGGAGGCAAACCTATTGGTCTAAAAAGGGCAAGAGCTTTTATGCAATGGAGAAATGACCTCTTCGAAACATCTATCAATGGACAAAGCATCTTTACGGATTACCTTATGTCTAGGCTATGTGAAATGAACCATACTGGCATTGACTACATCCGGGTTCCATCCGAGCAGATATCAACTGAGCAGCAGCATTTGGTTCAGCTAGATTGCGCTACTCCTCAAGCCATTAATTTTATCAAGGGCAAAGGCAATGATAGAGGGGAGATCACTAAAAAAGACCCTAAAGTAGAATCATTTTTTGAAAACACTAAAACCTACATATTATAAAACTATGGCAAACTGTCACGACCTTTTCCTGGATTTCAATAGCACAATCAGGCTCAGCGAGTCTAAAAGAAAGAGCCTCAAACTTTCAAGACACGAACTTAGAAGGAAAATTAGAAGATATTTCAAAGAAAATGAGAAAGACGGAATAATGCCTAAATTTTCTGGGCAGGGCTCATTTATGATGGATAGTATTATTAATCCAATACCCCGGAAGGAAATAGAAGGAAACACAGTAAAATATTTATATTTCTATGATATTGATGATGGCATCTATTTTATCGGTAATCTGGAAACTAAAACTAGGTATTCCATTCAAACTTATCATAATTGGATTTATGATGCTGTAGATGGGCATACGGATACTCCACCAATCGATAAAAACACCTGCGTAAGAGTTTTGTTCTCGGATGGTCACAATATTGATTTACCTATATACTATAAGCAAGGGGATACTCCGGAATTAGCTCATAAAGCAAAAAGCTGGCTGGAAAGCGATCCGTTAAAATTTAGCCAATGGTTTAACGAGAAAGCTGAGATTAATCCCCAGTTGCGCAGAATAGTAAGATATCTAAAGACTTGGTCAGATTATCGTCAATATTGTAATACTAGCAAACCAATGCCAAGTGGTCTTATTTTAACAATTTTAGCAGCGAATCATTATTATCGTCACGATAGAGATGATATTTCTCTAAAAGAAACATTAGTGAGCATCGAGGCTGCACTCCGAGTAAATTTTAGGTGTGAACGGCCAACTACTCCTGCTGGAGAAAATTTACTTTCAAAATATACCCAAGAGGAGTATTTCATGGGTAGCTTAAGACAATTTATTTCTAATGCAAAACTGGCGATAGAGGAAAAAAACCAGAAAAAAGGATGTGAGTACTGGCAAAAGAGCCTTGGTGACCGATTCCCGTGCCACTTAGCAAAAGACGAAGAACAAAGAAATATTGCTGTTTCAGGTTTAGTGATGGGGGCAGCTAATTCTAAGCCGTACGGCACAATTATATAATGGAAGGGTATTTACTTTTTCTCGCCCAAACAGATGAGGTTATAGTTAAATATCCAAAGCTTAAAATTATAGAGTCCGAAGGTCAATCCATTATTAAAGGTGAAATAGATATAGTTGATAGCTACGGTAAGTACTGGACTTCATATGAAATTGAAATTCGGTACTCACCAAAATTTCCTAATAGATTTCCAATACTGCACGAAACGGGTGGTAAAATACCAAAAATCGGTGATTGGCATGTTTATGAAGATTCAAAAGCCTGTTGTCTGAAGATACCTCCTGAAGAAATTATTAGGTGTAAAAACGGGATATCCGTACTCGAGTTTATAGAAGAAGAGGTTATTCCTTACTTTTTTAATCAAACTCACCGGATGGAAGTTGGATACTATGTAAATGGAGAGTATTCGCATGGGGCAAAGGGTATTTATGAATATTACTCAAAAATCCTAGGCACATCAGGAAATATAAAATTAACTATTAAAATGTTGCGTTTTATTGCTTTAAAATCTGAGCCAAAAAGGACATCGTTGTGCTTTTGCGGAAGTTCTAATAAATATCGGAAGTGCCATAGAGAGGCTTATCGTAATATAGCTAAAATAAACTCTGTTGATCTGATTTATCATGTAAATTACTTGGAAAGTAAAAAGCATTTACTCTAAAAATTTAATAATAAATAAAACATTATTTATTTAGTATAAAAAGGGAATTGATGCTATTTTAACGGTTTACTAATGGTTAATGCAAAAAAAATACAAAAACTACCAACGCAAACTATTTTGACTTTTACTAAATAAAACAAAATGAAAAGTAAACCCGAATATCTTTATCATTACACATCTATTGAAACACTTGCACTAATTTTATCTACTAAGAAGATAAGATTCAATGCATTAAATCAAGTGGACGATTTAGATGAAGGGAAATGTTTAGATTTCAAATTTATTAGTAAATATTTCTTTGTAAGCTGTTGGACAAGCTTAGAAGAAGAAAGTCTGCCATTTTGGAATATGTATACACCAAACATGAAAGGAATTCGGATAAAAATGCCTTATGATTTTTTTAATACTAATGATATTTCTACTAAGGGTATTTATGGTTTAGCAGAAGGCCATTTTAAGTCAATTGTTTCTCAAGAAGAAACTTTCCAAAATAATTACTGGATTGTCCCAACTCAAAATGAATATTTATTTGATGTAGATTATACATCTGATAATAAGAAATTATTTCCACAGATAGAAACAATAAATGGTGATAGCTTTAATATTAACTTAAATAAAATAGGAATTTATAAGTCATTACATTGGAAATTCCAATCTGAATGGAGATATATAATTAAAATAATGCCAACAAGTAGTCGCAATCCTGCATATTATAGTATGCGAGAGTCTAATATTATGGCAGATTCAATATACTCAATGCGAAAAGGGGATAAACTCCCGTTCTCAAGCTATTTAGTTGATATTGATAAAAATAAAATTGAAAATATGGAAATACTGCTAGGACCAAAACATACAACATCAGAGAAATTGATAGTTGAAAGTTTAGTAAAAAACTTTAATCCCAAAGCAGAAATTAGAATCAGTTGTTTGCATAACAAAATTCGATAAAAATACTGATCTATACAGCAGTTATATGAATTAGTTATGTGTCACTTAAGAAACGTAAAGGTTAAATGGTTAATAAAAAAAGAAGAGTTTTTCAGCATATTATGGAAGATGAATCTTATCAAATAATTAAAAATCTTATTCCTAAAGAATGGGTAATACGTGAATTTAATAGGCCCGATTATGGGATTGACTTAGTAATTGAACTATTCGAAAAAATTGATGACCATTATTCAGAGACTCTAGGAGAGTTTATCTATGTTCAAGTAAAATCATTAAAAAATATAAAGATTGTAACAGAAAAAATATTCAGCGTTAATAATGTTGCAAAAGGTGTATGGGGGGAAGATCGGTCAGAGTATGCAGAAATAGATATTAAAAATATTCTTTTGATACTAATTCCATTTTTACAATACAATCACTGGGTGCAAGTGTTTCTGTTTTGCTTTTTGTGGTTGATATAAGCACAGAAAACGTATATTTTATTAATATAAACGACTATATCGATAAAATAATTTTACCTCAAAATCCAAATTATATAAACCAAGCTTCAATTACATTAAGTATACCTATTCTAAATAATTTGCATAACAATAATATCTCATTAAATGCTTTAAAATTTTATGGTAAAAGAGCAAAGTTACTTTCAGCCTTCTCCAAGTTTGCATATCAAAAGAACGAGATAGCTTACGTATTTGGTTACAATTATTTTCCTTTTTGGACATTTAGAGATGAATTAGAGAAAAATAAAATATATAATAATGGTGAAATAAGGAAAATACTATTATATTTTATAAGCCAAATAGAAAATTTAGACATTTGGTCATATGTAGAATGGCAAGTATTGCCTGAAACACAAAATGATCTTTTAAAAATAAAGGAATTGCTTCAAGTTGATAATAGTGATTGGAATGAGATCAAGAACAGAACTTTAGTCATATGGCATCAACTGACAAATCTTGGGACTATGTATGAAGATATTTGCCGAGAATGGTTTTTGCCAAAAATTATAAGCTTAATGACATCTTATCCAACTGCACCAGAGATAATAAAAAAGAATTAAAATGGGAACGCACAAATTCGCGTAAAAGTCAGCCTTTGCTAGCCGCCTACACAAATCAGAATGTGCCATATTATAAACCATATTTATGAAAGTAATACCCTCTTCAGAGTCTGTCAAAAATAGGATAGAAGCATCACTACTGCGCATTATTAACAACTGCGGAGAACACCTAAAAAAGCAAATTGTGTCTCTGCCTATAATTGTGACAGATGATAAAAAAGCTGAGGAAATTTACAGCGATAATTTTAACCTTTTTAAAAAAGCTTATAGTGAAGGTTTTGGTGGTGTAAAAGGAAACATCACTTACAATGGCAATAAATATCATTTAATTGTATTGAATATCAGTAACATTGAAAAGTTACATTTAACTGATCAAGAACTTGATGGAGTATTTTCGCATGAGTTAGGACATATATTTAATGAAAATCCTAAACGGGAAATGCCGTCTATTCTTAAAGGGAATACTATGAATGAAATAGATAATGCTAAAACCATTTTGCTAAAGGAAGCTGAGGTATATGCAGATTTTTTTTCTAAACTTACATTAACATCAGATGGACTTATAAGCAGCATAGATAAGTACTTAGCCTCTGGAATTTGCTTAAATAGAGATCTTTTTACTGAAAGAGTGGAAAAGTTAAATTCTGATGAAGAATTTATTGGAAGCTTAAAATTTGTAAACTAATGCGGCACACACCATTATTGATTGAATCAACTAAGTAAACTATCTTTAATCAAATGCAGTGCTAAGAAAGTTAGAACAATAAATTGCTTAGCTGTATAAAGTTGCATATCACTCTATTTAACATGAACTGTGTTAAAAATCAAGGTTTTGGGGTTGAAATATGCATATAATTAGGATGGTAAGGAATACCCGATTTTACGATGGCAAAAGCTTGCTTGAGCAATTTATTACAAACCGCTATTAAAGCTAATTTGCCATTCTTCCCTTTGGCCACCAACCGCTCATAAAGGGCCTTGCAGGCTGCATTCGATTTCTTGGCCGAAAAGCTGCACACATATAATTTGCTTCGGATTAAACTCCCACCCATTTTCGTAATGCGCACTTTCCCTCGGATACTCGTCCCGGAAGTATATTCGCGGGGCGATAAACCGGCTTTGGCAATCAACTGGCGGTAATTATCTAATTTTTGGAAGTCACCGGTAAATAAAAGCAACATCCCCGCCGTCTTTCGGCCAATTCCCGGAATTGAAGTAAGTAGATTAAGCTCCTTGGCAAAAGCCTTTTCTAAAGTTTCTAGTAGCTTTTCCTGAATTTGCTTAACCTGCTTGTCAAGCATTTTTAAGGTTTGAAGCAGGCTTTTGGTAGCCAAACTGCTGACAACAGGTTGCAGTTTTAAAGCTTCCAATGCATTGATAACCATGGTTCTTTGTTTGATGAGCTGCTCGGCAACCTGCTCTAATTGGCGGCATTCCACAATCACCGGCTGCTCTGGTTGCCAAGAGGTTGCTTGGCTTTGTTCTCCGTAGCGCTGTATCCATTGGGCATCTTTCTTGTCGCTCTTGCCTTTGCCTAAATGCATTTGAATAAACCGTTTTATGATAACTGGATTTACCACAAATACTTGTGCTCCTTGCTCATAGAGGTAATAGGCCAGTTGCAAGTAATAGATGCCAGTCGCTTCCATCACATACAGGCAATCAACGCCACACTGTTTCACCAGCTTTTGAAAACCAGCTTTATCATTACTCACCTCCAGGTGCTGGAGCTTATTGGTCAAGGAGAAGCAAACGGCCAAAGAATCTTTACTTACATCAATACCAATTACCTTTTGTTTTACGGGTGAGATCATAACTTGTAACGTTTAGTAAGAAGAAACTAAATAAGTAAGTTAAAAGAGCAGACTATGGAGGCTTTCTCTATCCTGATGCAAGCTCGAAGGCTTTATGGAACTGTTCAAAGTAGCCATAGAAAAGGAAGGGGATTCTCATGTTAAACGGGTTCTTTACACCTGATAATACTAGGAATCTTTATCCTTCCTTTCTTCTCTTTTTATCCCAATATAACCTTTTAGGCAAACATAGGATAATAGTAGTTATCAGGAAAAATTTATTCATTAATTTCTTTTTACATTGCTGGATTAGTTATCAGGACAAATTTACAATTAAAATTTTAAGCGAATTAAAAAGTTCAGGTACTATTTACCTTCTAAAAAAGTATTTCTCCTTCTTTATTATTCCATATATTGTAATGGTTAATACCATTCACAGCTCATGGTAAGGATCAATACTTATTAATTGTTTGCTAATAAACATGAAATATTTACTACTTACTTTTCTTGTTTTTTGTCAAATCAATCTGATCGCTCAACCAACAAAACCTATCGACTATGGCTTGAAAGCCTTTTCTATAACAGATAATAAATTAGGGCTCATTAATTTCTATGTTGATACAACCGGTATTACCCAAAAAGCACCGCTCTTCATTGATATAAATGGCAGTGGCGGCTTGCCTTTGTGTTTCTATATAAAAGGGAAGGATTTTGGAGCAACTGCCAATACCTTTACTACCGACATCCTGGAAAATACCAAGGCCAAGTATCATTATGTAATCTTAGACAAACCGGGAACTCCTTTCTGTGATACCATCACGACCAACCAAACGGCCAAAGAATATAATTTACCAGAAGTTTTAAAAGATTATAAATTTTCCGACGAGTACACCAAACGCTTAAGTTTACAATGGCGGGTGGAAGCGACCAAAAAGGTTGTTTCCTATCTGATTAGAAATAAATACTGGAACAAAACCAAGATCGTAGCATACGGCTATTCCGAAGGTGGCCAAGTAGTTCCTACCTTAGCGGTGGAAGACAAACGAATCACCCATATCGCGGCTGTTGTTGGGAGTGGACTCAACCAATTTTATGATGGGATTATTGGTTGGCGTATCAAAGCGGCAAAAGGCGAAATAACGCACCAACAAGCCCAAGATAGCATTAATGTAGGTTTGAAAAATATTGCTGCTGTTTATAAATATCCCACTGCTACCGATAAACAAATAGGCGGCCATTCCTATCAGCGATGGGCCAGTTTTTGTTCTGTGGTTCCCTTTGAACAATTACGAAAGTTAACCATTCCCATTTACATGGTTGCCGCCACGGCGGACACCAGCTCTCCCATCTACGGTTTAGATTACGTACCTCTGGAGTTTATAAGATTAGGCAAGACCAATTTGACGTATGATCCTTGTATTGGCTGTAATCATTATTTAGCAAGTACTGACAACAACCAGCAAGCTTCCCCGAACTATTTGCAGAAAATATTAGATTGGGTGGATCGGAATTAGTAGTATCTAATGATACTTGGCAACACGCTGTTGAACATAATCACGATTATAAGCCAAGTTAGAAAAGACATACTAATCTACTACAATAAGAAACAATTCCTAAGGACTAGTCGAAAGAGGTAAAGCCTATTTGGACAAGATTTATCCTGCCCAAACAAGCTTTCACTAGGGTAATTACTTTTTCAGTGTTTCTTGCAACTTCTCATTAAATTGGATCACTTGGCTGGCATTTTTGTTTTTCTTGGTGGTAATAGCAATAACCCCATTGCCCCCTTTATCGCCGAATACTTTGATGGCGCTTTCGCCTTTGAACACATTTACGCTTTCAATTTCTTTGGTATCTAACTTTTTGAAGGTGCCGTCCGATACTTCTTCGCCATCAATGTAGTACACCACATCTGCTAATGCTTGTGCTGGTTCACTGGCTGGTACCTGGTTAACCTGGGGTGCCGTCGCCACCGGTTCTTCACTGCAAGCAGTTAAAATAAAGAGTGGTGCCGCTATTAAAGGGGCTAATACCGCGTAGCGGGCAACGTACTTCCGGGAAGATGGTTTTTTGTTCATCATGGTTATTCGCTTTTTTATGGTAAGAAAATTAAAATTATTAACTAAGCTGGCCCCTTGCGCCAGATCACTGATGTGCAGCAGGCTGTATTGGTAAGCTTTGCTGTCCACACCACTTTGCAGCACCTGATGGTCGGTTAAAAACTCCAGGTTTTCCTTCACCGCTTGCTTAAAAAGCCAGGCACCTGGATTAAACCAGCACAGCACCGTACTAAATTCCCCCAGCAGCACGTCCAGGGTATGCCACTGGCGCACGTGAATGTGCTCATGACGCAGGATAGAAATCAATTCTTCGGGGCAATGCTGGTCGGGATTCAGGTAAGCAGTTTGCCAAAAAGAAAAAGGATTTACTTGACCTGTCACTTGCCGGTAGGACATACCTTCGTGACAGGCGGGCTTTGACTGCTGATGGATCCGGTACAGGGAATAGAACTGCCCCAGCAAGCGCAAGGCCATCATCAGACTTCCAGCCCAGAAGAGAATAGTAAGTACCTGCCAAAACCCAGGTACCGGCGCTTGCGCCGGCAACAACGCTACCGCTCGCCAATCAGGAGCAACGGCGGTCAACTGATTACTGAGCTGCGACGGCTGATTCAACATCCAGGAAACATCGATCCGGGGATAAGCCAGGGAAAAAGCAATACCAAAGACCAGGAAGAAGCGGTTTAGGGTATAGAAAGTGAGCGGGCGCAGCAAAAAACGGTAAGCCAGGTAAAAGAGTACCAGGGCCGCATTCACTTGAAGCAGGTAAACAAATAAGGCCGGCATCATTATTCGGATTTACGTTTTTCAATCAGATCGATGATCTCCTGGAGCTCCTGGGGGCTAATTTCTTTCTCCTGGGCAAAAAAGGTGACCAGCTCTTTATAAGAGTTTTGAAAGTAATCGCTGACAAAACCGCGCATAAAGCTTTTGCTGTAGTCCTTTTCCGCTATCAGGGGCAGGTAGCGGTAAGAGTTACCCAGCTTCTCACTCTGGATAAAACCCTTTTGTTCGAGTTTTTTGACCGTGGAAGCGACCGTGGTGTAAGGGGGTTGGGGCTCGGGAAGGTGATCGATGAAGTCCTTGATAAACCCGCCGTTGGTTTGCCAGATGGCCTGCATGGCCTCTTCTTCTTGCTTGGTTAATTTTTTCATTTATACGAATTTTTCGTAATTATACGGAAAATTCGTATAAATGAAAAAATACTTCTCTTTTTTTTGGTTTGCGGTAAATTTAATCTATTCTGCCGGTGAATCGCTCTACTTGCTTGGCGGAGAACCAAGCTTAGAATCGGGTCGTCCTACTAACGCATCTCACAAATAAATAACCTATTTAGATTGGTGAGATGGGCTTTTAAGATGAGATATCTAGCCAAATATAGCTGATTCTGCACAATCATTTTTATCTCTCTATTCCGTCGTTTCGTGAGACGGATTTTTGGTAAGTTTTGGTCAAGACAAAATAATATTAACCTCTTTCCTAGGGTTGCATGTAGGGTTGCCCGTTCACGACAAGCACTTTCTCTTCGGGCAGCAGTAAGTAATCATAATCATAGCAGAAAAAGTAGGTGTTCCCTTTCCGTGTCCGGTACTGATGCGTGAAGTAGCGCAGATCAAATCCTTGCTGCACCAGCTGATCTACCTGGGCCGTTGTCTTACCCCAGGGACTTGCCTTGCGGAGAATATTGCGGTTCTGGCGCAATATGCCGTTAATCTCCTGCCTTAAGCGTTCGGCCGGGTCCCCGCGCCTTTTTTGGTTGTTGCTTTCGGAACGGCATTGGTCCGAGCAGTACTTCTTATCACTTCTTCCTGGGATAGCTTGCCCGCAAACCTGGCAAGCAGCCGTCTGAGCTTTCATGATCTTAGCCGATTAATAAACGGTTATAATCGGATATAAACGTTTATTAATCGGATAAGTGGCTTTCCAAAGCGAGCAAAATGCAGGAATCGCCTCCTATTTTACCCGAAAGCTCTTTCTACGGCGAATAAAAAACGGCCGAATAAGGAGCCATAACCCCCAAAAGCACGGCTCGCATTCATTAGAAACCGATTTCTAATAAATAGGAAGGACTGGCAGGATAATTGGAGAATATTGTATATATTACTTATAATATGCTACAAGCCGCTTTAACTAGTAAAAACGCCTTTACAAGCCTCCTGAAAGCAACTATACCTACTCCATCCATAGTGCAGATAACCGGAACAACTCCGTTTATCCGCTAGTTGTGCGTAATTAATGATTATCAAAATGTTCAATATTAAAGATAAGCTGACAATAGTAGATGTTTCTTGTTGGATGGACGGAGGCACGATAACACTTATTATGCAAGACCAAAATTCTCAAACTTGCGAAATTGAGTTTGTTCAGAAAGTAGCTTTAAAAAGATATGAAAATCATCCCCGACCAGGAAGTCTCCTAATAAACAGAAAAGAAGTTGAAGTAAGGTCAGAACTTGAAAAGGAAATACTGATTGCCGTTCAACAAGCAGAATGGGGAACTGCAATCATAGAGGAGGAAAAAGATAGTTTAAAAATGATTATAGAAGACTGCATTGATTTTGTAAAATCAGAGCGCTATATAGAATTAGCCCAAATCATTATGTAAAATAACTCCGCACAACAACGTGTAAATGCCAGCTTCGGCCAAGGGCCTCGCGGTCGTTTACACAAGTACGTTAGCAAGCATTAGAAAAAAAATGAAAGAAGTAATTTTCGGTAATCCTGACCAATTTGCGATAAGGTATATTCCTGGTTATAAAACTGAAGCTGACAGATATTACTATGCTTTCTTACATTTAATACTAGGCGGACAAATTATAGGAGACCCTGAAGAAGAATGTTTCCTTCCTACATGGTTAAATGAAGTAAAAAGAATCAACAGGGAAATATTAGACACCAACGTATTAAGTAGCAAAGAATTTACCGACAGAACAGATAAAGAATTTATTGAATCTGCCTCTTTCACAATTGATGAAACAACAGATGGATGGTTGATTGCATTAATAGAAAATGAAGGATTTTTGAAGTTTATCTGGAAAGGCTTACGAAGTCCCTGTCCTGAAGAAAGAATTGGGGAAGTTTATTCTACTGTAGTAAAAAGAGAAGATGTGATAGAAACCATCAATAAATGTGTCACAACAGTAGAAAAAGAGTTTCCAACTTACCAATTAAAAAATAACGCTTGCTAACACTGTATAAACGCCAGCATCGGCCGACGGCCTTCGCCGCCGTTTATACTAGACCGTTGTACGCAACCTTAAATATTAAATGCATTATTATATTATAACTTACAATGGCAGCACACCAGGGCAAAGTGGAGAACAATGCGGGACCGAGTATGACTTCACTAATGCCTGTGAAATTTGTGGAACAGGTGTAGAATTAAAGGGAAACCTGAAAGTTAAAGGAATTTCAAAAACAAAAAGGGATTATTTTGAAACCATAAATGGTGACTGTATAATATCAAAAAGACTTAAGGAAGTGATATGTCAAGAAATTTCCAATTTTGAAGTAGTACAAGTTGTTGACATTATAAACCAACCCCAAGAATTTTATCATCTGTACACCAGATTGTCGCTGCCAAAATCTAAGGAAACCTCAGCCGGATTTGTAAGAGAAAACCCTTGTTCAGTTTGTAACAGGAATGGATATTTTAATGATGCTACTATCGGCTCACCGACCATCATTAAACCTTTAGAGCTTAGATATAATTATCAAGACTTTAAGAATTCTCCTGATTCGGTAGTACTAAAGACTTGGGAATGCGTTGGTCAATCTAATAGAAAAAATTATGGCAATAATGTTATCAGGTATGCTCGACCATGGATTATTGTTCGGGAAGATTTAAAGAATATATTCGATAAAGAAAGAATTAAAAACCTTCACTTCGAACAAATAAAAATAGAGGGCAGCGTACAACAAAACCTATAGTGCATAAACGCACCATAGCAAAGCCGTTGTACCACATTTAATAAACAATGTAAACTGAATGAAATTGTTTCCGAATAAAAACATTGTTGTAAAATTACGAAATGATAGAGCGACTACATTAAATGAATTAAGGCAAAATACCAAGCTGACTGACACGCTAATATCTGATTATACTGACAAAGGATTTATTGGAAAGGTTGATGATTCCGGATTTAAGATAATATCATCCGGAATTGGGCATGGAGCTGTTTGTGTTTTTACTGGAGAACTTCAAGATTCCCTTGGAACAATTGAAATAAAGCTTAACAATGCATTTAAAGTAAAATTTTCTATTTTAATGGTTATGCCAATTATCGGATTTGGTATTACTGTATTGAGAAATGGAATTGAAGAATCTTTCGGAATTTTAATCCCAATGATTTTTGGAATTCTATTTATAAGATTTGTATTCATGGAGTTAACTTTTCGCATTGCTTCAACAAATGGCCTTAAAAAATTGACCAATATTACTGGAATAAAACCAGTGAATATAAACGAGGTACAACAACAGGTTTAGGCCATTGCTGCCCTTCGGGACAGCATCGCCCTAACCCAAACCGTTAGCTGTTATTTATAAACATGAAAAGATTATTACTGATTTGGTTAACTCTAGCAGCATTCAGTTGTGGAAGCAGGAAGAATGATATAGTTGAGAACCAATCCCTACCCAAAATGGACAGCGACTCATTGAGAAGGGAGCAGCAACGTTATACAATAATCACAGACGCGAAGGAGGCTGATATCGAAGCATACGGGGGGAAATCCTTTTGGGCTCCTACAGAGGAGCAAATCAATGAAATTCTACAGATAGCACGACAAGCGGTAAGTGAACAAGAAAATAGCCGTTCCGAGTATCTTAAAGCGGATAGCCTTGCGACCGCATATAAGCAGTTTATCTTCTACATTGACAGTAAGGGGGATTCGATAGCCTATATCAACAGTATGTGCGAGATTTGGTATGCGCCACCAAGTAATATCAAAGGGAAAGAGTCTAACCGACGCAGATGGCATTACAGAATAATCATCCCTAAGGATGGGGGTGACTGTTATTGGAGAATGACAATCAACTACTCTAAAAGAAAAGCAAACTCTATCTACTATAACGGGTTAGCCATTATAAGAAAAACAACCGCTAACGGTCTCGTATAAACAACAAGCCACGGCCGATGGCCTAGCTCGCTGTTTATACGAGACCGTTAGCCAAAATAAGAAAAAAGAAATGAAACAAGTAAGGTTGATATTTTTAATCTATTGTGGCAGTTGTGTGGCTTTAGGAGTCTTAATTTTTATGGACCATTACTTACCCAAAGATAAAGTAGTGACCAAAGTAGAAGGAACAAAGAAGGAAAATAGTCAAACTAACATTAAAGTACCCTCCGCACGCACAAATAATTATTTTATTAGGATTGATAGTAAAGATATTAGTGTGGATGGAACAACTTATGGGGAATTAAATGAAGGGGATGGGGTTACGGTTCTTAGAACGTTTGTTCTAAGAAGAATATTCGCCTTAGAGTCAAAAGAAGCAGGAAGATTAGTTCGACTACCATACTCAAGCTTGTATTATGCTTTTCCTTTAATTCCTATTTTACTTCTTATTCCGCTTGCCAATTTCTTTGTAGGTAAAAATAAATTCCTGAAAGACTTTTTTGAACCTTTAAGTTTAATTGTGCCATTAGCTATACTGTTTTTTGATTTATAAAAGTATACTACTATGGCTAACAACACCTTTACGATAGCTTCGCCACCGAAAAGCCAAGTCCGTTGGTAGTAATAAAAATTAATAATGAATAGACTATTTCTGACCATTATCGTCATTTGTCTGATTGCTTGCCAAAAACAATCGGCTAAAGAAAACAATCAAAAAAAGACCGATATAGGAAAGAAAGCAGTAATAAATGAAGAAGCATATAAGGATACCTTAAATTTTAACAGCAACTATCCACTTGGAAAAGAACTGAAGAATGCAATAAATGACCCATTAACAGATAAATACTTTTTAGAAGTATTCAAAGAAGGGAAAATGGTGCCGCACCACGACGATAAGAAAATGCTTTCTATCACGGACAGCCTCCTTTCAAATGACCAAAACAAGGATTTCTTTTACTTCGTTGTGTTCACAAAATCCTTAAATGGATCGGATGGGTTTTATTCTGAAGCAGCGGGTGCAAAAGCAACAGAATTTATAACTACTAAAACGGAATGGTTCGCCGACTATTTCAATATTGGCCCAACATTGACTAAAAATGATATGAAAAATTGGGCAAGTTTTATTGTAGGAGAAATTCAAATTGAAAAAGAAGGCTACGAACCTAAGGCCATTAATGAACTTGTCAGTAAACTTAGAGAAAACCTAAGAGGTAGACGGAAAGAATACTCTGTGGTGCTTGAAAATTTTATCGAATATATTAAGGAGGTAGAAAAGAAAAAAATAACTACCACTAACCACACCTATACGGCAGCTTCGCCGCCGCATAGCCCAGCCCTTTAAGGGCAATTAATACAACCATGCTTTTGTTCCAGAGAATAAGTGCTAAACGTTTTCTCTTAGCTCTCATTATTGTTATCATTTTAACGGGTCTAAGCTATCTTTCCTTAATGGGCAAAGGGGAAGGATTTTTACCTTATCTGTTTCTTGTATTACGTTTTCCAACACATACCTTGCTATGGGATGCAATTAGTCAAAGTTCTACTTTGTATAGACTTGGACTTGTGGTTAATATATTCTTTTGGTCGTTGATACTGGAGAGGCTTTTTACAATATTCTATTTATTGAAGGCTAAGCGACCGCAATGAAAGCTGCCTATAACAACAGCTTTATGCAATAGTGGTTTGAGTAATAACTTTAAACAAAATATCTTTAATAGACTTTCAGAACGTAGTGAGACAATAGACCAATAAATACCACTACTGTCTAAAGCTGAGAAAACGTTAATTCATTCATTGGACAAAAGCTAGAAAACCACTCCTATTTAACATAAAAGTCGTTATGAGAGAAACTGTGTTTAAACGCTTCTAGATGGGTCTATTTGGAACACCTTTTTTAAAACTTTTCCAAGTAACCAAATTCAATTAGCAGAAGGCATTTTCTTTTTTAATAAGGCATCAATATCTGTCGGTTTTAGTTGATGGAGTGTTTGGAAGAGTTCCGGTAAAAAGCTTTTAAAATCCGGATACTTCGACCGATTACTTTCGTAGGCGGCTATTTTCTTTTCTAGGAGTGGTAAGAGTACAAAGTGGAACTCGTCAATATGAAGCTTACGCAGGCGATTTACTTCCGTCTTATCTCCTACCATTTTAGTGACTCGGATCTCTCCCAATCGAACCAAATGCTCAATTACGCAAGTCTCCCAGCTACCAATGTAGGAGTTTTCCAAAGTTTTAGCCAGAGCAGGCGTAAACAAGGCGCTATCCTTTATTATTTCCGCTGGAAAAGATTTCACAATGGGGTTCACAAAAGAATGACCTATTTCGTGTACTGTTAAAAATTGGGTCACTTCCTTATTATCAAAACCATAGGCTTTATAGTCCTTTAACGCTGGCAAAAGGGGTAACTGAACACTAGAACTGAATACCATGGCCGATACTTTTCCTTTCGGGCTAGTGAGCATGGGCCCAAACGCCCGGTAATTATCCTCTCCCGGCGTAATTGGCATACCCAGCATCAGGTAAAGCTCATAACCCGCAAATTTTTGTCCATACCATTTTTCCATATAGGGTATGGCTTTTACATTGATATGTTTCTTGGCTTCGGCCAAAGCTCCTTTATAAAAAAATGCATTACGCTGCAGAAACTCGCCTACTTTTGCCTGGTGATAAAAAGAAGATAAGCTATCGGCAAGCTCCAGAACTAATCTTTTTGCTTCATGATGATGTTCTTCGTCAAACACAGGCAAATCAGCGGGAACGGGCCACCTTAATCCAGAAGCGGGAAATTGATTCCTATAAAGCAGGTATTCTAATTGCGGGGCATTATCGTGGAATTGATCGCGCAATTGCTTCAATATGTCCGCAATCCGCAAAATTACCGGCTTATCTTTCCAGGGCATAAATTCCTGCAATCCGTAATAAACGATTGGCTGATGGGAAAACACCACGTTATTATAGCTATAGACGTAATTACCTATATGCTCGACGGCTAGTTTCTCCGCCAGAAAGTAGGTTTCTATATTGGTGTTTACCGAAAGAGTCACGTTTTCCGATATCTTCTCCGTAAACTGGGCGCGGGTTAAAAGCGGGCTTAGCACGCAAACTAACGCCATAGTCATAAATCTTATTATACTAGGAGAATCCTGTTTTATTGTTTCAGTTGGCAGCGATTGATCCGCAGAAGAGTGTAACGGAATGAAAGGGAAACTACCTTTTGGTATTACTTTCAAAACGGAATGAATTCTAGCTCTATAACTCATGTCTACTCAGCAATAAGAACAATGCCAATAAATTTAGATGCTGATAGAGAACAAATTACAACAATACTACTAGAAAGCTGTCCGGTTATGGCACAGTAAGTTGTTCATTTCTGAAACAAAAATGTATGGCCAGTAACGAGGAAGCGAAAACCCAATTAGATATATAAACTCGGCAAAAAGCTTTTGAATGATTATGGCTTCCAGTATTTGATAAGTATAAGTCATATAAGTAAGTATATGTAAAATAGAACCACCTATTACTAAGAAAATGGTATTTTTAGTGGAATGCCTTAACTAACAATAGTCAATTACCATTCAGTTAAATAGCTATTTAGGAGTTCCTTGTAAATACTTTTATGATTTAACCTCTCCTATAAACAGCGAACATTTGTTATATTGTATATTAAATATTTGCTACATTTACTTCTAGTTTCTACCTTGATTATGTCTCCTTGGTAGTGGAAATAAGTCCTGGTTTTTACTGGTATAAATTTATAACAAAGGCATTTCTATAATTTCATTACCTAATTAAACGACACTTGAATCGAATTTTACTTCTATGCGAATCAGGCCATTTAGGCCTGGTTAATACATTTTATATTCCTAATTGCTGGTTTTCTTTTGGGTCGTTCCTCTGGGCCAGAAGGTTTGGGCTGTTATTGCTGGTTCTATGTTATTTTGTAGGCCCCGTTTCATTTGCTCAGGATGTTTTGCTAGGATTAACGCCTAAAGGTGGGGCACAAAATTATGGTACTGCCTTTAGTATTAAAAGTAGTGGTTCCGACTTCACAATTCATAAATCATTTGAGGTATCAGGTTATTTGCCATCCGAGAATCTTTGCAGAGGTAAAGACGGTAATTTCTATGGCATGACTCAAATGTTAGGTACCTACCAATGTGGAACTATCTTTAAAATGACCCCATCCGGTAAGATCACAATTCTCAAGCATCTCCGAGACTACTATGATGGAAGCTATCCTCAGGGAAGTTTAATACAAGGTGCAGACGGCAACTTTTATGGTATGGCCAATAGAGGTGGTAATTATTATAATGGCTCCATCTTTAAAATTACTCCAGATGGAAAATTTACTGTACTCCATCATTTTAATTATAATTATAATGAAGGCGCACAACCAAAAGGAGGCTTGGTGCAAGGTGTTGATGGTAGTTTCTACGGCATGACTCAATATAAAGGAAAGAATAATGCAGGAACCATTTTTAAATTAACAGCAACCGGAACGTTTACCTTATTACACCATTTTAATTCTGCTACGGACGGTGGAACTCCGTACGGCAATCTGGTGCAAGGCACAAATGGCCTTTTATATGGTATGACTACAGCTGGTGGGAAATATAAAAGTGGTACTGTATTTAGTATTACTCCGGACGGCACCTTTACCGTTTTGCGCCATTTAGAGCCAACTTTGGATGGGGGGAAACCATCTGGTAGCTTAATGATAGGCCAAGATGATTATTTATACAGCATGACCTCGAAAGGTGGCAAGAACAACTACGGTACGATATTTAAAATAAATTTCAATGGCACCTTTGCGGTATTGCGTCATTTAACTTATTCAGATGGGATTAATCCGCAGGGTAGTCTCGTGCATGGCCCGGATGGGAGTGCTTACGGGATGACGGCCCGAGGTGGCGCTAAAAACCTGGGAACTTACTTTAAAATCAAGCCGGACGGAACATTTACGGTCATTAGCTATTTACGCCAATCTCTACCGTTCCGACATAATAGTAGTTTGGTACCTGATGGAGAGGGTAACTTTTACGGTATGGCCCATAAGGATGGGGCACGGGGCGGAGGCAGCATCTTTAAAATAACACTATCCGGTGTTATTTCGGTGTTGGTTGAATTTCCGGATATTTCTAAACCTCTGGCGCCACAAGGTAGCTTAGTACAAGCCCGTGATGGGCGCTTCTATGGCCTAGCTGGTGGTAATAGTTCTATCTTTCGAATGTGCCAGGATGATTTTTCGGGTGTTACAGGTCTTGATTTTTATACAGCGGGTGATTTAAATTCCGCCTTGGGTAATTCAAAAGGAAATTTGATCCAAGCCACCGATGGGAATTTTTATGGTATGACCATTAGAGGAGGAGCATTTAATTCTGGATCCATATTTAAGGTCACCCCATCCAGTATTATTCAGGTTCTTCATCCTTTCAAAACTCAAATGGATGGGGGAACACCGTACGGCAGTTTGGTGCAGGGTAAAGATGGCAACTTTTATGGTATGACCTCCGAGGGAGGTACCAATGCTCATGAACCCGGTGGCACGATCTTTAAAATGACTCCGGATGGCACTTTCACCGTATTGAAAAAACTTAATTCCAAAATAGGTTCAAGTCCTTATGGCAATTTAATCCAAGCCCAAGATGGTAATTTCTACGGCATGACTACATACGGAGGAGAAAATAAAAGCGGCACCATTTTTAAAATAACGGCAGCAGGAGATTTAACGGTACTGCATCATTTTAAAACCAATACAGAGGGCGCAATCCCTTTAGGAAGTTTAATCCAAGGCCAGGATGGAAATCTCTACGGGATGACTGCTACGGGAGGTAAAGGAACAGACAATGCCGGTGCTATCTTTAAGATTACTGTTGGGGGTATTTTTACCGTGCTCCATGATTTTGATTATACCGCAGATGGGGGTAACCCTTCAGCAGACTTAGTACAGGGATCGGATGACAGCTTTTATGGAATGACGAGTAGAGGCGGCACCTACAATGCCGGTACAATCTTTAGAATTACTGCAAGTGGTGCTTTTACCATACTTCGACATTTCAACCCAAGTAGCGATGGCGCTAATCCTACTGGTAATCTGGTGGTTCAAAAAGCTAATCCGGACGCTCATTCTCAGAATGTTTTGGTTGTAGCCAACACGGCAAAGTCTATTACGCTTCAAGCTTCAGTTCCGGGCTCTCCCATCTCCTACGCCATTCAGAGTCCACCCAAGTACGGTACTTTGACCGGTTCCGGAGCCAATTACACCTACTTGCCCCAAGCAGGCTTTACCGGCAGTGATTCGTTTACCTTTACCGCGACCTGGGGTTGTCAAACTTCGGCGATAACAAGGGTATTTATTTCGGTTACTGGGAACCAGGCCACGATTCCTTTGTCGGCTATTGCAGATACCTATGTGCATAATGGTAGCTACGTCAATACCAACTTTGGCCAGGCACCGGCTTTAGTGGTAAAGGGCAATCCGCAAAATGGTTATGCCCGATCTTCCTATTTGAAGTTTTCTTTGGAGCAAATAAGTAGTGTGCGTTCCGCTAAATTGCGGATCTATGGTAACAATACGGAAAATAACTCCGCTATTATGACTTCGGTTTACGGAGTAGAGCCGGATAACTGGACCGAAACCGGCTTGACTTGGAACAATGCTCCACTAGCCACTTCTCCTGCTTTAAGTTCCGTGGCGGTGACTAATGAAGCAAAGTATTACGAATGGGATGTTACTAGTTTTGTACAAGCGCAGCTAGCGGGTGATAAAACCGTAAGTTTGTTGCTCCAGGATGCAGCTAATCAGAACAGAAAACTGGAATTTAATAGTCGGGAGAATACCCTGAATCCACCTCAACTCCTGATCGAATCAGCCTCAGTCAGAACTATCCGCCTAAACAGTGGTGGAAATGCGGTGAATACGAGTATGGGTAATTTTAGTGAAGATGCTTACTATAGCGGCGCCACTACCATCACAACTTCTACAGCAGCCATTGCCAACACCCAAGATGATGAGCTCTACCAAACTACCCGCAAAGCCGAAGTAACTGGTGGCAGTTTTGCTTATGCGCTACCCGTGAGTAATGGTACCTACACGGTAAAGCTGCACCTGGTAGAGTTGGCATTTACTTCTAATGGCCGACGCAAGTTTAATGTAAGTGCTGAGGGAATAAGCTGGCTCACCAATTATGATATCTACGCTGCCGCGGGAGGTGCTAAAAAAGCCATCGTAGCTTCCAAGACCATCATGGTTCAAGATGGGATGCTCAATCTAAACTTTGTGTCTGTAGTAGATAAAGCCAGTATAGCCGCTATCGAGATATCGCCGGTAACCACCGGAGCTCGCCTGGCAGTAGTCGAGGCAAAAGAATCATCCCATGCACAACTCTATCCAAACCCGGCAACCAATAAAATAAGAGTAAGGCTATCTCAACCCGTGCAGCAAATAAGCACTTTTATCACGGATATAACTGGGGTGAAATACCAGTTCAACACCCATCAACAACTAAATGCGACCATCTTGGAAGTACCCGTTAGCTCCTTACCTCCGGCAGTTTATTTATTACATCTGCACTTGGGGCAAGATCAACAGATATTCAAATTTATAAAACAATAAGAGTTATAAAGAACGGGTTAAGCTTACTTTCTAATTTTTCCTATTATATGAGTGTCCATTTTTGATCTTCTTCTTCCCGATTGAAAAAGCAAACAGGTCATTCGGACATGGCCTGTTCGCTTTTGAAAGATTGTATTCCTGAAAATAAGCTACTGATGATTGGTCGTAATGGATAGCAAACCAAATTTTTTTAGGTTAGGCTTAAGATCGCTACACCGGGTTTGCCATAGGATATAAAGTGATGCTGCGAATTGTATATAGCCTGAAGGATTGTCGTGTATGTCAATATATTTTAATTGAAAGAACGCCTGAAATCCACGGGCGATACACTGGTTTTGAGTTTGAATAGTTTACTAAAGGATTGGGGATGTTCGAATCCTAATTCATAAGCTATTTCGCTGATCGAAGCCTGGCTGGTGGATAATCGTTCCTTTGCTTTTTCGATCAGATTATTATGAATGTGCTGTTGTGCATTTTGCCCGGTAAAGGATCGCAGCATATCACTTAAATAACTGGCGCTGACGTTCAATTGACTGGCAAGATACTGGACAGTAGGAAGACCTTGTTTTTGCAGAGCTTCCGACTGTAAGTAGGTATGCAAAACCGCTTCTACCTGTTGTAATAAGCTGCTGCTTACCGCCTTACGGGTGATAAATTGCCGGCTGTAGAATCGGTTGGCATAATTTAGCAGCAATTCGATCTGGGAAATCACAACGTCCTGGCTGAAATTATCAATTCTGCCTTTTAATTCTTCTTCGATACTTTCGAAAACTGCAATAATGGTGATTTTTTCTTTCTCCGATAAATGCAGCGCTTCATTAATTGAATAGGAAAAAAAACCATAGTCTTTAATTTTTCTGGCGAGGTCGTAGCCAAGTAAAAAATCCGGGTGGAAGAGTAAAGTATAACCAGATTGATCGCTTAGTGGAGTGTGGCCTCCTGTGATTTGATTCGGCGAAACAAAAAACATTCCCCCTTCGTCGAAATCGTAGTAATGCTGTCCATATTTGAACTTTCCCTGGAAGTTCATCTTATAGGATATTTTGTAAAAACTTAAGATGTGGGGATTGGGTAGTTTTTCCAGCGGAATGGTTCCTGTGGCATTATTGATCAAGCTTACCAATGGGTGCATAGGTGCCGGTATGTCCAGCGCCTTGTGCAACCTTGATAATGAATTGAATCGATGGTTAGACATTTCGTCCTTCATATCGTCTGTTTATTTATTTGCTTTCAATGCTACCCAACGCTCCCGGCACGCCGTTAAGGTTTTTCTTTTGTTGTTCCCAACTTAAATCGTTTGGATCGAATGTACTCCGAATATACGCAAGAATGCTTTCACATACAAAAGCAACACGCTCGGGGTTTTCATCACTTGTTTCGCGGGCATCATAACCTGATATGCCACCAAAAATGTGCTCAGCGCCGAATACGTTCAGCAAATCCTTAGGACCCGGACTTTGATAATAAGCGTCTGCACGCCAATTGTCCACATCAGAGAACATCAGGTTTTTGTCCTGGTCCCCGTTCACGATGAGCGCAGGCAAAGTCATAGTACCAAAATTGCCGGCCGCTAACACAGGATAATGCTGTCTGTTTACGCCGTTAAATCCTTCGGGACCACCGCTCACGCCAATCAATACCTGGGCTTTTATCCGAGGTTCTATGAAATTTACTATTTTACCTGTTGCGGGATCCGTCACATCCATGCCAGCCAGCATGGCAACAGTGTGGCCGCCCATGGAATGGCCAATGGCTGCAACTTTTGCTTTATCTACTCTTCCGGTCAACCCTGGTACCGTGGAAATAATTTCGTCTAAATAATCCAGGATAAATATCATATCCGTAGCCCGGGAACTCCAAAACAAGGGTGCTTCCGGGAGGGATGAAGAAAGCCCAAGTGCTCTTGAATTTTGATGAGTAGGTTGAATGACGACAAACCCTGCTGCCGCAAAAAAATCTACAATGGGGCCATATCCTCTGTACGAAGAGAGAAAGTTGGAGGGGCCATGCCCATGCGAAAGAAGAATAACCGGCAAGTTGTTTCCGCTTGCGGGAGCAGTAACTTTCATTTCAAGGTCTACGTGACGGCCGGAAACTGGTAATACAACCGGACTAAAGCTGAAGATGGGAGTTTGTGACTGTTTCATTTTATTATTGATTAAATTTTGATATAAGCAAAGGTCATCAGTCTTCAACTTCCCGGCGTAGTGAAATCGGGGTATTGCTTAGCCAAACTGCGGAAAAGGCTTTAAAATGGATTGTAAGCTTCCCCAAAAATAGAACTGCTTAGCAAGGGGAAATTAATAACTTGAAACAGTACTTATGAAAAGGATACTCTTCACTCCCCAACAGATTGCCAAAATCCTTAAAGAATTTAAGGAAGGTTAAAGTGTCACCGAAATTAGTTGGGAGCCAAGCTGCTTTTTACAAGTGGCGGCAGAGGTAATTGGGTGAATGAAGATACGTAGGTAAATAAAGAGAAAAGCCTTTCTGTAAGAATCATTTGAAGCGCTAAAGCCGAAAACGCTCCCCGCTTTATTGAAGGCTTCCTGATTTAAGAACTTGATACAAGTATAATCTTATGTATTACAGTTCTAAATTGACGAAGCCGAATATTAAAATAATTTCAAAATTGATGAAGAATTTTAAATTTTTAAAATTTTTCTTAAATGCTATTTGGCTACAATCAGACAGCAGCCAGAGAATAGTTTAGTCGAATCTTTACAGCTTCAAGAGCAATCCTTTCATTGCATAGGTTTTAAAAATTAAAAAATGCCGCTCTCAGCGGCATTTTTTAATAATATTTATTTTGGTTGTTCTTTCCCGATTATTTCCCATTCTACTTTAAAGGGGAGTAATTGCCCATCTATAAGTTCGGGAAAACCACTGATTATATTTATTTCATTAATTTCTGGCCTGGTACCAATTTTACTTTCCGCCTCGCTGCACAATTTGGCTAATACATCTTCTTTTAATAACTGCGGACTTTTAACGTAAATATCGGGGTCGTTAATTATAATGGTGGTGGTGTACATAAATCTATATTAAGTGAAAGCTGTATTTTAGGTTGGTAATACGAGAAGTTGAACAGAAAGTACAGGGTGGGCCCGAGAAAAGATATAGCGATAACAACTAGGAGAAACAGTTTATGGTATTTTTAAGCAGCGTATATATTTATTACGGGTAGGTACATCGTCAATTTTTCCGTTGCTTTTGATAAAAGTTTAAACGAAATGGGGTATTTAAATTGGATTTAAACAAGCGTAATAACCGATAAGCCAGAATAAGAAATCAGATAGGAGATTAGGAAAGTTAAATTTATATAGCTTGTTGATAATATTAAATATATTTAATATTATTGTGATATTATATAATTTAATATGTCCTTTACTAAAATTCATCCAACTATCCATTCGCTTAAACTGAATCCGCGGAAAATTACCCAACGGTTATTTTTAATAATATTCCTTTTGTTAACGGCCAACACTATTAATGTAATTCTGCAACACACCCGCCCTCTGGAAAACTGGATATTGGATTCGATTGATAAGTTCTTTAATGTGAATAATGAAGCCAATATTCCCACTTTTTACTCAGCTTTTCTGCTGCTTTTTGCTGCTTTGGTTGCTTATGTTACTTTCCACCAAGCAAAGGTTTCTTCTTCAATAAAACAGGCCAGGCCCTGGCAGGTTTTAGCCGGGTTGTTTGTTTTTGTTGCCCTCGACGAAATTGTGCAAATACATGAGTTTACTTCTAACTTTATCCGGCCCTGGTTAAAGAGCGATCTGTCTGGGTTACTGTATTGGTCTTGGGTAATACCTTACTTCTTGTTGTTTTTAGGGGTAGCAGCTTATTTATTTCGTTTTGTTTTAAACCTGCCCGCTTATACCAGAAACATAATAATTTTATCGGGCTTTATTTACGTAAGCGGCGCCATTGGATTAGAGTTACTTGAAGGACATTTTTATAAACTGTATTCTCTAAATCATAAGTACAACGAACTACTATATTGCCTGGAGGAAGGTATGGAAATGATAGGAGTTACTACCTTTATATATGCCTTACTGGATCATCTGAATTTTCTAGGTTTTAGAATAACGGTTACAACGGAAGACTATTCATCAAAAATTTAAAAATGACGACAATGTGACTTACCTGTGATGCATTAAAAAAGAAAACTTCCTTTCTTGCCGTTATGATTAAGAAGCCGTATCAGGACCTTTCCCCCAGAGGTAGAATCTTCCGCGCAACCGTTATAAAATTGATTGTTTTGAGTGTTTTACTGATAATTTTTTATCTCGCTTGCGCTAAGTTATACCGGACGATAAATAAAGTAAGAAAACCCGTGAACCAGGATAAAAGCTTACCCATTGCTTTTGCCCCCGCCCAGTATAAAATTTACTTTCCGCAATAGAGGTGGCGTTTTACGCAAACATTTAGATTCTGCTGGCCGGTTTACATTACCACCCAGATAATAGTAATCGTAAATAAAAATTACCCTTACCAGAAGTAAACAAATAAGGCATAATACAATTGAGCCCTTGAAGCTCGTTGGCGGCTCAAGAGAAAGTAATCGGGTTAAGGTCTAAATTGTTAAGGCAAGTTTACCGGCTAAGGTAGTGCTCCCTAGAACCGGCCGCTTTTATTTGGTTCTTAGCGACAGTATCAACCAGGTTGTGAAAAGAATTAAACCTACCAGAGAAAAGATGAACAGAGCTAAAGAATTCATAAGAGATATTATAATAAGTATTAACAACTAATTAATATATTTTAATAAACTTATTTATAATACACTAAAGCTCCTAATTGTGTTCTATCCGGGCTGCCACATTTAGACGAACCGGTCAGTTTGACCCGATAAACTATCCGGTTCTCTCGGTGAATTTAAACGCCACTATATCTTAATTTAGCTATAACTGTTTATTTCGATGCCGCCCATTACGGCAAATCCTTTTAAAACTAAAATCTTGGGATTGGCTTCGTTCGTAGCGGGCATTACCTGGCGTTTATCTTCTATGATGCCAATTACGGATGTTATTTCGGATTTAATTAGCCAGTTTGCGGGTACAATCAGTTTACAGCCGCCCATCAGCAAGGTGATATCAAATATTACCCGGCCATGAATGTCGGCTTGGGCAAAGTTTAATTCTACGCCTCCCATCAGGGCAATTACCTCAGCGCCCCTAACGTTTTTAGAAATGATATGGCGTTTATTGCCGCCGAGTACAGCGGTAATTTCCACGAACTCGCTGTTGTTGTCTGTTAGTGGTTCGGCAGTGGCGGAAGAATAAACGGTATAATCCTGCGGCTGGGTAAAAACCGGAGCTTCTTGCGTTGTAAAAGGAGCCAGTTCCGGTGTAGTGGGCATTTGTTGCATAAATCTTCCCCGGCGTTTTTGCCGGCGCAGGCGGCGTTCCGCCCGGTCCGGACAGGTTTGGTTGCGTTTTAAAATCATAAATAAACCCGATCCTATGATTAGTAGGGGCCAGACATACCGGATAAGATGAAAAACCGGGTACATTTTATCGAGTTGAAAGGCAATGCCCAAACCCACTAGTATGAGCCAGCCAAAATCGCGAAAGCCCATTTTAGCGCCGTTAATTAAACCCACCACAATTAAAATCATGGGCCAGGTAAATAACCACTGCGGAAATAAGTAACCCATTTGGCGTAAGAAAAATATAACGCCTACGGCTATTATTATAAAGCCGGCTACAATTTTACCGGATGCTGAGCTGGTGTGGTGCATGTTCATGGTATTAATTTTTTATGAAAGATAGCTTAGTAAACCAGGCTTTACACTAGTAAAAAGGCCATTATAAAGGTTTAGTCGGTAAATTGGGGTAAATTGTCGGTAAAGGTTTCCTGGTTTATTGGCCCATTATTTTGCTTAGCAGTTATGGTAAATTATTTATAAATCGGGATGGTTGGTTTTAAGAACAGCAACTCATAGTCCTCAAATATTTTTGAAAGATTAGTATTTAACTTTTTAATTTTACTACTACGTTTGCAGTATTACTAAATGGTTAATTCCGATGAAAGATATCAATCCCGAAACCCTGCACGAGTTTTTTAATCGAATTCCTTCTATCCGTAGATTAGAGAAAGAAGCCGGCATGGCCGAAGGTTCTTTGGCCAAAATGGTGAGAGGCAAGAAAATTATTACCGAAAAAACTAAAATGAGGTTAAAGCCTTTGCTGGAAAAATATAATTTTTAAAAAATTGCCTTACTCGTTTGCCTCCCGCCGTGCAACCCCGCCGGGAATGGTAATGCCTTGACCTAATTTACCGGAATATGAAAGTAGCATTTTATTTATTACAAGGAGCCATGGATGAATACCTGTATGATCCGGAAAGTAAAACGCTGCATTTCTCGATTTTAAAAAAAGTGAATGGCGTGGTTTTTTACCTGCCGTACACACCCACCAAAGGCATGTTAGTAGATTTAACCCGGTTTAGCAAAATTTTTAATTTAAGTAAACCGGAGCTGGATTTACTACGATACCGGGGTTTTTACCTGGTTAGTGAGCTAAGCATGACCCCGGAATATTTAGAGTTGCAATTAATTTTGCGGGAAGACGATTAAACAACTGTTGCTATTGACAAACAAACCAATTAAGGTGCTTCAAATAACCAAAGAAGCTAAGCCAATAAGCCTTTACTCAAAATTGTAGTTTTAGAATAAGAAAGTTTAGCTGCGGAAAAGTAAAAATTTAAAAAATTCCGGAGAAGCGGGCCTGCCGCATTTACGGCCGTTCCAAATTAAGTACATCATTTTCTTTCTTCACCAGCATTTATAAAGCCGGTGCAACAAAAGCCTTCATGCTGATTCATTTAATGCCTTCTCTTCTGATTGGGCTAACTCCGACCATTGCCATTTAAACAATTTTTAAAATTTCTGATTTTACTAAAGCCCGGTTTAAATTAAAAATCGGGCAACAGTACAGTACAGGATACTTGCTACCTTGTATTGCTTTAATTTGGGTTTGCTTTTTAATTGTTTCCGGAAGTTTTGCGGCGAAGGCGCTTCTACTGATTCAATTAGATTTTAAAAATTTAAAAATTACGCCCTAAGCAAAAGATTAACTTATGACCGTTGGTTTATTTATACCGTGCTACGTCGATCAGTTTTACCCGAAAGTGGCTATTGCCACCCTGGAGTTACTGGAAAAACTGGGAGTAGATGTAGTTTATCCGTTTAATCAAACATGTTGCGGCCAACCCATGGCTAATTCGGGTTTCGAACACTTAACGCAAAGCTGCAATAATTTATTTATTCAAAACTTTATCAACCTGGACTACATTGTGTCGCCTTCGGGCAGTTGCGTGTTGCACATTAAAGAACATCTGCATGCTGAAAAACCCCACGAAGAGCCTGCCGCTACCCACATCCGCAACAAAATTTATGAACTCACCGAGTTCTTAACCGATATTTTAAAAATTGAAAATTTAACCGCCCGTTTTCCGCACCGGGTAGGCATGCACCAAAGTTGCCACGGACAGCGGGGTTTAAAGTTGTCGCAAATGACCGAATTGGTAGCGGAGCCGTTTTCGAAACCCGAGAAATTACTGCGCATGGTAGAGGGCTTGGAACTGATTGATTTAAGCCGGCAAGATGAATGCTGCGGCTTTGGCGGTACTTTTTGCGTAGCCGAAGAAGCCGTGAGCGCCAAAATGGGCAAAGACCGGGTAAAAGACCATCTGGACCACGGAGCTGAGTTTATTACCGGAGCCGATATGAGTTGTTTGATGCACCTGGAAGGCATCTTAAAAAGACAAAAAAGTAACGTACAGGTAAAACACATTGCCGAGATATTAAATAGCCATGCATAAAACAATAGCCGAACATCCCAGCCTGGCCGACAAATTTAACAAGGACGAAGAACGCGTTAACTGGCACGACCAAACTTTGTGGTGGGTGCGGGCCAAACGCGATAAAGCCGCTCATACTTTACCCGAATGGGAGGATTTGCGTAATCTGGCCTCCCAGATCAAACACAATGTGCTTTCTAACTTAAGTGAGTATTTGGTGCAGTTTGAGGAAAATGCTTTAAAAAACAACATACAGGTGCATTGGGCCGCCGACGCCCAGGAACATAATGCCATTGTAAAAAGTATTCTGCAAAAACACGGCGTGGCTCAAATTGTAAAGAGTAAATCCATGCTCACGGAAGAATGCCATTTAAATGATTACTTGCAAAAAGAAGGCATTGAAGTAATTGATACCGATTTAGGCGAGCGCATTGTGCAGTTAGCGCAAGAACCACCCAGCCACATTGTATTACCCTGCATCCATAAAAAGAAAGAAGAAATTGGCGAATTGTTTCATTTGCACCTGGGCACCCCAGCCGGCAACGCCGATCCGCAGTTTTTAACCGCCGCCGCCCGCCTGCATTTACGCGAGAAATTTTTAACCCGCAAAATAGCCATAACGGGGGTAAACTTTGCCGTAGCCGAAACCGGCGAATTTGTAGTTTGCACCAACGAAGGCAACGCCGACATGGGCGCCCACCTCGCCGACGTACACATTGCCTGCATGGGCATCGAAAAGCTTATTCCCGAACGCCACCATTTGGGGGTATTTTTACGCTTACTAGCCCGAAGTGCTACAGGTCAGCCCATAACTACTTACAGCAGTCATTTTAAAAAACCGCGACAAGGTCAGGAAATGCATTTGGTGTTGGTTGATAATGGCCGTAGCCGACAGTTAGGTCGCGAAGATTTCCGGAACTCGCTGAAATGCATCCGGTGCGGCGCCTGCATGAACACTTGCCCGGTTTACCGGCGTAGTGGCGGGCACAGCTACCACAATGCCATTGCCGGCCCTATCGGTTCCATTCTGGCGCCTAACCTGGACATGAAAGATTACGCCGATTTGCCTTTTGCTTCTACGCTCTGCGGCTCGTGCAGTAATGTTTGTCCGGTTAAAATTGACATTCATAATCAATTATATAAATGGCGCCAGGTGTTAGTACAGCAAGGATACGCGCCCGCAGCCAAGAAAGCAGCCATGCAGGGCATGGCCTTTACGTTTAGTCACCCGGCTTTTTACCGGATGGCGGGCAAAACCGGCAAATGGTTTATGAAAACCACGCCCTTTGTGGTAAACAACAGCTTTAACCCCTGGTACAAACAACGCGATATGCCTGAGCCACCAAAAGAATCTTTTCACGATTGGTACAAGAAAAACCGAAAACAAAACGAATAATGAATAGTCGCGAAAAAATATTACAAGCCGTTAAACAAAACCAGCCGGAACCAGTTTCGTTGCCCCATATTCCTTTTTTTACGCCGCCCTTTACAAACTTAGAACAAAAGTTTACCAAAGTACTGCAATCTATTGGCGGGGAGGTGCACCGGGTAAGTTCTTACGCCGAAATCAATCAAATTTTAAAAAAAGAGTTTGGCAGCAAAACTATTTTTAGCTCGGCCCAAGAACTAGCCGAACTGATGGATACCGGTTTAGATTACAAGAACGCCCATGCTTTTGCCGATCTGGAATTAGCCGTAGTGGAAGCCAATTTGGCCGTAGCCGAAAATAGCGCCATTTGGGTAACCGAAGCCATGGTGCAGGAGCGGGCTTTACCGTTTATTGCGCAGCACTTAGCGTTAATTATTCAGCCGCAGAATTTAGTAGCCACCATGCACGAGGCCTACGCCAGAATTGCCGACGCGGATTACGGCTTTGCCACTTTCATTGCCGGACCATCTAAAACCGCCGATATTGAACAATCTTTAGTGCTGGGAGCGCACGGCCCGAAAAGTTTACTGGTTTTTCTGCTGGACCGGGAGATTGCCTGAAAACGGATTTTTCTTAAGCTCTAATTTTTAAATTTTTAAAATTTTACGAATCCCAATGGACGATTCTTTGCTGGCCCTGAAGCAAGATTTGAACCGGATAATCGGCCGGGTTATATTAAAGCGCCCGGTCCTGGATTTGTTTCTGGATGGTATCACGCAATTAATTAAAGAGATAAACCCAGAAGCAAGTGAAGAAAAGATTCAGTTGCACTTACAAACGTGGGTAGCCGGAACCGCTTTTGTTATGGATCACCACGAACCCGAAAGTTACAGCAGCCCGATTTGTTACGCTTCGGCCAGCGGACTGCGCGAAGGCTTTGATACCGATGAATCGTCGGAACTCAACCAAAACTTATTAGAATCATTAACTACGTATGACTCCGCTTTAAAGCCGGAAGATAGCGTAGGGAACCCGAATGAAGCGGTGCAGATAACCCGGCTGTGGGTGGCCGAAGTTGTGCGCACCTGGCAGGAAAAACAACCGCTTACTTTTAACGATGTAACGAAGCAAATAGAACTATTGGTGTATCAATTATATGGGCTTAAGCCGATGGCGTAAAAACCACAGCAATAAGTTTTGCCGCTACTTTCAGATTAATACTTAGATTACTTTAACATTTAAGACAGCCTCGAATAAAGCAGCCGGGAGTAGTATCCTTATCACTAATTCTGGTTTTTTCATGTTTTTCTAAAATTTAAAAATTTTAAAATTTAGCGCAAACCTGTTATGGCAGAGGAGTCTGGTTGATAAAAATTTACATCTATTTTTGATTTTTTGTATTCAGGGTGGGAAGGTTAAACAGGTTAACTTTGATTCAGGAGCGCAATACACTGCTGGGCATCCGATAATTTCAATCCGTAATTCATATCTGTTTGCACCAGATAAGGTACCTGGTTGGGTAGCAGGTAATTTTCATCATCAATAATTATAAAGTTTTCTACTTCATTCGGTTGCAGCCAGGCCGCTATTTCTTCGCCGCGGATATTGTCTATTACGGGTGTAATATCCACTACTTCACCAGGTAAACCACGATGGTGCCACAAATCCTGCATAAAAGTTAAACCCTTTTTCCGCCACGTAGACGAGATTACAAGCTTGGCATGGGTATGCTCCACAATGTAAGCTAAATGTTCCAGGGTATGCGGGCAGAATAAATAACCATATGCATCCTCTGCCACGCCGCCGTATTTTTGGTGGAAGTGCAGCGCGTGCATGTGGTAAGCCGGATTTAATACGCCATCAATATCTAAGAAAATAACTTTCATGTTCGCTGATAAAAGGGCATAGCCAGATTTCAAAAAAATTAAAAATCAATTATAAAAAACTATTAAATTCAAGAATTTAGTTCTTAATCATGATCTACGCCATTTACCCGCAAATACACGCGTTTGCCCTACAAAAACTGCAGGCCGGTTTATCCGAAAAATATACCTATCACCATGTAGCGCATACCTTAGATGTATTAGAGCAATGTACCAAAATTGCGGATTTAGAAGGCGTAGTGGCACCGGAAGAGTTGTTTTTGTTGCAGGTAGGGGCCTTGTACCACGACATGGGATTTTTGTATACCTACCAGGGCCATGAAGATAAAAGCTGCGAAATTGCCGACGTGGATTTAACCAATTTTGGTTTTAGTAAGCCGCAAAAAGAAGTAGTTTTTGGCTTGATTAAAGCCACGCAGGTGCCGCAAAACCCCCAAACCAAATTAGAAGAAATTATCTGCGATGCTGATTTAGATTACTTGGGCCGTCCGGATTTTTATGCCATCGGGGAGGGCTTGTACCAGGAATTTCTGTGGCAGGGTATCGTGAAAAATGAACTGGATTGGAACCGGGTACAGGTAAAATTTTTAAAAAATCACCGTTATTTTACGCCTTCATCCATTGCCCGGCGCGAAAAACAAAAGCAGGAATATTTGCAGCAAGTTATCGAGAAGGTTGCTCGGTTGGAGTTGCTTTAGTTTCGGCCAGTTTAGCATCCATGATGCGGAGCCGTCGGCCCAGGGTTTTTAAAATTCCTTTTAATACTTCGGCATTGGCCAGCATAATATCATAAAAAGGTTCCTGATCTAGTTTAAGCAAAATAGTTTCTTGCAGAGCCGTAGCGCTCGCCGAACGGGTATCGGCATCCAGTACCGATAATTCGCCTAAAATCTCGTTTTCTTCCAGCACTGCTAAGGTTAAATCTTCGTCATGAATCCGGATTTTGCCTTTGTAAATAAAATACATGCTTTCGCCTATTTCGCCTTTCTGAAACAAAGTTTCGTTGGGGTTCAGGTATAATTCTTCTAAAATACCGGCTAATTCCACCAGTTCGGCTTCGGGCGTATTATGGAAAATTTCCGAAGAACGCAGGGTCAGCACTTTTTCGATGAGTAACATGGGGCTATTAAATTGCAACCTGGGATAAAGCAAATTGTTTGGTTTCGCGCAGCAAGAAGTTAGCTTCCTGAGAAAGCGGATTTTTTAAAATTTGCGTTAATTCCGGGTCTTGTAAATCGGGTATTAAATATAAAGCTACAGATTTCGTCCAGACAGAAAAACTGGTTTCGGTAGTAGTTAAAATTTCAGTGATTACGGCGTTTCTAACGGCGATCTCTGCGCTTGAGTTACTGGTAAGGTTTGTTTGATTTTCCAGGGTAAATTCCAGAAGCGCATCGATGGGAGTAAAGTAACGCCGGGGAATGTGTAATTCTAACACTTCGATGGCGTTAAATATCCGGCTCGCATCGCGCGACTGAATTAATTGCATTACCCGTTCCAGGTGCGGCCGGTCGTACAAGATGGCGCAAGCTTGTAAAATTACTTCTAAATCTTGCTTTAACTCAGATTTTAGGGCTTGGCATAATAACTCTACTACAGAGTCGGAACGCAAGCGAGTTAAGGCATTTATTTTGGGCCTGGTTTGTTCCAGTTTATTTTCGAGCCAACGGGTAAGTTCTGTTTTACCGGCATCTGGCAAACTAATCTTCTTGCGGTATAAGGCGTTTACGGCTAAGTCTGTTAATTCATTTTGTTTTTGTAAGTAAGGCAGCAGGTATTGCGTAGATAATGGCCCTTGTACGGAACCTGCCGTTTTTATAAATAAGGCAGCAAACGAAGCGGGCAGGTTGAGATTAGTTAGGTAAGCGGGCGCAAAAATAGCATCGCCAAAATGCAATATGGCTTTTTGTAGCGCCGTGGGAGTATTTTGTTTTACGGCGGTAGCTACTACATCCGGCCACAAGGCAAATGCTTTTACCTGACCAATGGCCTCTAGGGCTTTTTTTAAAATTATCGGCGAGGCATCGTGCAACAAGCTGCGTAAGGAAGTTTCAAAGTCGCCGTGTGGTGCCGTAGAGATTATCTCCAAGGCTAATAATTTATCTGCTTCATGCGTGCTCCGGGTTAATGCGGCTACTTCTTGCTGCACAATTTGTAAAGAACTTGCATCTGGTCGGGAAGCTAAACCTAGTAAAGCTGCTTTTTTATCGGCAAAATTTAAATTTTTTAAATTATAGAATTCCTGCGCTTGCTCTGGACTTAAAAAATAAAAGACCTGCAGTAAATCTGGTTTAATTTCGGAGGAAGAATTTGAGGCTAATTGCTGTTGCACTACCGGCAACGCAGCAGTGAGATGCCGGTGCTTAATTCGGGATAAAACGTATTTTTTAATAGAGAGGTCCGGGTTGTTGAGCTCGCGCAATAATACCTGGTTGAGTTGTTTGTAACCCGAACGCTCCAGCAATTCTAAAGCCACCAGTACTTCTTTAGGTTTAGGGCTGTTTAATTTAGCCAGCAATAATTCCCGCACCGGCTTATCTGTTAAAAATAACTGCGTGCCCGTAAAATAGCCTTTCTTTAAAGCTTGAATTAAGGTATGCAGGTATTCTTTTTTAATCAGGAAAACCATGCCGGACCATACCGCAATCAATAAAATTAAGGTATAGCAAACAAAGGAAATAGATATGTCGCCGTGGGAGTCGCGGAAGGCAAAAGCATACAGGCCCACCACCAGCAAGGCAAAAGGCATGGTGTAGCCTTTGGTAATTAAATGGCCTTTTAAGCGGGAGTGGGGTTGCAACGGCTGAAATAGCACAAAAAAAGCAGGTTCTTGCACCGCTGATTTTAATACTTCCGACAGCAATACCATAACCCCAAAAGCAATTAAGCCGGTATTGGTAGGCGTGCTGGTTTGCAGAATGTACATGGTAACTAGCGCTAACACAATTGGAGTAATTAGCAAGGAATTAGTTAAACCCAAACGGTTGATAACCCGGCTGCTAAAAAGTAATTTAATAAACATGGCCAAAACCCGACCCACAGCAAAATAAATCCCCAGGAAAGATGCCAGCTCGTGACTGGTTTTATACTTTACCTTTATTTCGGTTAAAAATGTATAATCCAGGAGGGAGTAAAGAACAAAGCCCACGAAAGACCAAATGGCAATGACAAAAATTAAATTATTTTCAAAAAAACGGCTAATCAGGCCGGTATGTTCTCCGTGACCATGCGTGGAGGCATGATGCTCCGGATGGTCGTGGTGGGGTGGCGCTACAATTACAGGATGATTAAAACGCTGCAGGTAATAATACGCAACCAGCAAAGCTACCATCGAAATAGCCAGTACGTTAATTACCCCGATAATAGGAGCCAGAACCGCTACGGCCGCGTAACCAATAATTTTGGCCGGAATGTCGCCGGAGCCTACCACCGAAAAAATTCTTTTACTTTCCCGGACGTTAAAAATTATGGCGGCCATTCCCCAGAAAGCATAACCAATTACCATGTACAACACCATGTTCCAGGCCGATAAGAAAAAGGGCAGCCAGGTAATGGAGAAAAGGGTAGCTTCCAGCCAGGTCAGGGCAATAGAGGCCACCGAAAACAAAATAATAACCTGCAGCAGTTTTTTAGCCGATAAAGTAGCTTCCAGACGGGCGTAGCCATAATTCGCTACCAGTAATAAGCCGGCAGCTAGCAACGAAACTTTAGGTAATTCTTTAATGGGGTAGGTAGCCAGAAAAAGCGTGAGCGCGCTGGTAAACAAAAATGAAGTACCCACACCTAAAAAAAACTGCACTAAAAAAAGCTGCTTTACAACCCTGGCTTCGGCAGGTTTAATGTTTAATAATTGATAAATCCCTGTTTGCATACCCAATTTTTCCCTCATTCAATGATGTTGTTACTAATGCGGGACTACTCAATAACTTCGTAAATAACTACCGCCTGGGCTTTATTTTTTAAATTTACTTCTTTCAGACGCTGGCAATTAAATGATTCTTTGGCGCGCTCATACACTGCCTCTGAAATAACAATTTGGTTGGGTTGCGCTACCGATTGCAGCCGCTGGGCTAAATTTACCCCGTCGCCGATTACGGTATAATCCAGGCGGCGTAACGAGATAGAACCAATATTGCCCGAAATTACTTCCCCGGAATTAATGCCTACCGAAACCTGGGGTTTAAAAAAATGGCCATCCAGTTGTACTTCTGTTTCCAGTTGTAATTTTTCCCGAACGGCCAACGCTGCATCGATAGCTCGGTCCAGGTGGTAATCGCCCCGGAAAACCGCCATTACCGCATCGCCCATGAATTTATCTACGTGGCCATTCTGGGCAATAATTTCCTGCACCATCATGTCAAAGTATTTATTTAATAAGCCTACTACGGTATTAGCCGGTACTTTTTCGGTGATGGAAGTAAAGCCGCAAATATCAATGAACATGATAGTGGCATCGATGGCTTCGTTTACCAGCAAGCTGTTTTCAAACTCTTTGTGCGTCATAAAATGCAGCACGTTCTCGTCCACGTACATTTTTAAAATATTGTTTTCTTTAATGGCCTGCATGGTTTCGCGCAAATGCGACACGTGGAGCACGGTTTTATCCATGGTTAGTTCCAGGTCTTCGAAGTTTACGGGTTTGCACACAAAATCAAAAGCGCCCCGGTTCATGGCCATTCGGATGTTTTCCATGTCGCCGTACGCCGATACCATTACGGCTTTTACCAGCGGGTTTACTTCGGGCAATTTGGTAAGTAAGGTAAGGCCATCCATTTCGGGCATGTTAATGTCGCTCAACACAATATCCAGATCGGGGTGCTCGGCCAGTTTTTGCAAAGCCTCTACGCCGTTGTGGGCAAAAACAAATTCGTAGGTATTCTCTCGAATCTTCCGGCGAAACTTTTGCTTGATTAATAATTCCAGATCCGTTTCGTCGTCAACCACCAGTATCTTGGCCATCAGGATGCAAAATTTTTAAGTTTTTCTTTTAAAAGGCTAAAGTCCAGCGGCTTGGTTAAAAAATCATCGGCGCCGTGTTGCATGGCTTGCTGGTAATTCTCGTCGTCGCCGTAAGCGGTAATCATCATCACGGTAGGAGGGCGGTGTTCGTGTTTTTGCCGGATTAATCGTAACAATTCCAAACCACTCATGCCCGGCATGTTAATGTCCGATAAAATCAGAACCACTTCCGAATCGTATTGTTCCAGGTACGCGTAGGCGGCTTCGCCGGATGTGGAAAAGGCAAAGTCTAACTCTCCATTTTTTATTTCGCGGCGGAAGCGTTGTAAAAATAAAGGTTGTACATCGGCTTCGTCGTCCACTACTAATATTTTCATTTTATATGATATCTTGACGTAAGTACCGTTTAAATTATTATAAATTATTTGTTATTCCGCGGCAGGCGCAAGATAAATTCTGAAAACTCGCCTTCCTGGGTATTTACTTCCAGCGAACCGCCGTGCACTTTGGTAATAATATCGTAACTCAGTGAAAGCCCTAAGCCCGTACCTTTGCCGGCGGGTTTGGTCGTAAAAAAAGGCTGCATAATTTTTTCCCGGATGGCGGCCGGTATACCCAGGCCATTGTCTTTCACCCGGATCTCTATTTTGCCGTCTTTCTGCTGGGTAGTTACGCAAATGGTGGGTTCAAAAGTCCCGTTTTGCAATTTCTTTTTCTCGCTAATGGCGTAAAACGCATTGTTGTACAAATTTAGTAAAACCCGCCCAACATCTTGCGATACTATATTTACCAAACCTAAATCCGGGGCAAAATCAGTTTTTATGGTGGCATTAAACGATTTGTCTTTGGCCCGCAAACCGTGGTACGAAAGTCGTAAATACTCGTCGGCTAAAGCGTTTATATCGGTAGGTTCTTTCTGGCCGGTAGTGGCGCGCGAGTGTTGCAGCATGCCTTTCACGATTTTATCGGCCCGTTGCCCGTGGTGCGAAATTTTATTTAAATTTTGAGTTAGGTCAAACAAAATCTCTTCGGCGTATTCTTTTTCGGATTCCGGCAGTTTTTGCAAAGGGCCTTCTTTTAATTCTTGCAGTAACTCGGTGCTTACTTCCGAAAAGTTATTGACAAAGTTTAGGGGGTTTTGAATTTCGTGGGCAATGCCGGCGGTAAGCTCACCCAATGAGGCCAATTTTTCCTGCTGAATGAGTTGGGCCTGAGTAGCTTTTAACTCTTGTACGGTTACTTCCAGTTCTTCTTTTTGCTTGGTTATTTCGGAGGTGCGTTCGGCTACTAAAATTTCTAACTGGTCCTTTTGGGCAGATAAAGCCAGTTTTTGTTGTTCTTCCTGTATTCTTTGCTGACGCTCAAACTCGAGTTCTTTTTCCTGCTTATTGGCGTTAATCCAACTGGCAAAATTCCAGACAAAAGCTCCCATAATGGCGGTGGTCAGGTAACCTTCCAAGCTTTGGTAAAACTCCGGAACAATTAAATTTAAAAAAGCGCTGATAAAAGTAATAACCGCGAAAGGGATAAAAGAATAAACTATAGGGCGGGAAGCGTGAAAATCAGGTTCGGTGTAAAGAAAGAACAATACTAGCCAAAGGAAAATGGACGCGCCTAAGTTAGAAACTTCGTCGGTCAGAAAACTGCCCAGGGAAAACATCAGCCCCAGTGAAATCCAACTGGATACATTTAACCATTGATCCCATTTAGAAGCTTTGGGCGAAGTTACATTGGATTTGCGCAGGCGCCGTAGCAGCAGAAAAACAGAAAGTAAGGTAAAAAAATACATAAGAAGCCAGCTCGTTCAGGAGCTAAAAATAACTAATTAATTTACAATTGATGCAGAATGGTGGGGTAATACAATAGTAAATTCAGTATGCTGCCCGGGCTCCGATTGCACGAGCAGTTTACCGCCGTGCTGTTTGGTAATAATATCGTAAGCCAGCGAAAGCCCCAAACCGGTACCCAGACCCGTAGGTTTGGTAGTAAAGAAAGGCTGAAAAATTTTATTTTTTAAATTTTCCGGAATTCCAGTGCCATTATCCCGGATGGTAATTTCTACCTGCCCGTTTTGCTGACGGGTTAGTACTTTAACTTCGGGTTGGTACTGGCCGTTTAGATGTGCTTTCTTTTGCTGGATAGCGTAAAAGGCGTTGTTAAATAAATTTAGTAATACTCTGCCTAATTCTTGAGGGCCTACTATTATTTTGCTGATATTATTATCAAACTCAGTGATTAAGTTGGCATTAAAGTCTTTGTCTTTGGCGCGAAAGCCGTGGTAAGAAAGGTTTAGGTATTCCTCGGCCAAAGCATTAATGTTAGTAAGTTGTTTCACGCCTGAACTCGCGCGAGAATGCTGCAGCATGTTCTTAACAATTGAATCAGCTCGCTTGCCGTGGTGGTTTATTTTAGATAAGTTCTCTTTTAAATCCATGGAAATAGCTAGAGCTTCTTCGGTTTCGTCCTTTTGTAATTCTTCTTTTAATTCGTCTAATAGCTCTATACTTACCTCAGAAAAATTATTTACAAAATTGAGCGGGTTCTGGATTTCGTGGGCAATTCCGGCAGTAAGCTCTCCCAATGATGCCATTTTCTCACTTTGGATAAGTTGGGCTTGGGTAGATTTTAGCTCGTATAAAGTGTTTTCTAATTGCTCTTTTTGGATTTGTAGCAAGGCCTGCGCTTTTTTTCGGTGTTTATTGTTGCGGTATAACATTAATACTATTAAACCGAAAACTCCCAACCCTGCCCCCATTAAATAGATTTTTATTTGATTTATAAAGGTGGCTTTCGCTATTTAAGCTTCTTTTTTCCTTTCCTCTTCTTCAAAAGAAACTATTTGAAATTCCTGAATTTTTTGCTGACTAAAAAGGTTGTCTTTTGCCGCCAGCATTATTTTAAGGTATTTTAAAACACTATCCTGTTTATTTTGTAATTCAAAAACATCAACCAAACTTTTACTGGCTTCTAAGGTGTAATTATTAAAGCCCAATTTTTTACTTAATTGCAGGGCTCTTTGAGCATAAAAGATGGACGAATCTGAAGAATTTAGTTTTTTGTATAATTTACTCAGGCCATTATAAATCTGTATTTTTATATTATCATCACCATAAAGGCTACCTACTTTTAAAGCTTCTCGGGCATAAGTAATAGCCTCTTGATTTCTTCCTGATTTTTCCAGAACTAACCCCATGGTACCAATATAGTAAGGATTCTGCCGGCTAGGATTGCTTTTTGCTAACCGCAAACTATTCTCGGCAAAGAAATAAGCAGAATCTAAGTTGTTTAGCCTAACATGCACATTGGCCAAATTATTATAAGTACCTTCTATTTCGGGTAAGTGGTGTTGTTTTTGTAATTTTAAAGCTAAACTAAGAAAAGGTAAAGCACTTTTATAATTCCCCATGTTTGATAAAAGCAAACTCCGATGCCTATAAGCCTTTACCAGTAACGCTTCTTTTCCAAAATTTAAATTTTCAATAATTTTAGTTGCATCTAAAATCGTTTTTAAAGCTTTTGGGTAATTTCCGGCTAAATTTATAATACCGGCCATCTGCAACAAACCCTCTGCTTCTCCATAATGATAATTTAATTTTCTAGCGAGGTAAATGCTTTGGCGAGCATAAATTAAAGCACTATCGGGTTTTCGGTACCTATATTTGGAGGCAATATCATTTAACAAGATTACTTTAAGAGTGTCCGTATCTTTGGTTGTAACTATTTTTTGTTTTAATTCACTTAATGATTCAACTTGTGCATTAACAGAAACCACAAGTGAGAAAAAAAACAGAAAAGAAACAGCAAGTCTCATAACCCAGGTTTTACAGGTAATATAATAATAAAATCTGCCCCTTTTCCTTCTTCTGTTTCTAATTTTAATTGCCCACCGTGGCCTTTATTTATAATGTCATAGCTAAGAGATAAACCTAATCCGGTGCCTTGCCCGGTTGGCTTGGTGGTAAAAAAAGGCTGAAAGACTTTTTGCTTTATATTTTCCGGAATGCCACTGCCATTATCCCTGATCCTGATTTCTATTTTATCACCTAAGTCTTTGGTAATTACTTGAACTTCCGGGTGATATTGCCCATTTAGCAATTGTTTTTTCTGGGCAACTGCATAAAAAGCATTATTAAATAAATTTAGCAGCACCCGACCCAAATCCTGCGGCAGCACTTCGGTTTTAGGTAAATCGGGAGCAAAATCTTTTACCAATGCAGCATTAAATTCTTTGTCTTTGGCCCGCAACCCATGATAACTTAAGCGCAAATATTCATCGGCTAAGGCATTAATATTGGTAAGTTGTTTTTCTGTTGACCCTGCTCTGGAATGTTGCAGCATGCCTTTCACAATGGCATCGGCCCGTTTGCCGTGGTAATTTATCTTTTGCAGGTTTTCTTTCAAGTCAGTAGATATGGCCAGCACTTCCGTTGTATTGCCATTTTGAGCTTCTTCTTCTAATTCGTCTAGCAACTCTATACTAACTTCCGAAAAGTTGTTGACAAAATTGAGGGGGTTTTGAATTTCGTGCGCAATTCCGGCGGTAAGTTCACCCAAGGAGGCCATTTTCTCGGATTGTATGAGCTGGGTTTGGGAGGTTTTCAGGTTTGCTAAGGCCTGGGATATTTCTTCATTGGCCTGGCTTAATTGGGAGGTTCGCAGGTTTACTTTACTTTCCAGCAGTTGATTTTCGCGACGTAAAACTCGGGAACGATGCAAAATATACATACGTAAAACCGCCGCAAATAAAATTATATAAAAGGTATACGCCCACCAGGTACGCCACCAGGGGGGGTGAATGATAACGGTGATGGTGGCATCCCGCTCATTCCAGAGACCATCGCTGCTGGCGGCTTTAACCGAAAATGTATAGGTGCCTGGAGCCAAGTTGGTATAGGTAGCCGAGCGTTGTGTACCGCCAGAGATCCAGTTGGTATCGTAACCGGACAGCCTGTATTTATATTGGTTAAACGAAGGATTAGCATAATGAAAAGCGACAAACTGAAACGTAACCCGGTTTTGGTTGTATTTTAGTTCTATTCTTTTTTGATTCGTCAGAATAATAATGCTATCACGGGTGCCGGCTTTATTCTGATTGGTAAAGCTCATGGTTTGCAGAATTACTTCCGGCCGGGTTGTATTGTAAACAAGATTATCCGGGTTAAAGCGCAGAATGCCCGTACTGGTGCCAGCGAGCCAGTCGCCGTTGGATGCCGTGGCGGAACCACCATAAACCATGTCGCCGGCAGGCAACCCATTCTGTAGAGTGAGCTGCCGTATAGCAAAATTTCTAGGGTTCATAATAGAGTAACCTCGGCCGCCGCCCAGCCACAGGTTACCGGCTTTATCCTCCCGGATGGTAGAAATATTATCGTATACCAGACCCTCTTTTTCGGTGAAACGTCGGTAGTGGCCGGTTTTCCGATCAAAAAGAAATAAACCCCATAAATAAGTGCCGGCCCAGAGCCGGCCTTGCCGGTCTTCGAAAATGGAAGTAATACATTGCAAACCCTTATCGCTATTATAATAGGAGGTAAATTTACCCGTTTTGAGGTTTAATTTATTTAAGCCGCCGCCGTTGGTGCCTACCCACAATATTCCTTGGCTATCTTCAAACAAAGAATTTACCTGGATATCATCCAGCTCTCCTTTCTCAGGGGCATTATTACCCGAATTGACAATATAGGGATAACGGGTGAATTTTCCGGATTGACGGACTAAGCGACATAACCCGCCCTTATGGGTACCTACCCATAAATTGCCCCGGGAGTCTTCCAGAATACTTATGACAGCATCATTGCTAAGGGAAGTAGAATCAGTTTTTTTATTTTTATAGTTGGTTACTTTTTTGGTTTGAGGATCATACCGGAATAAACCATCATTCAAACTTCCAATCCAGGCTATTCCTTCCTTATCTATTAAAATAGCTCTGCGCACTTGTATAAGCTTTCCAGCAGCCAGGTTTACCGATTCAAACTGGGTTAAGTTTTTATCACTTTCAAATAAACCTTTGGGGGTACTTATCAAATACTTCCCACTTTTTAATCGGGCTATACTATACGCATAGCCTCCCGGATAACCGGCACCAGTGCCCGTCTGCTGAATAAATTGGAACTGCGACTGCTTTTCGTTTAACCGGAATATGCCATGGCCCCTGCCTGCCACCCATAAACTGCCGTTTCTGTCTACGAACGAGTTTTGCAGCACATTGGTCGGTAAGCCCCCCGGCTTATTCTCATCAGCGGCAAACCGGCGCAAGGCGGCGCCCGGCGAGGCCAAGTACAGCAATCCTTTGCCCGAGAGCACCCACAAGGCCCCGTTGCGGCCTTCTCTTATATCAAAGCAACTATCCGCATCTGCTTCCAGGTTTTTGTCGTTAACTTTATAGCTGGTAAACGTTCCGCCGGAGGGGTTAAATTTCAGAATACCTTTATTGGTGCCTACCCATAAGCGGTGGGCCTTGTCCTCAAAAAGGGTCAGCATTTTTTCGGTTCCCTGGCCGGAAACCGGGCTTTTAAAACTTTTTATGCTTTTGGTATCCGGATTATATTGTACCAGGCGGCTGCCTGCCTTCGTTCTTATAATCAGCCATAGCAAACCCGGCTGGGAAGGCGCCTCATATAGATAGGCAATATATTGCTTATTAGCCGTATCGGGACTGGCCAGAAATTGGTCAAACTTTTTTTTATGGGCATTATACTGGTACAAGCCATTTTGAGTACCTAACCAGACTCGGCCTTTAGAATCATTAATGAGTTCATTAAAGTCATTGGTGGGGAGATGATATTTTCCGGTAGCCAGCGAATCGTAGGTAACCATGTCGCCGGTAACTGGATGAAAGCGGTCGATATGTTTTTGGAATTCCACAGTTAAATTGGCGATCCAGAGATAGCCTTCTTTATCTTCTGCTTTTACAACTGTCCAACCATTCATTTCAATCTCTTTTTTAGAGGAAAGGTGCGGAAAGTGTGTAAAATTATCCTGAGAACGGTTAAACCGGAATACCCCCTGCTGTAAAGTGCCAATCCAGAGGTTATCTTTGCTGTCTTCAAAGATGTACCAAACCGACCGAAAAGTGCGATCCTTTTTATCCGCAGTTTCCAGGTTATATACTTTCAGGTTATACCCATCATAGCGGACCAGCCCGTTTTGCGTACCAAACCACATGTAGCCCAGCTTATCCTGCAAAGAACACGTAATAAAATTTTCCGGTAAGCCATTTTCTACAGAGAGCCGGGTAAAATTCAATTCCCGGATTTGGCTAAGCCCCGGAAAGCTTATTAAGAGAATTAAAAGGCCGTAAAGCTTTTTCATGTGGGTAAGGTTGTTTAATGAATGGATGGGTTTGCCGGCAGGGAAACAATAAACTCAGTAAACTCCCCTTTAATGGAATTTACTTTTAAAAAGCCATTATGGCCTTTAGTAATAATATCGTAGCTCAACGACAAGCCTAAACCAGTGCCTTGCCCGGTGGGTTTGGTAGTGAAGAACGGCTGAAAAATCTTATTTTTTAAATTTTCCGGAATTCCAACGCCATTATCCCACACCCTAATTTCTACGTTTCCGTTTTGCTGGCTGGTGCTTACTTTAATTTCGGGTTGATATTGGCCGTTTAGTTGGGTTTTCTTTTGCTGCGTGGCGTAAAAAGCGTTGTTAAATACGTTTACCAGTACCCGGCCCAACTCCAGCGGATTAACTTCTATTTTGCCTAAATTATTATCAAAAGCAGTGACTAAGATGGCATTAAAATCCTTATTCTTGGAGCGTAGGCCGTGGTAGGAGAGACGTAGGTATTCATCTGTTAAAGCATTTATATCAGTGGGTTCTTTCTGACCGGAACTAATGCGGGAATGTTCCAGCATACCTTTTACAATGGCATCGGCACGTTTGCCATGATGATTTATCTTTTGAAGGTTTTCAATAACATTGCCGGTAATATGTAGTGATTCTTGCTTATCACCATTTTGGATTTCGGCCTTTAATTCTTCTAGTAATTCCGCACTTACTTCCGAGAAATTATTAATAAAGTTGAGCGGATTCATTATTTCATGCGCAATGCCGGCAGTTAGTTCACCTAACGAAGCCATTTTCTCTTTTTGGATAAGTTGGGCTTGTGCAGACTTTAAATCCAGGAGCGTTTTTTCTATTTGTTGTTTAGCGTTTTCTAGTTTTGTAAAGTCTTCATACCGAGCATAAGCCGTGGAAAAGGCATTGGCAAGTGATTGAACCAGGCTGATTTCATCCTCAGTAAGTGGTGCGGTATTGCCTACATACAACATGCCTTGCAAAAAAGGTACAAAGTGTAGATATAGATTTTCAGGAGGTTTTTCAGCACTGTATTTTTCATCCTTTTTTATAAGGCTTGCTTCCAATAAACTTTTTGTCCAGACGGCAAATTTTGGTGCGTCCCAATGGTCAATAAATAGTTGATTTTTTCGCCAGTAATGTAATACACCATCTACAAATTCTTTATTGCTAAAAGGTAACTTAAATGCTGCTAACGCTTCTCCTTCGGGGGTAGATAAATATACACTTGCCTGTTGTTCTTCCTCGCTCAAAATAAAAACCCCGCAACGTGTAAAGGGTACATTTAAAATGGTTAACTCATTCCAAATGAGCGGTATGATTCTATCCAGGTCGTTGGTGGTGCGCATAGAGGCGATCTCCGCACGCACACGGTCAACTGACGCCTGCCTAACCGCTTCTTTGGCGGCTGCTTCGGCTTTTTGCAAATCAAGAAAGCGGGTGTACGTTTGTTCAAAGGCTTTTCCAAAGCGCATGAGGGTTTTATTCTGCTCATCGGAATACGGAATTGCTGAATAATTATAAATAGTAAGCGCCACTGTTTTCATTAATACAGCTGACACCAAATAACCAGCACTGCTATACAGCACTTTTCTTCTTTCTTCTGTTACCGGAGCATACTTAAAAAAGTGATCATAAAAGCGGTCTTTTTCTTCCTTCGTACAGGTAAGTGTATAGAAGTGTTCTCCATTTTTCTTTGCCTCAGCAGGACGGCGGAATATTGGGTGATCTATATAAGGAACATCGATCCGGGCTGCATATTGCTGACCGGGTGCCGCTATCCAGAGCCTAAAATCATCACTTTCATTAATGTCTACTGCAAAACTTGCCGAGTCAATGTTGAAGTGTAAGCTGTATAACTGATCAAAAATTACCTGTATAACTTCTCTTAACTCTTCACTTGTTTGCATTGCCATACTGCGACTGCGCACACGTTCCAGTGCGGCTTCTATTTGCGCTTCCTTTGCTTGCTCTTCCGCTTTTTGCAGGTCTAGAAAACGCGTATAGGTTTGTTCGAACACTCTACCAAATCTTTTTAGGGTATTATTTTGTTCTTCTGAATATAAAATGCTGTCATAATTTTGGATATTCAATGCAACTGTTTTCATCAACATAGAAGATTGTGTCCAGCCATTGGTAGTATACATAAAATTTCTTCTTTCTTCCGTTACCGGAGCATATTTGAAAAAATGGTCAAAAAACCTGTCTTTTTCCTCCTTGGTACAGGTAAGAGTATAAAAATCTTCCCCTTTTTCTTTTGCTTCCACATAACGATTGAATATTGGATGATCAATGAAAGGAAAATTAATTCGAGAGGCATATTGCTGACCGGGAGCTGCCACCCAAACCCTTAAATCATTACTTTCGTGTAATTCAACCGCAAAACTGGCCGAATGGATATTAAAACCAAGTTCACATAACTGATGCAATACCAATTGAATTACTTCTTTTAGCTCCTCGCTTTTTTGCATAGCCATGGAGCGGCTTCTTACTCTTTCCAGTGCGGCTTCTATTTGCGCTTCCTTTGTTTGCTCTTCTGCTTTTTGCAGGTCCAGAAAACGGGTATAGGTTTGTTCAAATACATTACCAAATCGCATGACGGTATTATTCTGTTCTTCAGAAAAAGGAATGCCGGAGTAATTATAAATATTTAAGGCAACCGTTTTCATTAATACAGATGATTGCGTCCAGCCAGTGCTACTATACATGACTTTTCTTCTTTCCTCCGTTACTGGGGCGTATTTAAAAAAATGATCAAAAAAACTGTCTTTCTCTTCCGTTGTGCAGGTAAGTGTATAAAAATGCTCCTCTTTTTCCTGTGCTTCTAATAAGCGGTTGAATATGGGATGATCTATATAAGGAAGATTGATCCGGGAAGCGTATTGCTGACCGGGAGCTGCCACCCAAACTTGCAAATCAAGGCTTTTTCGAAAATCTACCACAAAGCTCGCTGAGTCTATATTGAATTCTAGCCCGCATAGCTCATCCAGTATCAGTTGAATGACTTCCTTCAACTCCTCACTTTTATGCATGGACATCATCTTGGCCCGTACTCTTTCCAAAGCGGCTTCAATCTCTAACTGCCGGTTTTTTTGTTCCAATTCACCGGTTTTTTCATTTACCAGCCTTAGCAGTTGCTCATTTTTCCTTTCCCACTCTTTAATAATATGCCAAGTGTCCTCGGTTGTTGATCCATCATCAGGTTTAGAAGCATGTACATGAACAGCCAGCCATTGCTCATTCTGAAATTCCATTACCATTGTTAGCCTAATACAAATTTCATGTTGATTGCCCTCCACCATTATGTTTAATATTAATTCTGTGACAATAATTGCTACATCTTCCTTTGCTGAAGTTTTGTGGAATACAGGTGTTGCTGCAATATGGATAATATGACCTTTTGATTGTGCCCGTTGTTTGGATATTAGTTGTACATATTCTTTTAATGAAAACACTCTTTCGTCTCTAGTAGTACCATAGATCATCATGTTTTCTGCCACAAGATGTGGGGCTAATTCTAAGGGCAGGTTGCCTAAATGTAGCTGTATAAATTTTTCATATGCTTCATGCAAGGCTTGTTCTTTTTGTGCTCTCATATTTATTTAAGCAATAGGTAATATAACTATAAACTCTACAAACTCCCCTTCCTTTGTCTCTACCTTCAGTTTACCACCGTGCTGTTTGGTAACAATATCGTAAGCCAGCGAAAGCCCCAAACCAGTGCCTTGACCCGTAGGTTTGGTGGTAAAAAAAGGTTGAAATATTTTATTTTTTAAATTTTCCGGAATCCCGGTGCCGTTATCTCGCACCTTAATTTCTACGTGGCCATTTTGTTGATAAGTGCTCACCGATATTTCGGGTTGGTACTGGCCGTTTAGTTGGGCTTTTTTCTGCTGGGTGGCGTAAAAGGCATTGTTAAATATGTTTACCAGTACCCGTCCCAACTCCAGGGGATTAACTTCTATTTTGCTGAGGCTATTATCAAAATCAGTTGTAAAAGTTACGTTAAATTCTTTGTTTTTGGCCTGCACGTTGTTATATGCCAAGCGAAAATACTCCGGAATTAAACTGTTGATATTGATGAGTTTTTTCTCGCCGGAACTAGGGCGGGAGTGTTGCAGCATGGCTTTTACAATGCCATCGGCCCGGCTGCCGTGATGCTGAATCTTTTTTAAATTTTCTTTAATATCGCCGGCTATCGCTAAGGCTTCTTCGGTGTCGCCTTTTTGCAGTTCTTCCTCCAGTTCGTCTAGTAGTTCGGCGCTTACTTCCGAAAAATTATTGACAAAATTTAACGGATTTTGAATTTCGTGGGCAATGCCGGCGGTAAGTTCGCCCAGCGACGCCATTTTTTCGGACTGAATTAGTTGCGCCTGGGTGCTTTTTAAACGGGTAAGGGTATTCTGAATTTCTTCTTTTTGCCCTTGCAGCAAAGCATTGGCTTTTTGCTTGTTCCGGTAGGCTCTTAACGAAACCACCGCCAGAACAAAGGTTAGTGCCAAACCAATACCTAGAGCCCACTGCCGGGTGCGGGTTATGGCGTCTTTGTTTTTTTGCGCGAGTTGCTGGGCTTCCTGTTGCTTATTAAATTCATAAGTCATGCTGAGCTCCGTTACTTCCCGGATGTTATCGCGGCTAAGTACCGAATCGGCAATTTGGGCGGAGGTTTTGTAGTAGCTTAAAGCTTTGTTAAAGTTGCCTGTTTGCTCGTAACAGTAAGACAAATCTTTAAATGTCTGCCCTACATCTTCCCGGTAAGTTTCGGTATTTTCCAGGGCGTTTACACTTTTTTCGAGGTAATAAATAGCGGTTTTATACTGCTTCTGGCCCCGTAAAATCGAGCCCATCCTGGAATATGCCTGAAAAATAATGTACGATTGACCCGACGAATCGGCCAGAGCAATGGCTTGTTTGGCTAAGGCGCTTGCCCGTGCAAACTGTTCCTGGGTTTCGAGGGCGCCGGCAGCTTTAGACAGGCTAGCAGCTTGTATACCGTAATCGCCCATTTCGCGCCCTAATCTTGCGGCTATAATGGCATAATTGTAAGCTTTACGCGCTTCTTTTTTCTCGCTGTATAAGTTAGAAAGGTTCGAGTAGGCGTACAGTTCTACATTTTTAATTTTTTCTTTTTTTGCCAGCTTAATGGCTTTTAACAAAGTAAGCCGGGACCGCAAGGTATCTTTCATGCTGGCATAAATGAGCCCTAAATTCAGGTTGGTATAAGCTTGGTTCGATACATCATTATTGGCCACAGCTAAATCCAGGGATTTTTGTTGATAGGCCAGCGCCTGCCTGAAATTAGATTGCATCTGGTAGCCAATGGCAATATTGCCGTAGTAGGTGGCTAAACGTTCCTGGTAGTTGTTGCGCTCGGCAATGCCAATGGCTTTTTCCAGGTTAAAAATAGACGAATCGTACTTGCCTTGGATGCCGAAATACATGCCGTAGGTAGCATAGGTATTACTCAGGCCCAGAGAATCTTTTAAATCTAAAAATAATTTCCGGGCAATGTCCATATGTTCCCTGGCTGGTTTAAAATTACCTTTCAGGCTGTAACTGCTGGCCAAGTTAATGCGGGCGGCTGCCTGCCCGGCAGCGTACTTAATTTTTTGGGCGTGTTGTAAATTTTGCAGACCTTGTTGCTCGGCGGAGTCCAGGTTTTCGCGGATCAGCAACCTGATTTTTTTGTTGCGGAGATTAATTTTGGCGGTATCGGAAGTAGCCTTACTTATCAGATAACTTAAACTATCCAGCGGACTCGTCTGGGCGCAGGCAATTTTACCAAAAAGCAATAAAAACAAAGCCGCCGTAATACATTTCATCAGACTTAAGAAAAGTAGTTTATTTCTTTATCATGTAATTCATCTGTCGTGTTTGAATTTAAATTGAAGGAACTGGTTTGGAGCGCCTAAATCTTAAATACCGGGAGAGTTGAGTAATTATATTTTTAAAAAATAGCGGAATTAGCTACCCTATAAACTGGAAACGGGCTGCAAAAAAAGATCGGAGTCGCCGCTGTACACGTGCTTAAACCAGCTTTGCGCTGGTAATTTTTACTAGCAGCAGTTTGGCAAAAATTAACCTCACGCACGAAATAAAAATAGCAGGTTCTTGGCGCTTTTATCAGTCTAATTTATTGATTTTAAAAATAATAGCTTGCTAGCCAAGGGCAGTTAATTTAACTAAAGTTTATTTAATAATAACAAAGCTGCCACTATCATTTTAAAGAAGTTTTTAGAGATAAATCTGGAGACTTGAAAAATGAAATTTTTAAAAAATGAGGTTTAAGTTTTTGATAGGCTTTACTTAACGAAATTAGGAGGGAAGAATAGTGTATAAACCGTAACAAGTTGTTCTTTATTCCTGCTATTTCAATAGGAATCTAACCAGTAAGTATTTGGTTACATCTTTCCCCAATAACGGGAATAGTATAGAGGGAAGAACATAACAAGCTGCGTTACCAGGTTCTTTGGTGTGTGTAAATTCTTCGTTGAATCCATGTTATTTAACTGGTTTGTAAAGACAGGTTACTTTCTTCTAAATCCAGTTCGTTGTCCAGTCGCCGCAACAGTTCTTCTTCAATAATTCCTTGTTGGCGCAGCTCTTGCAATACCTGGCGTTCTACTTTAAAAATTTCGCACTGAGCCGAATGAAATTCCTGAAATAATACCTTGGGGTCTACGTGGCTGTTGTCGGTTCGTACCCGGCCGTTGATTTGGTCGATCTGCAATTCGTATTTATTTTTTAAAAATTGCAAAATTTCGTTGCTGATATTTTCCGGCGAGAAATTAGATTCCAGGTGCACAATGGCTTTACTGGCCATTTGTAGCCGAATTTTCTTTTCAACCTCTTTGTATTTTTCTTCGATGGGTAAATCAAATTTTTTTATGAGCAGGGGTAAGGTTAAACCATGCACCACCAAAGAATACAAGATCACGCAAAAAGTTAAAAAAATGATGAGTTCCCGACCCGGAAAAGCATTGCCGTTGGTTAAGGTTACCGGTAAAGCCAAGGCGGCGGCCAAAGATACAATGCCCCGCATGCCAGACCAGGATACAATAAACACGGCTTGCCAACTAGGCCGGGTTTCGGTAGAGCGGATGCGTTTGCTTAATAGCCGGGGCAGGTAAGTGCCGGGGTAAACCCAAATAATCCGGATGAGCATGGTTACTACGCTAATTACTAAACCATAGAAAATAATCTGGCTTAAAGAATAAGAACCCAGCGTGGTAAGAATTACGGGCAGTTGTAAGCCGATGATGATAAAGATAACCGCGTTCAGTAGAAAAATAATAATATCCCAGACGTAGGTAGTTTGCAGCCGGGTATTATGCGTGAAAGTAGCGTGCAGCTTGCGCGTTAAAAACAAACCACTGGTAACTACCGCTAAAACGCCTGAAAAGTGAAAATGCTCGGCCAATAAAAAAGACAAATACGGGGTTACCAGGGTTAGGGCTGTATCAATGGTAGGAATGCCGTCGATAAATTTGTGCAGATAATAAACGCCATATCCCACCAATAAACCAATTATTATACCAGCTGCTCCCACCACCACAAACTGCAAACCTGCTTCCCAGATTACAAATTGGCCGGTTAGTACAGCCGCCACCGCGTACCGGTAGGCAATTAAACCGGAGGCATCGTTTACTAAGCTTTCCCCTTCGAGCACGGTAATTATGCGGCGGGGCACCCGTAAACCTTTGGTTACCGAAGTGGCAGCTACGGCATCCGGTGGAGATACAATGGCTCCCAAAATAAAACCTTCGGCTAAGCTAAAACCCGGAATTAAAGACGAACTGACATACGCAATAAGGCATGTGGTAAATAAGACGCAACCAATAGCCAGAAATGAAATGGGCCGGCGAAATTTCTTTAAATCCCGCCACGAGGTGTTCCAGGCGGCGCCGTATAAGGCCGGGGGTAAGAAAACCAGCAAGGCAATATCGGGGTCCAGTTTAATAACTGGTAAGCCCGGTACTAAACCAATTAATAAACCCGTAATTACCAAAAAAACCGGGTAAGCGACCTTAATCTTAATGGCAACTAAAGCAAATAAGATAGTAACGGCTAACAGGAGGATAATAATTTCCAGGTCCTTCATAAATAGGCTTTCTTCAACAATTGCCCGACAAGCTGAATTAGGAGTGGGCGTTTAAAAATAGCAAATAATAGTAAAATTTAAATCGCAACAGCAGGCGCTTAGCTGCTTGTTGTTGCTGCCGCTACAAAGTTGAATTTTTAAAAAATGGCATTTTTAAGAAGCAAAATCAGAATAGACTTAAGTGATTTTACCAGTACTTTAATTTAAAGAAAATTTTAAAATTTTTACTTCAGCTCAAACGCATGTTGGGCCAAGTCTCCGGTTTCGGCGGGGTAGTGGGTTACTACCAAACAAGTAATGGCAAACTCCCGCAATAATTGTTTTAATTCAGGAATTAAACTTTGTTTTAAATTAGAGTCGAGGGCCGAAAAAGGTTCATCCAGGAGGAGCAGTTGGGGCTTGGTAGTAAGGGCCCGCAATAAAGCCAGCCGCTGCTGCTGGCCACCGGATAAGTGGCGGGGTTTGTGTTTCCGGAAAGATTGCATGCGGCCCAAATCTAATAATCGCTGCACGTAGGCCTGGTCGCGGGTACCAAAAAGCAAGTGTTGTTCTACGGTCATGTGCGGAAAAAGCGCATAATCCTGAAAAACAAAACCCACCCGCCTTTGCTGCGGACTTAAGCAAATATTGTTCGGCGTATCCAACCAAATGTGCGGCCCTACCTGAATAAAGCCTTTGTCGGGCTGCACCAAACCGGCAATAATTTTTAAAAAAGTAGTTTTTCCGGCTCCCGATGGCCCCGAAATTTGCGTGGTGCTTTGCTCCGCGAAAGTGGTATTTAGCCGCAGCGGCTGGTGCCCGTTGTACGTTTTTATATGTTTAACTACTTCTACCCGGATCATTCCAGCGGACTTTTGGCCGATTTTTGGTTTAAAACAAAAACAGCCACCACAATTACAAAAGTAAGGCTGAACAAAAACAAAGAATAATAGTTAGCGCTGGCGTAATCCAGGCTTTCTACGGCATCGTAAATGGCAATGGAAGCTACTTTGGTTAATCCCGGTATATTGCCGCCAATCATTAAAACTACGCCAAATTCCCCCAGCGTATGGGCAAAGGTAAGTACCGCCGCCGTAATCAACGACGATTTAATATTAGGTAATAAAATGTACAGGAAAGTTTGCCACCGCGATTTGCCCATCGTGTAAGCTGCTTCGGCCATGGAGCGCGGTAAATGGTTAAAGGCCGACTTTACCGGACTAATCATGAAAGGCAAACTATAAATAACCGAAGCCAGAATTAAACCTTTAAACGAAAATACAAATTGCACGGCAAAAGTATCTTGCAGCCATTTACCCAAAGCATTTTGCGGGCTAAAAGCCAAAAGTAAGTAAAAACCTAATACCGATGGGGGAAGTACTAAGGGCATGGTTATAATGGCCTCGGTAATGAGTTTGGGTACCGAGCTGCGGCCAGCCAGCCAGTAGGCAATAGGTAAGCCAATTACCAGTAAAATAGCCGTGGTAACAAATGCAAGCTTTAAACTGAGCCAAATAGGCGCTAAATCCATACTCTTATAGTTGCCAACTAGGGAGTTAAATAGCCGTATTGCCGGAATAATTGTTGGGCCTCCGCGGAAAACAAATAACGGTAAAACTGCTGGGCTTTTGCGTAATTTTCTTTTTGGGCATGCTTCAGCAATATAACTCCTTGTTGTATCGGTGGGTACAATTTACGGTCTACCCGCACCCATTTTAATTTTTTATTTTGACTTTCGTAAATCAAAGCTTCGGTGGTAAATCCTAGTTTAACGGCACCCGTGGTAAGGTAGGTATTTACCTGGGCAATACTTTCGCCAAAAACCAACTTGGCCTGCAAGGTTTCCCATAATTTATACTGCCGCAAAACAGCTTCGGCGGCCTGGCCATAAGGTGCCAGCTTTGGATTAGCCAACGCAATTTTAGTTATTTCGGCTTGATTTACCAGCTTAGGCCAATTTTTTAAATCCAGATTAGCACTACTGCAAACAATTAAGCTGCCAAGCGCATACGATTTTGGTTTACTTAAACCAAAACCTGCCTGATATAGGTTTTGGGGCATTGCCATATCGGCTGATAAAAACAAATCGTAGGGTGCGCCATTTTTAATTTGCGCCGTTAATTTTCCGGAAGAGCCGCTTATTATTTCCAGGTCAATACCTGTTTTCTTCTGAAAATCTGTTTTTAAAACTTTAAGAACAAATTGCGCATTAGCTGCTACCGCCACCCGCAAAGGCTGACTACACCCCAATACCGGAAATAAAACAAACCAAACTATGGTTAAGAAAAGGCGCATAAGACCCGGTAAAATTAAGAAGCGGATTGAATAATAATGTGATTAACCTGCCGGATAAAACGGGTTTTCTTTTTCTCGCCTTCCACAATTATTTGAAAAGGGCCTTGTCCGGTACCTAGTAACTCCCCATTAATACGGGTAGCCAAAATTATTTTCTTATTAGAAAAAGCCGGATCAATTTCGGCTAGTGAAAAAACCACCTGGTATCCATCCGGGGCTTTAAGTAAAACGTATTTTTTTAAATTTTTTCCTTTTAACTCTGCGCCCAATGTTACCCCGGCCTTTTTCAGGATAGTAGCCAGCAATACGCCGGAATAGGTATGTGCCTGGTTTGTTTTATCCAGAACAATCACCGAGCTTTTTTCCATAGTGTCAATGGCAGCCAAGGTTATAGTTAGGGGTTCTTTTACTTCTCCGGATACCTGTAATATATTCTTCTCCGGGGCTTGGGCATGTCCCTTATAGCCCAGCAGTAAAAAAGCCAGCAGGTAAATTCCGGAAAAGTAAATTTTAGTAATCATTTAATTAATAATTATTAAATTATAATGGTTTGCTAAAAATATTATTTTAGTAAAATGTGGCCTCAAGCATCTAATGTTGTAATTTTTTTCGGCTTACTGAATTGCCAGTTAAACCCGGCGGTGCCGGTAAAGTACTTAATTAAAGTTTACCGTTATATTTTAAAAAATATAACGGTAAATATAGTTAGTAAAGAGCAATTCGCAAGTGAAGGTCTCCTATAAAGCTTAAATTACTTACGCCGGTACCTGTCCTTACCGATTTAGTTGAACACGATTAAACAGAATTTGCTCAACCTTATTCTAAAATTATTATTCGATTATTAATACCTACCAACTAAGTTGCTTAATCAGCAGAAAAAGACGTTTTTATTTGTTATAGAAAGGTAAGAATTTAAAAATATGCACATAGCCATTCTTTCTACCAGCGTACGAACTGGCCGGAACAGCCACCGGGTAGGTATCTATTTTAAAAAGTTTATTGAAGAAAAACAACTTGCCACCGCCGATTTAATTGATCTGCAAGATTATCATTTCCCGATTTTTGAAGAGCGACTGCGGTTTATGGATAATCCGTTACCATCGGTGGTAGAGTTTGCTTCCCGGATGCAAAAAGCGGCCGGTATTATCGTGATTACGCCCGAATACAACGGCGGATTTCCGGCTAGTTTAAAAAACGTGATTGATCTATTATCGATAGAGTGGAAGGGTAAACCTACCAGCATTGTTACGGTATCAACGGGGCCATTGGGTGGGGTTTTGGTTTATCCGTCGCTTGTGTTTTCTTTATGGAAAAAAGGTGTTTGGGTAGTGCCGGCTCGGTATCAGGTGCCCCAAGTACAGGAAGCTTTTGATGCCCAAGGTAACCCCGCCGATGTGCCTGGTACCGAAAAAAGAACGCAAACTTTTCTGCAGGAGTTAGTATGGTTTATAGAAGCCCGAAGCAAGATGGCTAATACCGGATAAACTAAATTAAGGTATAGTTTATTCCGTGGTCTGGTTTTAGGCTAAGTTTAGTTTCTACTTAATGGGGCTAATAATTAATGGAATACTTGCTTTTTATTAACCTTATCAGATTTTTAAATTTTTTAAATTTCAGCTTTAATGTTTGCCTGTGTTATTTACCTGCTGAATCAGAATAGTTTATAAAAGTTAGGGTGCCCTATAATATGGCCAACCAAAATGGTAAAAATTTAAAAAAAAGACCCAAGTTGAAAAACTCAGGTCTGAAAGATTATTATAAAAAGCCTAATTCCAATTTAGCTTCTTCGCTCATCATATCGCGGGTCCAGGGTGGGTCGAAGGTGAGCAGCACGTAAGCGTCGGTTACGCCTTCAATCGCTTCTAACTTACTTTGGGTTTCAAAAATAATGTCGCCGGCTGCCGGACAAGCCGGGGCGGTTAAGGTCATGGTTACGCGTACTTTGGTGCCTTCTTCTACCTTTATTTCATACACCAGCCCTAAATCATAAATATTAACCGGTATTTCCGGATCGTGAACGGTCCGGAGAACTTCTTCTACTTTATCTCTTAATTCCGAGGCGTTCATGATGCTTTTAAAGCTTGCGTTTGATAAGCTAAAGCGTATAATTTTATTTGCTTCAGCATGGCTAATAAACCGTTGGAGCGGGTAGGAGAGAGGTGGTTTTGTAAACCAATCTCATTAATAAAGTAAATATCAGCATTGGCAATATCCTGAGGCGTTTGCTCCGATAAAACCTGCACCACCATGCTTACTAAACCTTTGGTAATAATTGCATCGCTATCAGCGGTAAAATAAAGTTTCCCGTCTTTGTAATCGGCGTGCAACCAAACTTTCGACTGACAGCCTTTAATAATATTTTCTTCGGTCTTATACTTTTCGTCGATAATGGGCAGTTCCTTACCTAATTGAATAATGTACTCGTATTTGTCCATCCAATCATCAAATATCGCGAAATCGTCGATGATCTGATCCTGCCGCTCGTCTATGGTCATAGGGGTATTATCCGTTTAATAAGGTAATCGCTTTTTTAACGCCAACTACCAGCTTGTCAATTTCTTCCGGGGTATTGTACATGGCAATGGATGCTCTTACGGTACCCGGAATTTTAAAATATTGCATAATCGGCTCGGTACAATGGTGCCCCGTACGCACCGCAATGCCTTGTTTATCCAGAATTTCGCCAATATCAAAGGGGTGCGCATCACCCACCAGGAAGGATATGGACGCCGCCCGGTTATTGGCTTCGCCGATAAACCGTAACTCATCAATGGTACGTAGCGCATCTACGGCGTAGCTATATAACTGGCTTTCCGTTTCCTGAATATTAGATATACCTATTTCCTGGATGTAATCAATTGCCGCTCCAAAAGCAATGGCTTCGGCAATACTGGGTGTACCGGCTTCAAACTTTAGAGGCAACACGTTGTAGGTAGTTTTTTGAAAACTCACCGATTTAATCATGTCGCCGCCGCCTTGGTACGGAGGCATTTGGTTTAACCAATCTTCTTTGCCGTATAAAACGCCAAAACCGGTTGGGCCGTACATTTTGTGCGCCGAAAGAGCCATGAAATCTACATCCAGGTCCTGCACATCTAAAGGTAAATGCGGAGCCGCTTGAGCCGCATCTACTAACACCGGTATATTTTGCTGGTGCGCCCGGGCAATTACTTCTTTTACCGGGTTAATAGTACCCAAAGTATTTGAGATGTAAGTAAGAGCCACCAGTTTTACTCTTTCATCGAGCAACTCGTCCAGGGTTTCCAGTACCAGTTCGCCTTTTTCGTTTACCGGTATAACTTTAATGCTGGCACCACGCTCTTCGCAAATCATTTGCCAAGGCACAATGTTGGAGTGGTGCTCAATGGCCGAGATAACGATGCTATCGCCTTCTTTTAAAAATTTACGACCAAAACTACTCGCCACCAGGTTTATGCCATCGGTAGTACCCCGGGTAAAAATAACTTCGTGCGCGTGCTTGGCATTAATAAAAGCCGTAGCTTTTTTACGGGCTTCTTCGTAAGCGCCGGTCGCTTTTTGGCTTAAATAATGCACGCCGCGGTGCACGTTGCTGTTGTATTGCGTATAATAATCCTGGATGGCATCCAGCACTAATTTAGGTTTTTGGGTAGTGGCGGCATTATCTAAATACACCAAAGGCTTACCGTAAACCTGCGTTTGCAGGATCGGAAAGTCAGCCCGGATTTTTTGAATATCCAACTGGATACCTGTTTCAAAACTTGTATTTGCCGACATACATTTTAGGCTTTAACCAACTCCTGCTCCGCAGGAATATGGTGCGTGATTAAATTATTGATATACGTTTCAATAGCCGGAATCTGAATATTTTGCGTAACATCAAACGCAAAGGCGCTTACCAGTAAACGCCGGGCCGTTGATTCGCTAATTCCCCGCGACCGCAAATAAAACATTGCTTCCTGGCTTAACTGACCTACCGTAGAACCATGGCTACATTTTACATCATCGGCAAAAATTTCCAACTGCGGCTTCGAGTTAATGGTAGCTTTGTTACTTAACAGCAAGTTGTTGTTCTGCTGAAAAGCATTTGTTTTCTGGGCATCGCGTTGCACAAATATTTTACCGTTAAACACACCGGTAGCATTATCCAGTAAAACGCCTTTATACACCTCATTGCTATTACAATGCGGATGCAAATGGTTCACAAATGAATGATTATCTACCAACTGTTTGCCATTAGCCAGATACAAACCGTATAAATGGCTTTCGGTGTATTCATCGTCCAGGTTTACGTGCAGGTTGTTGCGCAGCAAATCCGATTCGGGTAACGAAAAAGTGTAGTTGCTGTACACGCTATCCCGCTTCTGGCTGATCTCGGTATGGCTTACCTGACGCGTATTTTTAGTATTGGTTTGCAGGTTGTAATGCTGTACCTGGGCATTTTCTTTAACTACAATTTCGGATAAGTTATTGATAAAGAAATCGCCGGTTGAGTTGTCTGAAACTACGGACTCTACCAGACTTACTGAGGCGCTGCGATGCACCACCACCAAATGGCGCGGTTGAATAAACAGGTTACCGGCTCCGGCATAAATATGCACCAGGTGAATGGGTTTTTCCAGGACCACACTGGCCGGAATTTCAATAAAAATACCATCCGAAAACCAGGCGGTGTTTAAAGCCGCAAAATGGTATTTTCCGGTATTAACCTGTTGGCCAAAATGAGCGGCAAAAGCAGGTTCCGCTTCAGCATCGGCAATATTTTTAATTTTTATATGCGCCGGTAACTGATCCGATAGAGCTGCCTGCAACTGACCGTTTACCAATACAATCCGGTAAGCATCTAAAGCCGGAATAGCCGCATTATCCAGCGAAATAGCTGTTTTAGCAGCATTCTGGATAGCGTAGGGGTTAAACTCATACGTTTCCTTCAGAAAAGGCAATACATTCGTGTATTTCCAATCTTCTACCTTGCGGGAAGGGAAACCTAAAAGCCGGAAATCTTCAATAGCCTTTTTCCGAAACGGTAAAGAGGCCTCACTGCCGGTTGTTTGCCTGCTTGTAAACCAACTATCAAAACCGTGCAGCAGGTCTTGGTACAACGGTATAGTGGATATTTGATTAGCCATTTTAGTGGGCTGTTTCTTCAGTTTTAAATTCTTCTTTTATCCAGTCGTAGCCTTTTTCTTCCAGTTCCAGAGCTAAATCTTTGGTTCCGGACATTACAATACGACCATCGTATAATACATGCACAAAATCCGGCACAATGTATTCTAATAAACGCTGGTAGTGAGTAATTAACACAAACGCATTATGCTCGTTCCGGATCTGGTTTACACCTTTGGCTACAATGCGTAAAGCATCAATATCGAGGCCGGAGTCAGTTTCGTCCATAATGGATAACTTAGGCTCCAACATAGCCAATTGCAGAATCTCGTTCCGCTTTTTCTCACCACCTGAGAAACCTTCATTTAACGAACGATTTACCAGTTTGGATTGAAACTCAACCAGTTTTTGTTTTTCTTTAGTTAATTTTAAAAATTCTTTCGCTTCCAGAGCGGGCAATCCCCGGTGTTCCCGGATTTCGTTTAAGGCCGTGCGTAGGAAGTTGATATTAGACACGCCCGGAATTTCTACCGGGTACTGGAAAGCCAGAAACAATCCCTCACGGGCCCGGATTTCGGGAGCCATATCCAGTAAATCTTTGCCATCGAAAAGTACTTCTCCTTCGGTAACCTCGTACGATTCCCGGCCGGCTAACACGGAGGATAATGAACTCTTACCGGAACCGTTCGGGCCCATAATGGCGTGAACTTCTCCCGCCTTCACTTCCAGATTAATACCTTTTAAAATTTTTTTGCCTTCTACTTCGGCGTGCAAATTTCTAATGCTCAGCATTTAATATAAATTTTAATTTTAACCCACGCTACCTTCGAGGGTAATCGATAATAACTTTTGTGCTTCTACCGCAAATTCCATCGGTAGCTGATTTAATACTTCTTTGGCGTATCCGTTCACGATTAGCGCTACAGCTTTCTCCGAATCAATACCTCTTTGGTTCAGATAAAATATCTGGTCTTCGCCAATTTTAGAAGTTGTCGCTTCGTGCTCCACGGTGGCCGTGCTGTTCTTGGTTTCGATGTACGGAAAGGTGTGCGCACCGCAGTGGCTGCCAATTAGTAAGGAGTCGCACTGCGTAAAATTACGCGAGTTATCGGCTTTGTTACCAATTTGTACTAAACCACGATAGCTGTTATTGCTTTGTCCCGCCGAAATTCCTTTCGAAATAATCCGGCTCTTGGTGTTCTTTCCTAAATGGTACATTTTAGTACCAGTATCGGCAATTTGCTTATTACCAGTAACAGCTACCGAATAAAACTCACCACTGGAGTTATCGCCTTGCAATATAACGGCCGGATATTTCCAGGTAATAGCGGAACCGGTTTCTACCTGAGTCCAGGATATTTTAGAATTGGCGCCTTTGCAGATACCGCGTTTGGTTACAAAATTATAAATTCCACCATTACCGTCTTTATCGCCGGGGTACCAGTTTTGCACCGTAGAGTATTTAATCTCGGCATTTTCCAGGGCAATTAATTCTACCACGGCGGCGTGTAACTGATTTTCGTCGCGCATGGGAGCAGTACAACCTTCCAGGTAACTTACGTAGCTGCCTTCGTCCGCAATAATTAAAGTACGCTCAAACTGGCCCGTGTTCTGGCTGTTAATCCGGAAGTAAGTAGATAATTCCATGGGGCAACGAACCCCTTTGGGGATGTACACAAAAGACCCATCGGAAAACACTGCGGTATTAAGTGCCGCAAAAATGTTATCGGAATGCGGTACCACGGAGCCCAGGTATTTTTTAACTAACTCGGGGTGTTCCTGCACCGCTTCGGTAATAGAGCAGAAAATTATACCCAGCTCTTTTAATTTTTCTTTGTAGGTAGTAGCCACCGAAATACTATCGAAAACAGCATCTACCGCCACGCCCGCTAAGGTTTTTTGCTCCGATAACGGAATACCCAACTTGGCAAAAGTAGCCAATAATTCCGGATCAACTTCGTCGAGGCTTTCGTACTTTTTCTTGTTCTTGGGAGCCGCGTAGTAAGAAATTTTTTGAAAATCCATTTCGGGCATCTCAAAGTTTTGCCAGTGCGGCATTTCTTCTTTCTGGAAAGCCTGATACCCTTTTAAACGCCAATCCAGCAACCAGGCCGGCTCGTTCTTTTTCTCAGAAATAAAATGGATAATGTCTTCGTCCAGACCGGCCGGGGCAATATCCATTTCTATATCCGTCACAAAGCCGTACTCGTACTCTTTGGTGGCAAAGTCATTTATAATTTCGTTGCTATCTTTCATTCCGCCTCGTAAATTTTTTAAAAATTAAACCGCAAAGCTCTCGCCGCAACTGCAAGTACGGGTGGCATTGGGGTTATTAAAAAACAAGCCTTTTCCGTTAAGGCCGTCCGAATAATCTAATTCGGTACCGAATAAGTAAAGTAAACTTTTGCGGTCTACAATTACTTTAAGGTCTTTATCGGTGAATTCTTCGTCGGTTTCTTTTTTCTCCGAATCGAATTGTAACTGGTATTCTAAACCAGAACAGCCGCCGCCTTTTACGCCTACGCGCACAAAGGTATCAGCATCTTTGTTTTCTTTTGCCATTAACTGGCTAATATATTCTTTTGCTTTAGTGGATACCGTAATCATATTATTACTAGATTAATCAGTTAAAGAACAAATATTCCAAGTAATAGGTTGCAAAATAAACGCCTGCATTTACATATTACCGCTGCAGTTACCTGTGAATAAGGTAGCCTGCTTTGGGTAAACCTATTGCCTAGGTAAATTATTGACTTTTAATTAACTATAAAATAAAGTACGCGCCTATTTGTTTTAAATTATGCTGTGTTTATAAAATAAATTTAGGTAGAAGCACGCTTTCTCCTATTTTCTTGTTTTAGCTTTATAAAGGTTAAATAACGAACAACCTGGCCTAAAAAACTATATTTGCATTTTTACAGCGCCTTACTCTATTAAAAGGCAAAGTTATTACAATAATGAATAAAGCAAGTTATTCCTTGGAGAATAGTTTTATAAGTTCGCAATCGGCCACTGACCGGATCGTGATGGTTTTAAAAACCCAGGGTGCCCAAACTGCTGGAAATCTGGCAAAAATATTGGGCATTACCGGCGAAGGCGCCCGCTTGCACTTATTAAAATTAGCCGAAGAGGGTTTAGTACAAGCTACCTCCGAATCCAGGGGAGTAGGCCGGCCAACCTTAAATTGGAGTTTAACAGCTGTTGGCAATGCTCGTTTTCCTAATGCGCACGGCGAGCTATCGACACAACTACTTAATACCATTAAAAACGAACTAGGCGATGCTATTCTGGAGCAAATAATAGATAAGAGAGGCGAAGATATTTTGCTGCGGTACGCCGAAGAATTAAAATCCTGCCATACTTTAGAAGAAAAAATTGCCCGGTTTGCCACCATTCGCCAGCAAGAGGGTTACTTAGCCGACTGGGCCAAAGACGATCTGGGATTTTTGTTAGTAGAAAATCATTGCCCTATTTGCGCAGCGGCAAATGCCAGTCCGGCAATTTGCCAATCAGAACTGAAAATATTAAAACAAGTACTTGGCCCGGCAGTAAATGTGCAACGGGTAGAACATATTCTGGAAGGCGCCCGCCGATGTGCTTACCGTATTACCGTATTACACTAACAAATTAAATTCATTAACCTGGTTAGCCAGGGTAAAGCAAAAAGCCAAAGTACAACTTTGGCTTTTTGCTTTATATTAAAAACGTTGCTGCTCCAACGAGTTAGTTCGATTCGCCCATAATTTTAAAAATTGCGCCTTCCAGGGTTTCGTTCACCCGCAACTGGCACGATAAACGACTGTTAGGGCCGGCTTCGGGCAAGGTATCCAGCATATCTAGTTCGGTATCGTTTACGGGAGGCAAAGTTTCCGGAGCTTCCAGCACTTCTACGTGGCAGGTAGCACAAATGCCCATGCCACCGCACGTCGCCAGAATATCGTACTCCGAGGCTTTCAAAACTTCCATCAAGGATAAGTTAATACCTTCCGGAATCTCTAAATCCTGGCGGCTGCCATCCCGGTCGATAATGGTGAGGTTAATCATAAAAATTTAAAAAATTATAAAGCGTGAATACCGTTTACAGTAGTGTATTTAAAACTTAATTTTTGTTCCGGGAATACGTATTTAAAAGCGCTTTGTGCCATTAATGCTGCCTCATGGAAACCGCACAAAATTAACTTTAACTTGCCCGGATAGGTGTTAATGTCACCGATGGCGTAAATGCGTTCTACGTTGGTCATAAAATCTTTGGTATTTACCTCAATAGCCGATTTATCGATGGCTAAATTCCAGTCGGCGATGGGTCCAAGTTTAGGCGTTAAACCAAAGAGCGGAATAAAGTAATCTACGTCGAGGTTTGTAACGCTTTTATCTTTTTGCACTACCGCAATTTCTTTTAAGTGGCCGTTACCGTTTAAAGCCGATACATTAGCATTTAAAATTAAGTTAATCTGGCCTTGTTCGGCTTTGGCAAATACTTTTTCCGCCGAATCGGGCGCTCCCCGGAACGTTTCGCCCCTATGGATTAGCGTTACTTCTTTGGCTATTTCGGATAAAAACAAAGTCCAATCCAGGGCCGAGTCGCCGCCACCGGCTAACACAATGCGCTTATCGCGGAACAATTCCGGGTTTTTAACCATGTACGCTACCCCTTTGCCTTCAAAATCTTCGAGGCGCTCCACGGCAGGTTTGCGGGGCTCAAAAGAACCTAAACCGGCGGCAATTACCACTACCTGGCAATGAATTTCGGTGTTTTCGTTGGAGGTTACCAGGTAAGAGCCATCTTCCTGGCGTTCCAGTTTTTCTACCCGTTCGCCCAAGGTAAAAGTAGGATGGAAAGGGTTAATCTGGTCCAGTAAGTTATTTACTAAGTCCTGGGCGTTAATGGCCGGAAAACCCGGAATATCATAAATAGGTTTCTGCGGATAGATCTCCGATAATTGACCGCCCACCTGGGGCAAAGCATCTATTAAATGGCAACGCATTTTTAATAAACCGGCTTCAAAAACAGCAAACAGCCCTACGGGCCCGGCACCAATAATGCATATATCAGTAGTTATCATGTTTAAAGAATTATATAAAATTATAAAAAAAAGAAAAGCAGCACAAACTTGCCTTTGCGTATCAAAGACAATAACAATTTTAAAGAATTAAAGATTTAGAAAAGAGAGCCTTTTACGGGCGAGGATAGTTGAAAGTCAACAGAGGATGCGTAGCTACCGACCTTCGGGTATTTAGCTACAACAACAGCAGTTGTTAGTTTGAAGAAAAGAAATTATTAAAAAATTCTTCATTCTTAATTTTACAAGCAGGTACTTGTTTTATTTGCAAAAGTAACAGCTTTGGCTAATGAAACAAGATAAATTCAATTAAAAATAATTATTTTGAGCCAAATTAATTTTAAAAAATGCAAATGAAGAAATCTAATTCTTGCCGGAATAACTTACATCCTATGGCCGTTTTCTGGTTTGATGCGTGCCTAAAACAGAGTGCCGCTTGAATAAAATTAAAATTATGGTAGAAAAGCTAATTACAGTCCGGCATTCGTTTTCTCTAAAAATTAAGTAATATTGAACTGAATTTTAAAAAAGCCCATTCGGGCAATTGGTAAAATCTTAAAAATTAAAAAATAAATGTACACCGGATTACAACATTTACATTCTTATTTAGCCTACCTGGTTTTACTGGGATTGTTAATCAGTTTAGGTAATTCTTTGCTGGGTTGGCTGCAAAATCGTCGCTTTCAAGATAAAGACCGGAAACGTTCTTTGCTCGGCTTAATTCCTGTGCATTTGCAATGGGTAATTGGGGTAATATTGTATTTTGTTTCGCCTTTAGGAGCGCCAAACGCATCCGGAGCGGCTATGAAAGATGCTACTTCGCGCTTATATATTCTGGAGCATCCGCTTACTATGGTAATTGCCGTTATTTTAATAACGGTTGGTTACTCCCGGGCAAAACGCCTAAGAACCGACAATGCCCGATTCAAGAATTTGGTTATTTTCTACGGTATTGGACTTTTGCTGGTACTTAGCCGTATTCCGTGGCAAGCGTGGTTTGATGCGAATTAAGAAGAAATAAATTTTAAAATTTTTCATTTCTATACGTGGTTTGATTTTTAAATAAGTTTCTGCCTTTATTAATAATGCGGTTTTCTACAGCAATCTTATTTTAAATCTAAATTTTGCCTTTTATAGAATTTTTAAAACCGGTTGATTAAGTTGGATCAAAACCTAATCAACCGGTTTTTTTGATTTTTTGTAAATTTTTAAAATAAGTTTAACCGTATTCAAAGAACATTTTTGAAGGCAATAACTCTGGTTTAAATGAAGTACTTAACAATAGTTTAGAATTATATAATTAAATTAAATATATTCGCCACTTCATGTATTAACTAACTCATAAAATTTACCTAATGGCAAAAGAAGCTAACATTACCGAGATTGTGCAAACCTTACAGGAAGCGCAACAAAACAAAGAACTTTTAGGAGCTTTAACTACTAGCCTGGAGCGTTATGTAGAGCAGCAAAAGAAGGGCTTAGAAGAATTAGAAACTTTGGTGGCTAAAGCTAAAGACGGCAAGCTAACTATTAAAAAACGTGGTGGTTACCGGGGTAGAAAAAGCAAAAACGCTGAAAATACAGGCGCTACAGAATAATTTTTTAAAAATTTGATATACCAGAAAGTACACCTAAAGGTGTACTTTTTTTGTTTAAATAAGTTTATCTAACGCGCCTCGTAAATTTGATAAAATGCTGATTGTGATATTATTGAAGAATTATTAAACCGGTTTTTAATATATGTGTCTTGTTATTATGTGCTAATTTAAAATTTTACAAATCGCGAAATCTAAGAAGAAGATAAGTGAGAAAAATAAACAAGGCAATGTAAGCAATGGCGGGCAACAAAGCAGCAGTTGGCGTAAGGGCTAAGCTGGGGCCGGTAAACGATTCGAGTACATCGCGGCCCGGCAGAGGGGTTAAGCTGGATAATACTTTCATCGGGAAGTACTGATCTACCTGGTCGGGAAAGCGCAGATGAATGAGCGGTTCTAAAATTTTAGCGTACACCAAAAAAGCAATAATGGCTAACCCGTTTTTCCGGATCAAAAACCCGAAGAACAAGGCCAAACTCATGTAGCCGATAGCTTGCACAAAGTAAAACAACAAGTGCCGGATATCTTGTAATACTTTAGCCGTTGTTACATCTGGAGAATAAGTTAAGCCAAAAAACAAGCCAGTTCCGAGCAATACGCACGTGCCAAATGCCGCCAATAATAAGATTACAGTAAACTTAGCGAGTACCACATCGCGCTTAAACCAACCATCAATTACCTGCTGACGCAAGGTCCGGAAACTGTATTCGTCGGTAGCCAGAATTATCAAAAGCACACCCCATAATAAATTAAAATAACTGGCAATGTAGGCTAACTTCAACCAAATGTCGGGGAAGTTATACAACGTAGGCCCAGCCGCCTGACCGTTAATCTCTACCTTGCTGCCCAGGTAAGCAAATAGCAAAAACAACCCGGTAAAAATTAATAAAATTGACCAGAAAGTGTGATATGGTACTAATTTACGCAGTTCAATTAAAAGCAAATTCATGGAGCAGGGTAGTTGGTAATTTGTAGAAATTGCGACTCCAGACTTTTCTTTTTAACGGTGATTTGGCTTAATACCAAACCTTGCGCAAAAAAAGCCTGATTTAAATCGGAGCTCGTAAAACCGGGTTGTAAAGTTAAAGTTAACTGATGCGGCTCGGTTTTTACGAGAGTTACTGGTAGTTGCGGCAACAAAGCCAATGCTGCTTGCTGGTCACCGGGTAGGCTGATAATAACCTGATCGTCTTTCGCCAGAATGGAACTTACCGAACCAGATGCCCGCAGTATACCGGTTTGCAGCACGGCCACGTGGGTACATACTTTTTCTACCTCGTCAAGTAAATGGCTGGCCATAATTATGGTTTTACCTTCGCCGGCAATTTGTTTAATTAACTCCCGCACTTCGGCAATGCCTTGCGGGTCCAGGCCGTTGGTAGGTTCGTCTAGCACCAGTACGTCCGGGTTATTTAATAAGGCCGCGGCTAAAGCTAAACGTTGTTTCATGCCTAATGAAAATCCTTTAAACGCCGAATCTTTGCGGTTTAATAATCCGACCCTATCGAGCACGGCGGGTATAACTTGATGCGACACGTTTTTAATATCCGCGGTAATTTGCAGGTTCTGGTACGCCGATAAGTAAGGATAAAAATTAGGAGTTTCCAGAATGGCGCCAATGCGGCGTTTGGTAGAGTGGCTGATTTTTTCGCCGAACCACGTGAAAGTACCCGAGGTAGCATGTAATACATCCAGCACAATGCCCAAGGTAGTGGTTTTGCCGCTGCCATTCGGGCCCAATAACCCATAAACGCTGCTGGCCTCCACGGTTAAGCTTACCTGGTTTAAGGCCAGTACTGAGCCATATTTTTTTGATAAATTATTTATTTGCAGGACGGGTGCCAAATGTTTTTAATTAAGCCGTTATAGATTACTGAATTTATAGAGTAAGCGGAACAAAGTAAAAGTTTTGATTATTAATTTATATGGGCAATTCTTAGCTTTGACCAGGCAATAACAAAACTTTTCGAACCGATTTAGTAAATAAAGGTTGATGTTTGAGCCGCTCCGGGTCTTGCCGGAAATTTTCAAAATCCTGGGTCGTAGGAAAGGTTAGTAGGTGAATTTCGTAAGGAAGCTCGTCCGTAGCATGCACAAAATTACTTTTATCCGGCCGGATTCGATACACTAACTCACCGTAATATTGGGGCAAGAGTGGTAACACCTGATCTTCGTATTTTAAAAAAGTTTCTTCTTCTCCTTTCCGAACATATACCAGTAAAGTAAGATACAGTTTCTCCGTTTCCATATTGCAAATTTTTAAAATTTAAAATTTAGATAATAGAGTTCCTGAATTCCTGGCCAGTTCTATTTCGGTATTTTATTTTTTAATTTTAATATAAGTCGGGTATTTTTTTAATTGAAAACCAATAAAAACGAATAGCATAAAGTTTTAAATAAAATCTTTTATTCACCTTATTTCTCCCCAATGCGGGTAATAGGGTAGCGTAAATGCGACTTTTCGTAGTACGGAGAATGGCGGTAAATAAAGTCGAGTTGGGCTTGCCCGTTTTTAGCAGCTTCCGGGTTGCTGGCGAGGTAATCCTGCAATTGTTTTTTTAAATTTTGATTTTCCCGGAGCAATTGAGCGGCAATATCTTCAAAAACGTAGCTAGAGAAATATTCTTTTTGTTGTAAAATTTCATCAAAAAAGCCCCAGTTAAAGTAAGAATCGGTAGCCTGGGGTTCCAGGGTTTCCACGAGAAAACGGCTGGCGGGTTGGTTCGTCAGGATCAGGTAATCGCCAGCGAAGTAGTGCAGCTTTTGTTTTTCGGTACGCACTTGTACTCCCGAATGGAGATAATGTCCTTCGTAGGGCCGGGAACTGGTTTTATAATCAGCAATGTAATACACTTCGGCGGTAAAGCTGGTATCGCGGCGCAAAGTCCGCATTTTTACGTGGTTTAAACGTAAGCGGTCAATTACTTCTTCCCAGGCCTGCGGTACCACATACGCGATGGGCTTGGTTATGGTAGTTTCGGGTCGGAAGGTGTTGTAGTAGTTGATTTTTTTGCTGAAAGGGGTGTTGCGATCGTAGTATAAACGGCTTAAACCGCTTACTTCGCTGGGTTTGTGTTTGGCTGCGTAGCCCAGAAAAGTAATGGTATCCACAGCGGTAGTATCTAGCTGCCAGGAAATAGCAAATTGCTTTTGCAACAATACATCCTGGTCGGCTTTTTTACGGGCAGCGGCAATTTTACCGGCGTCTTGCTGCACAATCCGGATTAAAATATCTAAAAAAGCGTACTGCGCCTGTACCCGATTTGGGAATGGCTTTAACATGTGGGTTTCGGTGATAAAGCCGATGGTGTTAAACAAAGCAGTGTAACCAGTAGAGTAACGAGGGGTTTCTAAAAAACCTACTAAACCGGTATCCGGCGATTCGCCTTTACTGTCAACGTAGGGGCTCATGGGCCATTGGCGTTTTTGCATTTGCCCGTACAACTGCGGTAATAATTGCGTAGTCAGGTAATCGCGTAAAGGAGCTTGCAGTTTATCTTTTTGCGTGGCAATCAAAGTCATGGTGTGTTGGTAATCAGCGCCGTTGGAGGTGTGGGTATCCACAAAAACATCGGGTTGCCATTCCCGGAAAAGTACCGTAAAAGATTGTGCATTACGCGACGTATTTTTAATGTAATCGCGGTTTAAGTCTAAATTTCGGGCATTACCCCGAAAGCCGTATGATTCTGGACCGTCCTGGTTGGCGCGGCTGTGGCGGTTCCGGTTTAAAGAGCCGTCAACGTTGTAAATGGGAATAAACAACACAACCACGTCTTTTAAATAAGCTCGCAGTTCTTTTTTTTGCAGGTAATCGCGGGCCAGCATCATACTGGCATCAATGCCTTCGGGCTCGCCCGGGTGAATGCCATTCTGAATTAATATTATCCGTTTGTTTTTCCGGCGCACCGAAATCGGGTTGAAATCTTTATCCAACGACAATACCGCTAAATGCAAGGGTTTACCCGAATCGGTGGACCCGTATTCTTCCATTTTAAATTCATCGTAGGCATTATCCAGTTGTTGGTAATACCGGATGCACTCGGAATAGGTAGCGGTTTTGGTGCCAAGGCTTTTTTCGTAAGGGGTAAGCCAATTGCCTGCGTTAGAAAGAGGAGTAATTTGTAATAAAAGGGAAAGTAAAGTTAAAATCATGCTGCTATAAAATCCATCCAGATTGGTATGCAATGTTACGGATAATCAGCGGGGAAAAGAAAAAGTTACTGCTTCAGATTTGGCCCGAATAGTAAGCAGTGGGTAAAATGCAAAAATTTAAAAAATTAGCCTTATTTATAAAGTAAAAATGCACCGACTCTGGGGGCCGGTGCATTTGGTATATGGAGTAGGAGATAATAAAAACTTAAGCGGCAGCGCCCATTTGCAGATGGCCACTTCCGGGGAAAAGCGGCGCCACTTTAGCGTGCAGCCGGTCTTGTACAAAGCTGTGTTGCAAGTGCGCCGGTAAGGTAGCCACTATTTCCTGGTACTTCTCAATACCTATGGCCTGGGCTACGTAGCTTTCGTGCACCGCGTTTAAATAACTCACAATATTCAGCAGCGATTCGTGGAATAATTTAAAATCAATATCGGCTTCCACAAACCGGTCGATTTCTTTGTTGCTCGACGAAATACGCAACCGACTGAGCAAATCAAATATAGTGGTATACCCCAAACGCCAGGTAATCTGGTCCCAATGCGGAGCGCCCCACTTATCCAGTACTAAACCGGTTTTGGAACTGCGGATAGCCGTACTAGGGTTACTCTGCACTTGTTGCCGCGTAGTTATGGCCTTTAATTTACGGGTGGTACGTAAAAACTGACCAATCTGGGCCTGCACCTCAATGCCTTTTTCGGGAATGTGCAAGCTAGGTTTAGAACCGGCCAGAGGCAAACGATGCACGCTGAAATCGTAATACGGACCGGCGGCATAATAACCAATGGCTCTGGGGTAAGCGTTTTTCACCACCAAACGACCCGCTTCGCGCCGCAGCACCGTAGCATTGTTGGTTTTTACATCCAGGGTATACAAAAAAGCCTGCAAGCCTGCAAATACGGTATAATACGCCTGCGGAAATGTCCAGTGCAAAGCATTCCGGAGGTAATCGTCGTTGCCTAGTTCAGCCGTAGCGCGCAAGGCATATTCGGTGCTCCAGCAACTATGCAGGAGTTTGGTAATTGCAACTAAGTCCTTTTCGGTGAGCTTGGCGCGGTGCTCCCGGAAGAAACTTAAATGCTGTAAACCAAAGGCATCATCGGTATGCTGGATGTGGTAGTTAATAGCAAAAAAATAATTCAGAAAAACCTGGGCTGGGATGGATTTGCGCCATACTTCATCGGGCCTTTTGGGCTCTTCCGAAAATAAAGGAATTACGTTTTCGTCCGTTAGCTTTTTCATAATTTACTAACAAAAAGTACATCCGGTTTAGTTGCAAAAAGTGTTAAATTTTGCTGCTTTTTTTAAAATTTAATTATCTGAATATCAATTAATTATTATTGTTGTAATTGCTCGTATAAAAATTTTTTTATTTATAATGATGATAAATAATTTAGTAGTAAATTAAATGTTTTGCTAAATTATTTAGTTGTATTTTAGACTTGATTTTGCAATCTACTTGGCTGGTAAGTAGCGAAGGTTTATTAGTGTTGAACAACGTTCCGGAGGGTTGGTTATAACTGGAAATTTAATGAGCTAGCCTTTTTAATTGCAGTGGAAGAACAAGGTGCCGGGCAATTTTTAAAAAATTTGATTTTCGGATTTAATCTTGAATACAGCGACCCCTTTTTTAATTACCTTAAGGGCATTAGCGTCCTTTGATTATTTAATACATTTTCTGGCCAGCTATTTTTAAAATTTTAAAATATGGCAGAACCGGCTTTTCGGGATAGCAAAGTAAAAGTATGAGTAACTATTCCTGTTTCGTGAAAATGTGACTTATAGCTTTAGTTTTAAGATTCTGCAAAAAGTAAATTTTAAAAATTTACTTTCTTACATAACAGAAGTGCGAGAGAATCGAGTTAAAAATGGGTGGCATTTTAAATAGCGCTGCTGAATGCCGTTAAAGGTTGTGTCTTCACCTCCTGTACCGGTTTTTTCGCCAAAATACTTTGGGTAAAACTTAAAGAAGCTGGTAAATGATGTTATTTGCCGATAATTTACCACGTCTGAATTATAAAAAATAACCCGCATGAACATTCACGAAAAATTAGCAGAACTGGGTTTGCAGTTGCCGGAGCCGCCTAAGCCTGGGGGCAACTATGTTTCGGTAAATATCCGGGGGGAAATTGCTTACCTGGCCATTCAGTTTCCGTTTAAAAACGGCGAAGTGCTTTACCGGGGCAAACTGGGCAGCGAAATTTCGACGGAAGAAGGGTATAAAGCCATGCAGCTTTGCGCATTAAATGTGTTGGCTCAGATAAACCAATATATCGGGTTTGATAAGGTTTTAGGTTTAAACCATTTTGATGCTTATTACCAGGCCGAAACAGATTTTGACCAGGCTCCCGCGGTAGTAAATGGCGCTTCGGATTTATTTGTGCAGGTGCTGGGCGATAAAGGCACACATAGCCGGGCGATTTTTGGCGTAGCTAAATTGTCGCGGAATTTTTGTGTGGGTTTAACGGCAACGTTTACCGTAATTTAAAACTTACTGGAGTAACGCTTTTCCTAATAAAATGAGAAAACCCCGGCTGGTGATTGCCGGGGTGAAATTTTAAAAATTAACAATTTTTTAAATTTTCTTTTTATCCAACTACCTGAAATTTGGCTGTTAAATTCAAGTTTCAAAGGTGGCGCGTGAAGGTAAGGTTTGTTACTCCGTTACGGTTAAAGGAAAAACCGGTAATGTTGCCTGCCGTGTCTGATTGAAAAATAAAGCAATTATTCCCAATTAAATCAGCCAGAAACTGGTTACCTTCCAGTGGTTGAAAAGGCACGTGGATGATCCCGTAAATTTTAAGTCCTAATTTGCCTTTTTTTACTGTTAAGCGGTACGTTTTATTTAGCTCGGGAGAATAATAGCGGCTAGCGTATTTTTTTAAATTTTCTGGATTTAAGGTAATTAGTTTTACTTTTTGCAGAAACACTTCGTTCTCCCGCAGGTTTTTCAATACCATACCGGCTACTTCGCCCGCATCGGTTTTCCGGAAATAAATAGCGTATTCCAGCAAACCGTCGTTTTGGAACTGACCAGGCGCAGTTTGCACCAAAGGCGCCTGGTAGCCCTGGAGCGAAGTGGCGGCAAATAGTTTGCCTTGCTTTTCTGTGATAAGGCTTAAATCCGAGTGATTTTCCGGATTTAAATAATAGCCGGTAAGCCGGGATAAGTTTTCTGTTTTGTTAATTTCTGCTGGTTTATTTTCGGTTACTTTACCCTGAATAATGCGAGCGCCTAGGTTTAGAAGTTTGGGAGTTAGACTATATTGATCTTCAGTGTTGGCCAGGCAGATTAAAGTTAAACGCTGGTCCGGGAAGCGCACCATTTCGGCCTTATAACCGGGGTCGGCGCCGCTGTGGCTGGTTGCCTGATATCCCTGGTACGTGCCTACTTCTAACCCAAAACCATAAGGATTGGGGGTGCCGTTGTTTAAGGTATCGGGGGTTAAAAGTTGCTTGATTAAAGCCGGGTTGCCTTTCCCGAGTTGGTTGTGGTATAAGTTGGCGTCCCACTTCGTCAGGTCCGATAAGGTAGTAAACAAACCGCTCGATCCTACGGTGTTGCCTTTAAAATGCTGGGGCCGGTATGTAACTTTTCCATCTTTATAATTCACTCCGTAGCCCGTAGCCAACTGCGGAACAGAATTTTTAAAATTTCCGGCAAACTGCGTGTACGTCATGCCGAGTGGCCGGAAAATGGCGGCTTGGGTATATTGGGCAAAGCTTTTTTTGCTGACTTGGGCTACAATTTCGGCTAGCAACACGTAACCGCTGTTCAGGTATTCGTAGCGGGTGCCGGGCTTAAAGTTTAAGCTTTTTTGCTGAGCCATAGCCGCTATTACTTCTTGATTTGTATAATGCTTTTCGCCTTTAAAAGTGAGTCCGATTAAAGTAAACCCGTCGTGCAAACCGCTGGTATGATGGATTAAATGCCGGATGCGCACGGTATCGCCTAAGTCCGGGAGTTGCGGTAAATATTTCCGGATATCATCGTTTAAACTCAGCTTGCCTTCTTCGGCTAATAAGGCAACGCTTAGGGCAGTAAATTGCTTGGCCATAGAGGCTACCCAAAAAGTATGATCGGGCGTAAGTTTTTCCTGATGTGCCACGTGAGCCATGCCATAGGCTTGCTGATAAATGACTTGCCCATATTTGATTATGGCGATGGCCGCACCAGGCGTTTTAGAATTGTTCCAGGTACGAAATAGATGGTTAATGTGCAAAACAATGGGCTCTGGTAAGCCTTGGGCCTTTACCCGGATGGGTGAAATAACAACGAGGAGGAGTAAGGAAAAGACGAATAATTGTTGAGGTTTCATGGTGCTGATTAGTCTGAAATGCCGGGGCAAATCTAAAGGCACCAAAGGCCCGGTAGCGTCTAAAAAGCCGGTTTTGTTACCGAAACACCCAAAATAAAGCGACGAATTGCTGATTTAACGTTTCAGCCACCGCCGAAACGCCGGGGCTTTGTCGCGGCTAATGCTTAAGGTAGCGGGTAGTTGCGGTTTGGGTTGAAGATGCACAGTAAGTTTACCGTGCGTTTCGGTGGTAATACTGCGAATTAATTCCGGGGTGATAATACACTTACGGTTGGCCCGGAAAAATCTACTGTCGGGTAGTTGTTCCGCGAGGCGGTCCAGGGATAAATCCAGCAAGTAGGTTTTGTTGTCGTGGGTAAGTACATACGTTTCTTTCGCTTCGGAGTAAAGGCAGGTTATATCGGGGTAAGGTACCAGAATTTCTTTGCGGCCTACTTTTACCAGTAGCTGTTCGCGGGCTGATGTAAAAAAGTCTTCGGCCTTTAATTCTTCCTTTATTTGTTCTACCTTAATCTCCAGGCTTTGCTCCAGGTTTGCTTTTTCGGCTACGCTGGTTACGTACGAATCGTAAAAATACAAAGCCGCGTAAATGCCATTAATAAACAAAATAAAAATAAGGGCAATTACCACGTCCAGGCTCCAGTAATGGTTAATCTGGTAAGGCCGGATAAACGCGTAATCCAGGAAAACCAGAATACTAAGAGCCATAATTCCGCCGATAGCGGTAACCAGAGTTTGCACCAACAACCGTTTTATTAATTGCTGCGGCCAGGGCAGTACTTTGTCGAGGGTGGTGATTAGATAAAAAACTACCTGCCAGACCAGGAAAATCTTAAGGGCATCGCTGAAGATTTCGTAAATAAACCAGCCGTTAAATTCTACATGATCGTAGGTGAGGTAATAAGCAAAACCCGTTATAGCCGGAATACCAATTATTTTTACCCAGGTATCGCGGTATACGGGCCGGGGCCGACCAACTGTAGTATCAGGCATTTCCGTTATAATTAGTACTGCAATTTAACCGGTTTTGCTAATTTTTAAAAAATACAGATAATCAATCGGGTAAAAGAGTGGCATTCATTTTTTTGTTTTTCGCCGGACTACTTCACCCGCTGAACAACGGGATAGTTTAGCGTCTTTCCATAAATCGGGCTCATGCTACTTGGTATAAAGGGATATTTTATTTATTATGTTAAATAATTTTTGATTAAAACAACAACCCGTATTTCCCTTTCATGCGTTTGCCCTCAAAACTCCACACTTCCTTAATCAGTACGGATTTATAAAGTTGGGCGATTGTTTGCATCCACATGCCATTTCCCGGCCGGCATAAGTTATCCAGCATACATTTTTGGCTGATTCCATGTAATGACTTCAATATCCCGGATGCTACTATTCTGCTCCAAAAGCCGAAATAGTAACAGTTTTAGGGCTAAGTTCGCTCCTTTATAACAATAACTTGCCCGACACTGCTCCTGGCAATTCCGGCAGCGTTGGTTCTGGGAACCGTTCTTTTTCTTTCCGTTTTTAACTACCTTGCTGCTCTGACAGTAAGGACAGTTTAGCTTGAGGAGACTCTCGCGCATTCCATCTCATTAAGCTTTTTACTGCCTTTATTTATTTTATCATACTTTTTTATCCTCTACCAAATTTCGACATAACCTGTTTACCTTCATTTACAATGCGGCGATTGCTTTTTTTAATTTTTTTAATTTTCAGCTTTAAGGTAATGGGTTGGGCACAGGATATGGCTAATAAAAGTTATCCATACGAACCGGCCCAGCATGCGTCGGCCGAGGTGCCGCCCGGTGAAGTACTGTCTTTTGAATTTAACCAATCGAAACTGTACCCGGGCACCAGCCGCACCTACTGGGTTTACATTCCCAAGGCCTATACTCCGGAAAAGCCGGCCTGTTTATTTGTTTGTCTGGATGGGGTTTTGTTTAACGCGCCCACCGTATTTGATTATTTAATCAGCAAAAAAGAAATGCCCGTAACTATTGGGGTTTTTATTCAAGCGGGCACGATTAAAGCCAAAGATGGTACGGTTATCCGGTACAATCGTACCAACGAGTTTGATAACATGAACGACCGTTTTGCCCGGTTTATAGAAGAAGAAATTTTGCCGGATGTACAAAAACAAAAAGCTTCGGATGGGCGGCCAATCCGAATTTCAGCAGTGGCAAACGACCGGGCTATTGCGGGCGCCAGCAGCGGGGCCATTTGTGCATTTACTGCCGCCTGGCAACGGCCAGATTTATATAGCCGGGTTTTTAGCGCCATTGGTACGTACATTGGCATGCGCGGCGGCGACCAATATCCGATTTTGGCCCGGAAAACCGAGCCTAAACCTTTGCGCGTATATTTGCAGGATAATAAAAACGATACCTGGAATCCGTTGTTTGGCAACTGGTACCATTCGAACTTAAACATGGAAGCTGCCTTAAATTTTGCCGGTTACGAGGTAACCCATACCTGGCAGGAGGGAGGCCACGAAACCAAACAGGCTACCGCTATTTTCGCCGATGCCATGCGCTGGTTATGGAAAGCCTGGCCCACTCCCGTAAAAAGTGGCTGGTCCGCGAATAACATGCTCCAAACCATCCTGGACTCCACCCAAACGTGGCAAGAGAGTACGTTAAATAAGCCTATATCCAAAGACCCCAACAACGTAATTGCGTTGCCCAACGGAACACGTTATACTTTGGAAAAAGGAAAAATAAATTACCGTACCAAAAATAAAACGAGAGTAGTGGATCAAGACCAAAATTTAGGCAATGCCATTGCTATTTCACCGGATAAAAAACAATTGATTGCCAGTATCAAACATTCGAGCTGGTTGTATAACTATACCGTAGAGCCCAACGGAACCTTAGCTAATAAACAAAAGCTGTATTGGTTACACAATCCGGGCAACGAAGATAATCGGGAAATAAGCAGTATGGCCTTTGATGAGCTTGGTAATTTGTACGTGGCTACCGAGTTAGGCATCCAGGTTTGTGACCAGAATGGCCGGGTACGGGCTATTTTGCCTTTGCCCAGTGGCCAGCCAATTGCACTGTGGTTCGATCAGGAAACGCCCGATTTCTTGTTTGTAAAAACTACCGATAAAGTATACCGTCGCCAATTAAAAGTGAAAGGCGTACACTCTACGCAGGAAGCTGTTATTCCTAAATCGCAAGGAGCCGGCTAATAGGAGCAATTTTTTAAAAATTTGCTTCGCTCTTAATCAACCAACATAATATAATCCCGGAAGCAAGTTAAGTATTTACTCTACCCACATTTTGCGCGCTACGCCCATGCCTACTAAGTTGCCTTTACCGCCGGCGCGTAGCAAAACAGCTACATTTTGCCCGATTTGCAGTTCGCTTAGGCTTATGGTGCTGCCGTTCAAGTCTGTAATCTGGCTGGTGGGCAATACCAGTACAAAAGCCCGGTTATAGCGGGTATTCTGCGAAACGATGCCTTCTACCTCCAGCATAACCTGGCCTTGGCTGTAATGCCGGTTAATAATGCTTCCCCGGATATCTACGCGCTCGGGCGGTAAATTCCTGCGATCGGTGTTGGATGTGTTGTTGCTACTTGCAGTAGAACCAGTTTTGCAGGCGGTACTGCTTACCATTAACAACAAGCAAATAGCCCACAGGCTTAACCGTATCTTGTTTATTTTCATTTTCTTATTTCCTGGCTAAAATTACCTGCTCGCAAACCTAAAATCATTCCAAGGTAAACTTTACTGTTGCCCTTATTGGCAAAGCAAAATTTGAGGTACTACAATGGCTTTACTACGGCTAATTCATTGATTACGATGTAGAATAAAGAAAATAAATTGTACTGAATTTATTGTCGCCGGATGGCTAAAAGGTACTAGTTAGTCTAAAACCGTATATCCGTATGTACCAGAGAAAAATGTAAATTTTTAAAAATTTGACCTTTTCCAAAAGAGAAATTTTTTAACTTAAAACGGTTTTAAATAAATATACTTCTCGCCCCAGAAAAGTAATTTTATTACTCCGTTTGGCGCTGCTTTTCTTCTGAAGAATTATTTTAAAACGGGCCATTTTGCTCCTGATTTTTATTTGTCACTTTTTAGTATTGACCGAATAACTTAAATAGAATATAGAGACGGTGTATTTCCGCAATTATTCAATAAGCGAGTTTTTACCTGCCTTAATTCAAGCAATAGAAATAAATGCAATGGAAGAACCAATAAACAACAGGGATAATACACCCATCGCAGATATTACTATTCCAAAGGTAACGGGCATTGGAGGAATTTTCTTTTTCTCGGATAGCCCTCAGGAAATTAAAAAATGGTACGCTACTAATTTAGGTTTGGAGGTAAATGAGTGGGGGAGCACCTTTGAATCCAGAAATATAAATACCCCCGACGAAATCAATCAACTCCAATGGACTCCCTTTAAAACAGGAAGTACTTATTTTGTACCATCCAAGAAAGACTTTATGATAAACTACCGGGTTCAGAATTTAGAAGGACTTATTACAAAGCTAAAAGAAAACGGGGTAACTATTCTGGATGAAATGGAAACATACGAATACGGTAAATTTATTCACATCATGGACTCTGAGGGCAATAAGATTGAACTCTGGGAACCCCTGTAGAAAACCGTTTTACTTAAGTTTAGAAAAATAAAGCCAAACCACTATGCTGCGGTTTGGCTTTATGTATATGGGGCATGCTAAATAATAGAAGTAGAAACAGGTTTTTAGTATAAATCAGCTATTCCGAAAAAGCTTCATGAAAAATGATGGAACCTTAAAAATTTAAAAATAATAATTTTATGTTCGGCGCTTTTAATCTGCCCAGCGCCAATCGCTGGCAATTTTTAAAGGCTCCTGTAATTTATTAGCGATTAAAAAAGCTTTGGTTTCTGCGTCAGTTAAGCGTTTCGTGGGTATTTTGGGGGCATCGGCTAAACCATAAACCAGCATGCTGCTGAAACGAACCGTGTTTTTCAGGCCGCTTTCCTCTACCAAATCAAAACCATCGCAATCGGCGTGGTAACAATCGCCGCCTCCCTTGGGAAGTTTGCCGCCGAAAGAACCGCCTGTGGGTAAACCGTGCAGCATAAACGGCTGATGATCGCTGTGCAGGCCCGCCCGGCTGCTAAAGGTATTTTTAAAAGTTGTATCGATTTTACTGGCTATATTCCCGATTGACTGGAATAAAGGTTTACAAGCTTCACTGGTAGTATGGTAACCTTTGGGATCGTTGGTCATGTCGTAGTTCAGCATAAAGGCAATGTTGTTAATCGATTTATCTTTTAACGCTTCGGCTACATAAGCTTTGGAGCCCAGCAAACCTTCTTCTTCGCCCATAAACAGCACAAATTCTATTGTTCGTTTGGGTTGTAATTTTAAAATTTTAAAAGTTCGCGCCATATCCATCACCGAAAAAGAGCCAATGCCGTTATCAATAGCACCGCTGGCTAAATCCCAGGTATCCAGGTGGCCGCCCACTACAATTTTCTCTTTTTTAAAAGACGTACCGGGCAACGTAGCAATTACATTGCGGGCTTTAATTACCCCGGAAAAATTGGTCATGTTAATTGTAGAAACCAGGGGGCCGGAGCTTAGTTGATCTTTTAGTTTCAGCCCGTCTTCTTTGCCAATGCATACCGCTGGTATGGTTATGAGTTTGCCGGTAACCGAAGCGGTGCCGGTAAGTAAAGTGCCACCAGCAACGGTATTAATAATGATGATACCACTGGCGCCGTACTTGGTAGCTATTGCGGTTTTTTCGGAGCGGTGCAAAGTGCCCGTTCCCGGTGCCGATCCTGGCAGAACTCCTAAATAAACCAAAGCAATTTTGCCGGTAACTGCTCCCGGACGAGCCTGGTAATCTGCTTCCAGGCCGTTGCCCATATCCACTACTTCTGCGGTAAGGTCGGCTTTTACCGGCGAATGCGCCAACGACACCGATTTAATTTCCTGCAAATGGTTGGCATCGGTACCTACCCGTACCCGTAACTGACCCCGGCGCCAGCTTTCTACTTCAAAGGGTTGGTAATGCACCGTTTCATAGCCATACGACTTTAGTAAATTATAAGCATATTCTTCGGCCTTTTTTCCGTTTTCGGAGCCGGTTAAGCGGTGGCCAATGGTAGTTGAAGCTTGTTGTAAAGTGCTATACGCTTTGGAGTTTTGTTGTACCTCAGTGTTAATGCGATTAAAAACTTTTTCCCAAGCGGGGTTTTCCTGTGCGGCAACCGGTAACGGAAGCAAAAGAGAAAGAGCTAAAATTTTAAATTTGTAAAGCATGAAGTAGTAAACTAATTTGGTAAGCCGGCATAAAGATAGAAATAACTGCTAAAAAGCGTGGCTGCATTTTATAAAGTTAATGTACCGGGCAGGGCTATGCGGTGGCGAAGCTGCCTTATAAGGGTGGATGGTGGGTAAATGCCGGCCTTCTGGTGTAATGGAAAATACTTTATCAATTTCAGCTCTTGAAGTAACCTGCAAGGAGCCAAATAAATCAGCCAGTGCTGATTCAATAGCCAATTAGAAAACTATATCAAAATAGTTTCCAGGAATTCTACCAGATTCAACTAGTTTCTATTAGATACCAATTCTGGTAATTAGCCTCATTTCTGTAGAAAATCAATAATTAATTTATTCAGTTGGTCGGGCTGCTCAAATGGGATGTAATGGGTAGCGTTTGAAATTATTTCGAGTTTAGCATCTTTAATAGATTGATGGATTAGCTTCGTATGCGCTTCCTTAATAACGTCGTCGCTTCCGGCAAGTACCAAAACCGGGCTTTGTATTTTTTTGAGTTGATTAGGCGTGATGTGGGGGTGATTTAACATAAGTTTTATCAGTCGCGAATTTCCTTGTTGTTCGGCTAGTTGCTCTTTAAAAGTAGCAATCAGACCATCATCAATGCCATCCGGACTTAAATTTGCGCCTATTGTTATTAATTTATTTACTTTTTCAGGATGTGCTGCGTTAAAAATTAATCCTGTAATTCCACCATCACTCCAACCTACTAAATTTACTTTCCCTAAATCAAGATGCTGTATTACTTGCAGCAAATCGTTGGCAAATAATTCGTAGGTATAATCAGAAGTGGTTAAATCGGGGCTTTTGCCTTGTCCCCGGGTATCCAGAGCAATTACCTGGAAATGTTTAGCTAATTCCGGAATTAATTTATAGAATTCGGAAATCGATCCATTATTCCCATGGAGTAAAACCAGTGGTTCGCCTGTACCATAACTTTCATAATAAATTTCGGCATCGCCTATATTTATAAACTTCCCACTTTTATCTTTCCCGTAATTTGTTTGGTTAGCGTTTTCGCTATTTATATAATAGTTGATTACTGATTGCGTGTCAGCATCATTTTGAAGTTGGTCATCGTTTTCTTTTTCACTTGGTTCCATTATTTTATTCTTTTTAACATAGGAAATATCTAAGTTGGCAATGAAAACGCCTTTACTTTTCTCCCAATTCCCTTGATTTTGATAACGGAATAACAAATTATCTGAAATGGATTTCTTAGCAGAAATACCAAATATAAAATCAGAATTTTCTAAAGGTTTATGATCTACGAGCTGTAGCGTTAGCGCTATCTGCTTTAAATCGTTATAAACTAATTTGTATTGGGTTAAATCTATTTTTTGCCATCCGGTACTGTTTGTTTTATAGATAATGTTTTCGGAAAGCAATAATTTTTCTGGAATATTTTCTTTAATGCTATAAATATTCAGTTTTAAAGTGATTTCTTCAAATCTAGAACTTGGAATAATAAAGAAACTATAAGATTTTAATTCTGTTTCTGGATAAATATTAAAAATGTTTCCTTGTTCAATTGTTGGAACATTTTGGTCAAACATTTTAGAGAAAGTAACCATTGGCCTTGTTTTTTGGCCAATTATTTTTTCTTTCATCTTTTTTGGCTTGATAACCACTGTTTTAAGTAAGATGGGGTTGTATTCCAATATAACATTAGAGCTTGTTAGTAATTCATCTTTACTTTTACTTGTATTGACATAACCAATAGCACTGAAAATGATTGGTTGATTAATTTCATCCGGAATCACTAAATGGTAGTTCCCATTGGCATCCGACATTGCACCAACCTTTACGCCTTTAATACCGATAGAACAATAGGGGATAGGTTCGTTGTGGTTATTAGTAATTATACCGGTAATGGAAGTTTGGGCATAAGTATGGAATGTTATTAGAGAAATAACCAAACATAAGATTTTAAACATATTCAGGCTTTAAATAGGTAGATGCTTTTTTCTCCATAAAAGTTGTATGGGGTTCCTGAACTGGCTTTAGTCCTCCGCTTTTTTGTCATTTTTTTACTTAAACGACTGCCTGAACTCTAAAGGAGAGACATTTGTCTTTGTCTTAAAAAGTTTGCTGAACGATTGTGAATGTTCAAAACCTAAATTATAAGCGATTTCACTTACGGAAAGGTTTGTTGTTGATAGTTTTTCTTTGGCTTTTTCTAAGATTGCGTTCTGAATGTACTGTTGCGTATTAAGTCCTGTCAAGGATTGCAACATATCACTCAGATAACGTTGTGATAATTTTAATTCCGTACTGATATACTTTACCGATGGTAGGCCGTTTTTAAGACTGTTTTCCTCTTCAAAATAATTGTTTAGAAGTTTGTCCAATAAAGTGATAATGTCGTTATTGACAGCTTTTCTTGTAATGAATTGTCGATTATAAAAACGATTGCTGTAATTCAATAATAATTCTAATTGTGATACTAAAACATCTTGGCTGAAACTGTCAATATTGCTAGCTAATTCATTAGCTATTGAAACAAATAAATGGGCTATGATCTCTTTTTATTTTGCTGATAAAAACAAGGCTTCGTTAACATTGTAAGAAAAAAAACCATATTGATTTATCGCGGTTCCTAATGGATAATTTCGTATAAAGTCAGGGTGAAAAAACAAAGCAAAGCCTTCATAGTTTTCTGGATCATCCGGAGGAAAAACGATTTGTTTAGGCTTCAAAAATGCTAATCCGCCTTCTTCAAAATCGTAATATCCTTGTCCGTATTTTATTTGCCCTTTGAATGTAGGCTTAAAGCCAATTTTATAAAAATCAATACATACTTTTTGTCCCTTCGGAAAGTTTTCGATCGAAACATTATTGTAATCCACCAATGCGATCAATGTATGCAAAGGTGAAGGAAGTCCTACTTCCCGCACAAGTTGCGATATACTTTTAATTTGCTTTATGTTAGACTCTGGTTACATTTCTTCTGTTAAAAATGTAATTAATCTGTTTAACAACGGATCATTACAATGCCGGAAGCAAAGTGTGGTCAATTACAGCCTCTTTTTGGTATTATCTTGTAATTGACCACACTTTGTTTTACTTTACTCTCTATCTATTTGCTTTTCTAAAACCTCAGGATATCGGTCACCCACAAGTGTAATGGCATTTACTGTTGCGTCGATCTTTGCAAGCTCATCGGCTGTTAATCCAACATTTATACTGCCGATGTTTTCTTCTAAACGATGCAATTTAGTAGTTGCTGGTATTGGTACCATCCAAGGTTTTTGTGCTAATATCCAGGCCAAGGCTAACTGCCCCGGTGTAATGTTTTTTTGTTTGGCAATTTCAGCAAGTGCGTTCACCAAAGCTAGATTGGCTTTTATGTTCTCTTCGCTGAAACGAGGAATGATATTCCTGCGGTCTATATCCGGTAATTTTGTGTTTATTGTACCTGTGAGGAAACCCTTGCCCAATGGACTGAACGGAACGAAACCAATTCCTAACTCTTCTAACGTTGAGATGATGTCTTTCTCGGGTTCACGCCAAAACAAAGAGTATTCGCTTTGTAATGCTGTTACATGCAGAATTGCATGTGCCTTGCGAATATTTTTTACACCTGCTTCGGACAAACCAAAATATTTTACTTTGCCCTCTTGTATCAGGTCTTTCACCGTTCCTGCAACATCTTCTATTGGAACATTTGGGTCAACTCTGTGCTGATAGAACAAATCAATGTAATCTTGTCGGCTTCCCATTATTAGAACTGGGTAAAAGTATAAATTTGGTTAAGCAGATAATATTAGTTCTAATTGTTTTTTTCTGGCGTACTCACTGGGTGGCATTCCGGCTAAAGCATCATGTGGTCGTTTATGGTTATAGTCGTTTACCCAAGTAGAAGTAATTTCTCTTACTTCCTCCAGGTTTTCAAACATGTAGACATCTAGCACCTGCCTCCGGAAAGTGCCATTAAAGCGTTCCACAAAAGCATTCTGGGTCGGCTTGCCGGGTTGAATATAAATCAACTCAATGCCTTGCATCTGGCTCCATTCCGTCATTAAGCTAGCAATAAACTCTGGTCCATTATCCATTCGAATCTGTTTTGGTTTTTCCCTTCGCCTGATCAAATGATTAAGTACCCAGACTACCCGATTGCTCTTCAACGAAAAGTCTACCTCCATGTGCAGTGCTTCTCGGTTAAAATCATCTAGGACATGGAAGGAGCGGAACTTTCGCCCGTTTTCCAAAGCATCACTCATAAAATCAATCGACCAAGTGTGGTTCAACGACTCTGGTACTTGCAAGGGCTGTTGAGTGCGGGCGGGTAAGCGCCTTTTCGCTTTGCGCCGGATATTCAATCCAATAGCCTTGTAAATGCGATAAACCCGTTTATGATTCCAGAGATAACCTTCTTGGCGCAACCGCCTGAAAGCTTTCCAAAAGCCTTCGCGGGGATGCTGCTCGGCTTTCTGCCGTAAAGCTTCTTCCAGCGGCTGGTTATCTTTAACAACTTGATAGTAGTAAACCGACTTACTTAAGTTCAATACCCGGCACGCCCTACTGATGCCGGCTTGTGGTTGCTGGTACACCTCTTCCACGAGCTGTCGCTTTTGGCAGGGCTTCAAAGCTTTTTTTCAATGATTTCTTTGGCTAGCTTTAGATCCAAGGCTAGTTCGGCGTACATGGCTTTCAGCCGTCGGTTCTCTTCTTCTAAGTCCTTGAGCCGTTTGAGTTCCGTGGCATCCATGCCATTGTAGCGCTGCCGCCATTTGTAAAAAGCTGCCTGGCTCAGGCCATGCTCCCGGCTAATCTCGGCGGCGCTTTTGCCTTCCTCAAACTCCTTAAGGATTTTGGCAATTTGTTGGGGACTGAAGGTTTTTCTTTTCATAAGCACTGTTCTAAGTTAAATTTTTTTCTCTTCTCAAACAGTTCTATTTTCAGGGAAGCTTACAATCTGTTCTCAATCTTTTTAATGACGCTTCGGCTACTGCTCTGATAGTTTTTGGTCTGCTATCTAAACCTGTTGTTGGTTTAGCGTCTTTACAACCAAATTTTGTTGCGATCACAACATCTTTACGCAATGGTTGTAATCCCTCGCCCACAATTTCTTCATTGGTATAAGGTCCATAGGCCTCTGCGGTATCAAAAAATGTGATGCCTCTTTCAACTGCGTTGCGCAGTAGTGTTATTGCTTCCTTTTTCTCAAGTCCCTTGCCGTCCAAAAAGTTTAAACTCATACAGCCAAACCCTAATGCCGAAACTTCTAATCCGCTGTTCCCTAATTTTCTTTTTTGCATAATTTTTTAATTGTTTTTGAAACTGACTTAAATATCAATTGCAAAATTCTCAATTGACATCCGAGAAAGTGTAGCCGGATTGGTATTTCTTGTAGTTAAATTGTATGGAACGATTGTTAGGGTTTCTGTTGGTTGGGTGTCATGCTGCCATTGCCACTAACAGGCCGCGGCTAAAAAGCGTTTTAATGCTTTTTAGGTTGTGTTGGCCATAGTTATTTTCAAATTAAGTATAAAACCAAATAGGTTGTTGAAATTACACGTTTATTTCAGCAACCTATTAAATTAAAAGGCAGAAGAAATTAACTGTAAATCTTTTCTATAAATTGTTTCACGCTGGTTGGCTTTCTGCCTAGTAAAGATTCTAAAGTGTTATCTTCCAAGTCCATCATCCCTTCTGCCACCGCAGTGCCCCACATAATAAACATACCTATGTACATTTCCGGCACACCTGCTTTTTCCAAGATGGCTTTAAACGCCTCCACATCAGGAGAAAGATATTTTACTTCTTTGCCCAAAGCTTCCGAGATAAAGGTAGCTATTTGCTCAAAACTTACCGATGTATTGTTGGTTAAAGCATAAGTCTTGTTTACATGCCCTTGGGTAGTTAATATAGCAACGGCTGCTTCAGCAAGTTCTTCCCGCAGAACCCAACTTGCTTTACCAGCTTGTGCCGGAAATAAAATAGTACTTGTTTCAGTAACTTTATCGCCTATGAAGGCCAAGATCATTTCCTGATAAATGCCGTTTTGCAGAATAGTGTAGTTTATACCACTTTTTTTTAAAAACTTTTCGGATTCTACATGAGAATTCTGAAAACCAGCAATAGCAGAAGTTTCATGACCATTCTTTCTGACAAAAGAGGTATAAATAATATGCTTAACATTAGCTTGTTTAGCAGCTGTTATGGCATTGATGTGATGTTTTGTGCGGTTTTCAATTGCACCTCGGTCATTACTGGAAACTAATAATAGCTTATCCACTCCTGCAAAAGCTTTTACCATTGAATCAACATCAGCATAATCGCCTATTCTAATAATAACTCCTTGTTCTGCTAACACCTGGTAATTTTCTTCATTTCTTACCAAGGCTGCAATATTGGTTGCGGCTACTCCCTTTTTTAATAAATGGGCTATGGCTTTCGAACCATAGTTCCCTGTTGCACCTGTAACTAAAATCATAATTATTATTTTGATGAAGTGCCAAAGCTATGGAGGTTACTATACTTTTTATACTTTGTTATTAATAATAAGTAGTATACTTTTGTATAGTGGATTATATAAACTAATAAAGATGAATGATTTTAAAGAAATTGTACAGCAAGCAGGAGCATCCGAGCGATGCCCGCAAAACTATGTATTAGCTTTAACAGATACGATGAACGTTATTAGCGGCAAGTGGAAGTTGCCTATTATTGCTTCTTTATTACGTGGCAAAATCCGGTTTAAAGATTTACTGGATAATATAGAAAAAATTACCCCCCGCATGCTTTCTAAAGAACTAAAAGAACTGGAGATAAATAGTATTGTGGTGCGTAAAGTATATAATCAAACCCCGGTTTTAATTGAATATCAACTAACAGAATCTGGTAAAAGTTTGCTTAATCTTATAGATACTATGATTGACTGGGGGTTGACGCATCGAAGGAATGTTTGGTATTAGAAACTTTTGTCGTTCGAAAATTGCAGCTAACGTTAAAGTGTTTATGAAGTTGTGGCAATTGAAAAACGCCTGTTTCAATTAATTACAAAAGCAAAATAACGATTTAAAGCCGAATGCCCATTCGTCCAGCCACAATTTTATAAAGACACTGTTGGTGACAGTATTAACAGTGTCAAGGAGTTGTATTATGAAAATAGGTGAACGCATTTCCATCAATCAACTTGCTCAGTTTTGATATTAGTTCTTTTCCTTCAATTAGTTCTATTGTTACAGGAGCCAAATTTAATTTCTTCTGTAGCCATCTTTTTGCATCACGGGTAAACACAGAAGATGTTACAAAGTAGCCTCTATTTGTTTCATCTCTTATTACGCCATAAAATTCTCTTACTTGTTCAACTTTAATTTTATTTTTATCCGGTTTTTTAGCTTCTATGTAAGCCATAATTTTCTCACCGCTGTCAGTAATTTTCGTGGCTATCAAATCCTTTCCGCCATCTCTTGTTTTCTTTGTTCTCTTAATCTTCCAGCCTTCATTTTCATATACAACTCCAACCAATTCTTCAAATTGATTAGCATTTAATAATTTATCAAAAGATTGTTGGCTGTTAAGTAGATAGTTGGATAAAAAGCCGGAAGGAAATTGATTTATTGATATTCCTCCCTTCAAAGCACTGCCGATTCCTACTTTCTCTTCTACTACTACACCAAATTCACTTGATGCAGGAAAGGGCATAGTCCAAACTATTTTGTTCTTCGTCCGTAAATCTTGATAACTCAAATCATGAAACTCACTCTTAAATTTGTCAATTTTGTCTTTCAGAAGTGTTCTTGTTGCTGTCGCATACGGGCTGAAAACGTATCCAATTTTAACAGGTAAAACCTCGTTTAAAACTACTTGCCATAACTTTTTATAAAAAGACTGTTCTGATGTGCCTAAATAATTATGCAATTCTGGAAATAATTTTAGATACAATTTCGCGGTTTTTATATAGTCTAAATCAACTTTTGAATTAATTATTTCAGTATGATTAACCAAAGATAAAAATGAGAATATCTGCCGTTCTTCTCGTTCAGTCAGCATTCTTTTTTCAAAAGGATGAAAACCAGTAATTAACTCAAACCTTTGCGTACTGTTTTTCTCCATGGCAAAAGCTACGTACATTTCATTGTACGTCGAATTAGAGTTTGTTACATTTTTCATTTATTAAGAAGTTTAACGTCTCACAACAAATTGCCACCAACTAGCAGATAAACGGAGTTGTTCCGGTTATCTGCATTATATTTTACTTGATTATTCCACATATACTCCATAAGTGGCGGGATAAACGGAGTATTGCCGTTTTCTAATGTTTTATTTTTAGTTTAACAAAGCAAAATAAATCTGTAATTAACTACTAAAACCTAATCTCGGAAACCGATACAATAGCAAGTCGTGAAATACTATCAAATTTTAAACCCGTTCCAGTTTAACTGGGTAGGTTTTTTTAGAAGCCCATTGGGGTACGTAGATGTTTTCGTCGTTGTCTACGCAAACGTCGTGGGGGTGCATGAAGGTGGTAAAACTGCGGTCTTTTTGCTGTTCCTGTAATACGTTTTTCACGTATTTGGGCTCGGTGCCACCCGGGGTGGAAATTACCCGGTCTTTCTCGTCGAAAATGGTGATGTAGCCGGAATTAGGGTAATCCTGGGAAGTGCTGCGGTACACGGCAGCGTACAAGTTTTTGCCTTTGATTATGGGCCGGCAGATAAATGAACCGGGCACCGGAATGGTAGCTAGGTATTTACCATCCAGGGTAAAGCGCTTTAAGCTGGTATGCGACCGGTCGGTAATGAGCAAGGTGGGGTTTTTCGCGTCGCGGTTATCGTAAAGTACCCCGTGGCAACAATCAAATTGCTCGTTGGCGGTGCCTTTGCCGCCAAAATGCCGGATGTATTCGCCTTTGGCATTGTATTGGGTAATAAAATTTAAGCCGTAGCCGTCAGCCACGTAAATATCGCCGTTAGTAGGATTAATGGCGGTTTCGGTGGGTTTAAATTCGCCCGGATGATTGTAGCTTTTATTCTCGCGCGGATAGTCTAATTTTAAAATTTCTTTGCCTTTCAGGTCGGTTTTAATTACCTGGTTGCGGTCGGTGTCGGTGAGAAACAAAAACTGCTCGCCGCCTTCGTTGCTCAAGGTCAGGCCGTGCCCGCCAGGGTAACTAGTGCCCCAGCTTTCGAGCAGCTTACCCGATTTATCATAAATTAAAACGTTGTTGCGGGTTTCGTTGGTGAGCAAAATTAAACGGCCCTGGGCATCCTGCACCATTTCGTGGCAATCGTTTACCGGGTTTTTGCCGGCATCCAGAACACCCCAACCTTCTACTACCCGGTACCGGTGCGAGTTATGCCCAATGGTTACCGCCGTAGTTTTAGCTAAACTTTTTTTTACCCAAATAGTCGGGAATAGGGTGCTGGCCAGCAAAGCAGAACCGGTTTTTTTCAGGAAGGTACGACGGGTGTTATCCAGGCTCATTTTTTTAAATTTTTAATTTTTAGCGGATTGATTTAAGAGGCTATTACCAGGTTCATGGGTTCACCCGGCATTTCTCACCAAACTAGTGTACAAAGAATTTTTAATTTACCGAATGGGCCGGTATCAAGCAAATAATTCCATCACGGGTTTGCCTAAACCGTCGGGGGTGGTGTAAAAAGGCCGTTCTTCCACAATGGCGTGGGCATCTTCGGCAATGCCCAAGGCATGGTAAATGGTTTGGTGCACCTGATCAATCTTAACCGGTTTTTCGATGGTTTTGCACGGACGTTCGTCGGCGGTTTTGCCGTATACGTTGCCTTGTTTTATGCCGCCCCCAAACATTAAAATAGAGCAACCATCGGTAAAATGGCGGTGCATGCCGTAATTCTTCATGTCGTTGATTACCGTGGGCTGGTCTACCTGGTGTTTTACTTCGGCGCCGGGCCGGCCTTCCAGCATCATATCGCGACTAAATTCACTGGCCAAAATAACCAGGGTACGGTCGAGGTGACCGGTTTTATCTAAATCTTTGATGAGTTGCGCTACGGGGCCGTCAATTTCTTTTTTCATGTCGCGCAGGCGGGTGTGGCCGTTTTCGTGCGTGTCCCAGCCCATAAAAGGAACGTACTCGGTGGTAACACTAATAAATCGGGCCCCTTTTTCGGTGAGGCGGCGGGCCAGCAAACATCCCAAACCAAATTTACCGGTATTATATACCTGGTACGATTCGCGCGGCTCGGTGCTCAGGTCAAAGGCTTTGGCTTCGGGCGAGTTTAACAGCATGTACGATTGCTCCATGGCACTTTTAAGTGATTCTTTTTGGTAATTGCTGCCAAACTCACCAAAAGCACTCTCGCTGATTAAATCGTTGTACAATTGATTCCGCTTTTCGAAACGTTTGTACGACATACCTACGGGTGGCTTCACACTATCCAAACCGCTAGTAGGGTCCGGAATCATGAAGGGACCAAATTCATTACCCAGAAACCCAGAAGTATGAAAGGCTTTTAATTCTTCGCCTTCGCCCAAAGTTAAGCGTTGGCCGATGTCAATAAAGGCCGGAATAACCGGATTTTTCGGACCTAGTTCCTTCGCAATCCAGGCGCCCAGATGCGGTGCCGCCACCGATTGCGGTGGTTCGTAGCAAGTATGCCAATGGTACTGGTGCCGCGAATGCAAGATAAAACCCAGATCTGCCGCCACGTACGACCGGATTAAGGTACCTTTGTCCAGTACCTGCCCAATAGACTCCAGACCCTCCGAAAAATGAATGCCGTCCAGCACCGTAGGCACCGATTTAAAAGTACTCAGCACCCGGTTCGAGTCCATGCCTTTCTCGAAGGGCGTGTAGCGTTTTGGGTCAAAGGTATCGGTGTGCGCCATGCCGCCAGCCATCCACAATAAAATGACGGTGTCGGCTTTAGAATGACCGATCTGGTTTTTTACCGCTTCGGATTCCAGTACTTGTTGGTTTTTGTCGCTTTTACAGGCAGTTAGCAACCCGGATACCGGGGCACCCGCGGCTAAGGCGCCGAGGGTTGCGGCGCTGGCGGTTTTTAAAAATTCGCGTCGGTCCCATTTTGCTTTCATTGTGGTAAAGAAGTTTGATTAAAAAGCTACTTTCTTAATTTAAATTATACCTACTAGGGAGTTAATTTGCCCTGCTATGGCGCGGGTTTACTTCCGTGCCTTTCGAATTAATGGCAGATAAGCTTAAAAGTTCTCGTTCGCATAGCCACTGTCCTAGCTTTGATTGCCAATTGAAGTTGTTTCATAGCTGAGGTTCTGTTCTTTTTGTCTTGACACAAAAAGAACCAAAAAAGTCAAGACGCTAAAAACTCGCTGAACGCTCGAACAGTTTAGCGTCGTTTTCTGCACCTGGCTGAAGCTATTTATTGCATAGCTAGATAGCAGAATTTTAAAAAATTAAATTATAAAATATACTATCGCGGGCGTCTTCGCTCGTGATGATTATCGTCCGACCTCTGGCCGATGGTAGATTGCGTGTATTTTCGTTTTTTGCTTTCGTGTAACTCTTCGTTATTGTATTTCGGTTCACCCGGCCAGAGGTCTACCGGATAGTAGACACAAGCGTGGACGCTCGATCCAGCAGAAACAGCCAAATTTTAAAAAATTTCAATCTTAAACTCTTCTAACCTGCAACTTGTAACCTGCAACCTTCCAACCTGCAACCTTCCAACCTGCAACCTGCAACTTTTAAACCTTTCAACTTTCCAACTTTCCAACTAATTAATAAATAAACTGGAATTCCGGGAGCATCACGATGACCCAGAGGAAATCCTGTGTGGCTTCGGCGGAAGGTTGAGTGCCCAGCATGCGTTGGGCGGCTGACAGTTCCTGGGGCAAGGGGGCGCGGTTAAATGCTTTTTGGTATACTTCCCGGATTAAAATATTTGATTGCGGGTAGCGGGTAAGCCAGTTTTGCGCGCCTTGTTGCAGTACCTGATTAAATTTTTTGCCGTTGGTAAGTTCCAGCGCTTGCAGCAGGTTGGCCTGGGTTTCGCGGCTGGTAATAACGGTTTCGCGGTTCGGGCGGCCTAAGGCAGTTAAAAAGCCGTCGTTTTTTACCAGCGAAGCCCGCACAAACGGAGTCTTAATCGGGTTAGGTTTATCTTTCCCGGCAGGGTTGTATTGCACCGCCGAGTCGGCGTAAACCGGTTGAATTACGCTGCTCACGGCATCGGCAAATTGCTCCGCCGACATGCGGCGGCGCAGCATCCCTGTAAATTTAAAATCCGGGGAGTTTATCCAATTCACATCTTTTACGCCCACGGAGGGTAGCTGGTACGTTTTAGACGTGGTAATCAGGTAAATCAGCTTTTTTACGTCGTAATCCTGGGCTGCAAAATCCGATGCCAGCCAATCGAGTAAATCCTGGTTCCAGGGTTCGTTGTCCATCGCATCCACCGGAGTTACAATACCACGGCCCATTAACTGGCCCCATACCCGGTTCACGATGGTGCGGTACAAACGGCCGTTTTGGGGTTTGGCCAGGTTGTCGGCGAGTTGTTGCAGTTTTACTTTTACCGGGGCGTTTTTATCAATGGTACCCAGTTCTTCCCATAAGATTTTGGTGTCGGCCATTTTGCCGGTTGGTACGTCACAGCGGTTTATTTCCAGGGCCGAGTCGGCAAATACGTTAGCGAAAGCGTAGGCGTCGGCTAGTTTCCAGTCGCTTACAAAACTGTCGTGGCACGAGGCGCATTTTAAATTTAAGCCCAGCAACACCTGCGATACGTTTTGGGCGGCTTGCATTTCTACGCGCTGGCTGGCATTTACCACGCCGCGCCACTGAATGCCACTGATAAATCCTTTGGAGGCATCCGAAGGGTTTAAAAGTTCTTTTACAAACTGATTGTAAGGCTTGTTGGCTTCCAGGGATTTATACAACCAATCCGAAATATTATAACGGCCGTTGGTAATGTAACCGGTGCCGGAGTAATCGTTGCGCAGGGCATCGTTCCAGAAAGTAAGCCAGTGCAGGGTGTAATCCTGGTCGCGGTTTAGTAATTTTTGTACCCACTGTGCTCGTTTATCCGGCCGTTTATCCTGGGTAAATTGCTGCACTTCTTCCGGAGTGGGCACCATGCCGATTATATCCAGGTAGATGCGCCGCAGATAGGTGCGGTCGCTTACGGGTTCGGGCCAGGAAATTTTATTTTTTAAAAAATACTGGTTTACCCATAAATCTACCGGATTTTTTAAATTTTCGGTAGCTTGGGGTAAGGCTGGTGTGCGGGGTTTAAGTTCGGCTACCCGGAAAATGCTTTTCTGTCCTTTGTCGGGCCAGGGCGCGCCTTTTTTTACCCAATAAGTAATCAGGGCTATGTCTTCTGTGCTGAGGGCTTTGCCTTTGCCCGGCATGGATTCTTTGTGGCTGCGTGGCAAGGTAATGCGCCGGATTAGTTCGCTATTATCAGGTTGGCCCGGCACAATGATGGGGCCGGATTTACCGCCTTTAAAAACTAAATCCTTTTGGTCGAGCCGCAACTCACCTTTAATTTTATCGGCGCTATGGCATTTGTAGCAACTATGGGCAAAAATAGCCCGCACCTGCACGTTCAACTCCAGTTCTTTGTTGGCATCCAGGTTGCCGCTTTCCTGAATAGCTACGAGGTTAAATTTTTTATCCTGGGCCGGGGCAGCTTCGTAATCATCAGTCCAGGGCATCACGCTGGTTAAATAAACATCGCCGTGGGTTAAAGAAGCGCCGTAATGGCCGGCAGCGGTAACGGCTAGGGCGGTAAATATTAAAACACTTCGGTAAATCTTAATAAATGCCCAGCGTTCTTGTTTTTCGATGATGTACAAAAGCAAGGCTGCCAGAATGCCCAATACGGCAGTAGCCACGCCAGTCCAGCGGTGCCAGGCCAACAGTTCGCCGGCGTAATCTTCCTGACCGGCTAACAGCCACCCAAACAAAGCCGATATTACCGCGCCAATGGCTCCAATCAGTACCAATAAATCAATGCCGGGTCGCAAACGCGACGTAAAATTGCGGAAGGTAGCTATTTCTAAAATTGCCGCCAGACACAGCAAGGTAACCGGAAAATGAACTGCCAGCGGGTGCAAGCGCCCCAGTAATTTCCAGAGCCAAAAACCTTCCGTAGTTGGAGTTGCAAATAAAGGCTCTGCGCCGGCCGGAAGCAGCAGGGCAGGGCCTAGTATAAAAGCAAACAAGAGCAGGAACAGCGCTGATTTTTTAAATTTCATGTTAATGGGTCTGTTCGTTCTGGTAGTTGCGGAATTTTACTTAGCAATTAGTAAGTTACTCACTTCCTTGGTTATAAAAAACATAAAGCCCATCTTTTCCGGCCACCACAATATCTTTGCGGCCGGAACCCGTCAGGTCGGCGACGCTGAAGTACAGGCCGGCGCCTTTGCCTTCGCCAAACGGACCGTAGCTGATTACTTGCTTGGTAAACGATTCGCCGTTCCATTTAAAGTAGTATAAACCCAGCGGGTCGGTTTCGCCGGGGTCGTTGCCGTTGTGGGCCCGGTAGCGTTTGCCGGTAATTAATTCGGGTAGGCCATCTTGGTCAATATCCACCCATTCCAGGGTGTGGTACTGGGAGTTAATTAAATCAATGGGATGTTTTACCCAGGTGGTTTTTTTAGATTTTTTATCTTTTTGTTGTTCGTACCAATGCAAGCCGTAGCCGTGTGCCTGGCCCACAATTAAGTCGGGGAGTTTGTCCTGGTTTACATCTACTACCAGGATGGGCACGCTGGCAGTACCGAGTTTAAAATCCGGGTGTAAGGTCCAGGCTTGAGTAAATGGTTGCGCCGGAGCCTCGAGCCAGCCGTTTTCTACTACTAAGTCGCCGCGCCCATCTCCGTTAATATCGCCGAAACCTAAGCCGTGGCCGTGTTTACCGGTAATGCGGTGTTTAGTAAACTTGCCCGGCGTATTGGCGCTTAATCGGTAGATGATCAACGAATCGTTGGGCGTATTGGGGATTATATCGGGTGTGCCGTCGCCGTCGATGTCCCAGGAACGGGTGGTTTCGATGTTGCCGGGTTTAGCAATCACGTGTTCGGGCCATTCTTTATCGTTGCCGGGGTTTTCGCGCCAGATTAAGGTTTTGCCAAACCAACCGCCGGTTACAAAATCCAGACGACCGTCTTTATTCACATCCAGCGCTACCGTCGAAAAATCGTCCCAGTATTCGTTAATGCGCGTTACCGTACCAATAGTGTGGCGTTTAAAAAAATGCGGCCCTTCGTACCAATAGGCCCCTGAAACCAAGTCGGGAATTTTATCCTGGTTTACGTCAAACACGGCTACAGTTTCAAAACTTTCGGCAGCAATTTGTTTTTTTAAAAATTTAACGGGCCGGCTGCCCGGTTTAGCACTGTTTTCTTTCGTTTGGGCAGTGGTCTGAAAAGAAAAGTAACACAGCAGAATACCGAGCAGAACCGTTTGGCGCATGAACAAAATGTAGTTTAGTGGATTAACTTATAATTTAAAAAAAAGGGAACAGGACTGACTTAGCTATTTTCTGGTAAATTAATTTTTGCCATAAAATGGGGCAGCCTGTTTACTTGGTTTCTAAAATTGAGTACTAACCCATAAAATATTATCCTGTTGTATCCTGCTTTGGTTGCCTTGGGCTTTTGTTTTGATTTGTAATTTTTAAAATTTTAAAAATAGAATTGCTTTTATTTTTACTGGCCGGCAATCTAACACACTACCAGAATATTAAGGGCAAATAACACCCAAGCAGGATAGGACAGGATAGAAATCCCTGGGTTAACAAATACATTAGCAAAACATTCGGTTTATTAATTTTGTAAAATCCGGCGTTTTACCGGGTTTGGCGGCTTAATAAATACCGGATGGTTTGTCTAAAATTTAAAAATTTAAAAAATAAATCAATAGCAATATGTTTAAGAAAGCGTTTTTTACCGGAATTCCGGTAGCGGTATTGTGCGTAGGTTTACTTACCGGCAGTTGCCAAACGGCCCGGTCGGGCCGCCAAAGCGAAGCCGGATTTAAATCTATTTTTAACGGCAAAAATTTGCAGGGCTGGGATGGCGATACCAAATACTGGCGCGTAGAAGAAGGTACTTTAGTGGGTGAAATTACGCCGGCTACTTTGTTAAAAACCAATTCGTTTATAATCTGGAAAGGCGGCACGCCCGCCGATTTTGAATTAAAAGGCTCGTTCCGGATAACCGAAGATGGCAACACCGGCATTAACTACCGCAGCGAACAACTCACCGATATTCCGTTTGCTTTAAAAGGGTACCAAGCCGATATTGACGGGAAGATTCGCTATACCGGGCAAAATTACGAAGAGCGGGGCCGCACCACCCTGGCTTACCGCGGCGAAAAAGTAACGGTAAATACCCAACCCAATGCTTCGGATCCGGCATCTTTCCGGGCTAACGTAAAGAATAATGCCTGGCAAGCGCGCGAAGTTACCGGCTCTTTAGGAAAATCCGATTCTTTGCAAACTTTAATTAAATCTAACGATTGGAACGAGTTTCATTTAATTATAAAAGGTAACCGGCTGCAGCACTACGTAAACGGCGTTTTAATGAGCGACGTAACCGATAATGACACCGTAAACCGCAAAATGAAAGGTTTGCTGGGCGTGCAGGTACATGTGGGGCCGCCCATGAAAGTGCAATACAAAGACTTGCGTTTGAAACAATTGTAAAAGCAAAAAATTTAAAAAAAGGGCCAGATTCTAAAGTTTAATCTGGCCCTTTTTATTCCAGATTTGTTATCCGGGGCGTTTGCATGGGCAAGATAATGGTAATTAAAGTGCCCCGGCCCAACTCCGATTCAATGGACAGGGTACCGCCTAAAAGGTTTACGCGATCCCGGATGGTTTTTAAACCAATGCCTTTCCGGTGGGTAGTGTTTAAGTTAAGGCCTTTGCCGTTATCCTGGGCTTCGATAATTAAGCTTTCGCCTTCCCGGAAAAGTTCTACCCGGCCCCGGGTGGCGCCGGAATGTTTGGCAATGTTGTTTACCAGTTCCTGAGTAATCCGGTAAATCGCTAATTCCAGGTGTTTTTCCAGTCGTTGCTCCAGTCCAATGCATGACAAATTCAACCCTGTATGCGAAAACCGTTCGCAGAAATTTTTCATAGCCGCATCCAGCCCAAACTCCTGCAACAACAGCGGTACCAATTCGTGCGATGCTTGGCGGGTTTCCCGGATGGCGTCTTTAATTAAGTTTTCGCTTTTATTTAAAATGCTTTTCAACTCGGCCCGGGTAGCCGGAATTGTAGCGGAAACGGCTTGTTCCAGGCTTAGCTGGGCCGCGTATAAAATCTGGGCCACGCCGTTGTGCAACGATTCCGAAATTCTTCTTCTTTCTTCTTCCTGGGCTTCCAGAATGGCCAGCAGTAAATCTTTTTGTTGTTGTAGCCGGAGCACTAAATTTTCTTCTTCCAGATTTTTAATTTCCGTAATATTTAAAATCAGGCCCAGCATTTTAACCGTTACCCCGGCTTCATCTTTCACCGCTATACCTTTTACTTTCAGGGTTTGGGTATGGTCATTAATATTAAACCGTAATGTTTCTTCGAAAGAATCGGCTTTTTGCCGGATTAACCGGATAATCTTCTCGGCTTTGGGCCGGTCTTTGGTTACAACATAATCCAGGTAGGTTTCCAGTTGCACGGGCGTGCCGCATTTTACCCGGAACAAACGGTACATGCCCTCCGACCATTTAAATTCCGCGTTTTCGGGGTTAAATTCCCAACTTCCCAAGCCTACCAGTTCTTCGGTTTGTTGCAGCAAGGTCAGGTTTTTAACCAGTTCCGCTTCGGCCAGCTTGCGTTCGGTAATATCCAGGTTACTCAGCACTAAGCCATCGTTAAGTTTTACAAACATGGCTGAGTACCAATTATTAAACCCATCGAAGGGGTAAAAATACTCCATCTGGTCTGGTTTACCGGTTTCTATTACCCGGAGCATGGCCGTATACAAACCACTGGTGCTCACCCCCGGAAATTCTTCTATTAAAAACTTTCCCAGCAGATCCGTACGACCGGTTACCTGTTCAAACTCTTTGTTTACAAACTTGATTTTAAAATCCGTGATATCCCCGTTTTCGTTCCGGACGGCTTCCAGAATAGACATGCTCAGCAGGGTAGTATCGAATACCGATTGTAACCGGTCGCGGTTTTCTTTTAGGGCCTGGGTGCGTTCGGTTACCTGTTGTTCCAATAAAGTATTAAAATTGCGCAATTGCTCACCTGTACGCCGCACGGCTTCTTCGGCTTGCTTCCGGTCGTGAATATCAACGCTGGTGCCCACCCAATTTTCAATTTGGCCGGTTTGTGGGTTACGGTACGGCTCGCCCCGGTTAATAAACCAGCGGTACGCTCCGTTTGCGGATAAATTACGTTGTTCTACTTCAAAACCTTTACCGGTTTGCTGTGCCTTTTGGAAAGCGGCTTCTACTTTGGGCGCATCTTCCGGGTGAACAAAGCGGGAAGTAATCTCTGCCACACTAGTTGGTTTAAAAGGCGCCCCGGCATAATCGGTCCACCATTTATTAATGAACTCTACTTGGCCCTGCGCATCGGTAAGCCAAATGGCTTGCGGAACCGCGTCGGCCATTAACCGGAAACGGGCTTCGGATTGGCGTAGGTCTTCTTCGGCGCGGGCCCGCTCCACGGCGGCCCAGGTACGTTCGGCCAGCACTTCGGCCAAATCAACTTCTGAGTTAGTCCAGTTTCGTGGGTTGCAGTTGGTTATGCAAAGAATTCCCACCGGCTTACCGCTTTTAACTACCGGAATATCAATAAAGGAAATTACCTTTAATTGGCAGCACAACTGCTTTAAGTCATCGTCCAGCAGGTTAGTAGTGTGTACGTCTGGCATTACAAACGGCTGTTTTTTTTGTAGCACCGCTTTAAAGATCGGAAAACTGCTAAGAGCATACGTACCACTTACAGAAGGTAAATTCCCCCGGAAAGCATCTTGCCGGATAATGGACTTATCGCCTTGTATTTCGCAATAATAGCAGCGGTCGGCTTTAAAATAATCCAGGGCCGCCTGAGCTGCTACTTCCTGGATTTTAACCGGGTCTTGTATTGACCGAAGCACATCGCTTAATTTAAGCAAGAATGTTTTTTGTTCCTCGCTTTGCCTAAGCGTTTCTTCTGCCTTTTTTTGAGATGTAATATCATTAAAAACTAAGGCAAGTTGCCGGGAATTTTCATCTCCGAGGCGGGTAGCATACATGGTAAACCACCGGTCTAAGCCAGCCAGATAATGATTAAACCGGGTTGCCTGGCCGGTTTTTATTACCTGTTCAAATTTATGCAACCAATGTTCTTCCAGGTCTGGCATTATTTCCTTCGCCCGTTTCCCCGTTATATTGCCCAAGCCCATGAGCTATTCCTGCGCCGGATTAACTTCTAAAATTTCATAATCATGCGCTTTCCCGTTGTCATCAAAAATGACTTCTATAATGTTAAAACCTTCATCTATGGCGTTGAATAAGGTAAGGTATTTATCTGTAGCCCGCCGGTTGATGGCATCTTTCAGCCGGAGTACTTCTTGCTCGGCGTTTTTGCGAGCCGTAATATTTTCGATGGCATTTAAAACATGAGTAACTTCGCCGGCATTATTTCTCTGAAAAACTTTGCCTTGCACATGAAACCACATCCATTCGCTCAGGCTGTTCCGGGCCCGGTATTCTGCCATAATGGTTTCCTCTTCGGTGGCTTTGCTTAATTTTTTAAAATATTCGTGCAAAACCTGCCGGTCGTCGGGGTAAATTATTTCGGCACGTTCCCGGGCAGACGAGGTGCGCATTGCCTCCGGATCAAAGCCGTGGTTAATAAAAGTTTCTTTATTTAAAAATTGTGCCTGCCCGGTTTGCAGTTCTATCACACTTACCATATCGGGCACGGTTTGGGTAATCCGGCGCAGGTAATGCGCTTGTTCCTGCAATTGCTGTTCTACCTTTTTTTGCGCAGTCAGGTCGTTTATCTTAAAAAGCAGGTATTCTACGGCTCCGGCATGGTCGAGCACGACGCTAACGCTAAATCCCCAGTATTGCAAGGTAAAATTACTGTTAGCAGTTTCGGATGAGCGGATTTGAAAACTATCAGGAGCCACTTGCTGGGCCGTTTTAGTAGAAAGTGCCTGATCAAAAAGCGTTTGAAGATTGCCCAGTAACGCAGGAACCGGTTGTACCAACAGACCGGAAAAGGCCGTTAAAAAATTCTGATCTACCCAGTTATGCGGCTGAGTGCCGGTTATTTTAAAAAAAGCAGCAGATGCCACCACCCCCGTTAAATTTGGTTTTAGCAGCAGGTAAGGGTCCGGGAAAGCCGTAATTACTTTAGTTAAATGCGTGCTCGGCTCTGCTGGTACCGGTGGGGCAAGTCCATTTTCTGGCAGTTGGTTTTGGTACGTGGTATTGGTTTTATTTACTGGCATTAATTTTAAGCTGAAACAATTTTGTAATCTATTAAATTACAATAAAACTTAGCTATTGTTACAGGATTATATACTATAAAATTTGCTGTATTTTATACACCCTCCGGAGAAATACGGTAGGTGTTAGTTTTAAATTTTATGGAATTTTCGCCGGTTGATAGTTAAATTATACAGGAGAATAATGGCTTAAGCCAGCCTAAAAGCTAAATTAGTAGGAGAAGAAAAGGGGATGAACCCAGTCCGGAATGAATGTTACAGCCGTAAATTTTAAATTTTCTTTATTTTAAAAAAAGCAATCTGGTTGTCTTGTTAAAGGCAAGTGATAATCAAATGTAAAAAGAACCTTTTATAGTGCAAACCCGGAAGGTATCAAAAACTGTCAGGTTTATACCATTAAGGTTTAACCTTCAGGTTCTTTGTATTAAATCAAAAATGGAGTAAAATTTAAAAAAACAGTCCGGATAAGTGCCTCTTAAAGGAAGCGCCTTATCCGGACTGTTGCTCTAAAATGTATTTCCTTATTTTACCAGTTCGTCCACTTCAATGCTTTTCCAACTGCGGGTGGCGGCCGATTCCAGCACCGCTTCGCATACCTTTTGGGTTTCTAAAGCTTCCTGAAAAGTAGGGGAGCAAGGTTCGCCGTTCTCCAGACTTTTTAAGAAATCGGCTACCTGGTGCACAAAGCTGTGCTCGTACCCAATGGATAAACCTGGTACCCACCACTTGTTCATGTACGGTTGATCGCCATCGGTTACGTGAATGGAACGCCAGCCCCGCACTACGGATTCGTCGCGGTGATCAAAGTATTCCAGGCGGTTTAAGTCGTGTAAATCCCATCGGATAGAAGCTTCTTCGCCGTTAATCTCAAACGTATACAAAGCCTTGTGGCCACGAGCGTAACGGGTAGATTCAAACAAACCTAAAGAACCGTTCTCGAAATGGCAATGGAATATACAGGCATCATCAATACCTACTTTTTGCTTTTGACCGGTTAAAGCGTGGGTACGCTCTTTCACGAAAGTTTCGGTAACCGCCGACACATCGGTAATGCTGCCGTTGAGCCACAAAGCCGTATCGATGCAGTGTGCCAGTAAATCGCCGGTTACCCCGGAACCAGCGGCTTCGGCATCCAGGCGCCAGGTGCCCGTTCCGCCTTGAGGAATATCCGCGCTAATGGTCCAGTCTTGCAAGAAGTTAGCCCGATAATGGAATATCCTACCCAGTTTACCCGAATCGATAATGTGCTTGGCCAAAGTTACGGCCGGTAAGCGGCGGTAGTTATACCAAACGGTGTTGGGTACGCCCGCTTGCTGAATGGCATCTACCATTTGCTGGCCTTCGGCTAAGGTGCGCGACAAAGGCTTTTCGCACAAAATCATTTTACCGGCAGCCGCAGCGGCTATGGCTATTTCGGCGTGGGTATCGTTGGGCGTGCAAATATCAATGGCATCAATATCGTCGCGGGCAATTACTTTTCGCCAATCGGTTTCGTATGATTCGTAACCCCATTGCTCGGCAAAAGCTTTTACGCGGGCTTCGTTGCGGGTACATACGGCTTTTAACACGGGTTTATATTCTAGTTCCGGAAAAAAATCGCCTACCCGCTTGTAGCCGTTGGTGTGCGTGCGGCCCATAAAACCGCCGCCAATTAATCCAATTCTTAATTCTTTTTTATTACTCATTTTAATTATCCGATTAATGATTCTTCTTTCACTGCCACGGGTTCGTTCCAGCCGTGGGCTTGCCGTACTTTAATCATGGTGGCTAATATGTCGTTCCAGGTTTGTTGGTTGTTCATTACCTGATTCGGGAACATGCAACCATCCCAGCAGATGTGCTGGAAAGCCTTCGTTAACTGACCGTTTTCGTCGCGCAGCCAGTGGCCGGCATCTTCCACAATGTTTAATTTACCGTTTGGGTCGAGGGCCTGGCAATGGCGGCCGGTTTTATCGTGCGAGCCGGAGCCAAACACGGTGCCATCGTTCTGGGCCACGTGGAAATCGATGGTCCAGGGGCGCAGCGCGGCGGTTAATTGTTTTAAACCGGCAGTTAAAGGTTCCCGGTCGCTCCAGTCGTAATTTTCGGGTAAAATACGGTCTTGGGGGCTGTTATACCCCATCAGGTACAATAAAGTATGTGCCATATCTGCTTGGAAACCCATGTTGGGCCGGTTTACGGCTTCTAAGGTTTCGATCATGGCGCGCCAACTGTGCATGCCCGCCCAGCAAATTTCCCCTTCGGCGGCTAGTTTCTCGCCAAAGTCGGCGGCTACGTCGCAGGCTTGCTGAAACGTTTGCACAATCAGTTTGGAATTATTTACCGGATCAACGGCCCAGCTTTGCGGCGAACTAGCCGAGTCGATGCGGATTACGCCGTACGGCCGCACGCCTAAGTCGCGCAGTTTTTGGCCGAATACGCAGGATTTCCGCACACTTTCTACAAACTGTTTGCGGTCGGCCTCACTGCCCATAGCTGGCCCGCCCCAGATAGGAGCTACCATGCTGCCAATTACCAGGTTTAAATTACCCACTTTATCGGCCAGGCGTTTAATGTCATCATCGCTGCTGTCGATGTTAATGTGCGGGTCCATGAGACCAATGTCGATGCCGTCGAATTTCACGCCGTCTACTTCGGCGGCGGCCGTCATTTGCAACATGGTATCGAACGGAATTACCGGCTCGGAATCCGGACCTTTGCCTACCAGGCCGGGCCAGGTGGCGTTATGGAGTTTAGGAAAATTATTGTCAGTCATAAGGCTAATTTTTAAATTTTTGTAAGTTTTAATTTATTAATCCTTAATGGTTTATTCGCAAAGCGCTTTATAGAGCTTATGTGTTTTGCCAGTTGGTTCTCGTTCGCATAGCTGGCTGAGTTACTTTATTTCTAAGTGGAGCTGTTTCATTGCTCGCTTCTTGTTCTTTTTGTCTTGACACAAAAAGAACCAAAAAAGTCAAGACGCTAAAAACTCGCTGAACGCTCAGACAGTTTAGCGTCGTTCCTTGCACCTGGCTGAAGCTGTTTGTTGCATCGCTGACGAAGTAAATTCAAATTTTTAAAAATTTAAATTTCCATTCACAGTGTTTTCCAGAAGAAACCTATTTAGCTGCGCAGCAGAATCACTCTCCATCGGTATTGCTCTATTAAATCATCCTTGATGAAAGTCGAGCGTTACGTGACTTGCTCCAAGGATGATTTTTTAATAATCTAGTGTCTAGTGTCTAACATCCAAAATGCTAAAGCACCAAGTCCGGATTGTTCGGGCCGAAGTGTTTCAGCATTACAATGGGATCGTTGTTAGATGGGTTGGTGATAGTTACACCTTCTTGGGCGGCTCTTTCGCTCACGAAAAACTCGTCGTTGGTTAATTGGCCGTAGCGGATTAAAGCCGGCGTTTCAATATCCCATACGCCCATTTTGCCGTGGCCTTGCATTACGATTAAGCCGTAAGCAGCGGCATCTTTAATGGTAACGGTTTGGCCGGGCAATACGGTTAATTCTTTGGCGCTGTAGGCTTCGTTTTTGTAGCAAATCCAATTTTCGATGTAGCCTTCGGCTTGCATTTCGGCTAGGTCTTTTACTGGTTTAGGCCGCATAAAATGGTTTTGCATGAAGTTGGGATCCACGTTGGCCTCCCAGTCGATTACTTCTACTAACAGGTCGTAATCGCCTTTGCGGTCTTCGGGAGTTCCTTTCCACAACAGTTCTTCCGGGATAATAGCTTCGTTTACCAACGACTGGTACATGGCAAAAATATCGGAGGCTTTTTGCGGCTCGTAGGTACACAAACTGCCGGGCGCGTGTAAAATTCCCGGGGGCACGTCCCAACCGGTGCCGGGCTCTAGGCGGTAAGCCGAAGAATAATTGGTTATTTTGTTATCGCCTTTGGTAAAGTTCTGGAGGCATTCTTTGATTTGTTCTTTGGTAGTACCGGGGGCAAAACCAAAAAACGTATAAGGAAAATCGCCGCCGTGGTTATTCAGTTGCGGCGGGAAATAGTAGGCTTCGGGTTTACCGGCCTGGCCCACCATGGCCGCGTACTCGTCGCTGTGGTGAATGTGGTGGGGCAGGGGACCCATGTTATCGAAAAACTTAGAATACATTGGCCAGGCCTGGTATTCGTTCCAGAGGCGCTCACCAATTACTTCGCCTTTTAACTCGTCAATTACATCTTTTAGTAAGATTTGCTGGTCTTTGGAGCCATCGTTAAAAACCACGGCGCTTAAGCCTTCGTTTTCGCCGGTAAGCGGACCATTTTGCGCCGGGGTGGTAGACGATAACCAGCGTTCGTCAATGCCGCCCCGCTCGCCGCCGAGTACGTAATAATCATCGGGGTGCAATTTTATGCGGCGGCCAGGTACGCAAAACGAACGGGGTACCCAGGTGGGAGCTAACCGCAAAATGCCTTTTCCTTGCTCTAATGCTTTGGCTGCTAAACTTAATTTTTCCTTAGTTTCCATTAAACTTAATTTAATTAACTTGATAATTCTGTATAAAAGGGGCAATAGATTCTGGGGTTGAGAGTACTTCAATTTCCAGGTAATACTGCCGGGATTCGCCGGGTTCCAGGTAAATTAACGTATTTTGTTCCCGGGCTTTACCCTGACCAATGGGCGGGTTGGTGCCGGGTTCCAGGCCGGTTACGTATTCGTTTTTGCCCCAGTGTTGCCAGTTGGTTAACCAGGGCAGTTGACTCTTCGGGAATCGCAATGCCAGGGCAATACCCAGTTGGGCGTTATGCAAACCGGCGGTACAAACGCCCGCCTTATCGGCTTCTATCTGAATAAAAGCTACTTCTTCGCCAGTGCCGGCGTGCGCTTCTAAAGGGGCCAGGCATTTTTTAAAATTTTTGCCTTCTTGGAAGATCTTGGATTCGGTTACCTCCCCCGGCGATTCCCAATTACCCGACCAGATGAGGTCGGTGCCTTCGTCCACGAGGGGCCAGCCAAAATTGCAATGGTACAGCAGCATATGCGGTGCCGTTTGGTTACCCCGGTTAATAACCGTATCTTGAATTTGAATTTTAGCTTCGCCCAGGGTGCTGGTGATGGTGCGTTTCAGTTCCAGGCTGGGACCCAGTACCTGGGTTTGTTTCATGCGGCCGGTAAGTTGCATCTGCAGTTGGCCGGTAAAAATATCGGGTTGAATAATCGATTCTATTTCGGCGGGGATATTACTAATCTGGCCGTGTAAGCCTAGTTCGCCGGCAGGGCTGTTTTCGGGGCCGCCAAAGTGCGATAATCCGCAAGTTGTAACTAAGCCACCGCCAAAAGTGCGGAGCCATTCCAGGCCATGGTTCGAAAAAGGTTCCGGGGAGGTTACACCGGCGTGACTAATCCAGGCCAGACTGTGTTGGTTAAAAAAGGCATCGGCAATGTCCATGGCGCGGTCCAGCACTACTTTATACCGTAATCCGGTGCCGGTATTTATCCAGGCGATGCGGGTGCCTTTGCCGGAGCCATTGTCCAGAATTGCGGTTTCAATGCCGCCTAATTGCGTAGGGTTAGCTATTTTTTGATGCCAGGGTTGGAGTGCCAAATCTAGTATGCTTTAATGGGCTTATAAACTATAAAGATTACTTTACAAATAAAAATTAAATCGGGAAATCCCTTTAAACGATTAAGCCAAACGGCCAAATGAGCTATTGGCATCACGGAACAAAGCAACAAAATGAGGGAAGCTCACTTTGTTGCTTTGTAGAAAAGTTGCAAATAAAAAATTTTAAAAATAGGGACTTAACGCAGCTTCATCGGCTGGTAAAGCATAGTATAATTTAATGTTGCTGAAGGCGTGGCTTCGGGGGGTGCTACCTTCCGGGTAATAATAAGCCTGCGGATCGGCTTTAATGCGATTACCGTAAGCTGTAATGGTTTCTATAGCCCGCCCGGTGCGCACTAAATCAAACCACCGTTTGTTTTCAAAAGCTAACTCTACGCGCCGTTCCTGGTAAATTGCTTCGCGCAAGTCGCCGGTGGCTTCGCCTAAGCCGGCCCGGCTGCGCACCTGGTTCAGGTAAGTGGCTGCTTCGCCGGTTTTACCTTGCTCATTCAGGGCTTCCGCTAAAAATAACAATACTTCGGAGTACCGGTAAACCGGCCAGTTGGTACCCGTATTGTTGTGTAAAGCATGGGTTTTAGCGTATTTTTTAATATAAGGATACACTTTGTTGCTGCGGGCGCTGCCACTTAAAGTAATAAAACCTACAGAAACATCTTTGCGGAGGTCGCCAGGTTCGTAAGCCGCAATAATATCCGGAGTAGGAATATTGTTACCTTCAGCATCCAGGGGTTGCGGATTGGAAGTTCCTGTAATAGTTACCAACTCAACGGCTGCCATGGGGCGCGGCAAAAACTGGTAGATAAAGTTACCGTTTAAGCCCGCAGAACCTTCCAGGAACTGTACTTCAAAAACCGATTCTTTATTGTTTTTATTGCTGGTAGAAGTAGAAAAAACATCGGCATAATTCGGAATTAAGGCGTATTCGCCGCTTGTAACTACTTCCCGTAGTAAAGTTTCGGCTTCGGGCCAATTTTTTTGTACCACGTACACATTAGCCAGTAAAGTACGGGCTGCCCCCGAAGTTACCCGGCCAGCTTCTTGCTTCGATTTAGGCGGTAACATAGGAATGGCCTCGGTTAAATCTTTAACAATCTGCGCGTACACTTCTTCTTCCGAAGCAAGCGGCAAGGCAGCTTCTTCGCGGTTGGTTACCGGCGTTAAGTGCAACGGAACTTTGCCAAAGTAACGGGCCAGTTCAAAATAGGCAAAAGCTCTTAAAAACAAAGCCTGGCCTTTTATATTATTCTTAGACTCGGCCGCAAATTCTATGTTATCAATGGTAGATAAAATTTGGTTAGTCCGGGCAATAATTAAATAATCTTGCCGGTACTGGTTTAATACGTGCGTGTTAGAAGTAACTCCATTGGCTTCCGGGATAGCAAAATCGGCAATATCTTCTTGTTGCTCCGTAGCCCCGAATAAAGGATTCCGGCCATAGTAGGTATTATCGGAATGCATTTCGCCCAAAAGCCAGGCCCGATCGTTAAAAATAGTACGTAAAGGCACGTAAGCAGCATTAACGGCCTGTTGGAAATCGGCCTCTTTGGTAAAGAAAGTTGCCGAACTTAGTTGGGTTTTAGGTACAATGGTTAAGAAATCATCCTTGCAACTGCTCAGCATGGAACCTACCAGCAAGGTGAATATGACTGTTTTTTTCATTCTATTTAAAAGTTTGAAATTTTAAAATTTAAATCATTTAAGCTTCTGATAGGGCTTAGAAATTAACGTTGATACCAATGGTGTAAGTGCGCGGTACCGGATAGTTCGAAAAGTCGATACCCTGGCTTAAGTTACCGCCGCTACCATCTCCGGAGCCATTACCGCTGGTTTCAGGGTTAGGGCCGCCTTTGTATTTGGTAAACACGTAAGCTTGCTGAATGGAGGTGTAAAGGCGGGCTGAACGGAACACATTTTTCCACTCACCCAAAGTATAACCCAGGGTAATGTTCTTGATAGTAAAGTAAGAGGCATCTTGTATAAAGTGCGTGCTCATCCAATCGCGTTCGATACCAGTTACGTTACCACCACCTACAGTTGTACCAAACACACCTTTACCCGGATTTTCTGGGGAACGGAAACGGTCTTTTACGCCTTTTACCATGTTAAATACGCCATCCAGGTTAGCGGTGCTGTATAAGTGGCGAACCAGTAAATCATTACCGTAAGAACCAGAACCTACAATAGAGAAATCGAACTTGCCGTAGCTTAAATTATTGGTAATGCCGTAAGTAAAATCCGGGAAGGGGTTGCCAATAATGGTGCGGTCGTCGTTGTCGCCGCCGTTGGTGATAATGCCATCGCCGTTAATATCTCTTAATTTAATGCTACCTACCGTAGAACGGCCGGGAACCTGCGGCGAGCTGTTCAAGTCTTCTTCGTTCATGTACAAGCCTTCTTTAATTAAGCCGTAGAACTGACCAAAAGGCTCGCCTACTTTGGTAATGTGGAAAGTACCGTACACCCGGTCGATGCCTTCAGCTAAGGCAATAACTTTATTGCGGTTAAAAGAAATGTTAGCATTGGTCGTCCAAACCAGTTTACCTTGAGTGTTACGGGTATTTACCGCAAACTCATGGCCCCAGAAGTCAATTTCACCAATGTTGTCGTTAAAGTTGCTAAAGCCGGCTTCCTGCGCAATCTGCACGTTGTACAACAGGTTGGTAGTTTTCTTTTTGTAGAAATCGTACATGAAGGTAATGCGGTCTTCGAACAAACCTAAATCTAAACCGGCATCAAATTGCTTGGTGGTTTCCCAGCTTAAGTTCGGGTTAGCCAAAGAAGTTACCGCCGAGCCAGGAGCTACATTATTACCGAAAGCGGCATTTACTGTATTGTTAATAAGGGCATATGGCGTATAGTTACCGATGTTATTATTACCGGTTATACCGTAGCTGGCCCGAACTTTAGCGAAAGATATTTTGGGAATACTTTTTAAAAATTCTTCATCCGACACTACCCAGCCCACGGAAGCTGAAGGGAAAGTTCCCCAGCGGTTAGCCGAACCAAAACGCGAAGAACCATCGCTCCGAACGGCCGCGGTGAACAAATATTTGCCTTTAAAATTATAAGTAAGGCGTGATAACAATGAAGTTAAACTCCATTCTTGCACATCGTTAGAAGTACCACCCCGGTTAATATTTAAACCACCCTGAATTGTGGGCAAGCGGTCGTCGGCGTACGTATCGGCCTGAATGCGGCTGCCCTCGAACTGGAATTGTTGGTTGGTATAACCAGCTAAGAGTTCAAAGTTATGATCGTTAAAGCTTTTAGAATAAGTAGCCAGGTTCTCGTTTAGCCAGGTAAATACCTGCACATTGTTCCGGATAGAAACAGCCGTGGTAGGTATGGGGGTATTAATGGCGCTGGTAGCCGTAGAGGGGTTAAAGAAAAAGAATTTTGAATTATATAATTCGGCGTTAAAAGTAGTTTTTAATACTAAATCTTTAATAGGCCGGAACTCCAGGAAGGTATTGCCCAGGATGTTTACGTTTTTATTTTCATTTACTAACTCTTTCGCCGACCGAACCCAGTTCGGGTAGTCAAAGATGTTACCGGTATTGGCCGGGAAGCGGTTAAATTTCGTTAATTCGCCGTTTTCGTCGTAAATGGGCATTACTGGCCAAGTGTGCAGGGCGTTAAACAAAATCCCGGTACCCCGGTCGCCGTCGGTGCGGGGCGTATTATCAAAAATGTAGGAAGGCGCCAGGTTAAAACCTAACCGGAACTTATCCGATACATCGTAAGTAGTGTTTAAACGCAGGGAGTATCTTTTATACTCGTTGTTTAAGACTACCCCTTGTTGATTAAATACCCCGGCCACTACCGCCGTATTTACTTTTTCTTTGTTAGAGGTAATGGTTAAGTTATAGCTCTGCATGGGCGCGGTGCGCAGTAAAGCATCGTACCAGTCGTTGTTTTTACCCCGGTATTCCGCAGGGTTCTGGAATGCTTCAGGCACGGGTTGGCCGGCATCTTCGTAGTATTCTTTTTTAAATTGGGCAAATTCTTCGGCATTCATCATTTCAATGCGACCGCGTTGCGGTACTTTCTGGATACCCACAAAGCTATTAAAGCTCACATTGGTCTGGCCGTTCTTGCCCCGTTTGGTAGTAATTAAAACCACCCCGTTGGCTGCCCGCGAACCGTACAACGAAGTAGAAGCAGCGTCTTTTAAAATGGAAATATCTTCGATTTCGTCGGGGTTCAGGGTGCTGATGTTACCGGTAATCGGGAAACCATCAACCACGTACAATGGATCGCTACCACCTAATACCGATAATTGCCCCCGGATACGAACCGAAATGCCTTGGCCTGGTTTACCGGTGGCCTGGGTAATTTGTACGCCGGCCAAACGGCCTTGTAACTTTTGCGTAACCTGCGACACCGGTACGTCTTTAATTTCTTTGGCCGTAACGGTTTGTACGGCGCCGGTAACTTCTTTTTTAAGCTGGCTGCCGTAACCCACTACTACTACTTCTTCTAAAGCTTTGGTATCGGGGGCTAGCGTTACATTAATGTTGGTTTTGTTATTAATGGCTACTTCCTGGGTAATGTACCCGATAAAAGATACTACTAAGGTGCCATTGCCGTTCGGTACGTTTAACGAAAATCCGCCGTTTGCATCGGTAGCCGTACCAGTAGAGGTTCCTTTTACCAATACAGTTACTCCGGGTAAGCTTTCGCCGGTGTTACTAGATACTTTGCCGGTAACCTGTAAACCCTGCGCCCAGGCACTCGTAAGAGTAAAAAATAACAAATGCAGAACGCCTAAGTACTGCATTGTTTTTAGTAGTTTGTGTTTCATGTGCTTGTTTTATTTATATAAAAAGTAGTTTGATTAAAACTTACATGTATGAAATCCTGGTAAAAGCCGTTAACCTCCAAAACCAAGTTATCTAGAGGCTACTCAGCTTTATTTAAGATTTTTAAATTTACCGGCAAAAAAATGTCAGACTATCCTGCACTGTCCGGGCTTAATCGATTCAATTTTAAAAATTTTATAATTATGCCATTTTTACTTAAAAAGAAGGTTGCTCTGGCTTTACTTTCTAAAGAATTTTAAACGGATAGATTTTAAATTTTTAACTTTTCTAAATCTAATTCCTTAGATACAAACCGAATAAAATCAATATTGAGTTTACCTATTTAAAGGTTCTGGATTAACCTCTGTGGAACAGAATCAAACTTATGGCCATAAAACAGTAAGCTGCTGTGCCGGTAAATACAAGCGAAAGTATTAGGTTAAGTATAAGAAGCGTAAAAGCCAGAGTGATGGCTTAATTATCAAATGCTTACAGGTTAATAAACCTCGTAAACTTATAAGGCGACTGGAAAGGCAGCCAAAAACAAGGAGCTACCCGGGACTGGCTTACCTGAACTAGGAAACAAAACCCGCAGCGGTTTTCAAAAATTAATTTTTAACATTATTGTTAACTATGGGTTAGCAGGTTATAAAAGTAAGTCCTTGAGTTAAAGAAATACCTACTATCCTGGGGTTTAAATTTTTTTTACAGGATAGGGCAGGACACCAGCTTACCGCCAAAATTTTAAAAATTCAGGTGCGTTTAAGCTTGCTGCCAGGCTATTGCCATATTTGTAAGGCCATGGCTGCACCCAGCGCCGTACCTTGCGAATTTTCTGCAACAATGATTTGCAGGGTAGGAAATGCTTCTTGCAGCAAAGCCATAAAAATTTTGTTTTTACTAAATCCGCCGTCCACTAGTAAGTATTTAAAGGCAGCTAAGCGGTATTCGCTAGCCAGGTGTATCGCCTTAATCTGGGGCGCCAGGAGTTGCCGTATTAAAGCATGGTAAGCTTCTTCGTAGGTTTGGTAAGCGCCGCCATCAAACTGCTTGGCAATTTGGTAGTTAAAGATAATTTTAGCGGAAGCCTCCCCCGATTCCGGCATTCCCGAGCCAGCTGGCACCATACTGGGCGTAAACTCGGGTTGGTATACCACAGTTTTAAAATAATCTAGCGGTTTATTAAAATGCGCCGCCAGTTTTTTGGTTTGTACTTCGTGCTCGTTACCAATAAATACCCGCGAAGCCCGTACCGGATTGCCATTGTAGGTTAAATAATTCAGACAGTCTTGTTGCAGCATTTCTTCGGTGAGCGGCTCTTGGGCAAACGGGTTGAGCGTAATGCCCCAGGTGCCGGTAGAAAGTAATAAAAAAGGCTCCTGGTATTTTTGTAAATACGGAATTAAAGCCGCCGAACTGTCGTGGAGGCCAATGCCCACTGGAATTTGCTTATTCCGAAACTTAATGCTGAAAGTAGTATTATAGTCGGTAATACGGGGTAGCAGCGAAATAATATCTTCCTGATAAACCCAGTTGTGGTACTGATTTTTAGTAAAATCCCAGAGGCCGGTGTGGCACCCAATACTGGTATATTCCGACACGCGCTGCCCCGAAAACTGAAATGCGCAGAATTGAGGCAAATGCAACGAACATTTAATCTGGCTAAATAGATGTGGTTTTTTGTATTTAAGCCAGTAAAGTTGTTTTCCTGAGTTAAGCATGCCTAAATCCGGCGAGGCCGTTTGGGCAGAAAACGTCAGCTTAGAGCCGTACTGCGCGTGGAACTGCTGGTCTAAGTCTTCAGGAAAAGGTTTTAAGTAAGAGTATAAGGGAGTAGCTGGTTTATTTTGCGCATTTAAGTGCACAAAACTGGCCCCGTAGGTAGTAAAATTAAGCCCCCGAATATCAAATTGGGTGTTGTTTTCGAGATGTTGCCAGGTTTGTTGTAACCAGTTAATCAAGGAATTTAAATCTTCGCTTGGTTCGCCGTCGTCGTCGGTAATTTCAGGAAAGCGCGTTTCTATTTCGTGGATAATCCGATATTCCGGGTCAAAAAGAACGCATTTCTTGTTGGTTTTACCTATATCAAATACCGCTACGCAAGGAACCATTAGAATTAAGAGTTAGGAGTTAAAAGTTATGTGTTAAAAGTGGTGGAATTTTAAAATTTTAAAAATCTGATTTTCTAAAATCTAGTGTCTAACATCTATAATTTAAAATCCAACCTACAAACCGGTAGTGTAAGTTTTAAGACCACGTTGTTTAATAAGCTGCTGCCGGATTTTTTGTTCGCGGTAAAACGCTAAGGGCTGCAAGGCCGCTCCGCTTTGTAACCGGGCTTGCGCCAGCAAAGGCCGTACATCTGTCCGGAAGGCTTGTTGCAGAATTTCCTGGGCCTGGGTGGCATCGTTTTGTTCCTGGGCTTTTTCCAGCGCTTGCCGGTCGATGATTAAGGCTTGGGCATACGCTATTTTTATGGCTTCTACCGATTGCAGTAAATCTTCCAGCGGGTCTTTTACGTTGTGGCTGGCGTCAATCATCCAGCTTAAAGGCGGGTTTTTTACTTCGGCGCTGATCATGCCTTCTACCAGTTCGTTAAAAATTAAAAATAACTGGAAAGGCCGCATGGCGCCCACGGTTAAATCATCGTCGCCGTATTTAGAATCGTTAAAGTGAAAACCGCCCAGTTTGCCTTCCATCATAAACCGCGACACAATTTGTTCGATGTTGGTATTGGGTAAATGATGGCCTAAATCAACCAAACCCAAGGCTTTCTCGCCGAGTTTCTGGCAGAACAGGAGGGAAGTACCCCAGTCGGCAACTACCGTGGAGTAAAAATGAGGTTCGTAGGGTTTGTATTCAATAAATACTTTCCAATCATCGGGCAATGTTTCGTAAATCTGCTGAAACGAATCCAGGGTACGCTGAAATGCACGCCGGAAATTTTGCTGCCCCGGAAAATCCGAACCGTCCGATAACCAGATCGTTAACGCTTTGGAACCTAACGCCACGCCGTGTTTAATTACTTCTACGTTATGGGCAATAGCCTGGTCGCGCACGTGCTTATCGGTGTGCGACAAAGAACCGTATTTATAGGAATGCGCCTGGTCTTCCTGGTCTTGAAAAGTGTTGGAATTGACGGCATCAAACTGCAACTCAAACGAAGCCGCTAATTGTTTAATGGCTGTTGCATTCTGCGGGATGTCCCAGGGAATGTGCAGCGAAATAGCCCCACTCGATTGATTTAAAGCGTGCAGTAACCCGACATCCTCAATTTTTTCTTCTAAGCTCCGCGGTTCCCCGCCACCCGCAAAACGGCCAAACCGGGTGCCGCCCATTCCTAAAGCCCAACTGGGAATGGCTACTTGAAAGGCAGCGAGTTGCTCCAGAATAGCGTTTACGTTGTGGCCTTCGTCTTGTAAAACACTTTGCAGGTACTTAAACTTTTTATCCTGGCTCGAGGCTAAAGTTTGGTTATGTTGGTCAATCAGCGATTTATCCAGGATCATGGCAGCAGGTTTTTAAAGATAAACTCAACCAATTTTTAAATTTATACTTTTTAACAGATTACAGCTTTAGCGCATTAAGTGCGGTTAGCGCCGGAAGTAAAGCCGCACCAATAGGATGCAACTAGTCTGTTATAATTTAAAAAACAGAAACGTATGATATCGGCAATACCTGTTGGCACGAGCTACAAACTCGCACCAGCGGGTATTACCAATATTTTAAAAATTTTAATTTTAAGAAAAGATTAACGCACAAATGCGGCTGGTACGCCACCATCCACGTTCAATACGTTGCCGGTGCTCTTGTTGAGTAAGCCACCCACGTATAAGAACACGGCATTCGCCATATCTTCGACCAGTAATTCTTCGTTTAATACCGTACGTTTGGCGTAATAAGCTGGCAGTTCAGCCACGGAAATGCCATAAGCTTTAGCCCGACCTTCGGCCCAGCCGCTTTCCCAGATTTTGCTGCCCCGGATTACCGCATCTGGATTTACTACATTTACCCGTATCTTATCAGAACCCAACTCGGCAGCCATTAACCGCGACATGTGTAATTGAGCCGCTTTGGCAGTACCATAGGCAATGTTATTAGGCCCGGAAACCAAGGCATTTTTACTCACAATGTTTACAATATCACCACCCAGTTGTTGCTTGCGCATTATTTTAACACCTTGCTGCGATACTAAGAATTGGCCTTTTACCAGTACATCCTGCAGTATATCGTAATCAGCTTCGGTGGTTTCCATCATGGGCTTAGAAATAGATAAACCGGCGCAATTCACCACAATATCTACGCCGCCAAAAGCTAGATTTGCCGTTTTAAAAGCTTCAGCAATGGCTTGCGAACTGGTAACATCTACAATCGCGGTGGCGGCGGTATCGCGGCCAAACTTTTTATTAAATTCCGCTTGCGCTTCCTGAATATCAGCTTCGCGCATATCAACCATTACCACGCAGGCACCTTCCTGAGCCAGTTTATCGGCAATAGCTTTGCCAATGCCGCCGCTACCACCGGTAATTAAGGCAATTTTGCGCGACAAAGGTTTTTCTTTGGGCATGCGTTGCAGTTTGGCTTCTTCTAATAACCAATATTCAATATCAAACGCTTCTTGTTCCGGCAAACCCTGGTACTCCGAAATAGCTTCGGCACCCCGCATTACGTTAATGGCATTTATGTAAAACTCGCTGGCTACGCGGGCCGTTTGCTTGTCTTTGGCGAACGAAAACATGCCTACGCCGGGGTAAATAATTATTACCGGATTCGCATCGCGAACCGCCGGGCTATTCGGGTGTTTGCTGCGTTCGTAATAACCGGTGTAATCGGCCCGGTAAGCTTCAAACTGGGCAGTAAGTTGATTTTTTAAATTTTCAGCATCTGAGATGTCCGCATCCGGAGTTAAATTTAAAACCAAAGGCCGTATTTTGGTGCGCAAAAAGTGATCGGGGCAACTGGTACCCAGCGGCGCTAGTTTATCTAAATCGTGGCTGTTAATGTATTCCAACACGCGTTCGTCGTCGGTGAAATGCCCGATCATGCGATTTTGGCTGGAGCACAAACCCCGCAGCACCGGAATCATTTCGCTGGCTTTGGCTAGGCGTTCTTCAGCGGGCAAAGACTGAATTTTAGCGCCGCCAAATACCGGCCGATCCTTCCCATAGTTTTGTTGCAAATACTCCGATGCCTTCTCAATAGTTTCTAAAGTATTGATATAGCTTTCGTAGGCAGTATCGCCCCAGGTAAACAAACCGTGGCTGCCCAAAATAATGCCTGTAATACCCGGATTATCTTGTACGGCTTTTTCCATCTGTAAACCTAAGTCAAAACCGGGCCGCTGCCACGGCACCCAGGCTACTTTACCGCCAAACAATTCGCGGGTAATTTGTTCGCCGTTTTTGGCGGCCGCAATGGCAATAATGGCATCGGGGTGTAAGTGGTCGATGTGCTTAAAAGGTAAAAAAGCGTGTAAAGGCGTATCGATGGAAGGCGCTTTGGAATCTAAATCATAAATGCAATGATTAAACAAGGCTACCATTTCGTCTTCGTGGGCTAAACCACGGTAGCGGTTTTTCAGGCTGTGCAATTTATCGACGTACAATGCCGCCAGGCCACTTTTCTTTAAAGTGCCCAGGTCGCCGCCGGAACCTTTTACCCACATTACTTCTACATCCTGGCCGGTTAAAGGGTCGGGCATATCTACTTTGCAACTGGTGTTGCCTCCGGCGTAATTGGTTAAGCGTAAATCGGCGCCCAATAAATTAGAACGATAAATTAAAAGCGCTACCTCATCATCCTTTAGAGAATTGGCTACTTGCTCGTCCCAGAGATAACTTACGTATTTAAATGTGGTGGTTGCAGTCGAATTATCCATATCCGATTATGTTTAAGTTTTTTTATTCTAAAGATGATTTGGTTTTTAAATTTTTGCGTTTGCTATTATTAAGGTGAAGCGGGAGAAAGTAATAAATTTAAAAAATGGGTTTGTTGCCTTTTCCGGTTTTACCATTATCAAATGTAGTTATTATACCCCTTTAGGCCATCCTGTGCTATCCTGTCGGGGTTTTTATATCTTGCAGAAGGTCGGTTTAAGTTGATTGTTTGTTACTGTAAACGCGGCAGTTTTGTTCAGGAGGCCAGGTAATTTCCGTAGCCCACTACCATCGTAGAAATAATTACCGTAACAATGCCCAGAATAATAACCCGCATGGTGCGGGCACTGGCGCCTTTCCATTCGTTAAAATAAATGCCCCAGATATTACTCACGATAATAATAAAGGCCATGTGTAAGGTCCAGCTACTAAAACCTAGGCCGTTGGCCGAAAAAAGGCTTTCGCCCATGCCGTAAAAAAAGAACTGCAAATACCAGGTGGTACCGGCAATGGCCGAGAAAAGATAATTGCGGACTAAAGGCGTGGCTTTGTTTACGTAATCGCCGCCGGTTTTATTTTTGATATTTAAATACAAACACCAGATAATGTTGGTAGTTAAGCCGCCCAGTAAAATAACCACCAGGGTAGGATTGTTTTGCCATAACGGATCGATGCCGCGGGCCACGGTGGCTTCGGCGATGGGTTTGCCGGTTTCGTACCCAAACGACATAAAGGCGCTGAGCACCCCTGAGAATATGGCCACCAGAATACCTTTCGGGAAATTAAACTCCTTGATGTTTTCGGTTTTTTGTTCCGGCGATAATTCTTTTTCTTTTAAAGTGCCGGCTTTGCCGCAAATGCCAATACCCACTAAACACAGTAAAACCCCGGCAAAAATAATTAGTCCGGAAGTAGTGCTGAGCAGTTCGGTAATGGTTTTGGCGTTACCGGACCGGCCAAAAAACTCGTAAAATATGGGTGGTATAAGCGTGCCGAAGGCCGCACAAAAACCCAAAACAATAGCCATACCCAACGACAAACCCAGATACCGCATGGTTAAACCAAAGGTTAAACCACCTATGCCCCACAGTAAACCCATTAAATAGGTGTAAAACAAAGTAGAAAAAGGCGTGTGGGTTAAGGTTTCTAAGTAGCCGGGTGCTGTAAGGGCGGCGCCAATGGGCGGCACAATTAACCACGAAAAAATACCTCCCACCAGCCAGTAACTTTCCCAGGCCCATTGTTTTACGCGATTAAACGGTATGTAAAAACTGCCGGAGGCAAAGCCCCCGATAAAATGGTAAAATAATCCCAGAATGACCTGCATAGAGGAATAGTTGGTTTAGAAAAGTAAATTTTTTTTGGAAAAATTGAAATACAAATGGCAATGGAAAATTTTAAAAATTTGCCGGCTAATTCATGATTTTAGCTGTCTATAAAGCCGTTTTTTAAAAATTTTTAAAATTAATCTACTATATTGGGAAATGTAGTTGTAAAAACAAGAGAAACTGTCCTGCACTATCCTGCAAAATTACTTTAGCGAAAAGTAAAAAAATTGTGAAAAAAAGGTTTGATAAATTATTGGATTAAAAAGTTAACTTCAGTTTGTTAGCTTGGAAGCGTTTTTCTTTAGAGCCGGTTCCCGCCTCCAGGCTGAGGTTCCATCTTACTGGATACAGCTGAGTTTGCCTCATGGCCGGCGGGCCTCGTTTGGCTCTCTCGCACTCGCTAGTCTTCCTTTCCTCGACTCCGTCTGCGGAATTTTGCTGCGCAAAACCGGAACCCTATCAGGTGCTCCATAGCCAAACTGGTGTCAGTGGCGTTTAGCTACGGATTTTACTTACTCCTGAATTCTCGAATAATAATGGTATTGACATCCTTCAAGTATATCCTTTTAAGCTTTGTAAACAGAAATATGGATTTTAGTAGATTTTCTTTGATGCAGTTTGTTATTAAAGTCAATGCTTATATTTCATTATGCTTAATTTAAGAAAAGCCGTAGCTACTCGCCACTGACACCAGTTTGGCTGTTGAGGGCCTTCTAAGGTTCCGGTGCGTAGCATTCCGACGTAAGGAGGAAAGGAAGCTTAGACCAGCCCGAGAGAGCCAAACGAGGCCCGCCGGCCATGAGGCAAACTCAGCCTGTTACAATGTAATGGAACCAATACATGGAGACGGGAACCGGCTCCAAAGAACAACTTCCTAGTCTAATTCTTATTTTTAAGATAACTTAGGTATAAAATTTTATAATTTCGGTGCCCGAAGGTTTTAAAACAACTCGCCTGGGCTTTAAAAAAGAAGAAAACCTAACCTGATAAAGCAGAATTTTAAAAATTTAAAAATTGGCAGGTTTTAACATTGAAACTTACCTTCAAGATTAAGCTTTTAATGTAACCAGTTTTCCGGCTGAGGTAACTGCAAAATTCTTGTACCGCAGGGTAAATCTATTCGGGTAATCTTGCGTAATCGTACTAAAAATAGATACGATCATGAAGCTCCTCGTTACTTTACTGTTTAGTTTGTTTTTGTTGGTTGGCTGCACCACCAATCAGTTTTTAACCTCTAACCAATACTCCAACACCGAAATACCACTTTCCATCGTTTTGCCCGAAAGTAAATCGCCTTTAACGCATACGCAGGCTTTGCAGCGGGCTTCTGATAAAAAATTTAAAAAATACGCCGCTCAGCTTACCGACCAACCACCGCAAAAAATCTTGTTTTACAGCGGCGGTGCCGACAACCCCGACCAGGTACCTTATACCGCCGTGGGCAGTGTTATTAGCTTAGCCGATACCGTAAAAATTAAAAATTCGGGCTTTGCTAACCGTAGAGTAAACGAGCAGTCCTATCTGCACAAAACTACCATCGATAAAGCCAATAAGGTGGTATCGTCGGAGTACATTGTAAAAATGCCGACCGATTATTTTTACCTTTTTGCTTCGGCGCCCATAACTAAAGCTATCCGGCAAAACGAAGAAGCCATGATTATTGTGCAGGATAGTTTAAACCGGAAATACTCAGCGGCGATTAGCACTTTAAAATTTACAAAATAAAAACCAACGTTTAGAACTGCGGCAGCGCCGAACCTAGGTACGAGTTTAAGTTTTCGCGGGAAATTATTTCCAGGGGTAATAAATTAGTAGCGGGCGGTTCTTTTTTTAAAAAAAGATAATTTGCCAAATGCTGAATGCCCAGAAAAGTTTGGTGCCGGGAATTTTGATTGATTAAAAAGTCGATGGTGCCGGCTTGTAAATGTTGAATATTTTCGGGCAACAAATCGTAGCCAATTAACCGGATATCCGTCCGGTTTAATTTTTTTAAAATGGCGGCAATAGCGGCCGTGCCTTTAGATGTGGTTACAAACAAGCCTTTTATTTCCGCATCGCTTAACAGGATTTGTAAGTGTTCCTGCAGTTGGTTTTCTTCAGTTTCGTTAATATCTAAAGCCGAAATTTTAAAATCGGGTTGGTTTTTAACTTTAAAGAAATGTTCAAAGCCTTTTTGCTTATCTAATAAATGGATGGAGTTTTCGCTGGCTTCGTTTACGTGCAATACGGTAAAGGCGCCCGGTGCAGTTTGGCCCAAACTCATTAGTTCGGCGGCTACCCGGCCGCTATCAAAAAGGTTCTGCCCAATAAAGCTTAAAGGATGAATTTCCGGCAGGTTGGTGTTAAAAATTACAAACGGAATTTTGCTGGCCTGGCATTGGTGCAAAAAGTGTAAAGCTTCGTGGTAAAATATAGGAGCCAGCACAATGCCGTCGGGTTTATTTACATGGGCCGCTTGGGTAAGCTGCAGGAAAGATTCGTGGTGGTATAAATCAAAAAAGTAAGTTTCTACTTTTACATCGTACTGGTTCCATTCAACGGCAGCGTGCTGAATGCCCAGGTGCGCCTGCGCCCAATATTCGTCCTGGGCCGGGTCCGGAATAATAACCGCAATCCTAAACACTTTTTTAGTGCCCAGGGTGCGGGCAATTAAATTAGGTTTGTAATCTATTTCGCGTAGGGTACTTAATACTTTTTGCAAAGCTTCTTCCGATACTTTACCCCGGTTATGCAAAACCCGGTCTACGGTGCCAATAGAAACGCCGGCTAATTGCGCAATATCTTTAATCCTGATGTTTTTCTTTTCCATTTCTGAGGAGCTGCCTGGGAGTCCAATTTAAGAGAGAATCTATTACATTATAAAGGCCGTGAGGATTATTTTTTAAAAAAAGCAAATAGAAGCAATCCAAACTTTTATTTAAAATCAAAAAGGCAGGACAAACATACTTTCTTTGCTGCATTTTAGGCTTAATAAAGCCGAAATAAGGAATATTTCGGGAGAGTATAATTTAAAAAATTTAAAAAACAATAAACATTGTTGCCGTACACAATAAAAGTGTTGCCGCACACATATTATTTTTATGTTAAATTTTTAGTAAGTTTGCCTCAGCTTTTAGCCCGATAAAAACCTTCTTTTGTGTTTACTAAAATCAGAAGTTACGCTACTCTTCCATCCGGCATCACCCCGGAAAAGCAAACCTTCCATTTTTTCGATACAATCAAATATTCTGACTCTCCGCCTATGATTTTTTTAAATCATATCTTTTTTACTGCTACCAGCATATTCCGGTATGCTACCACCCATTCACTAATCAATTACACAACATGAAAAAAAAGTACAGTTTAATGTTATTCGGTGCTTTGCTCCTGTGCTGCCAGGTAAGCTGGGCACAACTCGTAGTAAAAGGCCTGATAACCGACGAAGCAAAACAGCCCATGCCGGGCGTAACTGTGTTACTTAAAGGAACTTCCACGGGTACCGCTACTAACGCCGAAGGAACTTATTCGTTACAGGTTCCTAACGGAAACGGAACTTTGGTGTTTTCTTTTATTGGTTATGTTACCAAAGAAGTAGCCATTAACAACCAAACAGTTATTAATACCAGTTTAGCCTCCGATGCACAAGCATTAAATGAGGTTGTAGTTACCGCTTTAGGTATTAAGCGGGAGCAAAAAGCGTTAGGTTATTCCGTTAGCACTGTTTCGGCGGAGCAGATTACCCAGGCAGGTAATACCAATTTTGCTTCGGCCTTGTACGGCAAAGCAGCCGGGGTAAAAATCACTACGGCTCCCGGTGGTGCTACCAGTGCCGCCAACGTGCAAATTCGGGGGATTAACTCTTTAAGTGGCAATACCCAGCCTTTATATGTGGTAGATGGTATTGTAATCCGGAACACCAGCGAAACCGGCGCCACTAATTTTAACAACGGCGGCTACTATAGCGATACTAAAATCCGCGGTAACGGGGTATTGGATATTAATCCGGCCGATATCGAATCTTTGAGTGTGTTAAAAGGCGCCAGCGCATCGGCTCTTTATGGTTCTGAGGCATCTAACGGGGTAATTGTAATTACTACCAAACGTGGAGCCAAAAACAAAGGCTTAGGCGTAGACCTGAACTACGTTTTCAACACCGAAGAAATAGCTTTCGGGCCAAAATACCAGAATGTTTACGGCCCAGGTTACGACCGCGAAACCAACTTGCAAAACGGTGCTACCGAAGAAGGCTGGATTCCGGTAGATTTAGATGGTGATGGCGTAAACGAAAGCCAGCGCCCTTATTTCCGGGCTTACGGTCAGTTTGGTCCTAAAATGGAAGGCCAACTGGTACCTTGGTGGGATGGCAGTATGAAAACGTACTCGGCCCGTCGGGATAATTACAAAGATTTTTATCGTAGGGGTTACAACTCGTCTATCAACCTGGCTTTATCGAACCAAACCGATAAATCGGCTTACCGCTTTTCTTTTACCCGTTTAGATAACGAAGGCATTCAGCGGGGTGGTAAATTAGAGCGGAACACCTTTAACCTGAACAGCAATTTAAAGCTGAACGATAAAATTAATACCGACATTATTGTTAATTACGTAAACTCTAAGGTACATAACCGGCCAGAGCAAATTAACCGCGTAACTGCTAACTACGGTGGCTTCTTTAGCCGTGCCGATGATATGCAAACTTACCTGGATAAATTCCAGACTTCTGCCGGTTATAAATATGTGCCTTACGATCAGCCGCAGCGCAATCCTTCTGAAGCCTTAAAATATAACATCCGGGCTACCGATTTAATGGATTTCTTATGGCGCCAAATTAAAAATAACGAAGACGAATACCAGAACCGCTTAATCTCCAGCGTTACCTTAAACTACGAAATCACGAAGAACCTGCGTTTCCGTGGCCGGGTTGGTAACGACTTTACTAGTATTAACATCGAGAACGAACAGTTTAATGAGTATCCATTGGCTTTTAATGGTACCAACAGCACCGGTTATTACGGGTTAAACAGCGGTCGTTACTCTATATTATATACTGATGAATTATTAACCTATTCTAATAAATTTTCTGATGATTTTGACTTCTCCGTGAGTGGCGGTTTTCAGGGTCGGCAGGAAACCCACCGGTATCAGTCTTCCGGAACCAACGGCGGTTTATTAGTCGAAAACTGGTTTAATTTAAATAACTCGCAAGGTTTTGTTACTACATCGGCCTGGCGCAAAGAATTAGTAAAATATGCCTTTTTAGGAATTGCTAATTTTGGCTTTAGAGAATACTTGTTTTTAGAAGCCACCGCCCGTAAAGAATACTCATCTACCTTGGCCCCTAAAAACAACAGCTATTTTTACCCATCGGTGAATGGTAGCTTTGTATTCTCGCAAGCCTTTAACATGCCTAAATTTTTAAGTTTTGGTAAGTTACGGGCCGGTTACGGCGTAGTAGCCAATGCCCCGGAAATTTATGCGGCTAATATTGCTTACAACCAAAATACCATTCAGTTCAACGGCAGCGGGGTTCCGGTTTTAAGTTCCATGACCTCTTACGGTAATAACGAAATTCGTCCGGAAGAAAAAAGAGAACTTGAGTTTGGTCTGGAAACCCGGATTTTAAACAACAAACTGGGCGTAGATTTAACCTACTACAACAGCCGGATGATTGACCAGATATTGCGGATGCAGTTACCTACAAGCACCGGTGCCAACGATGTATTAGCTAACCTGGGCGAGTTGCGCAGCTACGGTTATGAGCTGGCTTTAAATGCCACACCAATTGAAAAAAACATTAAATGGGACACCCGCTTTAACTTTGCCTTAAACCGCACCAAGGTGCAAAAATTAATGCCCGGTTTAGATCGGTTAACGTATTACGATGCGGATGGTGGTGCTATAAAAATGTACGCCGAAGTAGGCCAGCCTTTAGGTGATATTTACGTGCACCCCCGCGAAACCGATGCTAACGGTAACTTTATCATCGACGGCGATGGTTACTATACCCTAAGCACCGATTACGTGAAAGTAGGCAATACCTTACCAAAAATTGTAGGTGGTTTAGCCAATACCGTTTCTTTTAAAAATCTGTCTTTAAACTTTTTAGTAGACTATCGTTTAGGCGGTAAATTAGTTTCTACTCCTTTATTATATGGTAAAGGTTCTGGTTTATACGAAGAAACTTTGCAGCACCGCGATGCCGAACACGGCGGTATTCCTTACTACATTAACGAAGGCGGTGACAAAGTACGTTTACCTGACCACAACGCTACGGCGCCGAACAACGCCAAAGTGTACCACGATGGCGTATTGCTAGAAGGCGTTACTACCGATGGAACGCCAAACCAAACCATTGTTGATGCGGCCAACTATTACCTGAACACGTACGGTTGGAGCACCGGTTGGTACGAAAACGGTGCGGTCTTTAAAAATTCTTACGTTAAAATGCGGGAACTTACTTTAAGCTATAATCTGCCGCAAGCCTTAGCTTCTAAACTTCGCTTCCAGAACATGTCGGTGTCGTTGATTGGCCGTAACCTGTTCTACTTCTGGAAAACAGTACCACATTTAGATCCAGAAACGGGTATTGGTACTTCCTGGAACCGCCAGGGCGTGGATGAAGGCTCTATGGCTCCAACCCGTAGCTATGGCGTTTCGCTGCATGTTTCGTTTTAATTCCTGTTTTATTTAACAGATTTAATTTTGCTATTATCATCATGAAGAAAATAATAATAAATATCGGTTGCGCCGTAACGCTGTTAACTGGATTAGGCGCCTGTACCGATAAGCTGGAAGAATTGTACGTTGATCCGGGAACCACTTCGGTACCCGCTATCGATAAGTTTTTTACCCGGATGCTCAACAACGGACGGGTACGACCCGACTACTGGGAAATCCGGACCTTTGCTTTACCGCACACCGTTAAATATACTCAAACGGCCAGCTATGTAAATGGTACTAAAATGTACCAGCAACAGCTTTCGTATTTGCAAAATCGCTGGGACGATTATTACACTCCCGGTACCAACGGTGGTGGCATTATGGCTCAGTACCGCGAAATTGAAAAAAACTACGCGGGTTTATCGGATGCAGATAAGAAAAATTTTGAAGTAATGGTGCAGGCAGCCAAAGTGGTGTTCCTGGATCAAACTTCGCAGATGGTGGACCTATGGGGCGATATTCCGTTCTCCGAAGCTGGATCAATTAATGCTACCGGCCAGGTTGTACGCCCGAAGTTTGATGATGCCAAAGCAATTTATGAAATTGTTTTAACCGGTTTAAAAGAAGCATCGGATTATTTCGCTACCGCCCAGTTAGAATCTTTAGCAAAAGCTACTTTTCAGAAGCAGGATATTTTGTTGGGCGGCGATGTGGACAAATGGCGCCGTTATACAAATTCCTTGCGCTTGCGGTTGTTAATGCGTACCTCGTTTGTAGATGAAACCCGGGCTAAAGCCGAAGTAGCCGCTATTTTGGCCGATCCAGTAAAATACCCTCTGGTAGACGATGCGAAATATGATGTATTGTTAAAACCATTGGATAGCAATACCGGTAGCTTGGAAAGTTCGCTGAATGATTTATCGGGTTATGCAGCCCCGGCTACTTTGCTGGAAGGCGTTTTAAAACCAGCCAACGATTTACGTATTCCAGTATTGTACGATAAAGGCGTTCGGCGGGAACAAGGTAAATCTATCCGGAACGAAGATTACTTTGGCATGCCGGTAAATTTACCATCAGCGGAACAAGAAGCAAACATTAGCCAAGGCAAATACGCCGTTCTGGACTCAGCTACTTTTATCCGGAACAGCAAGTTACCCGGTATTGTATTTACTTCTTCTGAGGTATCTTTCCTGAAAGCCGAAGCTTTTGAGCGGTGGGGTGGGGGCGATGCCAGCACCGCTTATCAGAATGGAGTTCGCCAGTCGGTTAATTTTTATTATAATTTAAATAGTACCAGTAATGCCGGCCGAAACGCTGAAAAAGCGCCTGCCGATACCACCATCGCCAAGTTTTTAGCAAATCCGGCTATGGAGTACACCGGTGGACAGGAAGAAAAACTAGCTAAAATCTGGACGCAAAAGTGGGTGCATTTGGGCTTACTGCAATCGGTACAAAACTGGGCCGAAGTAAGAAGAACAAAAACCCCAGCCTTACCATTCCAGGAAGATTCCAGTACGCCAGCGGAAAAATTACCTCCGTCGCGCTTGCTTTATCCAGCTACGGAAAAAAGTTTGAACACGCAAAATTATAACCAGGTAGCTGCCAAAGATCTGCCTACGGTTAAAATTTTCTGGGACGTGAAGTAAGATGGAGATTTAAATTTATTTGAAGTAAAAAAGAGGCCGTGTTATCCGGCCTCTTTTTTTTATTTTTTAAATTTCTGTTGCATCATCCAATTTGTTCTATTACCTGGTCTAACTATGGCTCGAATTTACTTCTGTGACTTACGAATAATAAAGTAGATTCTTGTTCGCATAGCTGCTGCCAGTGCTTTAAGCTGTTTCATTGCTTGCGTATTTGCTCTTTTTGTCTGGCTATAAATACCCTTCCGCCTACGGCACCTTCCCTAAAAACAGGGAAGGAGATGCGGTTAGTCCGGAATGATATATCCTAACGTTAAGAACTCGCTGAACAACGGAACAGTTTAGCCTCATTGCTTACATCTGTCATTGGCTATCATTTACAGAGCTGGCAAGTAGAATTTTAAATTTTTAAAAATTTAATAAACTCGATGGCGCGAGAGTTCCGCTCGTGTCTAGAATGAGGCCTCTGGCCGGGCGAACCGATAAACAATAATTAAAAGCCAATCAGCATCAAACTCTCACCGGCCAGAAGCCGGACGATTAGCATCACGAGCGTAGATGCTCGCGAAAGACTGGGGACATTCAGTTTTTTCTTTGGATGGAGTAGGATTAATTTCTACTAAAGGATGTTGGTAAAACCAAAAAGCTCTCCGCCTTAGATAAGGAGGGGTTAGGGATGGTTGATTTGTGGGGAGTGCTGTTAATTTTTTCAAAATCATTTATCACGGTACAAAGCAACTTTAGTAAAGCGTGCCAGCCACCCGAAAAGCTATTGAACCTATTGGGTTTAGAAGTACCTTCCTGCATTTCACTTTCATCCATTTACTATTAGCAAAGAATAGCCTATCTTTTTGAATTGGTCGTTAGAGTGATAAACTATATGGATGGTACTAACAAAAAAAAGACTACTGATTTCAGTAGTCTTTTTTAATAAAATAAAAAACAGGTAATTATTTATCCCACCAAACCCGGGAGGTAAGTAAATCGCCACCTTGTAAGCTGGCAACGCCCGATTGCAAACCGGCTGGGTTGTTAGAAATTTCTGAGGCCGGATAAATCATGCGGCGCGGAATGGTAGCATTGGTAATATTACCAGGATAGTTTACCGGGGTTAACTCAGGGTAACCAGAACGGCGCCAGTTAAACCAGCCCTCGATAAAGTTAAAGGTAGTAGAGGTTTCGAGCCAGTATTGTTCGTTAATCTGCTTCAGTGGATTTTCGGTGCCCAATGGATTGGCCGTTACGTATGTAGAAATAGCTGCGTCGTTAATGGTAGCCGCGGCATCTAATTGCGCCAGCGACTGCATGGCACCACGTAAACCATTAGCGTAATGTTCGCCTGCTGTACTACCTACATTCCAGCCCCGGGTAGCTGCTTCCGCTAATAAGAACTCGGTTTCGGCGTAGGTCAATATAAAGTTAGCCCCATTCCGTTTCATGTAAACGTTTACCCGCGGGCGAGAATAGTTACCTAATGGAGCAACGTCACTGCCCGTACCGGTAGCGCCAGGATAATTCGGGTGTTTCCGGATATCGAAAGCGCCACCAGATAAATCATAACCGTTGGGCATACCTACCTGTACTGCGGCACTGGTATTGCCAGTTAAGCCTTGGTTCGCGTTGTTAATGGCACCTGCTTGCGGAATTTCACCAATTACCCCTAAACGTGGGTCATTTTGCGCCCGTAAGTAGTCAATTAACGTCTTGCTCCATCTTACTTCCCGAAAATCATCGGGAGTCAATAAAGCGCCGGTGGTGCTGTTTTGAGTATCGCCGTTTGCCGCATCGGTAATTACAAAACCGTTGTCGGCGGTGCTGGCGAAGGTGCCGGCCGCAGCAGCTTTCTCGGTCCAGGATTGGGCCGTAGCCGGATCAACTTTTGTTAAGCGCATGGCTACCCGAACCATTAAAGAATAACCAAACTTTTTCCATTTGGCTACATCGCCGGCATAAATCAGGTCGCCGGTAGGTTTAGGGGCTGCTGCATCCAGGCTGTTAATGGCCGCTTCCAGTTTCGGCAGCAAGTCCATGTAAATATCCTGTTGCTTGTCGTATTTCGGGGTAGTAATACCTTCGGCGGCTTGTAACGCTTCGGTATACGGAATGTCGCCGTAAGTATCGGTAATGCGTTGGAAAATCAATACCCGCATGATGTTACTGATAGCAATCACATTTTTAAAACGGGCCGGATCCTGGGTGTTCGCAATTAAAATGGCTTGATTTAAACGGCTTAATGAGGTATAACCATCATTAAAAATACGACCCTGGTAATCGGTAAAGTTACCGGCGTTAATGTATTTGTCGCCGTTGCCGTAATAATTGTAGGTGCTGGCTAAAGCTTGAATGCCGGTAGCCTGGTACAATAACTGCGCGTAACCGGTATTGGAGAAACCTAATTGTGCATCAGCCAGCAAAAAGTTAGGGTTAAACTGGCTAGCATTAGCCGCATTTGGATTGGTATTTACTTCGTCTAAGTGGTCCTCGGAGCAAGCCGGGGCCAATAGTACGGAAGCAAGAGCTAAATATAGAAAAGTCTTTTTCATCAGAAAATTATTTGAATTTAACGTTAACAGTAAAACCGTACGTTCTGGCAAATGGCAGCGAACCACCTTCTACACCGGCGTAGGTTACTAAGGAAGAAATGGTGTTTTCCGGATCGATGTTATCGGTATGCTTCATGATCGTAAATAAGTTACGACCAACTAAAGACAGACCAATCGACTGGAATGGTGTTCTGGTTAACAAAGTAGGAGTAAAGGTGTAACCCAACGTTAACTGACGGAATTTAATAAAGCTACCATCCAGTACCGAAACGGCAGAAACGTTATTGGCTAATTGCGGATAGTAAATGTAAGCCGGAACTACTGTTTCGTTTACGCTACCATCCTCTTTTACGCCTTCAGCTACCACGCCATTTTCACGACCTACTAAAGTTGCTTTGTTTAAGCCCCGAACGTAAGAATAATGCTCGGTTGCCGAAAGCACTTTATTGTTGTATTTAAAGTCGATTAAGAACGACAGGTTGAAGTTTTTGTAAGAGAAATCGTTATTCCAGCCACCGTACAGGTTTGGTAAACCAGATCCCATTGGTTTTAAATCGCCGCGTAATGGTACACCGTTGGCGCCAACAATAACGTTGCCATTGGCATCGCGCTTGTAATCATAGGCCATAACCTGAGCAATAGGTAAACCTTTTACGATAGAGATATTACCGTTTAATGGACGGTAAGTACCGGTTTGCAACGGCGAAGGATTTTCAGACTGGTCAATGTCTAATACTTCGTTCTTCAGTTTGGTAAAGTTAAAGGAAGTATTCCAGTTGAAGGCTGACCGGATTGGGTTACCCGATACCATTAACTCAATACCGCGGTTAGAAGTAGAACCTAAATTAACGGAACGGCTGTTAAAGCCAGTAGAAGATGATAAGCTGGCCGAAACAATTTCTCCTTCGGTTTTGCGGTCAAAGTAAGTTACATCTAATCCCAAACGGTTATCTAGAAACTTCATTTCAGTACCAATTTCAATTTCGTTCAGGCTGAAAGGTTTTAAGTTCGCGTTTGGCAGTTTTGAATCGAAAGAACCGCGGGCTACACCGTTGATTGGGTTATTAACGTTGTAGTAAAAAGCAGTTTGGTAAGGCTGCGCTGGCTCACCGCTGGTTTCGGCGTAAGAAGCCCGTATTTTACCGTAGTTCAAGGCTGGGGTGTTCAACAGATCAGAGAATACAAAGCTAGTTGAAACCGATGGCGTAAATAAGCTCCGGTTGCCCCGTGGTAAAGAAGAAAAAGTATCGTAACGGCCGGTAGTGCTTAAAGTTAAATATTTGTAGCTGAAATCGGCGGTATAATATACTGAAGGGGTTTCTAAAGCGGTATACAAATACTCGGAGTTCCTGGTACGGGTATTGGTTGGCGTATACAAATAAGGCACGATAAACTGACCTCCGTATAAACGAGTGCTTTCGGTGTTGTTACGACGGAAGTTACCACCCACACTGGCATCAATCGAGAAATCATCGTTGATGTTTTTGCTGAATGATAATAACGCATCGGTGTTTAATTCTAAGCGGGTTCCTTGGTATAAAGCTTCCAGAGAGCCTTCGCCGTTAGAAGAAAATAACGTTCCGTAAGGGTTAACGGTGAATCTACGGTCGCTGGAAAAATCGTAACCAACCCGGGCTTGTAACGAAAGAAAATCAAAGAATTGATAACGGGCCGAGATAGCCGAAATTAAACGACGACGAGAGATATCATTTTTAAATTGATTTACCACGAACCAAGGGTTAGTAGCGTAAATATCATCGCTCCAAGCGGTTTCTAAACCATTATTCGAAGCATCGTAACCTGGAGCCAGGCTAGCCTGATCAACGTTAGTAGCCAGGAAAACAATGTTGTTGGCGTTCATCGGGGCATCGCTCAAATACGGACGGTTTTTGTCTTTTTGGTCGATGTAGTTCGCCATTAAGTTAAAGCTTAACTTTTTGGTGATTTCGTAAGAGGTATTAAAGTTTACGGTTTTACGATCTAAACCGCTGTTGCGCAAAATAGACTGGCCATCCAGGTTAGAAAGCGATAAACGGTAAGTTCCGCGGTCGCCACCACCCGAAATAGCTACAGTATTGGTCCAGCTGGCAGCAGTGCGGTAGAAATTTTCGATGTTATCTTTCACTGCAGAGTAAGGGTGCAATTGACCATCAGACTGAATAGTAGGAACACCATCCAGGCGCTCACCCCAGGAGTTACGACCAGATAAAGCCGCCGAAGCTACGTCAACGGGTCTTACACCTTGCGTTCCCTGGCCATATTCGTATTGCCAATCGGTATTATCAACCGCTTTGTCGAACTGTAAGTTGGTATTGTATTCAATGGTAGTTTTGCCTTTTACGCCACTTTTAGTCGTAATTTGAATAACACCATTAGCGGCCCGCGAGCCGTACAAAGCCGAAGCAGTAGATCCTTTTAAAACGGTCATGGTTTCGATATCGTCCGGGTTGATGTTACCAATACCATCGCCTTGGTCGGCACCGCCCCACTCACCGGAGCTACCCCGGTTGCTGTTATCCATGGGCACACCATTAATAACAATTAAAGGAGAAGAACTACCGGAAAACGAAGTTACCCCCCGAATGTTAATCCGGGCAGAAGAACCAGGGCCACCGCTGGTACCAGCCACGTTTAAGCCAGAAACCCGGCCTGACAAAGAGTTGGCTACGTTGGCTTCGCGGGCAACGTTTAATACTTCGCCGCCTACTTTAGAAACTGAATAACCCAGTTTACGCTCTTCTTTTTTGATACCCAAAGCGGTAACTACCACTTCTTGTAGCGCAGTCGCATCGCTTTCCAATACCACATTTATTACTGAGCGGTTATTAACTGGAACAGTTTGGTTTTTGTAGCCAATGTAAGAGAAAATAAGACTGCCGTTACCTGGCACTTCCACGCGGTAATTGCCATCTACATCTGTAATAGCACCTTGCGTGGTACCGCTAATCTGGATACTAACTCCGACCAACGGCGAATTATCAGAACCGGTTACCTTGCCGGTAACCTGGTTACTCTGCGCAAAGCCATATAGTTGGCTCAGTAGCAGCAGTAATGTTAAAAAGGGTAAAGCTTTTTTTAGCATGAGTAAAATATTAAGATAGAGAAATGTGTGGTAATAAGGTGTTAAGAAACCAAATTGAACCTTTTACAAGATTCCGGTAGAAGAAATTTAAAGCTGTTTGTACTTATAGCTTATAAACATGGATGTTTTTGTAGTTTTAAATTTACGAGTAATCAATTATTTTTATCATAGTGTTGTGTTAAAATAAAAGTTGGTTGGTGTGAAATGTAAGAGTAGGTTAGTAGTAAAAATCAATTAAACCGGATTATAAACCGGCAGACTAGGTTTCTTGTTTTAAGAAGTTTTCATGCTCCGGATGTTAAATAAAAAGCGGCCTATTTAAAACATAAGCTAAAATGAACACGCGAATTTTATTCAATATTTAGGTTTTTGGATGTGCTGTTAATTTTTTAAGTCGGTTTGGCTAAATGATAGTGGCTTTCTGGTAAAAGGCATTCTATTTTCATATTGATTTTTAAAAATAACTGTTTTTACCCGGAATGTTGCTGCACAATTTAACAGCCTTTGGTTAAGCAAATAAAATAATAATTACTTAACCTTTAAAAGTTTTTTTAAAAATAATTATAAAAATAGAATTGTAAAAGCAAAATATTGGGAATAAAATTAATTTAGTATGTGTGCGCACACACTTAAATCAATAAAATCATGTGTGCGTACACATTTTTAGATTAAATAAGTTTTGTGCTGTTATTTTTTTAAGTAAGTTTAACCCGAATTTTAAAGCCATATAAGCAAAATTCAATTTAGTATTTTGCTCCATCCTATTCGTTGTTAATCAAACTGTTTAATGGGAACTGCCTCGTTGGTGGTAAGTTTTTATATTAAATTATAGATAGGTTTAGCTTTGAATTTCTGTAGTTTAAGGTTGAATTCTACGGGCTTGTAATATTTTACATTCCATTAAGTTCGCGGGCTGTTGCGCAAGGTAATGGATGGCTTTTGTGGTAAAGAAAGCCGGCTTTCAGCCACCTATTACCTCTGTCATTAAACGGTTATAAAGCACGAAACAGTTTACCTATTTACTTATGCGCCTATTTTTTACTTTTTTACTGGTAACTTTTTGTTTAAATCTGAGTTGGGGGCAGCAGCATAATACCTCTAAAACTTACGTAGCTCCTACCGATGCCAAGGTACAGGCCAAACTGGCTCAATGGCAGGATTTAAAATTTGGTTTATTTATGCACTGGGGTACCTATAGTCAGTGGGGCATTGTAGAAAGCTGGAGCATTTGCCCCGAAGATGAAGGCTGGACGCAACGCCGGGGACCTTACGCGAGCGATTACAATACCTATAAAAAAGCCTACGAAAACATACGCACCGAATTTAATCCGGTAAAATTTAATCCGGAAAAATGGGTGATGGCAGCCAAAGCAGCCGGCATGAAGTACATGGTATTTACCACCAAACACCATGATGGTTTTGCCATGTTCGATACAAAAGAATCGGATTATAAAATTACCGACCCCAAAACTGCTTTTGCCGCTAACCCCCGCAGTAATATTACCAAAGAAGTATTTAACGCTTTCCGGAAAGAAAATTTTTTATTAGGAACCTATTTTTCTAAACCCGATTGGCACAACGAAAATTACTGGTGGCCTTACTTCCCGCCCAAAGACCGCAACGTAAACTACGATCCGGCTAAATACCCCGAGCGTTGGCAAAAATTTAAAAATTTTACTTATAACCAAATCAGTGAGTTGATGTCGGGTTATGGCCCGGTGGATATTTTGTGGTTGGATGGAGGCTGGGTACGGCCTAAAAACACCATTGATCCTAGCGTAGATTGGCAAAAAGCCATCACTTTTGAGCAGGATATTGATATGGCCCGCATCGCCAAGATGGCCCGCGAAAAACAACCCGGCTTAATTGTAGTGGACCGCACCGTAGCCGGCGAATTCGAAAATTACACGACGCCCGAACACACCGTACCAGACCAACCACTGGATCACCCTTGGGAAACCTGCATGACCATGGGCGATTCCTGGAGTTATGTACCCAACGATAAGTATAAATCAACCAATCAGCTTATTCAATTGCTTGTTAAAATAGTATCCCGCGGCGGTAATTTCCTATTAAATATTGGCCCCAGCCCGGAAGGCGATTGGGCGCCGGATGCATACCAGCGGCTGGAACAAATTGGAAATTGGATGAACGTAAACGGAGAAGGCATTTATAACTCCCGCTCGGTGGCCCCTTACGCTTATAAAAACATTTACTACACGCAGTCAAAAGATCAATCCGTTATTTACGCTTATTATTTATCCGATAAAGAACAGGTAAACTTACCCGCTACCCTGGAGATTCCTCTGGATAAAATTAATCAGGTAAAAAAGGTTAGTTTGTTAGGCTCTCCGGAGAAATTAAAATGGCAATATCAAGGTAATAAATTGCGGGTGCAAATACCCGGTAAGTTGCAGAAAAACAACAACCTAAAACAAGCCGCCGGCTTTAAAATTGAATACTAATTTAACTTAAATAATTATTCATTAACTATTTAAATTGTAGAGTGGGCAGTTAAAGCTGATTAGTGCGGCCAGCTGCTCGATTGGTTTATAGAATGGAAAGAATTATACCCGAAGAAAAAATTATTGGCGTGGATATTGGCGGCACCAAAATTCACCTGGGATTAGTGCAGCACGGTACCGTTATCCGGGAAATGAAAATTCCGACTTCTGCCCAATCCGGCAGAGAACAAATTTTAAACGAACTTATTCAGGGCATCCAACAATTTATAGAACCAGACGTGCTGGGGATTGGAGTGGGAGTTCCGGGCCTGGTTGACGAAGGGAATGGAGTCGTTTTTGACGTGCAAAATATCCCGGATTTTACCCAGGTGCCTTTAAAAAAATGCCTGGAGGATTACTTTGCTAAACCTACTTATCTCACCAACGATGCTAATAGTTTTATTCTCGGCGAAAAACTCTACGGGCGCGCCCAGCCATTTCAGAATGTGGTGGGTTTAACCTTGGGTACAGGTTTAGGCGGCGGAATTATTACCAACAACCAATTGTATTCCGGCGCTTTTTCTGCTGCCGGCGAATTTGGTTGCATTCCGTACCGCGATAAAACCCTGGAAGATTATTGCAGTGGTAAGTTTTTTATTAATCAGTTTGGTATTTCCGGACCCGAGATACACGCCCGGGCCATTAAGAACGACCCCAAAGCTTTAACCATTTTGCACCAATTTGGCGAGCATCTCGGCGAAGCCATCAAAATAATTATGTACGTGTTAGCTCCTGAAGCCATTTTTTTAGGTGGTTCGGTAAGTACCTGTTATCCTTATTTTAAAGCCGGTATGCAGCTTAGCGTGGCCCGGTTTCCGTTTGCGCAAATCAAAAAACATGTAATAATTGAACGGTCGCGGATGAACAACGGCGCTATTTTGGGAGCGGCGGCTTTAGTGTACATGAAAAGCAAAGCGGAAGCCGCTAAAATTTAAAATTTTTAAAAGTTACCTGTTCAACCGATTTTATGAAAGTAAGAGTGGACTTTATGCTAAGTAAAAAATGCGGATTTTAAAGTTATTGCTGTTGAGTTTGTTTGCGCTACCAAGCCCATGGGTGCGCGCTCAAACCTTTTTTAAAGATAAAGAAGCGCTTTTTACCGAACCTAAACAATACGTAACTTACTTTACGGCACAGCCGCCGCTTATTGATGGTAACCTGAACGAACCAGTCTGGCAGGCCGCACCCTGGTCCGATACATTTATGGATATTGAGGGGGAGGCCAAACCCAAGCCGACTTACCAGACCCGTTTTAAAATGCTATGGAACGATACCTGTTTGTTTGTGGCCGCCGAATTACAGGAACCACAGGTATGGGCAACTTTAAAAAAACACGATGCCATTATTTACCACGACAACGATTTTGAGATTTTTATCGATCCGGATAACGATGGCCGGCATTACTACGAAATAGAAGTAAACGCCTTTAACACCCTATTTGATTTATTCCTGGATAAACCTTACCGCAACGGCGGCATAGCGGTAATTCCGTGGCAGGCCGAAGGTTTACAATCCAGGGTGCAGGTGCAAGGCACCATTAACCAACCCCAGGACACCGATAAAAGTTGGACAGTGGAAATGGCAATTCCTTTTCGGGCCATTGCCAAAAACAATAAATCCTTTACCCCCCAAGACAAAGACTTTTGGCGGATTAATTTCTCGCGGGTGCAGTGGGATGTATTCGTAAAAAATAACGCTTACGTAAAAGTAACCAATGCGCAAGGCAAAGTTAATCCGGAGCATAATTGGGTTTGGTCGCCGCAGGGTGTTATTAACATGCATTTTCCGGAACGCTGGGGTTATTTATTCTTCAGTCGGCAAGCAGTGGCAGAAGAAACTACCCCTGCATTTGCTTTGCCTTACGCCGAGAAACAAAAAAAATATTTATGGTACCTGTATTACCAGCAGCGGGAGTACTACCAAAAACACCAGCACTATGCCCGTTCTTTTTCGGATTTAGGGCTGCCGCAAAATTCATCCATCAAGATTGATGATAAATTAAATTACTTTAAATTAGAGACCAGCACGCACCAGTTTATGGCTTATGTAACCGGCCCGGATGCCGTTACTTACACCATTAATCAGGACGGGTACATTCAAAAACTTTCCCCTAAAAAAGGACCATAATTTTGAATTTTTTAAATTTTAGTTCGGCCAGGTCATTCCGGAAGTTTAATTGCTTGCCAAAGGCTGGTGTTAGTGTAAAATCTTGTTTTGTTTTCTGGCTTTAACCTTTTTGTATTATGTATTTAGATAGCCGCCGTAAATTTTTAAAAGCCTCGTCGTTGGGCATGTCGCTGTTTGCCCTGGACCGGAGTGCTCTTGGCCGCACTTTAGCCGAAGAATCCGCAGCGCCCACCCAACCCATTGTAATATCTACCTGGGATTTCGGGATTCCGGCGAACCAGGCTGCCTGGAAAATTTTAAACAATGGCGGGCGTGCTTTGGATGCCGTAGAAGCCGGCGCCCGCGTACCCGAAGTTGATTTAAATAACCACAGTGTAGGGCGCGCAGGTTACCCCGACCGCGATGGCCACGTAACCCTGGATGCCTGCATCATGGACGAACAAGGTAACTGCGGAGCGGTAGCGGCTTTAGAATACATTGATCATCCGATATCGGTGGCCCGTTTGGTGATGGAGAAAACCCCGCACGTGTTTTTGGTTGGCGAAGGGGCTATGCAGTTTGCTTTGGAAAACGGATTTAAAAAAACAAAGCTACTCACCCCCGAATCGGAAAAAGCCTGGAAAGAATGGTTAAAAGATGCCAAATACAAACCCACCATTAACGTAGAAAATAAATTATACCAGCCCGTTGATAAACTGCCCGGCAATAAATTTAACCACGATACCATTGGCATGTTGGCTCTGGATGCCCAAGGTAACTTGTCGGGGGCTTGTACTACCAGTGGCATGGCTTTTAAAATGCGGGGCCGGGTAGGCGATAGCCCCATTATAGGCGCGGGCCTTTACGTAGATAACGAAGTAGGCGGCGCAACCTCTACGGGAGTAGGCGAAGAAGTAATCCGGAATGTAGGCAGTTTTCTGGTGGTAGAATTAATGCGGCAAGGCTACTCTCCCGAAGCTGCTTGTAAAGCCGCCGTTGACCGGATCATTAATAAAAAGCCAGCTAAAGCCAAAGAAATTCAGGTTGGGTTTTTAGCTCTGAACAAAAAAGGGGAATACGGCGCTTACGCTATTCAAAGCGGTTTTTCGTATGCCGTGTGCAATGGGCAAAAGCAAGATTTGCTTCTTAAGAGTAAAAGCACTTATTAATTATAAAGGATTACTTTTAAGCCTAGGTTGGATGCTCTAATTCATGCGTACTTTTAGCTCAAAGTAAACTTAAAATTGAAATGTTTTATGATTAATTTTAAAAAATAACCTTTTTGAATATAATTTGTTCTTACTTATTCATTTATTTACCATTCTATTCTCCAATTAAAACAGGCCGGTAGTGTATGAGCAAGATAAATTGCGTATTACTGATTGATGACAACGAAACAACTTCTTTTATCAACCGCTTACTCATTGAACGATTAAATATTACGGATCAGTTATTATCGGTGCAGGATGGTCGGGCGGCATTAAGTTTACTGCAAGACCGTTTAAACAACGGCGAGGCTTTACCCGATTTAATTTTATTGGATATTAAAATGCCGGGCATGGATGGCTTCGAGTTTTATTCTACGTTTAAACAACAACCAGAATATGCGTCTTGCTTTACCGTAATGCTTACTACGTCGCAAAATGCCCGGGATCTGGAGCAAGCAAAGGCTTTAGGTATTCCATATTTTTTAACTAAGCCGTTAACCCCGCAAAAGTTAAACGATATTATTAATCTGCACACGAGTAGAAAGTAAGCCGTTGTAAAAGCAAAAATTTTAAAATTTTAAACCGGCTTTACTTAAGTGCTGTTGCAGCGCCTGGTAATAGTTATCCAGAGAGTTTTGGTGCGTAAATAAAAACAAGAATGGCTCAATCAGTTCTAATTCCATTAGCATAAAAGAGCCGTTTACTTCTAAGCAATCCACGCGGGCATACAAACAGTTGGCGGCAAATTGTTGCACAATGCCGCTGGCCTGAAGTAGTAAGTGCGGCGGCGCATCCTTCGGAAAAATGCTGCCACCCAGGTAATGTTGCACCCGAAAATCACCTTCCTGCGGTGTTTTAAGTAAGCAATGGCTAAATTGGCCGTTAAAGAAAATAAAAGACCATTCTCCCTGGGTTTGCACTTCCGGCAAAAAAGGCTGCGCCAGAAAAGATTCCTGCGCAAACAAAGCATTTAATTTAATGGCTTGCTCTTCGGCGTTGTCGCGCGATATGGCAAAGGTGTTTTTGGCGCCGCCGCTCACGCAAGGCTTTATAATTATTTTTTCGGTGCCGTAATGCCGGAAAATTTGTTCCAGTTTAAAAGCTTCGCCGGGTTCAATCCAAAGGGTAGGGGTAATGTTAAAGCCAGCAGCCTCTATATCGCCCAAGTAATGTTTGTCGGTGTTCCAACGCACAGTTTTGAGCGGGTTCAGCATGGGAATGTTTTTCTTTTCGATTACATCCAACCATTCCCGGAAATCAATAATGTAATCAAAATAATCCCAGGGCGATTTTAAAAGCAGCAAGTCGTACTTATCCCAATTTACCTTAGGGTCGTTCCAAATCTCGAAGGTAAGATCTAACCCTTTCTCTTTTAAAAAATTAAACAAAACCGTATCCTCGTCTTCTACGGTAGAGGTGTATTTACCATAATCCTGGTAAGTGATAAAGGCTATTTTGGGTTGAGCCATGAACAATACTTAGAATTTAATTAGCGGATCTTACCGTAATAAAGAGAGAATTTTTTTAAAAATTTAAAAAATTAAAAACCGTATACCGAAAAACCGCCGTCGATGGCTAAACATTGCCCGGTGATATAACTGGCGGCGGGCATACACAAAAAGGCGGCGGCCGCAGCTACTTCAATGGGTTCGCCTACCCGGCCCATGGGCGTTCGGGAAAGCACATCGTTCAGGTAGTCGGGGTTCTGCAATACGGCATCGGCCAAAGGAGTGCGAATATACCAGGGGGCTAAAGCATTTACCCGGATGTTATCTGGGGCCCATTCTACCGCCAGGTTTTTGGTTAACTGAATCATGGCGGCTTTGGTCATGCCGTAAATGGCGCCGGTACGCAAATGGTTTAAACCCGACACCGAAGAAATTTGAATGATATTGCCTTGACCGGATTGTTTTAGCAATGGATGTAAAAGCTGGCATAAGTGAAAAGTAGAGGTAAGATTGGTATCCACCAGCAATTGGTATTCTTTTTCGGAATAAGCCGTGGTTTTTTTCCGGATGTTGGTGCCTACGTTATTTACCAATATATCCAATTTGCCCCAACGTTCCGTAATTTCGGTAGTTAAGTTAATGCGGTCCGTAGAGTGGCTTAAGTCGGCGGCGTAGCCGCTGGCGGGTAATTGTTGCGCTTGCCACTCCGATAGCAACGCATCTATTTCCAGTTGTTTACGCGCTACAATCAGCACCTCAGCCCCTAAATTTAAAAATTCTTCGGCAATGGCCCGACCAATGCCTTTAGTACCGCCCGTAACTAAGGCGCGTTTACCAGTTAAATTCCACCGGTTTGCTGTATTTGTTATCTGGTTCATTTATTTGATTCTGAAAAAGCCACTAAGCTGGTTTACAAAGCAGCCAAATAGTTTAACCTTATTGCTCCAACTACTCCGTTTAAAAATACTTTATTTTTAAAAACTGATAGAATAAGCTTGTACGGATACTTAACAGGCTAAGCTTAAATTTTGAAATTTTTTAAAATTTTTAATTCAGGCTTGTTGATTTCTATTATGCTCTTTTAGCCGCAATAGTAAATTTTTCGGGTTTATTCGGCCGAATTGATCATCGTAGAGCTGATAATGGATAAAAGTTACGTGTAGCTCTCCGGCTTCTATCTGTTTTGAGGAATTGCAGTATAAAATAAGCTTATGGGAGTTTACCAGGGTAGCGCCTTGTAAAGTTAAGTTATGCGCAACAATTTTACTGGGCTCCGATAGGGGTATGCGGTTGGCTGTAGTTGCAGTATAACTCAGGTAATAAATTTCGGGTTTGCCATGCAAAACCAGCCGAAGTACATCTGTGAGCCAGGGCGTAGTATTGGTAGCAAAGGTTTGCCAATCGATCCGCACATTAGAACTATCCGGATTTGCCACCATCGCCAGAAGCGGGCAACCCGTTAAGTGTTCCAATATAGCTGGCAGCACCAATTCGGGATTTGTACATAGTTCAGGTAAGTCCATAATTTAAAAAAATACGCTCCAGCTGGGTTGTTTACGGTTCTGTTGCTTACCAAAAACAAAACCTGAAAATTTCGTTATACGCGTTTTCTATAAAATTCGGGCTACGGTAGCCGACTTATCAATTTTGCCGGAGGCAGTGGTCGAAAAAGTCGCTGTGTACCGGATTTCCTTGGGGTTCTCGTATTTATCCAGCCGTTTTTTTAATTCTGCTGAAAGTAATGCTTCCTGTTCCGGATTTAATTTTTCACCCTCCAGCATGGCAATTACCCGTTGGCCTAATTTTTCGTCGGGCAGAGCCGTAATAAAAGATTTGCGGTCGATTTGTTGCTCCACTAAAACCTGGGCCAGAATAACCTCCACTTTTTCCGCCTGAATTTTTACGCCGCCGCTATTAATGGTATTATCGATGCGCCCTAGCCATTCAAATTCATGCCCTAAAATAAGGTTTACTAAATCGTTGGTGGTAATAAGTTCATTATTGGTGATGGCGCCTTGTATGGTTAAACAGCCACGTTGATCCTGACCCAAGTGCACTTGAGGTGCCGCCCGAAAGTATTTATTGGGTTGGTTGCCGTTTAATTTTTTTAACGCCACGTGCGAAGCGGTTTCAGTCATGCCGTAGGTATGATAAACCGGGGCTTTAATGGCCTGAATTTGCTTGAATAAATCAGCAGAAATTGGTGCGCCGCCCACCAAAATTCCTTTCATATTATCGAGCAGGGTTTTCTTTTCCGGTGACTCGGTTAATATGGTACTTAACTGCAGGGGCACAAAAGAGCCAAACGCAAAATTTTCCGGTTCATTGGGTGGCAAGTATTTCAATGGATTACCAATCGGCTCTATAATGGTCAGATGCAAATTCCCGATTAATCCCCGCACCAACATCATCATGCCGCCTATGTATTCGGTATTTAAACAAACCAGCGCCCGATCGTTTTCCTGTAAGTTTAAAGCCTGCAGCGTATAGCGGGCGCTAGCTTCCATTTGCTTACGGGTTAAAGTAATCAGTTTGGGGGCACCCGTAGAGCCGGAAGTATTTATGGTAATTTCCTGTACGCCTTTGAGCCAGTTGTGGCAAAATTCCAGGGTGGTAACCTCGTAGCCGTTTAAAGGAATACTATTCCGGAAAGAATAATTAGCTATTTCTTCGTAGTAAAATTTTTTGCCATTCAGCAGCAGATGGTCCATGCGAGTATCAGGTAGCAAGTATCAAGTAACAAGTATTAAGAACGGAGAAATACGTGGAATGTATTAAGTCAACCTAAATTTTAAATTTTTAAAAATCTGGCTTCATACTACCTGCTACTTACTACATATTACCTACTACCTGATACCTGCTACTAAAAAATTAAGGGAATTTTGGATACTTTGAGAAATCGGGTTGGCGTTTTTCCATGAAAGCGTTTTTGCCTTCTTTGGCTTCGTCAGATAAATAATACAGTAAAGTGGCGTTACCAGCTAATTCCTGGATACCAGCTTGTCCGTCGAGTTCGGCGTTAAAGGCTGATTTTAACATGCGTAGCGCCAGCGGACTTTTCTCCAAGATTTTTCCGCACCATTCCACGGTAGTTTCTTCCAGTTTTTCGAGCGGTACTACTTTATTCACTAGTCCCATATCCAGGGCTTCCTGAGCATCATACTGGTCGCATAAGAACCAGATTTCGCGGGCTTTTTTCTGACCAACAATCCGGGCCAGGTAAGACGCGCCAAAGCCACCATCAAAAGAACCTACCTTCGGGCCAGTTTGGCCAAAGCGGGCATTTTCTGCCGCAATAGTTAAATCACAAACTACGTGTAATACGTGGCCGCCGCCAATAGCCCAACCGGCTACCATGGCAATTACTGGTTTCGGAATTCGCCGTATTTGCATTTGTAAATCCAAAACGTTTAAACGCGGCACGGTATCCTGGCCAATGTAGCCGCCGTGGCCCCGCACGCTTTGGTCGCCGCCGCTGCAGAAAGCTTTGCCGCCTTCGCCGGTTAAAATAATAACGCCCACTTCCGGATTTTGACGGGCCAGTTCCATGGCGTCGCTCATTTCCTGGACGGTAAGCGGCGTAAAAGCATTATGCTTGTGCGGCCGGTTAATGCTTATTTTGGCGATGCCTTTATAGTAAGAAAAAATAATTTCTTGATATTCTTTTAGCGGTTGCCACGGATAATTACTTTCCATATGATAGGTATTTGCAGATTCAGGTTAAAAATGAGTTCGAAGGTAGATTATACGGCCGAAAAATAAAAAATTCTACCTCTATAAAAACAAAAGCCGTTACGGATAGGAGTAACGGCTTTTAAGTTCTTACGCTAGAACAGATAAAATATGGACACAAAAAATAATGGTTATTCTTCTTCGTAATGTTCCAGGTATTTATCCACGGACCAGGGTCCTGAACCAATAATAAACATACTGATTAGCAGTATCAAAGTAATTAGCGCCGTCCACCATTCCACGGGGTTACTTGCCAGGTTTACCTCGGACCACACAAAGTTAATGCCGCCCTGGGCCAGATTATTTTCGGCACTCATCCGGATGCCCGGCATAGTAAATAACACCGCCCCTAACAAAATGGGTAACTGAAAGAAAATAGCAATACGGGTTATAAACCCAAGTGCTATAAATAAACCTCCTATAATGTGGGTATAGGCAATAAATTGTACCAATGATTGGGCGCTCCAGTCGAGATTAGAGCCATTGAGTAAATTAATGTTGGTAATAAAGGTTTGTACCGCTTCTATCTGACTAAGCACAATAAAGCCTTTGGCAAACAGAAAAACGCCTAAACCCATCCGCACAAAATCAAACCAGGCCGGATAATGCAAGGCGGCCCAGTTTTCTATTCTCTGGGTAATTTCCATAACGTTTACATTTTCGATTTTTTAAAATCGCGGTTAAAGCAATAGCTAACTTTCACGGTGAGTGCGCATGTATTGGTCAATGGACCAACGGCCGGAATCAAAAATGAAAAATACAACCAATAGAAATAAGGTTAAAACCGATACCCCCCATTCGGTATTAATAGAACCAAAATCTATACCTGGGCGCACAAATAACACCGCTCCAATTAAAATAGGGAGCTGGAACAAAATGGCAGTGCGGGTAACCAGGCCCATAGTAATGAGCAACCCCCCGACTAAATGCGCAAAAGCAATGTAATGCGCGAACCAGAACGACGACCAATCCATGTTAATGTTGATCAGGAGCCTTTCTAAAACACCAATGTCGCTGATGAAAATCAGCCCTTTAACGAAGAGGAAGATTCCGAGGCCAAAGCGGATAAAGTCGAGCCAAATGGGATGATGCTGATCAGCCCAATGTTCAATTTTGTGCGTAACTTCCATAATCCTGATTTTTTAAAAAACGTCTGTTTAAATATACGATTTTTAATGAAATCCGGAATAAGTTATTGACACAAAGTTACTTACTTTTAAAAGGCGATTGATTTCGGTATGATTCAAAAAATGCAGCGTTTTGCTCGCTTTGCGTACATATTTCTAATATCCCCGGCCCATCGCTCCAGAAAGCAGGTAAAAAATTAGATAATTGTTGCAAATTCTCGCAGCGGAAATAAGCTAAATTAAATTCCAGCGCGGTTAATTTAGCTTCTAAAGGTTGATAGGTTTCAAAGAATTCGGCTAATTCGGGCTGTTGTTTGGGTCCATCGATGAGCCGGAAAATGCCACCTGCGTGGTTATTTAAAACGATAATCCGCAAATTAGCCGGCAAGTAATTATGCCACAAACCGTTACGATCGTAGAAAAATGCTAAATCGCCGGTAATTAAAACGGTTAATTTGTCGGTACTTAAGGCACTTCCCACTGTAGTGCTGGTGCAGCCATCAATCCCGCTGGTGCCCCTGTTGGCATAAACTTCTACGGTTTGCTCTGGCTCCAACCCGATAATGTTGGCGTAACGCACCGCCATGCTGTTAGCCAAGTGTAATAAACTTTGCGCCGGTATATTTTTTAAAATTCGGGCAAAAACCGTGAACTCGTTAAAAGCATCCTGATTTAAAAACTGGTTTAAGTAAGCCTGAGCGGCAGCTTCTTTTTGTAACCATACTTGGGCGTACTTTAACGCTGGAGTTTGGTTCTGGAAAGCTAAATTTTTAAAAAAATAGATGGGGGCAACTCGGATTACACGGCTGACAGATTGAAAAGGATCGGCTACTTTACCGGCAACTTGCACGTGCCAATGTTCCCGGGGAGAGAACGCCCGTAAAAACAATTTTAAATTTTTAGAAATATTCGACAAGCCAAAAGTAATCAGTAAGTCCGGTTGTAAAGCAGGCCCATCCAGAGTGGCTTTACCGTTTAAGAATACATCGTGGTGGCTAATAACATTGGGCACCGCATGCTGGTTGCTGATAATATCGGCCACTACAACCGCTCCCGTTTGTTGGGCAAAATGGTGTAATGCAATTTGTAATTCAGTTTGTAAAGGCTGCTGACCCGCTACAATTAAAATCCGGGAGAATTTCTTTAATTCCTGACCTAATTGTTCCGCCTGCGTTATACTTAAATCATAAGTATTACTGGTTTCCCGGATTACTTTTACATTTTTTTTAAATACTATCGTTTCGCCAGGCTTCGGGTAAAACGGTTCCCGCAACGGCACATTCAACTGTACTGGTCCTGCCGGGAAGGCCTGCGTTGCTAATATTGCTTCCGAAATAATCCGTTCGGCGAACCATTCTGTGTCGGGGTGCTGGGTATCTACCGGGAAAGAAAAACTTTGCTTAACGTGAGCACCGTACACATTTTCCTGCCGGATGGTCTGCCCATCTAATTGGTCGATCCATTCGGCGGGCCGGTCGGCGGTGAAAACCAAAAGAGGTACTTGCTGGTAAAAGGCCTCCGCAATGGCTGGTCCGTAATTTAAAGCCGCTGTTCCTGAGGTACATACCAGACCCACCGGTTGGCGGGTAGTAAGGGCAATGCCTAAACCAATAAAAGCCGCGGCTCTTTCGTCGCTGATCGTGCGTACCCGGATGGCGGGATGCCGCACAAAAGCCAAAGTAAGGGGAGCACACCGGGAACCCGGGGATAAAATTACTTCTTTAATGCCGTGCTGGGCACAGATTTCGGCAATGTTAAATACGGCGTGTAGGTTCATGAAGCTTCGTTACGGAATACCTGACGAATGGTATCCATTTTCATGCGGGTTTCCAGCCATTCTTTTTCGGGCTCCGATTCGGCGGTGATGCCGGCGCCCGCGTAAGTTAAGGCTACTTGTTCGAGTATTTGGGAACAGCGCAGGTTTACGTAAATATTAGATTCGCCGTCAATGTGCACGGGACCCAGAAAACCGCTAAAATAAGCCCGATCATAGCCTTCTTTTTCTAGAATAAATTGTGTGGCCGTTTCTTTGGGCATGCCGCACACCGCCGACGTAGGGTGCAAAAGTTCCAGCAACTGCGTACCCAATTTCGGAAATTCTTCTTTCTTCATGTCCACGCTAAAATCTGTGCGCAGGTGCATCAGGTTGCCGGCTACTACGGTTCGCGGTCCGGTTTCGGTATAATCCCGCAAATGAATACGTTTAAAACAATTTAGTATGTAGCGTTTTACTAAGGATTGTTCCTCAATTTCTTTTTGCTGCCATGAGGCTTTCGCTGGGTTGCAGTCGGCGGTTAAAGCTTGGGTGCCGGCTAAGGCTACGGTTTTAAAAATCCGTTCTTTAGAAACCTGCACTAAAATTTCGGGCGAAGCTCCCATCCAGGTACCTGTTTCTGGGATAGAAATTAAAGAAACAAAAGCATTGGAATAAACTTCCTGTAAGCGCAGGTAGGTATCCATTAAATCAAAACCGGCCACTAAATCGGTAGCCCGCACCCGCGAAAGAACCACTTTTTCAATTTGCCCGGCCTCAATAGCCGCTACGCTTTCCTGCACTAAGTTTTTAAATGAATCCTCGGAAGTTTGATGCGGTTTTACTTTGCGACTCACGTGCCAGTTATTGGTGGTAGCGGAGCCTTTAATTTTGTCGAAATACTCTTGCAGCCGCTGCACCAAGGCTACATACTCCGGATTTTCGCTGAGTTTAAAGTTAAATTTTAACTTCGCCGATAAGCTGCTGTAGGTAATATCGGCTTTAATAAATTGCGCCGGGTATTTTTCGGAAACCTGAAATGGATAAAACGCAAAACCGGAAACGCCGGATTCCAGTTGCGGCACGTCGCCGGAAGTTTGCGCCGGCCTTAAAGAAACGCACAGTTTAATTTCGCTGGTGGCCGGTAAACGCCAAACGGCTACTGGTAAATGAAAACGAATGGCAGTGGCGAATAAAGCCTTAAGTATTTGATTAGAATCACCTTCTAAATTCACCCGGTTATTCTCTATTGCTTCTGGTAAGGTGGAAATCAAGGGGTTGCTGTTTTTGTTTACTTATAAAACATTTTTTAACAATTAGTGTTTCAATCGCCTGCATTTACTTTTGTAAATCAACCCGAAATAACACTTACTGTAAGCTTCTAGAATTCGAAAAATTTAAAAATTTAACCTTTGGCGCGGTCCAGTACGGCTAAAGTTAAGCGGCTAACGCACACCAACTCACCGCCTGCGGTGGTTATGCGAATGTCCCAAACCTGGGTTTTGGAGCCGATATGTACAGCGGTAGCTTTGCCGTATACATAACCGTTGCGGGCGCTTTTTACATGGTTGGCATTAATTTCAATACCCACGCAAGCTTGTTTGTCCGAGTCAACTTGCATCAGGCCGGCTACACTGCCCAGGGTTTCGGCAAATGCGGCTGATGCGCCCCCATGCAACAAGCCCATGGGCTGGTGCGTACGATAATCCACGGGCATTTTACCGCACAAATAATCATCCCCAATTTCTGTAAATTCCATGCCCAAATGGCCACCCATGGTATTCTGGTTCCAGGCGTTTAATATTTCGAGGGTGTAGTCGGCTTTTTTCATTAATTCCAATTCGCATTCTAACGGTTCTTCGTAATTTGCGCGAAACAAAAATAGACTAAAATTGAGTATCAAAAAAGTTTACCTTGTCCGGCACGGACAAACCGATTTTAACCTGCAAGGCATTATACAGGGTAGCGGGGTAGATTCATCGCTAAATAGCACCGGGCGCGAGCAAGCCCGCCTTTTCTTTGAAAGCTATAAGCACGTACCTTTTGATAAAGTATATACCTCCGTTCTTCAGCGCAGCATACAATCGGTGCAAGGGTTTATTGATTTAGGCATTCCGCACGAAAAACACGCGGGCTTAAACGAAATTTGCTGGGGCCACCGCGAAGGTACCCGCGTAACCCCCGAAGAAGATGCGTATTACTTCGACACGCTGCAAAAATGGCAAGACGGAGATATTACGCTGCGGATAGATGGGGGCGAAAGTCCACAGGATGTAGCCGATCGGCAACAAGAATTTCTGGATATGCTTTTATCGCGGCCCGAAGAAGAAACGGTACTTATTTGCATGCACGGCCGGGCCATGCGGGTTTTATTATGTAAACTCCTAAACTACCCCATCCAATGCATGGATATTTTTGAGCACCATAACTTATGTTTGTATCAATTGTTTTATACCGGATCTATGTTTAGCGTACACCGCCACATGGATATCGAACATTTAAGACCAATGTTTTAAGTTAGTCCATGGACCATAGTCGATAGTCCATAAACAAAATACCAGTACAATTAAGAATAAAGGTTTTTGAGTTGAGCACATAAACTTAAGAATTTAAATTTTTTAAATTCTTTTAACGGTGGCCTTTAGTCCATCGACCATGGACAATCGACTATCAACCAAATAAACTTTGATAAATTTAAATTTCAATCTATTTTTGAACATCTAAAACAAAATAAAACATGGCCGAAGTTATAAAAATGCCGAAGATGAGTGACACCATGACTGAAGGGGTGATCGCATCGTGGCTAAAAAAAGTGGGTGATACTGTAAAATCAGGAGACATTCTAGCCGAAGTAGAAACCGACAAGGCTACTATGGAGCTGGAATCGTACGAAGATGGAACGTTGCTCTACATCGGGCCAAAAGAAAAAGATTCGGTGCCGGTGGATGGTGTTTTAGCCATTATTGGTAAAAAAGATGAAGATATTTCGGGCTTGTTAAGCCAAATACAAGGTGGGGGTGCTGCACCGCAAGCCGCTGCTGCTCCTGCTCAACCAACCCCGGCTCCGGAAGAAAAACCAGCTCCAGCTCCGGCTGCTCCCGCACCAGCGGCTCCGGCCAAAGCGGCCGTAAATGCTTCCGTTATTACTATGCCCAAAATGAGCGATACCATGACGGAAGGTACCATTGCCAACTGGCTGAAAAAAGTAGGCGATAAAGTAAAATCCGGTGATATTCTGGCAGAAGTGGAAACCGATAAGGCCACTATGGAACTGGAATCGTACGAAGATGGTACTTTGTTATACGTGGGCGTAGAGGCCGGTAATTCGGTAGCGGTAGATGGCGTTATTGCCATTATTGGCGAAGAAGGTGCTGATTTTCAGCAATTACTTAATAGCGGTAGCGGTGGCGCTGCTCCGGCGCAAGCTACACCGGGCCAGGACTTACGCAAAGCGGACGAGCAAGTAGAAAACGCGCAGACAGATAATCAAATTAAAAACAGCACTCCGGCATCGTCTGATCCGGCTGTAACCGTTCCGGCCCCGGCTAATAACGGACAAGGTACAGCGGCGGCTTCCGAAAATACCGGCGGGCGCATTTTTGCTTCGCCTCTGGCCAAGCGCATTGCCGAAGAAAAAGGCATTGATATTTCACAAATAAAAGGTAGCGGCGACAATGGCCGCATTGTAGTAAAAGATGTAGAATCGTTTACTCCGGCTGCTAAGCCAGCTGCCCCGGCTCCGGCCGCCGCTCCGGCTCCTGCCCCAGCTGCTCCACAAGCCCAACCAGCCGCTGCGACAAAACCAAGTGGTGACTTCGAAGAAGTACCCGTATCGCAGATGCGTAAAGTTATTGCTCGCCGTTTAAGCGAAAGCTTATTTACTGCGCCGCACTTCTTCCTGACCATGGAAATTGACATGGATAAGGCGATTGAAACCCGCACTGCCTTGAACGAGGTTAGCCCGGTTAAAATTTCTTTCAACGATTTAGTTATAAAGGCTGCTGCCGCGGCATTGCGCTCACATCCGGCCGTTAACTCGTCGTGGTTAGGCGATAAAATCCGATATAACAAACAAATTAATATTGGCGTTGCTATGGCCGTAGAAGAAGGATTGCTGGTACCGGTGGTGCGCAATGCCGATCAGAAAGGTTTATCGCAAATTGCCGGCGAAGTAAAAGACTACAGCGGAAAAGCCAAAGCTAAAAAACTGCAACCCGCCGATTGGGAGGGTAACACTTTTACTATTTCTAACTTAGGAATGTTTGGTATCGAAGAGTTTACCGCTATTATTAACCCGCCAGATGCCTGTATTATGGCCGTTGGTGGTATTAAGCAAACTCCGGTTGTTAAAAATGGTGAGATTGTAGTGGGTAACGTGATGAAAGTAACCTTATCTTGCGACCACCGGGTTGTAGATGGCGCAGTTGGTTCGGCTTTCTTACAAACCTTTAAAAAATTACTCGAAGACCCCATCCGGATTCTGGTATAATTTAATAAGTAGATCATTAAAATAAAAAAGCCTTCTGTAAAAGCGGAAGGCTTTTTTTATGATGCCTCCATTTGTTCGTAAGCGCCGTATAGCGTACAATTTAATATGGACTCGTAGCTTTTAGAACAGTAGGGGAGCAACTTTTAAAAAAATAAAATTTTAATTTTTATGAATCTTGAAATTATTTCGGGCAGCCCCCGGCAGGAAAGCATTACCCACCGTGTAGCACTCCATTTGCATCAATTGTTTTCCGATACTACCTCGCACCAGGTGGGCTTAATGGATGTCCGTGATTATTCGTTTGGCTTACTGCAAAAAGTAATTGTGTCGGTGGATAAAGCGCCGGCCGAATACAAAGCTGCCGCCGAAAGAATGTTTGCTGCCGATGCCTTTATTTTAGTTACACCCGAATATAACGGCAGCTATTCTCCGGCTTTAAAGAATTTATTCGACCATTTTCCGAAGCAAATGCACAAACCGTTTGGTATTGTAACAGCATCTACGGGCGCCATGGGCGGGATGCGGGCTAGTCAGCAGTTGCAATTGCTTATAAATGCCTTGTTTGGCATTGGCTCGCCATACATGTTGGTAACGCCTTTCGTGGATGAAAAATTTGACACCGCCGGCAACTTAATCGATGGTAAGTTTCAGAGCAACATTGATACGTTTGTGCACGAATATTTGTGGTTAGCCGAAAGAATCACGAAAAAGGAAGAAGCTTAAGCTGATTTTTAAAAAATCAGCCCTAATAAACTTGCTAGCTATAGCCAGTCTCTTGCATGAGGAAGGTTGAAATTTTAAAATTTTTAAAAAATTTCATTCCCGGTAATACCAAATACCATTAAAGTCGCTGAAAGCTACTAAGCCGGCGTTTTGAGCGTAATAAATTTCTTGAATGCTGGTGCCGGGTAAAGGCGAATTGGCATAAACGTGCAATACATTTTTGTAAGTAACGCCATTTAAATTTACTTCTTTTAAATATCGATCGCGCCAATCATCACTCACAAATTGCTCGGATACGCTGTTAAACATCGCGGATAAACTTTTGGTAACCGGCTGGGTCTGGTACGAATCCAGCTTTACGAGTATTTCCTGGGTAAGCGCAATTTTAAACTGAAAGGTAGTATCGGTTTGGTTGATTAAAATAGTTTCAGCGGTTTCTATGGCGTAATTACCACAAACTTTATCGTGACCAGCTTCAATGCGGTTAACCTGTTTGGTTTTAAACACAACAGTATCCGCGTTGGCATTTCGAAATATTATTTCCTGATCTGGTTGGTACGGAGCCCACGACCTTACGCTTCGATTTAAATTTTGGTCTTGGTTCCCGCAGCAACTAATGATGGTTGCTAGAAGGAAGATCAGGTATAACAGGTTAGTTAATTTTAAAAATTTTTTCGGCAACAACCTACGGACGTTTAAAAGAAGCAGCAAAAGGATATAGGTAAAAATTTAAAAAATTATGTTAAATAGTAGCTGGAACTCGAACGTTTTATTCAATTTTACTTTCATCCATTATCTTCCTAAAACAAGTCAGCTTAAAGGCAATTTTAAAATAATACGACATTTCGATTTAAAATAAATAGCTTTGCGCGGGAATTTCAAGAACAATTCTGGGAGCCGGTGAAAAACTAATTTCCAGGTTTGCCAGTTTTATTGAAACAGAAACTAAAATTTACAAATATGGCGCTTGAAAAAGTGAGATCAACCACGGTATTGGGAGTGGTACATAACGGCCAGGTAGCCTTAGGCGCCGATGGTCAGGCCAGTATGGGTAATACTATTGCTAAAAGTAACGTTAAAAAAATAAGAAAGCTGCTGGATGGTAAAATTGTAACGGGTTTTGCCGGTTCTACCGCCGATGCTTTTACCTTGCTGGAACGTTTCGAAGAAAAATTAAATGCCTACAGCCAGAATATGAAAAGGGCCGCCATTGAACTGGCCAAAGATTGGCGCACCGACCGGTATTTACGCCGCCTGGAAGCCATGATGGTAGTGGCCAACAAAGACGAGCTTTTGATTATTTCGGGTACCGGCGATGTGTTGGAACCCGATAACCAGATTGCCGCTATTGGTTCGGGGAGTATGTACGCCCAGGCGGCCGCTACCGCCTTAAAAAAACACGCCCCGCACTTAACCGCCGAAGAAATGGTTCGCGAAGGTTTATCTATTGCGGCAGATATTTGCGTGTTTACCAACCACAATTTGATTATTGAAAAACCGGCTGTATAAAATTAATTTTATTTGAATTAAAACGGGCAGTTTATAGTTTGAACATTAGTTTAAACAAAATTTGATTTTTGGCCGGTAGTAAGGCAAAGAGTAAAATAATGTTTTTAAATTTTTAATTTTCTAACAACAGAATGAAAGTATCCGATTTTTTAAAAAATCAATATAGACACTTTAATGCGGCCGCTTTAATTGATGCCGCCGAAGGTTATAAAACGCACCTGGCCAACGGTAACAAAATGCTGGTTTCTTTAGCCGGCGCCATGAGTACCGCCGAACTAGGAATTAGCTTAGCCGAAATGATCCGGCAAGATAAAATTCATGCTATCAGCTGTACGGGCGCTAACCTCGAAGAAGACATTTTTAATTTGGTAGCCCACGATTTTTACGAGCGCATTCCGCATTACCGCGATTTAACGGCCCAGGACGAAGAAGATTTATTGAACCGCCACATGAACCGGGTAACTGATACCTGTATTCCCGAAATGGAAGCCATGCGGCGCATTGAAGATACGGTACTTAAATTCTGGGAAAAAGCCGACCAGGAAGGCAAAGCGTATTTCCCGCACGAGTTTTTCTACCAGATTTTACTTTCAGGGGAATTAGAGCAATATTATCAGATTGATCCGAAAAACTCCTGGATGCTGGAAGCTGCCAAAAAGAATTTGCCGATTTTTGTTCCGGGCTGGGAAGATTCTACCTTGGGTAATATATATGCGGGCCACGTTATCAGCGGCGATATTAAAAATGTACATACCATGAAAACCGGTATCCAGTACATGATCGAGCTGGCCGATTGGTACACTAAAACCGCTAAAGAAGAATCTACCATTGGTTTCTTCCAGATTGGTGGTGGTATAGCCGGCGATTTCCCGATTTGTGTGGTTCCGATGTTGCACCAGGATTTACAACGCACCGGGGTGCCGTTGTGGGGTTATTTCGCGCAAATTTCTGATTCTACTACCAGCTACGGTTCTTACTCCGGCGCGGTACCTAACGAAAAAATTACCTGGGGTAAATTAGGCAAAGATACCCCTAAATTTATAATCGAATCGGATGCTACCATTGTGGCGCCTTTGATTTTCGCGATTGTTTTAGATATATAATATTAAATTTTATAAATATTTAAAGCCGAAGGTGAACTCATCTTCGGCTTTTTTGTTAATATTGTGTTTTTAATATATTTATTATACATAATATTAAGATTTAATTTAATGTTTAAAACTTTTAAAGTTGCTCTTGCAGTTAGTTTCCTGTTTCTTCTACAAACTAATTCCTTTGGTCAAAAAAACTTTGTAAAAGGTAACCTTTATTTATCCGCGGGTGATACCATTTCTGGTTACATTGACGATCAGAACTGGGATCGAAATCCTCGAACAATTGATTTTAAAGAAACTCCCGAAAGTGCTACTCAGCATTTTACCGTTAGTCAATTAAGTGGTTTTAATTTAATAGATGGCGATGTATACCGGAAGGCAGTTTTACAAGTTGATAAAACACCAACCCGCCACCAAGAGATTATTCAGCGACCTAAACCTTTTATTGTAACCGACAGTGTATATTTATTGGAACAAGTAAAAGGTACTATTAGCTTATACCATTTACTCGATGAAGCAAACAAAAACCACTTTTATATCCTTAAAAAAGACGGCACTTTAGAAGAGTTAATCCAGCGCTTGTACGTTACTTATAAAAATGATCAACCTTTGGTGGGTACAGCCGACCAGTACAAAAATCAACTTAAATATTCTATTTTATCCGACAATCCTGCTTTATTCCCCCAAATAGATAAAGCAACTTACACCAAAGCCGCTTTAATATCTATTGTAGAGAATTATAATAAATGGCTGGACCCCAATAAAACAGTAGAAATTAAAAAAATCAGTAAGGCTATAAGTAAGTTAGGGCTAGTAGCCGGAGGAAATATTACCAATTATAAATTTAAAGGGCAGGCTTACGACTACCTTTTAAAATCTCAATTTGATTGGCACAAAAATCCCATGGTGGGCATGTTCTATCAGATTTTGTTACCCCGCAACCGTCACAAATGGTCTATTTACAATGAACTGGTTTGGAAAAGAAGTTATAATCATGGCGAATTTGATATTCAGGATGATGATTTTATCTTTGAGCAAGATGCTTATTATACCGGAAAAGGTGAGGTGAATATTAAGGCAGATTACATTGGTTTAACTTCCATGTTTCGCTATTCCTGGGCGCACCAAAACTTTCAGCCATTTATAAATTTTGGCTTGGCAGGTAATTTAGGACTAGACATCAATACGTATGTAACAGGTCAGGAATTATACAAAGTTGAAAATAGGGTAGCTACTAGAGAAATTTTTAAAAATCCGAGTAAGTACGAATTAGGTTTTGTTGCTGGGGGCGGTATGAAAATAAACAAGGTAGCTTTTGAAATTAGAGCAGAGAAAGGTTCTGGTTATTTAAATTCAAATGCCGATGTATCGGTGCGGAAAGTTATGTTGGCTTTATTACTGAATTATTATTTTAATTAGACATATTGGAATACTTGCTACAACTATATAACTTTAAACGCGGGCAAGTTTAAATAACTGATTCTTGAAAAAGTTTAAACCTGTTGAATTTTCGCTATAACAGTATATTTTTGCTTACTTCATACTTTATGAAATAAGCTACAGAAGCCTTTTATCTTCTAATGTATACAATATGAATAATTATAAGATAATTTGTGAAATAATTAATATTATAAATAAAGTTTGATATAGATTCTGTTGGATATTTTATTAGCTATTTCATGTAATATCTACTAGTAAGAGGGAAGAATTAAATTTAATTTGAATAAATTTTATTTTTAGCAAACTTATGTGCCTTCCTTCTATTAGAAAAATACTATTGGTGCGCTAGTTTATACTTTCTTTTAAGTGGTTTTAGTTTGTAACTTTGCATTAATTTAAAAGTAGTAATTTACCAATGAAAACACGTTTATCGTTTATCTCATTTATTCTTTTTTTAGGTATTACGTTTCAAGTATCTGCTCAGGTGCGGCCTAATACATTTCTGATGAATGGCGATCATTTGCTGGAAACTAAGATTAAAATTAATTCCGGTAACGAACAATGTTTAGCCGCATTAAAGGTGCTTCTTAATACCGTAGGTGCCCCCTTAAACCGGGTACCGTACACCGTGGTAAATAAATCTATTACTCCGCCCAGCGGGGATAAACATGATTATATGAGTTTGGCGTCGTATTGGTGGCCTAATCCTAACACTTCAAATGGGTTACCTTATATCAAAAAAGACGGTCAGACCAATCCGGAAGTAGAAAAGGTAAAAGACGGGGAATACGCGCGCGGTATAAGCCGGGATGTACGTTTACTCGGACTATCTTATTACTTTACCAACGACGAAAAATACGCCAAAAAAGCGGCAGAATTATTAAAAGTATTTTTTCTGAATAGAGATACCCGCATGAATCCTAATTTAAAGTATGCGCAAATTATTCGGGGCGATACCAAGGTTTACGGTACCGGAACGATTGATACTGAAAAATTTCCTGACCTGATTGATGGCGTGCAACTGTTAGCGGGGTCTCCTTCCTGGACCGCTCAGAATAACGAAGCTTTAAAATCTTGGTTTAACGAATATCTGAATTGGTTAATGACCAGTGAAATGGGGAATGCAGCCAATATTGCTCCTAATAACATTGGTACCATGTATGATTTGCAAGTAGTAACCTACGCGTTGTATGCCGAAAATAAAACTTTAGCCAAATCGCTTTTGGAAAAACAAACTTACAAAAGAATGGATGACCAGTTAAAAGCAAATGGCGAGCAGCCTTTTGAATTGGCCCGTACCGGCTCCTGGACTTACAGTAACAAAAATTTGGAAGGTTGGTTTAATTTGGCCATTTGTGCCGAAAACGTTGGCGTTAACCTCTGGACCTATACCACACCAAACGGTAAAAGCCTGAAAAAAGCGTTTGAATTTATGTTGCCTTATGCAGCAGGATCTAAGGCTTGGCCTTACCAACAAATCGGAACTTTTAAAAAAGAAGCTTTTGTTTCGATTGCCCGGACCGGTTCCTCGATGTATAAAGATATAAACTTGCAACCCGTATTATCCAGCACCCACGCCAAATTTATTGCCGGTACCGATATCGACCTTTTAACGTCGAAGTATTATTAATATAAAAACCGATTTTTTGAAATACTTTATTTATTAAGAAAATCAACCCGTTAGCATTTTAAAGCTCAACGGGTTTTTCATGCTACTAAAGCATAATTTGTTTAAAAATCAATCTGGTAAACCTTAGCTTATTTTTAAAGAAAAAACCCGGTAAGTAATAAGCTAATTTTTAAATTTCTGCTCTTATCGGCTTAGCTCGGATACATTCGAGAAAAAGTAAGTTACATCTTGCCGGAACCGGTTGTTCTCACTGCGCAAAATGCTTAGATTGTTTAATTCAATTTGCCAGTTGTAAGTTCTTTGGTTTAAGTACTGCACCAGGTGAGGGAGCAGCTCGGGAGTGGTATCGCGCAGGGCCAAAGAAATGTGCGGAACCCAGTTATCCGGATCGTAGAAATTAACGGTGTGCCTGCTAAAAGTGCGGATTCCCTGAAAAAGCGCGGCATGAACCAGGTTAAATCCATCGGCGCGTATCACTGGAACAAAAATTACGGGATTTTCGCCCGGAAAAATTCCTAAACCAGTAGTTTTTACTACTATGGATTGAGTTTGGCTGGCTACTTCTTTTAAAAAAGATTTTAATTCATTGAGTTTTTCTACTTCGCAAATGAGCCAGGTAATATGAGGATCAGCGGTTATTTTAACTCCCTGTAATCCAAAAACCCGTTCTAAGTCGTCGATAATCTCGTTCACAATTTGCGTGTGCAACGCATCCAGTAAAGATACTACTGCTATCATTTCTTATTTTTAAAGTGCAAACGAAAGTTGGTCGTGGTTCGTTGTATTTGGTTTATGCTTACGAATAATGGATTCATGCAGAATTTTTAAAAATTTACAATTCAGGCCTCTGATGAATTAATCTGCTTTGCTAATAGTTTTATAGCTAGCTGTTAGGGGGCTAAGTACAACAATATCCGGTTATAGGAACAACTATTCTGTATCACCCGCTATCAACGTTGTAGTAACTTGCAACTTGGGGTTGCACTGCGTACCTTTGCATTTTTATTTTGGCCATTCATGATTTCTATTAATAACCTTGATTTTCACTTCGGTAGCCGTACTCTCTACGAAGACGCCAATTTACACATTAAACCGAAAGATAAAATTGGCTTAATTGGTTTAAACGGAACGGGTAAATCTACGTTGCTCCGGGTACTGGTGGGGGAGTATAAACCCGATGCCGGTACCATTCAAATGAGCCGCGAAACTACTTTGGGTTTTTTAAACCAGGATTTGTTATCGTATCAAACCGAAGATAGTATTTTGCTGGTTGCCATGCAGGCTTTCGAAGAAGCATTAAACTTGCAAAAGAAGATTGATGCCATTCTGCATGAGTTCGAAACAGATTACCGCGACGAGCTGGTAGATAAATTAGCTAAGCTGCAGGAGCAGTTCGAAGCCCTGGATGGCTACAACATTCAAAACAAAGCTGAAGAAATTCTGGAAGGTCTGGGTTTTAGCACCGAAGAGTTGCAACGTCCTCTAAAAACGTTTTCGGGAGGCTGGCGCATGCGCGTGATGCTCGCCAAAATATTATTGCAAAAACCTTCTTTGCTTTTACTCGATGAGCCTACCAACCACCTGGACTTACCTTCTATTAAATGGCTCGAGAATTACTTAGAAAACTACGAAGGTTCGGTTATTATTGTATCGCACGACCGCGAATTTCTAGATAAAACTACCAACACTATTGTAGAAGTAGCCCAGCAAAAACTAAACGTATACGCGGGTAATTATTCTTTTTATCTGGAAGAAAAAGAACTGCGCAACGAAATTCAAAAAGGAGCTTTTGAAAACCAGCAATCGCAAATAAGACAGGCCGAAAGGTTTATCGAACGGTTTAAAGCCAAAGCATCCAAAGCCAAACAAGCGCAAAGCCGGGCCAAAATGCTGGATAAACTGGAACGCATTGAAGATGTAGCCAGCGATGCGCCTAAAGTAAATTTTAAATTTCAGTTTAACGTAGAGCCAGGGCGCCATATTTTGCGATTGGAGCACATGAGCAAAAGCTACGATCAAAAAATAATCTTCCGGGATACAAACGTTAACATTGAACGCGGCGATAAAATTGCTTTAATCGGGGCTAATGGTAAAGGTAAATCTACGTTGCTCCGTATTATTGCCGGCGACGAACAAATTAACGGCAAACGGCAACTGGGGCATAACGTCATCATGTCGTTTTACGCGCAGCACCAGTTAGAATCCTTAAACGTAGATAACGAAATTCTGCAGGAGTTAGTAGAAGCCGGCAGTAAGCGTAACGAGATGGAATTACGCACGGTACTGGGCTCTTTCTTGTTTACCGGCGATGCAGTTTTTAAAAAAATCAAGGTTTTATCCGGGGGTGAAAAATCGCGGGTGGCTTTAGCAAAAACTTTAATTTCGGAAGCCAACTTTTTGTTGCTCGATGAGCCCACCAACCACCTGGATATGCAATCGGTTAACATCCTGATTCAGGCTTTAGAGCAATACGAAGGTACCTTTGTGGTTATTTCGCACGACCGGTATTTTGTAGAGAATGTAGCCAATAAGATTTGGTACATCGAAGATTACCAGTTAAAAGAATATCCGGGTACTTACCACGAGTACGAATACTGGCAAGAGCAAAGGGAGAAAAGCGGCCGGAAAGCTGAAAGTGCTTCTACTAAATCAGTAGAAAACAAGCAAAACGCAACGAAACCCACTACTTCAACAAATTCGGGCAATCAGGCAAATCTGCAACAAGATTTAAAAAAACTGAATAACCAGCTAAAAGAAGTCGAGAACCAGATTAGTAGCCTGGAACAGCAGCAAAAAGAACTGGAACGCCAACTCGCTGATCCAAAGATTTACGGAAACCCCAGCCAATTGCAGGAAGTTACCCAGCAATTTGAGGCGCTGAAAAAGCAACTGGATCAAAAAAATAACGGTTGGGAAGAAATATTGCAGGCCATTGATGAACTGGAAAACCAGGTAAAAAATATCTGAAGGATTAAACAAGAATAGGCGCCCGATTCGTTTTATTACCTTTAAGCTCACGAATGAATAAACAAAAAACTTTTCTCCTGCTGGCTTTGGTAAGCCTGGTCTGGTTGATTAAGGCCTGCGTGCCCGTAGAGCAAACCACGGCCTCGTCGGGTGTTACTTCCGGTAAAACCGAATATTATAGCTCAACCTCGTTGCGGTACGAAGATTTTATCTACGACCCCAGTATAAAATCGGTGCAGTTTTACGTGCAAACCGGCAACGCCGAAGAAGTTTTTAACGCGCCGGTAGTACCTTTATCGCAAACTGAACCTTTAGTTCTGGAGTTTGACCAGTTAAATGCGCCGCAGCAGCGGTTTACTTTAAAATACGTTTATTGCAACCTGGATTGGACCGAAGCGCGCCTAACTCAAATTCAGTTTATCGACGAGTTTAATGAGTTTTATATTACCGATGGGGTAGCTTCGTTTAACACCAAAGTGCCCTACATCCATTACCGTTTTCAGTTGCCGCGGATAAAACTACCCGGTAATTATATGGTAGTAGTTACCGACCGCAGTGGTAACTTGGTATTAAGTCGCCGCTTGTTGGTGTACGAAAACAGGGTAACGGTAGCGGGCAGGTCCGTAATGCCGGTAGGAGCCAGTGAACGCGCTACCAACCAACAAATTGATTTTAATATTTTGTACCCGGATTATCCGGTAGTAAACCCGTCGCAGGAGATAAAAGTGGTGCTGCGCCAGAATAGCCGCTGGGACAATGCCAAATATAACCTGCGGCCTACTTTTGTGCACGATACCCAAAAACGACTGGAATATACCTATTTTAATGGCGCTAGCAGTTTTCCGGGTTTAAAAGAGTACCGGGGTTTTGATGATCGTAACCTGCGCGGCAGAGGATTTAATATGGAAGCGGTAAGCCTGGAAGCGAACCCGGTTGCCGTGCGTTTGTACCCCGAGAAAAACCGATCACGCGACGTATATTCGCAGGATGTAGATATTAACGGCAAAGTAGTTTATGAAAACCGTAGGTTTGGTAGCACCAACACCGGCGACCCGGATTACGTGGAAACCCAGTTTACCTTAGCCGCTCCCGAACCAGCCCCCGGCGATGTATACGTTTTTGGCCAGCTCAGCGACTGGAAGCTAGCGCCCGAGTGTAAATTAACCTACGTGCCGGAAGCGCAGCAATACACCGGTAAAATTTTACTCAAACAAGGCTACTATAATTATTCTTTTGCTTTGCAAGCCGCTAACCAGCCCCAGAAGGTAAATGAAGCTTATTTTGAAGGCAGCCATTTCCAAACCCGGAACACGTACGACATTTTAGTGTACTACCGGCCACCAGGCACCCGCACCGATTTACTTATCGGTTATCAATGGTTAGAAACCAACGGCGATCGTCGTTAAAATCCAGGTAAATCAATTTAGATTTTTTACGTATATTCCAACAATTTTTTGGGGTTTGCAGCAAACCGTTATAGTAAAAATGGTTTGCTGCTTTTTTCTATCTTTTAAGTTTGTATTCATGAATTTTAAAAAAATTGCCTTAAGCGGATTGTTTGCTGCTGCTACGGCTACAACTTTTGTGCAAGCCGATACCGGCCACCGCGAACTTCATAAAAAATACCGCTACCTTTTTACAGTTGATTCTACCACGTTAAAAGCGCCGGAAAACTGGTTTAACCTGGATTTTATGACTGACAAAGTTCCCGGAATCAGCACCGAAAAAGCCTACGAGCGGCTACAAAACCGGACGTCGCGTACCGTGGTAGTGGCTATCATTGATTCCGGGGTAGACATAAAACACGAAGATCTGCAAGGTATTATCTGGGTAAATTCCAAAGAAATTAGCGGGAACGGCATCGACGATGATAAAAACGGGTACGTAGACGACGTTAACGGCTGGAGCTTTTTGGGCAATAAAAGCGGGGAGAACGTGAAAGACGATACTTACGAATTAACCCGGCAATACGCCCGTTTGCGCAAGAAATTTGAAAACGCAAAATCTAAAAAAATTAAGCGCAAAGACCGCGCTGAGTACGCCGAATACCAAAAAATTAAAGCTGATTACGATAAAGAAGTAGCCGAAGCGCAAGCGCAAGCCGCCGATTTTCAAAAATTCTACGATACTTTTAAGCAGGCCGAAGATTTTATACAAAAGCATTTAGGTAAAACCGAGTATACCGAAGCCGAAGTAGAAGCCATTACGTCGCCGGATTTACGCGTAATGAAATCTAAAGCGCTGTTGCAATACGCTTACGAAAATAATTTGGTAGAAGAAATTACCAAAGCCCAGAAACACTTTGATTATGTTTTAAAAGTAGGCTTAAACCCGGATTATGATTCCAGATCGATAGTAGGTGATGACTACAACAACGTAAAAGATAAGTTTTATGGCAACAGTGATGTTACAGGTCCGGATGCGGAGCACGGCACCCACGTAGCCGGCATTGTGGCGGCAAACCGGAAAAACAACTTAGGTGTAAAAGGCATTGCCGACAACGTTAAGATTATGCCCATCCGGGCGGTACCCAACGGCGATGAGCGCGATAAAGACGTAGCCAACGCTATTTATTACGCCGTAGATAATGGCGCCCACGTAATAAACATGAGCTTCGGGAAAAAGTATACTTCTGATAAAGAAGCCGTAGATGCTGCCATGAAATATGCCGAAAGCAAAGGCGTTTTGCTCGTGCACGCAGCCGGTAACGATAGCGAAGACTTGGATCAAACAGCCAATTATCCTACCCGCAAATTAAAAGACGGAAAAACCATTGCTACTTGGTTAGAAATCGGGGCTTCGTCGTGGGAGAATAATGAAAAGTTTGTGGCTAATTTCTCTAACTACGGCAAACAGTCCGTAGATGTATTTGCGCCAGGCGTTGATATTTACTCCTTAAAACCCAACCAAGCTTATAACGAAAACAGTGGCACCAGCATGGCTTCGCCGGTAACTACCGGAGTAGCCGCCTTGTTGTTTTCTTATTTCCCGGAATTAACCGCCGAACAGGTGCGCGACATTATAATAAAATCAAGCGTTAAGTACCCTACCTTAGAAGTGGCTAAGCCTGGATTAAATAAAAAAACAGATGCCGGTTTAGTACCTTTTGGTTCTTTATCTATTACCGGCGGTGTGGTTAATGCCTATGAAGCTGTGAAAATGGCAGAGCAGTTAACTGCCCAGAAATAGCTTAAAATTTAAATAGGTTTAAATTTTTAAAATATAACAAAAAACCAACTCTATATGGAGTTGGTTTTTTGTTATATTTTAAAAAAAAATCAAATTCTGTGAATGTAATTTGCTGACTTTGAGCCTTTGTTGCTCTGTCATTTTAAAAAATCTATTTCCAGAGAACTGTCTTTACTCTTAGTACTTTTTATTTGTTTGGATAAAATCCCAGAGGTTGCCGTAAAGATCCTGAAATACAGCTACCAGGCCGTAAGGCTCTTCGGAGGGTTCGCGGACAAAGTTAATTCCGGCTTTCTTCATTTCTGCGTAGTCGCGCCGTAAATCATCGGTGTAAAGAAAAAGAAATACCCGGCCTCCTGTTTGGTTGCCTACCCGGCTCGCTTGCTCCTCATTGCTGGCTTTGGCTAAGAGCAACCGGTAACCGGCCCCACCTTTAGGTGCCACCACTACCCAGCGTTTCACTTCCGAAAGCGGAGTATCTTCTAAGAGTTTAAACGAAAGTTTTTGCGTATAAAACGCAATAGCTTCGTCGTATTCACGAACTAATAAAGCAATCTGACCTATTTGCTGCGCCATGGGTATAAACTAATTTTTTGCTGTTTACTATTTGTTGTTTACGCTTGTATAACTTTTAATACCAGACGGTACACCATTAAACCATTATTATTTAAAATATATATAGCCTTTTAAAAATGATGTGCGTATATTTATAATTAAACTTGATAAATTTCCATTTTAAACTTTGTAACTAACTTATTTATTATCCTAGTAGATACACTTAGGGTTTAGAGTAATCAGGAAGTTTAGCTGTATTTTTAATTATACCTATTGCCTCATGAAAAAGAATTTGACTCTTTTGGTTTTTAAAAATTCTTCTTTTTTAAAAATAAGTATATTCTCTGCTCTGTTTTTAAGTTTAACGGTAAATTCAGAAAGTAAACCAACGAACAAAATTTTAATAAATGAATATACTGGCTCTAAAAATACGGGTAGTCCGGCAAGTTTACCGGTTCCGGCAGTGGCATCCAGTTTAGGAGCCTGGGCTTCGATTGTACCTGGTTCCGGCGCTCCCACGGCGCGCCACGAAGCTAGTTATGTACAAGCAGGTAACAAATTTTATTTAATGGGCGGCCGAAAAATCAAACCCGTGCAGGTATTTGATCTGGTTAAAAAAAACTGGGTTAACAAAGTAAATACCCCCATTGAATTGCACCATTTTCAAGCCATTAGCCTGGACGGTTTAATTTATGTGGTAGGCGCTTTTACGGGTTCTTATCCGCACGAAAAGCCTGTTTCTAACATCTACATTTATAACCCTACTACCAATAAATGGATTACCGGGGCTACAATCCCCTCGGCCCGGCGGCGGGGTTCGGTGGGGGTAGTTGTTTATAACAAGAAAATTTACCTGGTAGGCGGAATTAAAGACGGCCATTGGGCGGGTCATGTAAATTGGTTTGATGAATATAATCCGGCCACGAACACCTGGCGAACTTTACCCAATGCACCCCGGGCCCGCGATCATTTTCAGGCAGCAGTAGTAAATGGCAAATTATATTTGGCTGGTGGCCGGCGTTCTTCCGCGAGCACCAATCAAACGTTTGAGTTAACCGTGCCGCAGGTAGATGTTTTTGAATTTAGCGCGTCTAAATGGACTACCTTACCCAGCAGCAGTAATATTCCTACGCAGCGGGCGGGCACGGCTACCGCCGTTTTGGGCAATGAGTTAATTATTATTGGGGGCGAAAGTGGCTCCCAAACCTCGGCACACAAACACACCGAGGCGCTTAATGTAACTACCAATAAATGGCGCCGCTTAGCTGATTTAAAACAAGGGCGGCACGGCACGCAAGCTATTGTAAATAACAACAACATTTACCTGGCGGCCGGCTGCGGTAACCGTGGTGGTACCCCAGAATTAAATACCCAGGAAGTCTTTTACTTATCTAGCCGGACTGCCCCCACAGGTTCTAATTTAACGCAAAGCAAATTAGCCGCGCCTACCAGTGTAAGTTTTGGTACGGTTACGCTAAATACCACCAGTACCAAAAGCATCACTTTAAGTAATACCACCGGCAACCAAGCCATATTAATCAGTTCGGTAACAAAATCAGGGGCTGGCGCATTTACCGTGAGTGTGCCGTATACGCTGCCTTTTGTACTGGCGCCCGGCAAAAGCGTTACTTTAACCGGTAAATTTAAGCCCGGTATAACCGGCAGCCAAACGGCCAGTGTGGTTATCAAACATTCCGGACAGGGGGGAAGTACAACCATTGCGATGAGCGGATCGGGGGTTAAAGCAGCCACGAGAAATGCCGACACCGAAAATTCGGCCGAAATAGCTTTTAATAATCAAATGGTAGCCGTTTACCCGAACCCGGTTTTAAATGGTCAATTTACCGTAAACTTGCCCGAAGGCTTAACCGGTGAAGTGCCTTATTCTTTGGTAAACCAATCAGGTACTATTCTGTTATCCGATAAACTAAACTTACCTGCCGCTACCCATAGTTTACCCTTTAACCTCGCAAACCGTAATTTAAATTCTGGTTTATATTACCTGCAAATAACCCAAGGTACGCAGCGGTATGTGGTAAAAATAATGCTGGAAAAGTAAAAATTTTAAAATTTTGATTGCATAAAAAAAGGAGCCAGTACTTTATACCGGCTCCTTTTTATTTTGATTTTTTTAAATTAAACGTTAAAGCGGAAGTGCATAATGTCGCCGTCCTGCACCACGTATTCTTTACCTTCTACGGCCATTTTACCGGCTTCTTTTATCTTGGTTTCGGTTTTATATTCCTGATAGTCGGGTAGTTTAATTACTTCGGCCCGGATAAAACCTTTTTCAAAATCGGAGTGAATTACGCCGGCCGCCTGGGGTGCTTTCCAACCTTTTTGAATCGTCCAGGCTCGTACTTCTTTTACTCCGGCGGTAAAGTAAGTTATCAGGTTAAGTAAGCTATACGAAGCCCGGATTAACTGATTTAAACCCGATTCTTTTAAGCCGTACTCTTCTAAAAACATGGCTTTTTCTTCCGGATCGGTTAATTCGGCAATTTGCGCTTCAATGGCCGCCGAAATAACTACTACCTGGGCGTTTTCGTCTTTTACGTGTTCTTTTAAAGCCTCAATGTATTGGTTGCCGGTGTTAATCGAGGCTTCGTCTACGTTAGCTACGTAAACCACGGGTTTTAAAGTAAGCAATTGTAAATCTTCTACGGCTTCCAGGTCTTCGTCAGAAGCGGTGTACGAACGGGCGTTTTTGCCACTTTCCAGGTGCGCTTTAAAAGCTTGCAACGAAGCTAATTCTTTTTTGGCTTTGGCGTCGCCGGCTTTGGCGGTGCGCTCTACTTTACCAATTTTCTTATCAATAGATTCCAGGTCTTTTAGTTGCAGCTCGGTATCAATTACATCTTTATCAAAAACCGGATCTACCCCGCCTGCCACGTGTACAATGTTGGGGTCGTCGAAGCAGCGCACCACGTGAATAATGGCATCTACTTCCCGGATATTAGCTAAAAATTTATTGCCTAAGCCTTCGCCTTTGCTGGCGCCTTTTACCAAGCCCGCTATATCCACAAATTCAATAATGGTGGGCAATACCCGCTCCGGATGCACCAGTTCTTCTAAAATCTGTAAGCGCTCGTCTGGTACGGTTACCACCCCCACGTTGGGTTCAATGGTACAAAAAGGATAATTAGCCGACTCTGCCTTGGCGCTGGATATGGCATTAAACAAAGTAGATTTACCCACATTAGGTAAGCCTACAATTCCGCAACGTAAACCCATGAAATATTTAAAAAATGATTTGTTTTAATAATACGTTAATGCCTGAACAAGTAAAGCCTGAGGTAAATTGTGCCCGTACTTTATTCTGATTCTTGTTTTTAGCAATTCGGGCGCAAATATAGCCACAAAAACAATAGCATGCGTTATTCCGGTCCGGTCAACTTGCCGCCAGAGTCGGGCACACCTGTAACCATCCGGAAAAAGGAGCAGGTTAGATATAAAAAGGTGCGGATTTTTAAGTTAAAAACAAGAAGGCCAGCACCAGAAAACCAAGGGCATACAGGCTATACACTTTTTTATCGCCGGAAGTAAAGATTCCCACTGCGGCCAGCACAAAAGCCACTACCGTTTGAAAACCCGCAATCCGGAAAAGCGCGCCGCTTATTAATTTATTATCTTGCTCCCGATTTATAAAAGCAGTATCCAATTCGGGGTCGTTAATGTATTCCCAGCCTCGTTTATTAATTACCGCTGCTTTTTCTTTTTGAATCTGGCTTTTAGTGGCCGGATAAATCACGAACCGGTACGTTAAACATAGCACACTGAGTACCCCGAACAAAATAAAAGGCCCTTTAATTAAACGCAGCGGATTTTTAAAAATTAATACCAAAGCAACGTTTAACAGCAAAAGTACTAACAGTACGATTTTAAGATTAGTAAGATAAAGAGCCATTAGAATGTGAAATTAGAAGCATACTTTGCCGGTAATATTAATAGTAAGGCTCGCAAAAAAAACTGGCAGGCGGTTAGCAGCAGCCGATTTTTTTTGCCAGGTAAAAAATAAAAAATTTAAAAAACAGGGTAAAAGGAGTGGGGTTAAAATAAAAAAGCCCACGCAAAGCATGAGCCTCATCGAAGATGAAAATACGGCCTGACTTAAAGTAATCCTATTCCCACTTCAACTCGTCGTCGAGTGTGGCAGGTTCGGTTGCCTGCTTTTCCAGTTCCGCCAGGATGTCCTCGGTGAGGAGTTCTGTTTTTACGTGGTCGATAGTACTTTGTAAGGCCTCCACAAACTTGGCAAAATCTTCTTTGTAAAGAAAAATCTTGTGTTTTTCGTACGAATACGTGTCGTCCTTAAATTTACGTTTACTTTCCGTGATGGTGAGATAAAAATCGTTGGAACGAGTAGATTTCACATCAAAGAAATACGTCCTTTTCCCTGCTCTTATTCGTTGCGAATAAATTTCAGCTTTTTCGTTGTTCTCTTCCACTTTTCTCTATTTTCTGTTGTTGGATATAAGGCTAAAGTAATATATTGTTATGATTTATAAAAATTTTCAAAGTTAATTTTAGATTGTTTTTGTAAATATACCGGCGGTTGTCCGTACACAAGTAATTATCCGGGCCAGATTTCGTTGTAAATCAGCCGGATTTTTAAAAAAACTACCGTGCTCCGGTTAAAAAATGCTTAACGAAACTTATTGATGAAGAATACGCCTACCATTGACCTGGCTGCCATCCGGCGGTTTGAGAATCTGGAGTTTTTAGCCAAGCAGTTAGTAGCTGGTTTTATTACGGGCTTACATCAATCGCCTTACCACGGGTTTTCGGTGGAGTTTTCGGAACATCGGTTATACAATAGTGGCGAAAGTACCCGCCACATAGATTGGAAAGTTTTTGCCCGCACCGATAAATTATTTGTAAAACGCTACGAAGAAGAAACAAACCTGCGCTGCCATTTGCTGCTGGATGTATCGCCATCGATGTATTACCCCGTGGAAACTTACGGGAAAGTAGCTTTTAGCGCCCTAAGTGCTGCCGCTCTGGCCGTAATGTTGCAAAAACAGCGCGATGCAGTAGGTTTAGTTACTTTCTCCGACAAAATTTTATTACAAACGCCGGTTAAATCCACGAGTACGCATTTACACACGTTGCTCCTGAACCTGCAACAGGTTTTGAGTCAGCCTACCACAACCAAAACCACCGAAACGGCTACGGTTATTCACCAGATTGCCCAGCAAATTCCGAAACGTTCGTTGGTAATCATCTTTAGCGATATGTTGGGTAGGGATAACGATACAACCTCGGTGTTTGCGGCTTTGCAGCACTTAAAACACCAAAACCACGAAGTTTTGTTGTTTCATGTAATGGATAAACGCACCGAAGAACAATTTGATTTTGCCGAACGCCCGTACATTTTTGTGGATGTAGAAACCGGGGAAGAAGTAAAACTACAACCTTCGCAGGTGAAAGCCCAGTACCAGGCAGCTATTAATCAGTTTAAACAAGAACTAGCGTTAAAGTGCGGTCAGTATAAAATAGATTTTATTCCGGTAGATATTTCCGAACCCTTCGATAAAGTGCTACAATCGTACCTGATTAAAAGAGCGAAAGTGAGATAAAGGTTGCAGATTACAAGTTGCAGGTTGGAAAGTTGGAAATTACGAGGTTAATTAATTATTGATAGAATCCGCAACAATTTTCCAATAAAATAAAAAAGTAAAAATTTAAATTTATAACCTTTCAACCTGCAACTTATAACCTGCAACTTTCCAACCTGCAACTCAGATGTCCAGCGATTTCCAGAGGTATTTGCAGGCGATGGTGCGGTAGGGGCGCCAGTTTTCGGCAATTTCGCGGATTTTGGCTTGAAGGACTTTTCCGGTTAAATCCAGGTTGTAGGCTTTTTTTATGGCATTTTGAATGCCTAAATCTAATACCGGCAAAACGTCTGGCCGGTCTAGGGCAAACATCAAAATCATCTCCACAGTCCAGCGGCCTACTCCTTTAATCTGGGTTAAGTGCGCGATGAGGGCTTCATCATCTAAGCTATTAATATATTCATGTTCCAGTTGGCCGGTATCTTTAAAAGCGGCTACGTTGCGGATGTAGTTTAATTTCTGGTACGATAATCCTACGCCCCGCAAAGTTTCGTCGGGCGTGATTTTTAAAATTTCCGGATCAGGGTATTGGTTGGGAAACAAATTAAGAAAACGATTTTTAATTACCGCGGCTACTTTGGTTGATAACTGTTGGCTAATAATCGAGCTGATTAAACTTAAATAAATATCGGTACGCGGTGCTGGAATAATCTCCGGACATACTGCCATTATTTGTACCAGCACCGGATCTTGGTTTAAGACATTCCGCCATTCCTGATTTTGGTTCATATTACCTGCCCGAATTTTAAAATTTTAAGTTTTTCAGTACCTGTACCGTATGGTCCAGCATAGCCGAAGTAAAATCCAGGTGCGTAACCAAGCGAATGGTTTGCGGGCCAAAATCCAAAGCCAGGATATGCTGAGCAGCTAACTCCCGCAAAAATTGTTCTTCGCTTACCCCATCTACTAACCGGAAAATAACAATATTGGTATCTACGGGCTGCAGGGTTTGTACAAAAGAACATTCCTGTAAAACATCAGCTAAAATCCGGGCTTTGGCGTGATCTTCGGCTAAGCGGTTTATGTGGTTATCGAGCGCGTAGATGCCGGCAGCGGCTAAATAGCCGGCCTGGCGCATGCCGCCCCCAAATACTTTGCGAATGCGCCGGGATTTGTGAATAAACGATTTGCTGCCCAATAAAACCGAACCAACCGGCGTGCCTAAACCTTTAGATAAACAAACCGAAATGCTGTCGAAGTATTCGCCGTAGGGGAGCGGCGATTCCTGAGCGGCTACCAAGGCGTTAAAAACCCGGGCGCCATCTAAATGCAAAACTAAATGGTTTTGCCGGCAAACTTCCGAGATAGCCATTATTTCGGGTAAAGTATAATAAGAACCACCGCCTTTGTTCGAGGTGTTTTCTAAAGCTACCAACTTAGATAAAGGGTAATGAATGTTATTGGGCCGAATGCCCGTCCGGATTAAATCCGGCGTAATTTTTCCGCGTTCGCCGTGCAGCAAATAAACCGAGGCTCCCGAGTTGGCAGCAATGCCGCCACCTTCGTACTGGTAAATGTGCGAAGTATAATCGCAAATAACTTCCGATAAAGGTTCGGTATGGGCTTTAATGGCAATCTGGTTGGTCATGGTGCCTGAAGGGCAGAAGAGGCCAGCCTCTAACCCAAACAGGGCCGCCGCTTTTTCTTCCAAGGCATTCACAGTTGGGTCTTCCCCAAAAACATCATCACCTACCGGGGCGGCAAACATGGCCTGCAGCATTTTGGGAGTGGGTCGGGTAACGGTATCGCTACGTAAATCAGTTACTATCATAAATAAAGGTGCGGAGTTCTAGCTTAATTAGGTAAAAAGTTATTTTAAGAGCCGAATTTTTAAAAATAGAGTAGGTTTACAAGTTCTTTTAGCAGCTCCTTTTTAGAAATTTTTGAGATTGTAAAAATAATAACTTACTTTTGCGTTTCAATTTTAAAATTAGAAAGATGGCAGTTACCAGACTTAAAAGAAAAGATCGTAAGAATAAAGCAAGAGCGAACAACAGACAGCGGGTAATTAAACAATTATTAACTACCCCGGTAATTAAGAACGTGGATGTAGAAGCTTTAAAAGCATCGTTCACTAACAATGCAGCAGCAACTCCTGCGCCAGCAGCTACTGCCGCTCCGGAAACCGCTGCTGAATAAATAACCTTGCGTTAACTTTAACGCTAAAAAGTTAACTGCCGTCGGCTTAAGGTTATATTATACTTGAAGAAATTAGAAGAAGTGTATCTGGCTAAACAGGTACACTTTTTTGTTTTTAAGCGCGTTTGCCTAATTCTATAACTTTTAAATCGCTTATTTTTCCGGCGCTAATTTCAAAAGTTACCAGGGTGCGCACTTTATGAAAGCCGTGTTTGCCGGCTGCTCCGGGGTTAATGTGGAGCAAATGATGGATTTTATCCGGCATTACTTTTAAAATGTGGGAGTGACCGCAAATAAACAGTTGCGGTGGCTTGGCCTGAATCTCTGCCCGAACATCCGGACTGTATCTGCCCGGATAACCGCCAATATGCGTCATCAAAACATCTAAACCAGCGCAGGTAAAACGCAAATTTTTAGGATGCACGGCCCGAATCGAAGAGTCATCGATATTTCCGTAAACGCCCCGCAAAGGTTTTACCGCTGCCAACGTTTCCGACACAGCTAAGCTACCAAAATCACCGGCATGCCAGATTTCATCGCAAGTACTTAGATGCCGGATAATGTGGTCATCTAAATAGCTGTGCGTATCCGAAAGCAAACCGATTTTCATGAAGTTGAGGGTTGGAAGGTTTTAAAGTTGAAAGGTTTAAAAGTTAGAAATTTTAAATTTTTTAATTTTTACTTTTTTATTCTTACTCAGAACAAGTCAGACCTAAACGAGAGAAATCGCTACGTATTCTCTTGTTAACTTTTCAACCTTTCAACTTTAAAACCTTCCAACTATTTAACCATTTAACTTCCCCCAGGTTTCAGGAGTTTTGCGCCAATCCGAGAGGGTTTGCAGCGCACTGGCCGAAATGTATCCTTGTTCTAAAGCAATGCCGAGCAAATTTTGATAGTTGCTTAAGGTGTAGTAAGGAATTTGGGCTTGTTCAAAATTTTTGGTGGCTTGTTCAAAGCCATAGGTAAATATGGCGGCCATGCCAATTACTTCGCCGCCGGCTTCCTGCACGGCTTTAGCCGCTTTTAAAGAACTGCCACCCGTAGATATTAGATCTTCAATCATTACTACTTTTTGGCCTTCTTTAAACTTGCCTTCAATTTGGTTGCCCATGCCGTGGCTTTTGGGTTCTGGCCTCACATAAATATAAGGCAGCTCCAGCACATCGGCTACCAGGGCACCCTGGGCAATACCGGCCGTTGCAACCCCGGCAATTACTTCCACGTTGGGGAAGTATTCGGTAACCAGTTCGGCTAAGCGTTTTTTTATAAAAGTACGGATTAAAGGATACGAAAGCGTAACCCGATTATCGCAGTAAATAGGCGAGTTCCAGCCAGAGCTCCAGGTAAACGGGCTATCCGGACGAAGTTTAACAGCTTCGGTTTCGAGCAGGAACGAAGCTACTTTTAGGGCAGTTTCAGACTTTTGCATGAGCGAAATTACGCAATATTTTTTCAGTATTTTTACGGGCGCTTGTTTTTGTTTCCGGATTATTATTTATTGATTTGTAAAACCAATATCCACTCCCAGCTAAAACTTTCTCGATGAACGTTTTTATTAACGATATCCCCCTGATTATCAAAAGAACCAGTGAGAAGGTATTTAAACACCATTATGACTTGATTCTGGAAGAAGGCGCTTCTTTTAATTCAAAAGATTTGGTGGGCGATGTATTAATCCGGAACGTAAGCGATGCCACCATTGACCGGATGGTACGCTTGATGGAAGTTAAAAAATTAAAAAAACTAAATTCGCTTACCTTAATCACCGATAAAAAGAACCGCTTAATCCGGCATTTAAAAGATCAGTTTAAAATTGTTAAAGCTGCCGGCGGTTTAGTGGTAAAAGAAGGCAAAATTTTAATGATTCATCGGCTGGGCATGTGGGATTTACCTAAGGGTAAGTTAAAAAAGACCGAAGATGACCGGGAAGGGGCTATGCGGGAAGTAGAAGAAGAATGCAACATAAAGGTAGAAACCATTGATAAATTGCCGAAAACCTGGCATTCTTACGCGTATAAAGGCAATAAAATTTTAAAAAAAACCAGTTGGTTTTTAATGAACTGCCTCGACGATTCGATGATGAAACCCCAGGCCGAAGAATTTATTGAGGAAGTGCGATTCATGACACCGGAAGAAGTAGAAGCCGTGTTACCCGAAGCTTATGCTTCTATTGCTTTTGTGGTGCATTATTATTTACGCGCCGCTAAATCCGGAATGGTATAAAGGCATCTACGTTACCCCCGTAGCTGTGTATTTCCCGGATAATAGACGAACTAATAGCCGCTAAATGAGGTGAAGTAATTAAAAATACGGTTTCTAAACCGGGGTTTACGTGCCGGTTGGCTTGGGCAATGGTGTTTTCGTACTCAAAATCGGTGGTGTTACGTAATCCGCGAAGTAAAAAACGTGCTCCTACTTCCTGCGCAAAATTGGCTGTTAAACCTTTATAAGCTTGCACCTTAATCCGGGAATCCTCCCGGAACAATTCCGCAATAATGGCAGTCATTTTGTCGACGGGCATGTACCGCTGCTTGGTACTGTTGTTCCCGATGGCAATAATCAGCTCGTCGAATAAATTGGCGCCCCGCTGTACTACATCTAAATGCCCGTTGGTAAACGGATCAAATGATCCGGGAAAAATAGCAATGCGTTTCATGCTTCAAATTTTTAATTTTTAAGCGGCTAGTTGTTTCGCAAAACAAGGTAACAAGGTTTCGCAGAATTTAAGGAGCAGATTATTCGCCATAATGCAGGCTGAAAACTTCCAGGTAGCGATGGTCAAATTGTTCTTCAAATTTGTAACTGTAGGAAAGCCCCGAAGGTTTTTTGCCCATTTGCAGGTTCCGAACGTATTTGCGCATCATATCAAACAGGTCCGAATCGTGTAATACATCGCCCCAAATGGTTACCGGGTCTTGATCCGGATTTAATTCGTGTTCCTGCATCACAAAAATTAAAAAATAAATAAAGTCTTCCGGGGTAGCATAATAAAATACGTTGCCAAATTCCAGTTGATTGTTCTTGATGATAATCAACGTGAGATAATCTTGCTCTACATAGGCGTATAATCTTTTTTGGGCGCTACGTTCAGTAATGTGCAGCAAAGTTTCTATAAAAGCGCTAACCTGGTGCCGAATCTGAATAATATCCGGCGGAAAAGTGGCTTGCAGGAACGTGGGCAAATATTGGTCGGTAGCAAAAATAGTTACCATGTCTAGACTGGGATGTTGGTAAGAATAAACCCGGTCGTGAAATTCGTCGATTTCGGAGTGTAACTTCAGGTATTCCTCCGCTGCTTCAGCCTGGTACAAGGTGCCGGGCAAAAAAGTAAATTTTTGATTTTTTATTCCTACCCGTACCTGGTGCCACTTTACAGTACTTAAAAAAGCGTGCTCCAAAATAATTTCCCGCAATTGCCTTACTAATTGCAAGGGGTTAAAAGTTTTGGTAAGGGTATAATCTTCCAGCAATAAAAATTTATGCCGGATATTATCTTCTACGCCAAACCGGATGGTGTACTTGCTTAAAGTAATGTAGAGGTTGTACACGTCGGCATTTACCACCGAGAAAGATTCGTCAATGAGTTGGGTAAATAGCCGGTGGTTTTTAGTTTCGGTAGCCAAAATAAGAAAACGCTTAATTAGTGGTTAAACAAAGATAAGGCGCAGGTTGCTTAAGTTCCTAATGGTGGTTTAGATTACAAAATGCTGCTGAAAAACTCTTTGTTATACAAATCTTCCAGGTTTTGAAGGTGGTGCAGGCAGTGGTGTAACTGGTTTTGGGGTATTTGCCGGATGTCGGTTAAGCTTTTAAAAACAACTTTGGTAATTAATTGATTGTCCGGGGTAAACTCCGGGTCGTAGCCGGTGATTAATGTTCCCCCAATTACGTTTACTTTAAAAAATATTTCCAGGGCGTGGAGCGGCAAGCCAATAAACTCATGCACAAATAAGAATTTCTCTACTTCTACCTTTAAATTAGTTTCTTCTGCAATCTCCCGGATTAAACCTAACTGTAAAGATTCACCGTAATTTACGCCCCCCCCCGGAGGCGACCACAAACCTTCTTTATTTTGCCCGAAGGGCTTATGCCGCACCAGCAAAAGTTGGTTGTCTTGCTGGCAAATACCGCATACCCGCACCCGCAATTTACCTGAGTAAGATGGCGCTGCTATGTCCGTTTCCATTTTTAAATTTATATTTTTTAAATTTTTAATTTTGTACCGGTTATTTTAAACGGCGGAAATTAACTAGAATTTAAAAAATTAGCACTTCCCGGTAGCTTGGCTTAATTTTACAAAATGATAAAACATATAAGTTTGAATAACTTAAAATTAAAAGCAGATGGGGTGGTGCTTCTCCATTACACGAAACTTTTCGGGAAAATGGGGATGTTTAAACTTAGCAGCAACCTGATTTTGTTGGCTGCGGTTAAACCCTTATACTTAAATTTAAATTTTAAAAAATAATGCGTCCGGAAGAAGCTTTACTTAAAAACTTTCCGTTCGAACCAACCACTGATCAAGCGCAACTATTTAAAAAATTAGAATCTTTTATTTTAAGCCGCACGAACAGTAAAGAAGTATTTTTACTTAAAGGATTTGCGGGTACCGGTAAAACTACGGTTTTAACCTCGCTGGTAAAAATTTTAAATACTTTTGGTTATAAATACGTGTTACTCGCCCCCACGGGCCGGGCGGCTAAGGTAATGTCGTCGTACTCCAAAAAGCAGGCTTCTACCATTCATAAAAAGATATATCGCCAGAAAAATAATCCTTATTCCGAAGGGCTGTCCTTTACCCGGCAACCTAATAAGTTAAACAACACCGTATTTATCGTGGATGAGGCTTCCATGATTTCGGACGAAAAAGCTTTTGGCGATAGCGGCTTACTGCAGGATTTGTTGGGTTATGTGTTTGAAGGAAATAACAATAAATTGTTGTTAATTGGCGATACCGCCCAGTTACCGCCCGTAAACCAGGCGCTTAGCCCTTCGTTAGATGCAGCTTATCTTAAATCTAATTTCCGGTGCGAGGTATACGAGATAGAATTGCGCCAGGTAATGCGGCAGGCCCAGCAATCGGGTATTTTAATGAATGCCACCAGTTTACGCGAACAATTGCGCCAACCCGAGCCGCAATTAAAAATGCGCACTCGCCCGTACAAAGATCTGTACCGCATGAGCGGCGAAAAGCTGGAAGACGGCTTGCGGTACGCGTACGATAAATTTGGCGTTGAAAATACTACGGTAATCTGCCGTTCTAACAAAAATGCCAATTTGTATAACCAGCACATCCGGCGGCAAATATTTTTTTCGGAAGACGAAATAGGCGTAAGCGATTATTTAATGATTGTGCGCAACAATTACTATTGGCTGGATAAAGATTCGCAAATTGGTTTTATGGCCAACGGCGACTTTGTAGAAGTAACTAAAATTATTCGCTACGAAGACATGTACGGTTTCCGTTTTGCCGATGTCCGGATTCGGTTTGTGGATTACCCCACGGAAGAAGAGCTGGAAGTAAAAATTATGCTGGATACCTTATACACCGAAGCACCCGCTTTACCGCAAGATAAAAGTAAACAGTTGTACCAGGAAGTACTCAAAGATTATTCAGATTTAGGTACCAAACGCGAACGCAGCCAGCAATTAAAAAAGAATCCGTACTTAAATGCATTGCAGGTGAAATTTGCCTATGCTCTTACCTGCCATAAAGCCCAGGGTGGGCAGTGGGATGCCGTTTTTGTAGATCATGGGTATTTAAAAGAAGAGATTACCGGCACTGATTTTGCAAGATGGTTGTACACGGCCGTAACACGAGCTGCTACTGAGTTATACCTGGTAAATTTTAATCAGCAACTATTTGGCGATTAAGCGTATAAATTTATTAGGTTTGAAACTATAAATGTATATTTTTGTTTTATATTCAACTTACTCAATCAATTCATTCAAACATGAAAAAATTAGTTTATTTGGCATTAAGCTTAACCTTAGGCGTTTCTGTGGCTAATGCCCAAACTGCTCCTTCGGCTTCTGCCAGCAAAGTAGTTACCAACGGTCCGGCCATTACTTTTGCTGAAACTAAACACGACTTTGGCAACATCAAACAAGGCGATGTGGTAGAATATACCTTTAATTTTAAAAATACCGGTAATCAACCACTCTTAATCTCAGACGTAGGCGTAACCTGCGGCTGTACCGCTACCGACTATACCAAAGAGCCTGTTGCTCCGGGTAAATCAGGTTACGTAAAAGCTAAATTTAATTCGGCTTACAAATCAGGTATGCAAAACAAAATCATTACCGTTAAATCTAACGCAGCTGCCGGCGATGCGCAAGTGGCCATTATAACCAACGTAATTGTTCCTACCGAAGCTTCGGCTAAACCCGCTGATGCAAAAAAGAACTAATTAAATTAATGAATTGATTTCAGCCGAGTTTTATAGCTGATTCTATTAGTATTATTGATAATACATGTAAAGGTCCTGGGTTTAAAACCAGGACCTTTTTTTTATTTTTAAATTTTTTTGTTTTTAGCTGGGTTCTTCGTTATCCCCAGGGCTAGAAATAACCAACCAGCTATTAACAAGGCCCCGCCAAGTGGGGCAACTGCCCCAAATTTAGTTACGCCGCTCAAACTCAACGTATACAACGATCCGGAAAACACGATGGTGCCTAGTAAAAAAGCTAAACTTGCCCGGTTAAAAAGCGGATGGAACCAATGAAACTGCAGCAAGCCGGTTAAAAAAAGCGCCAAGGTATGGTACATCTGGTATTTTACCGCGGTTTCAAAGGTGTCAAGTCGGCCGGCGGCTTCTAAAGCCGGACGTAAGGCGTGCGCGCCAAATGCACCAATCGTAACCGTTAGAGCGCCCAGTATGGCCGCTGTTATTAAACTTTGTTTTTGATTCATAATTATACCAAGTAATTTCTGGCCCCAAAGATAGAAGAACCAACCCGAATCATGGTGCTTCCTTCGGCAATTGCCAGTTCAAAGTCCGAACTCATACCCATCGAAATTTCTTTAAACTCCGGGCTGTTAGAGAAGTAAGTTTCTTTAAAGCTGGTAAATGTATTTTTTAAAAATTTAAATTCCCGTTGGAGCTGGCCTTCGGAATCGGTGTTGGTGGCAATGCCCATTACTCCGGTAATTTTAACATTGTGTAACGTTGGGAACGTGGGCGATTCCAGCAATTCCCGGGCTTCAATAATCGAAAGCCCAAACTTGGTTTCTTCCTGGGCAATGTAAATTTGCAGTAGGCCGTTAATAGTCCGATTATTTTTTTCGGCTTGTTTGTTTATTTCTTCAAGTAGGCGTAAGCTATCTACGGATTGAATGGTGTGCACAAAAGGAGCAATGGATTTTACCTTGTTAGTTTGCAAATGCCCCAACATGTGCCATTCTATGTCCTGAGGCAGAACAGCGGCTTTTTGGGCCATCTCCTGGGCTTTGTTTTCGCCGAAAATTCGCTGCCCGGCATCATAGGCCTGCTGTAAAGCATCGGTGGGCTGGGTTTTAGAAACTGCTACCAGTTTACAATGAGTACCAGCTAGTCTTTGCTGAAACTTCCGGATATTTTCTTCTATGTTCATGAATTTAGTTGCAGGTTACAGGTTGCAAGTTACAAGTTGTAAAGAAAAAGCCGGAACTAGAAACGAGTAATATTCTTCGCCTATAAACGAAATGTTAAAAGATCAATACCTAAAATTTTTAAAATTTTAACTTTTCAACCTTCCAACTTTAAAACTTTTCAACTTTGCAACTAGAATCAATCCTCCAAGGCGTTGGTTAAAAAGGTATTTTTTAAAAAAAGCCATAACAAGAGAAAGGCCACGGCCCATTTCAGATAGATATCGTAATAGTCTTTGGTATTCCGGAAGCGCAGTTCTTTGATTTCTGATTTTTCGAGTAAGTTAATTTTACTGAATATTTGCTGTAAAGTATTTACGGTGGTAGCCCGGAAGAACTGGCCATTGGCTACCTGGGCAATTTCGCGGAGGTTGGTTTCATCGAGGCGGGTGTTTACGTAGGTAACTTCGCCTTTCTCGTTAGTACCGTAGGGTACCTGGCCATCTTCGCCTACGCCAATGGTATAAATCCGGATGTTGTAAGCCTGGGCTAATTGAGCAGCAACGGTAGGTTCAATGTTGCCCCCTGTGTTTTCCCCATCGCTGATTAAGATGCATACTTTAGACTTAGCCGTAGATTCGCGCATGCGGTTTATGGCTACTCCTAAGGCGCTGCCGATGGCGGTGCCGTCGTTGGGAATCATTTTAAAATGGATGCCTGTAATGGTTTCGCGCAGCAAATCATAATCGGTAGTAAGTGGGGCTAAAGAATACGCATCGCCGGCAAATACCACCAAGCCAATCCGGTCCTGAAAACGGCCTTGAATAAAACGCAGCGCAACTCCTTTAGCAGCCTCTAACCGATTGGGTTTAAAATCTTTCAGCTCCATCGAACCCGAAGTATCTAGTACCAGCATAATATCAATGCCTTCGGAGGTTTGTTCTATAATTTCGTTGGTGCGCTGGGGCCGGGCTAAAGCAACCATCACCAGTAAAGCAAAGGCGGTAAATACTACGTCGGGGATGTACCGCAAAATAGAAGTCCAATGCCACCGGGCTTTGCCCTCGAAAAAAGCAATATCTAATTTCTTACGGAACCGCAGGGCGAGGAGCCAACGCAGTAAAAAACAAAAAGGCACTACCGGTAACAAGTACAAGTACAACGGATTGATCCACTCAAAAGATTTTAAAGTGGCATAACTAAACCAATCCACATTAAACCATTCAAAAGCATTATCGGGCAACGGCAACATAACGCGTTTGGTTTTTTATAAATTCGTACCTACGGTCGGCAAAATGGTGCAGTAAGTAAAAAGCCACAATGGTTTCCGACGATTCATCCGACAGCATATTGCCATATATAGCTTTATCAAATAACTTTAAGGCAGTGGTAACGTCTTCGTCTTCGCCGTAAAATTGGGCAATTTCTTTGGTAGTAAACGAATTAATGGCGCTGCCTTCTAAACGGGTCAGGTAATTTTTCCAGAGGGTAATGGCTTTCTCGATATTTTCTAAGGATTGAACACGGTTAAACCGTTCGATGTGGGTATTGTACCGGCTTACAAAGGCATTATGATCGTTTTTGAGTTTATACAAATTAAAATTAATGATAATTCGTCGGCCAAAGATTCCCCAAACTCCTAAAGCTAATAACAAAATTACCCCGAGCGCCACAAAAGCATATGGATAATTAAAGTGGGGATTTACCGGAATTAACTGCGTATTAGCTTTTAGCATTAAAGAGTCGGATGGAAGTAGGGTAACTAATTCCTGTAAAAAAATACTATCGGGAGCTGGTTTAAGTGGTTGCGTGGTACCGTTCTGCAGGATTAATACGGGTATTTGCAGTCGCTGTACTTTACCTAAATCAAAAGTGCGTAAGGTGTAGATAACGCTGTCGGTACTAATGTTTCCGCGGGTGCGGGTAGGGTAATAGGTTTTAGAAACAAACTCAAATGGTGCGTACGAAAAAGTGGAATCGGGTAAGATAATTTCTTGGTTGGGCACATGCTTGTAACACAGCATGTATCTTACCGGCTGCCCTATTTTTACCGAATCCTGAAGAAAATTGCCAACAGGCAAATCCACGGCAGAATTAACCGGCAGAATAGATGTTAAAAGAAAAAAGAAGAATAACTGAATTTTTTTAAACACTTTTCCGCATTAAATTTCTTAACCGAAACAGGTTTACCAATTGCGGCACGTAATCATCCGAAGTATCGATGGTGAGATAATTGGCTTGGTATTTCCGGCAAATTTTAGCAATTTTTTCTTGATTATCGGCGTAAGTAGTTAAATAACTGTGCTGAAAAGAAGTAGATGACGTATTAACCCAAATGGTTTTACCGGTTTCTTTGTCCAACAAGGGAATAATGCCTAATGCCGGAAAATCTATTTCGCGCTTATCCACTAACTGAATAACCACTAAATCGTGCTTTTTTGCCAGCATGGTTAATTCGCGCTCGTAATTCTGATCAATAAAATCCGAAATTAAAACAATAATGCTGCGGCGTTTAATAATGCTTAATGCCAGCTTAATACCGGCGGCCAGGTTCGTACGCAGCGATTTTGCTTTTAATTCAAAAACGGATTTTATAATGGTAAAAGCATGCTCAATACCTAAACCGGGTTTAATGTATTTTTCTTTTTGGTCCGAAACGCAAACGATGCCAATCTGGCTGCTTTGCTTAGCGGCCACTAAAGCCAGAATGCCGCAAATTTCTTTGCCAATATCTATTTTTTGCTGGCCGGCCGCGCCAATGGCCTGCGAAGCGCTTACGTCCAGAATTAAAAAAACCGATTGTTCTTTTTCTTCTTTGTAGGTTTTAACAAAAGTACCGTGGCCTTTGGCGGTAACGTTCCAATCAATAGCCCGTACATCATCGCCGTATTGGTAGGAGCGCACATCGTCGAACTCCAGCCCGGTACCTTTAAAAACCGAGTGGAAGTTGCCTTGCATTTGGGTATTAATCGCCTTGCGTATCCGAATTTCGTACTTTTGCAGCTTTCTTACCAAATCTTTCATAGTGGCTTACCCGTTAGCTTTAAAATTTAAAATTAGAATTTATTTAATTAATTTTAGTTCGTGAAATCCCTATTTTTAATTTCCCCGCTTTTCTTACTGCTTTCTTGTTCGCCGGCCAGCGAGCCTCAACCGGCTAATTTAATTCCGGAAGAAAAAATGACCCGCATTATGATGGATGTACATCTGGCAGAGGCACAGGTTGAAAATGCTGGCTTGCCGTTAGATTCCGGGGAAGCGGTTTACCGCAAACTGCAACAGCAAATTTTTAAAAAATACCAGGTAAAAGAAACAGACTTTAATACCAGCTACCAGTATTACCTACGCAATTTAAACCTGCTCGACAAAATCTACGAAAAGGTAATCGATAGCCTCACCGTACGAGAAACCCTGCTCAAAGCCCAACCCCCGAAGTAGTGGAGTTGGAAGGTTTATTTGGTTGAAAGGTTGAAAAGTTTAAAAGTTGAAAGGTTAAAACATGAGTTTCAAAATCATGTAAGTAAAGACCTTACGGTAAATTCAGGTAAAATCGAAATTTTTAAATTTTTTATTTCCCAACCATTCAACTATCCAAACTTTACAACCTTCCAACTTTCTAACCTTTTAACTTTCCAACTATTACATCCTACATCAATTTTGCACCATTGGGTACGGGGCTTTGGGGTTGGGCCAAAACAATGTGGCCATTAGCATCTTCAAAACCGGTTATTAACACTTCCGATAAATATTTCCCGATTTGCTTCGGCGGAAAATTAACCACCGCAATTACCTGCTTGCCTATTAACGCTTCTTTTGTGTAATTAACCGTTACCTGCGCGCTCGATTTCTTAATTCCTAACGGACCAAAGTCTACTATTATTTTGTAGGCCGGTTTGCGGGCTTCCGGAAAATCGTTTACCTCTATAATGGTACCTACCCGTAAGGCTACTTTTTCAAAATCATTCCAGTTTATCGTTTCCATAGTACTTTATAATTGGCGCAGGTTAGTAACTAAACCTATTTATGGTCGTAATCAAATCAAACCAGTTTTTTAACTATTATAATGAGTATAGCTTCTGGTTCTTTAATTAAAAACTAGCGCAAAAATATAAAACTATGAGAATTGATTCTGGCTTTACACAATCTGTTTGGAAACACGGGGTAGATTTGCCTTTTACCACGGCTTTGCAATCCGACTTACAGTGCGATGTGTGCGTAGTGGGAGCAGGCATTTCGGGCTTAACCACTGCCTATTTGCTGGCGCAGGAAGGTAAAACAGTAATTGTGGTAGAGTCTAAAACCATTGGCGGCGGCGAAACTTCCCGTACCACGGCCCATTTATCTAACGCTCTCGACGATCGGTACGAAAAATTAATACAACTGCACGGCGAAAAAAATGCGCGTTTGGCAGCCGAGAGCCACACCGAAGCCATCCGGCGGATTGAGGAAATTTTAAAAAAAGAAAATATCGACTGCGACTTTGAACGCGTAAATGGTTACCTGTTCGTACAACCCAGCGACTCAGAAGATTCTCTGGACAAAGAATTAGACGCTTGCTGGAAGTTAGGTTTTACCGGGGTAACCAAATTAAAAAAATGCCCGGTGCCCAGTTTATCCGAAGGCCCCGTATTGTGTTTTCCGGACCAGGCGCATTTTCATCCCATGAAATATTTGGCCGGTTTAAGCCGGGCCATTCTGGAAAAAGAAGGTTGTTTGATTTTCACAGAAACCCACGTGCAGTCTTTTGATAATACAGGTGGTGTGGTTCGGGTTAAAACAGAATCTGGGCATACCATTACGGGCAACCAGGTAGTAGTGGCTACTAATTCGCCGATTAACGATACCGTTAAAATGCATACCAAGCAAGCACCTTACCGCACCTACGTGGTCGGGGTTAAAATACTCGAAGATGCTATTCCGAATGCGCTTTATTGGGATAACTCCGAACCTTACCATTACATTCGGTTAGTAAAGGACCAACATCCCGATGCTATTCAAGCCGGTCAGGATAAATTCAATGTGTTGATTGTAGGAGGGGAGGATCATAAAACCGGCCAGGAAACTGACGAACGGGAACGGTTGCAATGTTTAGAGCAATGGACCCGCGAAAAATTTCCGATGGCGGGCGAGGTGGTTTACAGTTGGTCGGGGCAGGTGCTGGAGCCGGTAGATTATCTGGCTTACATTGGTAAAAATCCCGGCGATGATAATGTATATATTGCTACCGGTGATTCCGGCCACGGCATGACGCACGGTACCATAGCTGGTATTTTGATAACCGATTTAATTGTAGGTAGGCCAAATGCCTGGGAAAAATTGTATAATCCCGGTCGGGTAACTTTATCTGGGCCATCGGCTTTAGAGTTTATTAAAGAAAATGTGAACGTAGCGGCTCAATATACCGATTGGGTAACTCCCGGAGAAGTAGAAAGTGCCGAGCAGGTCTTACCGGGTACCGGCAGCGTTATTCGGAAAGGAGTAACTAAAGTAGCTGTTTACTGCGACTTAGATGGAGTAAAACACGAACACTCGGCCGTTTGCCCGCACTTGGGCTGCATTGTAAATTGGAACAACGTAGAGAAAAGTTGGGATTGCCCTTGCCACGGATCCCGTTTTGATCCATACGGCAAGGTAGTAACCGGTCCGGCCTTATCGGATTTAGGAAATGCTAAATAGCAAAATTTAAAAATTAAAAAACCGCAGTATTTAGGTCCTGCGGTTTTTAATTTTTAAAATTTTAATGAATGTAGAAGCTAAATTATAGTAGCTTACAATCCGGCGGAATTATCTTCTTCTAATTGAAAGGCTGATAGACTATTTAATTGTTCAGCTATAGACTGGGTCCAGGCAGCTTGTTTCGCATCATCTATGCCATGCTTCGACTCGTTATCGTAGCGGGTTTGCGCTTTTTGCCAATCTGCAAAAACTTTATTTACTACGGCTTTAAATTTATTTTTGTCACCGCTACACAAGCTTTTTTGCTGACTTAATTTCTGCCGTAATTGCCGGGCGTAGAGTTCGGTAATATCAAAGTGTAATTGCTCGTGCTGCAGCAAATCTTCCGATACTTTGTTTTTAGTCCAAGATTCGTTTGGGGCAAACTGGCATTTAACATCAAAAACCATCACGTTATTTTGGCAAGTAGCTTTCACGGCAATATTAGTAGAAGCCATAGCGTGCAAGGGATCATTCACATCTGCTTCTTTTTGAAAATCGTCCCAGGTTAACTTGCGGTTGCTGCTCCAGGTAATTTGCTTCGAATCTTCTGTTATTGGTTTATCGGTAAATGTGGTTGCTGATACAAAAGAAGCGGTATTTTCTCCCGAAAACAAAAGCAATAAAACAAGAATAATATGATTAAACATATAGGGGAATTATTCCGGAAACTTTAAAATTTTTAAATCATAACAAGATAAAACAACTGCTATTTACCTGGTTTAAAGGTTTTATCGTAATTTAAATCTTACTTTGTCAGCAGTAGCTACTATCTACATTATAACTCAAAAACTATAATCTTCGTGCGACAATGGCGGATAATTTTTTAAACCGAAAAAATAACAACAAAGCCGCAATGGTTAGCCCGGTTAATAAGCCCAGCCAAATGCCGTTTACCCCGTAACCCAGTTTAAAACAAAACAAGTAACCGGTAGGTAAACCCAGTACCCAATACGCTAAAAGCGAGATAGCGCCGGGTACTTTAACATCCTCCAGGCCCCGTAAAGCCCCTAACCCAACTACCTGCAAACCATCTGATAATTGGAATAAGGCTGCAATAATTAAGAGTCCACCCGCCATTTGAATTACGTCTACATCCGTTACGTACCAACTGGGTATCCAATGTTTGCCCAAAACCATTAGGGCGGCCATTGCCAGCATAAATAAGAGGGTCATAATCATGCTGCTAAACCCCGCCTCGCGCATTTGTTGGTACCGGCCCCGACCCAGTTCGTTGCTTACCCGGATGGTTGTAGCCGTGGCAATGCCATTTGCCATCATGTAGGTAACGGCGGCTATATTTATGGCAATTTGGTGGGCGGCCAATTCCCGCGCGCCCAGCCAGCCAATCATAATAGCCGAAAAGCTAAAAGCGCTCATTTCAAAAATCATTTGTACAGCAATCGGAAAGCCCAGTTGAATAATGCGCCGGATGTGTTTGTAGGAGATTATTTTGGCCTGGGCCCGGGCGCGGTATTCGGCAAAGCGGGGCGCTTGCCAAACGTAAATGCCCATTATAATCGGCATTAAAATCCGGGAAATAAGCGTAGCAATGGCGGCTCCGTTTAAACCCAACTTAGGAAAGCCCAGATTACCAAAAACCAGCAAATAGTTGAGAATAAAATTGACCACATTGGCCAGCACCGAAATGTACATCGACTGCCGGGTAAGCATCAGGCCTTCGGCAAACTGCCGGAAACCCTGAAAAATCATTAAAGGAATGAGCGAAATAAATAAGATGTTCAGGTAAGGAATAGTTAAACGAACCACTTGTTCCGGTTGATTAAGATAATACAGGAACGGTGAGAAACTATAACCCATCAAAAACAACAATACCCCTACCACAGTACATATTAAAACACCGTTAATGAGCAATAGGGAAATTCGTCGCCGGTTCTTGCGGCCATCTGCGGCAGCTATTAACGGCGTAATGCCCAGCGAAATACCCAAGCCCACCACCATAAAAATAGTAAAGATGCTATTGCCCAATGACGCTGCGGCTAAAGGCAAAGTGCCGGTCCGGCCCACCATAATGCTATCGCAAACCGAAACCAGGATGTGCCCCAATTGGCTCAACACCACCGGATAAGCTAAGAAAAAATTTTGCTTAAAGTGCGATTTAAAGCTTGCTACCAGCATGGTTGAAAGTAAAATTAAAAACGAGCCGGCAAAAATAAGATAAATACTTTACAACTTAAACCGCGCAGACTAACCTACCAGTTGCGTCTATGATAAGCTGTGGAGACCTTGTTGGAGCCGTTTAAGGGCTTCTTGCAATTGGTTTGGTTCTACGGCAAAAGATATTCGGGCAAAACCCGGAGCGCCAAAGTAATCGCCGGCAAAAATCTCTAAGCCAAACTTATTTTTTAAAAATTTACTTAATTCGATGCTAGTATCGATGGTTTCGCCGGTTTCCGGGCACTTCTTGTTTAAATAAGCGCTTAAATCGGCAAAAACGTAGTAAGTGCCTTCGGGTTCGTTAAAAGAAATATTTCCTATTTGCCGTAGCCCCGAACACATTATTTCCCGGTTCTGCGTGAGCACCTTTCGCATTGGAGCCAGTACCTCGTGGTAGTTTTGTAAAGCAACCGCGGCTGCTTTTTGGGTAAACGGACTTAAACCACCAATGGTATTTTGCTGGAATTTAAAACAAGCTTGGTAAAACTGCTCTGGTACAATCAGATAACCAATCCGCCAACCCGACATAGCAAACGATTTAGAAAAACCATTAACTACCACGTACCGGTTATAATTATCCGGAAACTCTACTAAGGAGGGTACCTGATTTTTAAAAGTTACTAAATCGTAAATTTCATCGGATAAAACCAACACGTTAGGGTGCGCCTCCAAAACCTGTAGGATAGCGGCTAAATCGGCTTTGTTATAAATCCGTCCAGTAGGGTTACCCGGGTTGCACAGAATAAATGCCTTGGTTTTCGGGGTTATTAACTTCTCTAAAACTTCTGGATTAATGGTATAATTATCCGCTGGAGAGGTAGGTAAAACTATTAGTTTGGCCCTTACTTCTTCTATTAATTCGTGGAAGCCGAACCAATTGGCCACTGGCGCAATTACTTCGTCGCCGGGCTGCAGCACGGTCCGGAAAAGATTAAAAATGGCTTGTTTTACGCCGGCTGTTACAATAATTTTTTCCGGTGCAACTACCGATTGGTTCAATGCGCGGTACCGGTCCCCGATGGCTTGTCTTAGTTCTGGTAAACCTTCAGTAGGCCCGTAGGTTGTTTGCCCTTGTTGAATAGCGGCAATAGCCGCTTGTTGTACTATCTCTGCAGTAGGAAAATAAGCGGCTCCGGAGGCTAAATTGATATAATCCATCTTGGCTTTAATTGATTAACTCACCCGGAATAAAACATCGGCAAAATATTCTTGGGAGTCGGTATACACGTACTCGGTTTGCAGGTTTGCCTCTTGCGCTAATTCTTTAATCTGCGACTCGGAAAACTTAAAAGATGATTCGGTGTGAATGGCTTCCCAGGCGCTCAGCTTAAAGTTAAAATCTAAGTCGTGTAAAGTAACTTCTTGATTATGTGTACTTACTAAAAAGCTTTTCATTTCTCCCGAAACAGGGTTGTACTCGGCAAAATGTTTAAAATGGTTGAGGTTAAAATTACCGTTAAAAGTCTGGTTTATCCGGCGCAGCAGGTTAAAATTAAACTCAGCAGTAATGCCGGCTTGGTCGTCGTAGGCCGACCGGATTACCCGCGGGTCTTTTTTTAGATCAAATCCAATGAGTAATTGATCGCCCGCAACGAAGTATTGGCGCAAGTTTTTTAAAAAATTCCTGATTTCAGGATAAGAAAAATTGCCAATGTTGGAGCCGAGAAACAAAAGCACTTTGCGGTTAGTGGATTGCGTTTGCAACTGCTGCAAGGCTTCAAAATAATCACCGGTTAAAGGGGCCACTTTTAAGCCCGGCAATTCATCCGCTAAGCTCAATTGTAATTCCTGTACCGCATCCAAAGAAATATCTATGGGCACGTAAGTAAAATCTACTGCCTGGTTAACTAACGCCCGGAGCAAAATTTTAGTTTTTGCCGCATCCCCCGATCCTAAATCAACTAAATCAAAAGAACCGGGCGCGCAAAAAGCCTTGGTAATAGCTTCTTGTTGTCGGGTGAATATCTCGGTTTCGGTGCGGGTTAAATAATACTCTGGCAAATCCATAATTTGCTGAAAAAGTCTGCTTCCCGTACCATCGTAAAAATACTTGGATGATAAGGTTTTCGGATTACCGGATAAGCCCTGAATTATGTCTTGCGCAAATTGGTTAGTGTCGGCTTCTTCCAGGGTGGTGACGTTAGGCAATGCAGTTTTAGGTTTCATAGTTATTTGTTAGCGAGCCGGATACCAGTAAATTGCCAGCGTTTATCCGGATGAAAAAAGTTACGGTAAGTAGTTCGGATGTGGCTGCGGGGAGTAGCGCAAGAGCCACCACGTAAAACCATTTGATTTATCATAAATTTACCGTTGTATTCGCCCAGGGCTCCTTCGGCTTTGTTAAACTTGGGGTAAGGTAAGTAAGCGCTGTAAGTCCATTCCCAGACATCACCCAGTAATTGACTGTTTTCGGGGTTGGGTTGCGGGTCGTATAATCCTTCTTCCAAGAAATTACCGGGTTCAGCAGTAGCCGGATATTGTTGTGCGGCTACTTCCCATTCAAATTCGGATAATAAGCGTTTGCCGGCCCAATTTGCAAAAGCATCGGCTTCGTAAAAGCTAACGTGCGAAACGGGGGCATTCCAATCTACGGGCTGTAAACCATGCAGGGTAAAGCGGTACCAGCCATTTGGTTGTTTTACCCAATACAACGGACTGGCCCATTGCTCTTTTTGCGCCAGATCAAAACCCTCGTGTAACCAAAACCGGAAATCCTGATAGCCGCCCGCTTCCATAAATTCGAGGTATTCCAGGTTGGTTACTAATTTATTCCGGAACGAAAAATCATCGAGCCAAACCTGGTGTAGGCCTAACTCATTATCAAAACAAAAATCAGAACCAGCATGACCAATGGTGTACAATCCCGCTTTTACCGGTAAGTACTCCGGCAAAGCCAAGCTTTCCGGGGCAACAGGTGGTTGCTTGCTTGGCGGCAGCAGGGCCGGCATTAAAGGATTGGTACTTAATATGTATTTGATATCCGTGACTAATAATTCCTGGTGTTGCTGCTCGTGCTGTAAACCTAATTCAAAAACGGGCCACATTTCAGTAAGTGTTACATCATCCAGCTTAGTGAATAATTGCGCTACGTGCTCATTAACATAGGTCCGGTACTGGTAAATATCCTCTAGAGGGGGGCGCGACAAAGTACCCCGCGATTGCCTTAAAATACGGCTGCCAATGGAGTTATAATACGAGTTAAACAGGTAATTATAGTCTTTATTAAAAACCTGGTAATCCTTAAAATACTTTTGTAAAATAAAGGTTTCGAAAAACCAACTGGTATGCGCCAGGTGCCATTTCGGCGGGCTCACATCTACCATGGGTTGTACTACCGTATCTTCTGGCAACAGCGGCCGGCATAAAACTTCCGTCTGATTCCGGATTTTTAAAAAACGTTGTAATAGGTTTTCCGTTTCTATGGCAACAACTGGCATCATAAGGTAAGAAATAAGATGGTTTTTTGATATAACTTGTAATAACCCTAAAGGTTTAGTTATTCGCCGCGCAACTGTTAAAACAAAACGAATGGTTATCTTTATTGACTAAAACAACATATTATTTCTGTTAATTAAAAGTAAATTTCCGGATTATGGCAATACAGGCTTCTGTGCAAAAGCATCTATTAAATTTTAAGTTTGATGCTCGTACCTCGCGGGGAGCTATGCAGCAGCACGAAGTGTTTTATTTAAAATTGCAGGATACCCGTTATCCGGAAATTACCGGAATCGGGGAGTGCGCCCCACTACCTGGTTTAAGTCCGGAACACGATTCTACCTTTGAACACAGATTAAATACTTGGGTAAGTGATTTTAATAAGGAGACTATTGATAATGAATTATTTGAAATAAATTATTTAAATAATAAGTTTAACCTACAGTATTGGCCTTCTTTGCGCTTTGCTCTGGAAACTGCTTGGTTAGATTGGCAGCAACAAGGCAGTAAAAAACTGTTTAATAATTCTTTTTCCCGGTCGCAAACGGGTATTCCAATCAATGGATTAATCTGGATGGGCGACCAATCTTTTATGCAGCAGCAGATTGAGAAGAAGTTAAAAGAAGGTTTTTCTTGCTTAAAATTAAAAATCGGCGGTTTAGATTTCAACACCGAACTCGCCATTTTAAAGCAAATCCGGGAAGTTGCCAGTCCAAAAGTGTTAAGCATCCGGTTGGATGCCAATGGCGCTTTTGCCCCAGAGCGGGCCTTAAACCAGCTAGAACAATTAAGCCAATTCGCCATCCATTCTATAGAACAACCCATAAAACCGAGGCAGCATCAGGTAATGGCTTATTTGTGCCGGCATTCGCCTATTCCTATTGCTTTAGACGAAGAATTGATTGGTGTTGTTGATAAAATCGAGCAGCAACAAATGCTCCTCAATCTGAAGCCGGCTTACATCATTTTAAAGCCAACTTTATTGGGCGGTTTTCAGGCTACTCGAGAATGGATTGCGTTAGCCGCAGCGCAAAACATTTCCTGGTGGATTACATCGGCCCTGGAGTCGAATATTGGGTTAAATGCGATTAGCCAGTTTACGGCCGAGTATAATTTACAGACAGAACAAGGTCTGGGCACGGGCCAACTGTACCACAATAATGTGCGCTCGCCCTTAACTATTAGGTCTGGTAAACTTTATTATGAGGCAACCGCCACCTGGGATTTGCAACCATTATGGTATCAAAAAGTGTAAAGACTAATACGTCTAGTGTTTAATTATAGCTTTAAATTTAAATTATTATATTTTTGATTTATAGTGTTTTATAAATAAAATTAAAAAATTTTTAATCCACAAATTACCCTAGTTTATTCTGGTAAATCCTTAAATTATTTATCGGCTTAAAAGGTAAATTTTAGCCGTTATTGATTTTCTGTAGTATTTTCATTTTTTAAAATTTCTGCTACTTTAGGTACTCCCGTGCTGGCTTTTTCGGGGAATAAATGCAGGTTAGGTCGTTTGGTTACGGAAGGTAAATTCGGATCGATGACGTAAACGGGAATGCCGTAGGGTACGTAGTCAATTAAACCTGCTGCCGGATAAACTACCAACGAGGTGCCTACTACCATAAAAATATCGGCTTCCTGGGCTTCTTTTACCGCCACCTCCATCATGGGTACCATTTCGCCAAACCAAACAATATTAGGCCGTAACTGTGAGCCTTTTTCGCATAAGTCGCCTACTTTTAACTCCCAGCCTTTTATAGGGTAAATTAAGTTTTCATCTACGGTACTCCGCGATTCAAATAACTTGCCGTGCAAGTGAATTACCTTAGAGGAGCCAGCTCTTTCGTGTAAGTTGTCTACATTTTGCGTAATAACGGTAACCTCGAACTGTTCTTCCAGTTGCGCTAAAGCCAAATGTCCTGGATTGGGGTGTACTTGATGGGCATTTTTCCGCCGTTCGTTATAAAAATTAAGTACCAGCTCCGGGTTACGTCGCCAACCTTCCGGCGAGGCTACATCCATAACCTCATGGCCCTCCCATAAACCATTTGAATCCCGGAAAGTAGCAATGCCGCTTTCGGCGCTTATACCGGCTCCAGTTAAAACCACTACTTTTTTACGTGTTGTCATTTTTAAATTTTTTATTTTTCAGCTAAGCAATTAGGTAAAATAAAAAAGCGAAGTACGCTTTGTTGCCTACTTCGCTTTACTATATTTTTAAAAATTTGATTATTTTTTCTTTTCAGAAGCAGTTGTTTTTTTAGTGCCTGCTTTTTTAGCTGCGGGTTTTTTAGTAGCTGCTTTTTTGGCTGTAGTTTTGGCCGGCGTATCGGCTTTAGCATCCGCTTTTTTCTTGAACCCGCCCCGGGCCGGTTTATCCGGAGTTTGTTCGGCTAAAGTTAAACATTCTTCTAACGTTAAGTCGGCGGGAACCTTATCCTTCGGAATTTTTACATTTTTCTTGCCCACGGCAATGTACGGTCCGAATCGACCATTGAGTACCTGTACATCCGGGTTTTCGGCGAAAGATTTAATGCATTTTTCGGCATCTGCTTTGCGCTTAGATTCAATCAGTTGAATGGCTTCATCTGCATTAACAGTATAAGGGTCCAGGGTTTTAGGTAATGAGTAAAATTTGTTGTCGTGCCGGATAAAAGGCCCAAACCGGCCAATGGCCGCGGTCATGTCTTTTTCCTCGAAAGTACCTACTACCCGCGGTAACTTAAATAATTCTAAAGCATCGGCCAAGGTAATATTTTCTAAAAATTGCCCTTTCCGCAGGCTGGCATATACGGGTTTTTCCTTGGTTTCTTCGTTCTCTTCTCCCATCTGCACGAAAGGTCCAAAACGACCCAAACGGGCCGTGATTTTCTTCCCGGTTTCCGGATGAACGCCTAGCTCCCGGGCTCCGCTAATGGTGGAGCGCTCTACGTTTTGGCTGGAAGTTACCGTTTCGTGAAAACCGCTGTAAAAGTGTTCGATCATTTTATCCCAGGCTTTTTTGCCCGCCGCAATCTGATCAAATTCTTCTTCTACTTTAGCGGTAAACGAATAATCAATAACGCTTGGAAAATAATCTACCAGAAAATCATTCACCACCATAGCCATATCCGTCGGGAAGAGTTTGCCTTTCTCTGCACCTACCAGCTCCGTTTTGGTTTGGGTGGTAATGTTATCTTTTACTAAAGATAAAACCTGGTAAGCCCGTTCTTTACCGTCGCGATTGTCTTTTTCTACGTAGCCGCGTTTTTGAATGGTAGAAATAGTAGGCGCGTAAGTAGATGGCCGACCGATGCCCATTTCTTCGAGTTTTTTAACTAAGCTGGCTTCAGTGTAGCGCGGTGCCGGCCGGGAAAACCGTTGCGTAGCTAAAACTCTTTCGGCGGCTAATTGCTGACCAATGGTTAAAGGCGGCAACATGTCATGCTCATCTTCTTCCAACGTTTCACTATCATCTTTCGATTCGATGTAAACTTTTAAAAATCCGTCAAAAGTGATTACTTCGCCGGTAGCTACAAACTTTTCTTTTACCGTAGAAATGCCAATGGTAGCCGTGGTTTTTTCAATTTCGGCATCGGCCATTTGCGAGGCAATGGCCCGCTTACGGATTAGTTCGTACAAACGTTGTTCGTTGCGGTCCGAAGAAACTTCTTTCGCAAAAAAATCGGTGGGCCGGATGGCTTCGTGGGCTTCCTGTGCCGACTGCGACTTGTTTTTATATTGCCGTACTTTTACGTATTGTTCGCCAAAAGCGGCCGTAATCCGGGCTACAGCCCCATCAATGGCATCTTTCGATAAGTTTACTGAGTCGGTACGCATGTACGAGATTTTACCGGCTTCGTATAATTTTTGCGCAACGGTCATGGTTTGGGCAACCGAAAAACCTAATTTCCGGCTGGCCTCTTGCTGTAAAGTAGAAGTGGTAAAAGGAGCAGCCGGCGATCTTTTTAAAGGTTTTTTCTCCAGGTTGTCAATGGTGTAGGTAGCACCTTTGCATTTTTCCAGAAAAGCTTCCGCTTCGGCTTGCGTTTTAAAACGGCTCGGTAATTCTGCTTCCAGTTTTTTGCCGTCTACGGTAAAAAGAGCGGTAACTTTAAACGCAGAATCTGCTTTAAAACGCTCAATTTCCCGTTCGCGCTCTACTACCAGGCGCACCGCAACCGATTGCACCCGACCAGCTGATAAACCTGTTTTTATTTTTTTCCAGAGTACCGGCGATAACTCAAAACCTACCAAACGGTCTAACACGCGGCGGGCTTGCTGGGCGTTTACCCGGTCAATATCAATACCGCGCGGCGATTCTATGGCGTTCAGGATGGCATTTTTAGTAATTTCCCGAAAAACAATGCGCCGGGTTTTTTTATCATTTAAATTAAGTGCTTCGGCTAAGTGCCATGATATAGCTTCTCCTTCGCGGTCATCATCGGAAGCTAGCCAAACCATTTCGGCTTCTTTCGCTAGTTTCTTTAATTCGGCAACCACATCTTTTTTATCTGCCGAAACAATATAGGTGGGTTTAAAGCCGTTTTTGATATCAATCGCGTTATTATCTTTAGGTAAATCGCGCACGTGACCAAAACTGGATTTTACCACAAAATCTTTTCCCAGATACCCTTCTATCGTTTTTGCCTTGGCAGGCGACTCCACAATAACTAAGTTTTTTACCATTCTATATTAAAGTTGGCCTAATCGCCATTTTTGCGCAAAGATGAATATTTTTTCTACATTATTACTAAATGTCTGTTCTTTGCCGCAAGACTATTTAGTAAGATATTATAGCTGTGTGTAATTTTACAACCCAATCCGAATGTTACAAGTTCAATAGCTTATATGTCCTATCATTTATTTATCTGCCGCCACGCGCAGGCGCAAGAGCCCAATTTTAACCTTCCTGATTTTGGACGGGAGCTAATCCCAAATGGAATTCTGGAAGCAGAACAAGCCGGAAATTGGTTGCAACTACAAGCCACAAAACCCGACTTAATTGTTTGCAGCAGTGCCCAACGTACCCGGACTACCGCGGCCATTATAGCAGCTAAACTTGCTTACCCAGAGCAAAAGGTTCTGGCCGAAAAAGCTTTGTACAATGCTTCGGAGAGCCAGCTTTTAAATTTTCTGGCCAAAACAGAAAAGGAACAAAAAACAATTGTTTTAGTCGGACATAATCCAGGAGTGTCGGATGTGGTGAGTACTTTAAGTGGTAAAAACCAGGGCAATGTGCCAACCGGCAGTGTGCATTATTTACCTTTTGAAATGGCCGATTGGAGTGAGCTGTTTATAACCACCGCTAAAAACTACAGGGCTTATTTAGGCAAATAAAAGGTAGAAGTATAAACCTGATTGGCTGCTGGAAATTTTAAAATTTTTAAAATTTAAAAGTTAAACTAAACTTTAGTTTGCTTTAATCCTTCTGGTAAGTTAATCTCAGGTTTTTAAGGCGAAGGCCGTTTATTAAACCTTACGTATGGCAACAACAATTGTATCGGTTATTAACCAAAAGGGCGGAACGGGCAAAACCACCACTACCATTAATTTAGGTCGGGCTTTAAGTAAACTGGGGCATAAGGTATTGCTTGTTGACCTGGACCCGCAGGGCAACCTGTCGTACTCGCTGGATATTTCGGAGCCAAAATTCACCTTGGCTGATGCGTTTACCGGAACTAAAAAATTAAAAGAAATTCTGATTCAAAAAGGCGAATTATTTTTTGTAGCTCCGGGCTCGTCCGAACTGGTGGATGTTGAAATTTCGTTGGTTACGCAGGAGAAAAGAGAAAATTTTTTAAAAAATATCCTTTCGGGCATTAAAGGTTTTGACTATGTTTTAATTGATTGTCCGCCTTCACTAAGTGTGCTTACCTTAAATGCCTTAACGGCCTCACACCAAGTTTTAATTCCTTTGCAAATGGAAGTGTTAACCATGCAAGGACTTAATCAAATTCTAAATACCGTTGGCAAAATTAAAACTACTTTAAACCCCAAACTCCAGGTAAAAGGAATTGTAATTGTAATGTACGATAAACGGCGCAAGCTCAGCTCCGAAGTAGAGGCATTTCTGCAGGAAAATGTAAACGAAAAGATTTTTAAGTCGCGCATCCGTTTAAACGTAAAACTGGCCGAAGCGCCCTCGTTTGGTCAAAGCATCCTGGATTACGACCCTTCATCGAATGGCGCCCAAGATTATCTGGCATTAGCCAAAGAATTTACGGCTTAATAAATTCAATCACTGTAAACGACTGATTACTGCTAGGGTAGTATAGGATTTATGTATTTAACTTAAAATTAAATATTTACAAATTGCTTGATTTTACTGCGGAAAAATAGAATAATATATATAACACTTTTTACCCGCCGAAACATTAATTTTACCCGTTAAAAAATGGTTTTATAGCTTTAACCATCAAAGCTTTTTCCTTTTTAATCTAAATAATTTATAACTTTAGCTTTTGCCAAATCAGCTTTATGCAAACTTAGGCTGATTTACCAAATACTCCCATTTGAACAATTACATACAATTATAAAAGCAATATGGCTTTAGGAAAAAACATGAAGTTGAATAAAGAAAAGTTAATTGCGCCTTTAGAAACCAGTAAAGTGCCGGAAAGTACGGCTACGGAATCTAAACCGGAACAAGCAACTAAATCTGCCATCGCGAAGGAAACCGTGCCGGAAGCAGTTTCAACTTCTAGTACTCCCACAATCCCTAAAAACGGGCAAGGAAGATCTTTTTCCCGGATTTCCGCTGGTGGCAATTCAGCCCGCAAATCTTCGGTGGCCGGCGATGGATCGGATACCCGGGAGCAAACGTATTTAAACGAACAATTAAATCGGGTGTTGTATGCCCTGGATGCTTTTAAAAAAGGCGACGTATCGGTGCGTTTAACGAAACAAGACGATGATATTTTCGCAGAAATAGCCGAAGCTTATAATTCCATGGTGGAAATGATCGGGGGCGTAGGTGGCGAAGTATCCCGCATTTCAAAAGTAGCGGGGGTAGAAGGAAACTTAAAGGCCCGGGCTTCCGCCGAAAGCGCTTCTGGTTTCTGGAAAGACATGATCAATAACATTAATGGTCTGGTAGATTCTATTGCGGTGCCGGTTTTGGAAGTAGGTAAAGTTTTAAAAAATATATCCAAAGGCAACCTCGACGAAACCTTTCAGATTCCGGTTTCCGGTGATTTTAAGGTAATGGCCGAAACCATTAACCGCACCATTGATAATTTAAATTTATTTGCCGGCGAGGTAACCCGGGTAGCCTTGGAAGTAGGGTCGGAAGGAAAATTAGGCGGCCAGGCTTCGGTGCCCAACGTTGCCGGTGTTTGGAAAGACCTTACCGATAACGTAAATACCATGGCGAGTAACTTAACCAGCCAGGTACGCGACATTGCCAACGTAGCTACCGCCGTTGCTAAAGGCGATTTAACGCAGAAAATCACGGTTGATGTAAAAGGCGAACTGTTGCAGCTAAAAGAGAACATCAACCAAATGGTGGACTCTTTAAATATATTTGGTGATGAGGTAACCCGGGTAGCCCGCGAAGTAGGAACGGAAGGGAAACTGGGTGGTCAGGCCCGTGTGCCGAATGTGGGCGGTACCTGGAAAGAACTAACCGATAACGTAAATACCATGGCGAGTAACTTAACCAGCCAGGTACGCGACATTGCCAACGTAGCTACCGCCGTTGCTAAAGGCGATTTAACCCAAAAAATTACCGTTAACGTTAAAGGCGAACTTCTGGAATTAAAGGAGAACATTAACCAAATGGTGGACTCTCTGAATATCTTCGGCGATGAAGTAACCCGGGTAGCCCGCGAAGTAGGAACGGAAGGAAAATTGGGTGGACAAGCCAATGTACCGCGGGTAGCCGGTATCTGGAAAGAATTAACGGTTAATGTAAACTCCATGGCGAGTAACTTAACCAGTCAGGTACGGGATATTGCTAACGTAGCTACTTCCGTAGCCCGCGGCGACTTAAGTCAGAAGATTACGGTAGATGTAAAAGGCGAACTGTTGCAATTAAAAGAGAACATCAACCAGATGGTGGACTCTTTGAATATTTTTGCTGGTGAGGTAACCCGGGTGGCTTTGGAAGTAGGTACGGAAGGAAAACTCGGTGGTCAGGCCTTAGTGCCGAATGTGGCCGGCGTCTGGAAAGCGCTTACTGATAACGTAAACTCCATGGCAAGTAATCTAACTAGCCAGGTACGCGATATAGCCAACGTAGCTACTTCCGTGGCTAAAGGCGACCTAAGTCAGAAAATGACGGTAGATGTAAACGGGGAGATATTAGAATTAAAAAACATCTTGAACCAGATGGTGGATTCCCTGAACATCTTTGCCGGGGAGGTTACCCGGGTGGCGCTGGAAGTGGGAACGGAAGGTAAGCTCGGGGGGCAGGCCAATGTACCGAATGTAGCCGGGGTTTGGAAGGCCCTTACGGATAATGTAAACTCCATGGGCTCTAACCTGACCAGCCAGGTACGCGACATAGCCAACGTAGCCACCGCCGTAGCTCGCGGCGATTTAAGCCAGAAGATTACGGTAGATGTAAAAGGCGAACTGTTGCAGTTAAAAGAGAACATCAACCAGATGGTGGATTCCCTGAACATCTTTGCTGGCGAAGTGACCCGCGTGGCCTTAGAAGTAGGTACCGAAGGGAAATTGGGTGGCCAGGCCTCCGTGCCGAATGTAGCCGGGGTGTGGAAAGCATTGACCGATAACGTAAACTCCATGGCCAGCAACTTAACGCTCCAAGTGCGCGATATTGCCAATGTAGCTACCGCCGTTGCTAAAGGCGATTTAACCCAGAAAATCACGGTTGATGTAAAAGGCGAGCTGTTGCAATTAAAGGAGAACATCAACCAAATGGTGGACTCTCTGAATATTTTTGGGGATGAAGTAACCCGGGTTGCCCGCGAAGTAGGAACCGAAGGTATTTTGGGCGGACAAGCCAATGTACCGCGGGTAGCCGGTATCTGGAAAGAGCTAACGGTGAACGTAAACTCCATGGCCAGCAACTTAACCAGCCAGGTACGGGATATTGCCAATGTGGCCACTTCCGTAGCGCGGGGCGACTTAAGTCAGAAGATTACGGTAGATGTAAAAGGCGAACTGTTGCAACTAAAAGAGAACATCAACCAAATGGTGGACTCTTTGAACATATTTGCTGGGGAGGTAACACGCGTGGCCTTAGAAGTAGGTACCGAAGGGAAGCTGGGCGGTCAGGCCTCCGTGCCGAATGTGGCCGGCGTATGGAAAGCCCTAACCGATAACGTAAATTCCATGGGCTCTAACCTAACCAGTCAGGTACGGGATATTGCCAACGTAGCTACCGCCGTAGCCCGCGGCGACTTGAGCCAGAAAATGACGGTAGATGTAAACGGGGAGATATTAGAATTAAAAAACATCTTGAACCAGATGGTGGACTCCTTGAACATCTTTGCCGGGGAAGTAACCCGGGTAGCCTTAGAAGTAGGAACCGAAGGAAAATTGGGAGGGCAAGCTTTCGTGCCGAACGTGGGTGGCGTATGGAAAGCCCTAACCGATAACGTAAACTTTATGGCGAGTAACCTGACTAGCCAGGTGCGGGATATTGCGAACGTATCCACGGCAGTGGCCCGGGGCGACTTAAGCCAGAAGATTACGGTAGATGTGAAAGGCGAGTTGTTGCAGTTAAAGGATAACATCAACCAGATGGTGGATTCTTTAAATATTTTTGCCGATGAGGTAACCCGGGTAGCGCGCGAGGTAGGTACCGAAGGGAAACTGGGTGGTCAGGCCGATGTACCGAAAGTGCGCGGAACCTGGAAAGAATTAACTGATAACGTAAATACCATGGCCAGTAACCTGACGCTCCAAGTGCGGGATATTGCCAACGTAGCCACGGCCGTTGCAAAAGGCGACTTGAGCCAGAAAATGACGGTAAATGTAAAAGGTGAAATTCTGGAGTTGAAAAACATCTTGAACCAGATGGTAGACTCCTTAAATATATTTGCCGGCGAAGTAACCCGCGTGGCGCTGGAAGTGGGAACCGAAGGAAAACTCGGTGGCCAAGCTTCGGTACCAAACGTGGGCGGCGTCTGGAAAGACTTAACCGATAATGTAAATACCATGGCTTCAAACCTGACTACACAGGTGCGGGGCATTGTTAAAATTGTAAATTCGGTTTCTAAGGGCGATTTAACCCAAAAACTAATTCTGGAAGCCAAAGGCGAGGTAGCCGATTTAGCCGAAACCATTAACCGGATGGTGGATGACTTGAACCGTTTAGCCGGGGAAGTTAGCCGGGTAGCCCGGGTAGCCGGGGTAGAAGGCAAATTGACCGAACGGGCTACGGTGCACGGAGTAGGCGGCTCCTGGAAAGAATTAGTTGACACCCTGAACGACTTATTAGAGTCTATTGTAACCCCAGTATTAGAAGTATCCCGGGTAGTGCGGGCTATCTCGGAAGGGGATCTCACCCAAAAAGTAGAAATTCAAACTTCCGGTGATTTATTGGCCATGTCTAACGCCTTAAACTTGGCGGTAGAAAACCTGAACACGCTGTTAGGAGAAATCAATGATTCTTCTTTGGTAGTAGGTTCTTCGTCGGAGGAAATGGCGGAAAAAGGAAAGGAAATGAGCCAGGTTACCCAGGAAGTGGCTTTAGCCATGCAGCAAATGGCCGAGGGTGCCCAGAATCAAGCTTTAAAAACAGACCAGGCTTTCAAACTCATCGAAGAAATTATGAAAGCTACCAAAGCCACTGCCAACAAAGCCGATGTGGTAAACCGGGCCGCGATTCTGGGTGAAGAAACCTCACAGTTAGGTTTGAAAACCGTAGCCGAGGTGGTTAAAAACATGGAAGAAATTTCTTCGGCGGCGGCTTTAACGGCCAAAACCATTGAAGTATTAAGCACCCGTTCCCAAGAAATTTCGAAATCATTGGGGGTAATCACCGACATTGCTTCCCAAACTAATTTACTGGCGCTTAATGCCGCCATTGAAGCGGCGCGAGCCGGTGAAGCGGGACGGGGTTTTGCGGTGGTAGCCGAAGAAATCCGGAAATTGGCTGAAGGTTCCCGTAAATCAGCCAGCGAAATTGAAACTCTGGTAAACGACGTAAAGAAAGATACTTCCTCCGCCGCAGCGGCTATTTCTACCATGGAAGGCCGGGTACTTAAAGGTAAAAACGCGACGTTTGAAGCTTCCGGGGCATTTAAAAACATTGCTACTTCCAGCGGCGAAACTTTGCGCACTTCGCAGGATATCTTAACCGCTACCGAAGTACAGAAAGCTTCCATTTCGGATGTAGTAAAGTACGTGGAAGAAGTAGTGGCCATTGCCGAACAAACTGCTTCTGGTACGCAGCAAGTGGCGGGTACCGCCAAGCAACTTTCGGGTTCCATGCAGGAAATGACGGCTTCCAGTCAGCAGCTTAATGATATTGCCGACGATTTACAACAAGGTATTGCCGCCTTTAAATTGTTAGACGATTCCTGGGATTACCAACCGCCAGTTATACCGGTACGTCCGGCACGGGTTTACCCGGCAACTAAACCGGTGCCTACCCGTCGTGAGCAACCCGTGCGTCGAAATGGAACACCTGCGCCGGCAAAAGCTAAAACTACAACCCAGCCCGGACCGGCTTTACCCAAAGAAAATGTTCCGGTTAAAAGTAAAGTAGTAAAACAACCGGCACCAAACACCGAAGAAATTAAAAAAGTACCGGCTAAAAAAACGTCGAATAAGTCGAAATCATAAAAATGCAACCAGACGAGATTAGCGAAAAGCGGGAAGTTAACCGGGAAACCAGCTTGCACTTAATTGTTTTTAAATTAGGGGCCGAGGAATACGGCATCCGGATTGAGCAAGTGAAGGAAGTAACCATCACGCCCGAAATTGCCCGGATGCCCAAAACGCCACCTTTTATAAAAGGCATTGCCAATATCCGGGGCGATATTATTGCTGTAATGGACCTGGAAGAGCGGTTCCGGATAACTCCTGTTGTTCCGGAAAATAATGATGCCACTAAAGTCCGGAATACCTATACTCTGGTGTTAGAGGCCAAAGATTATACCATGGGTTTAATGGTGCGGGAAGTGCCGCAATCGTTAACCATCCCGGTGAGCCGCATCGAAAAAACGCCTACTTTTATTCAGGATTTAAATATTAACGATAACTACATCGAAGGCATTGGTAAGTTGGGCAACCGACTGATTATTGTGCTGGATTTCGAGAAGATTTTAACGTTTGAAGAAATAGAACAATTAAAAGCTTAAAAATTATAACGCATATTGTAGCCTGAACTCTAATCAGAGCCAAGGAAAAAAATATATCCAACATGAAAAATAGAATATTAATAGTAGACGACTCCTTTTACATGCGCACCATGCTTAAAAACATGTTATCGGATGCCGGCTACGAAGTAGTAGGCGAGGCCCCCAACGGCCAGACCGCCTTACAACTAGCCCGGGAAACCAATCCGGATTTAGTAACCTTAGACGTTATTTTACCCGATAATACCGGCTTGGATGTACTGAAAGGAATTAAGAAAGACCAGCCGGATATGAAAGTAATTATAGTAAGTGCTGTAGGGCAGGAAGTAATCGTAAACGAAGCCATCGAGAATGGCGCTTTTTCTTACATCGTGAAGCCTTTTTCCGAAGAAAAAGTTTTAGATACGGTAGCGCAAGCCTTGAAAGAAGCTTAGTTTATACCTGCGCCAAAACGCTAATTTAATAGTGGCGAAATATTTAAAATTTTAAACTTTAGCACGGCACAGTTTTAATAATAAGTGATGCAATACTATTGGTTAACCGCAACTTACAGTTCAAAAAAGCTTATTTGTAACTGAAATTTTAAAAAATTACTAAGCGGTTATGTAAAACATTCCGAGATAAACCGGAATAAAAGCAAGGCTTTTTCTTACAGGAATGCTTATTCTGCAGAAAGCCAGGTTGTTTTAAACAACGCATGAAATCGAGAGAACAAGAATATAAAGAAATATTTATTGCAGAGGCCCTGGAGTATTTTGATGCCCTAAACCGGCATTTAAGTACTTTAGAGAAAACCCCCGAAGATGAGCAAATTCTGGCTGAGGTTTTTCGCTTATTACATAACCTGAAGGCGAATGCCAAGGCCATTGGTTACCTGCAAATTTCTGATTTATCGCATAAACTCGAAACTGCTTTTGAATTAATCCGCAAACACGAATTAGCTTTTAGCAACGAAGTGGCGGCTGTGTTGTTTGATGGCATAGATTTGCTGGGCGAACAAATTACCAACGTCGATAACCAAGATTATAAGATTCCGGATGAAAACATCATTCGCAACCTCGATGTTATTATTAACCCCGAATTAGCCCATAGCACTACCGAAGTAGCCAAAGTAGTAAAGGTTAACGACCGCAACATTACGCTTTCAGATCTGATTTATATTCAAATTAAAAAATTAGATCATCTGTTAAATTTAGTTGGAGAATTAATCATCGACCGCGACCGCATTATCTCGCTAAGTAAAGACTTAAACAGCGAAGAGTTAAAAGCGGTGAGTTCGCATTTGTACCGGATTACCGAAGAAATCCAGTTTAGCGTAATGGATGCCCGATTGGTAAATGTGGGCTCCTTGTTCAACAAATTTCCGAGGATTGTCCGGGATATTGCGCAAGCCGAACAAAAAGAAATTCAACTGGAAATTGTGGGCCAGGATATTCAAATCGACCGGAATATTCTGCAAATCATGACCGACTCCTTGCTGCATTTAGTACGGAACGCCATCTCGCACGGCATCGAAAAAACGGCCGTCCGGCTTAAAAAGAATAAACCTCCGCAGGGTACGCTTATTTTGTCGGCGCAAAGCGACCGCGATAATGTTTTAATCCGGTTAACCGACGATGGCAAAGGCATTGATGTACCCGCAGTAAAAAAAGCCATTGTGGCGCGTAAATTTTTAAACCGCGAAGCCGTAGAAGATTTACGCGAAGCCGAAGTTTTATCGTATTTGTTTGAGCCCGGATTTTCTATGGCCAAAGAAGTTACGGAGTTCTCGGGGCGCGGCGTAGGGTTGGACGTAGTTAAAAATGCCATTGATTCGATTGGCGGCCGCATTCAAGTACATTCCGAAAAAGACAAGGGAACCACGTTTACTTTGCACTTGCCTACTTCTATTGCGGTAAAAGGCGCTTTATTGTTTGAGGTGGAAGGCGGCTACTACGCCATATTGTTAATGCACACCGATTCGGTGGTGGCCTTGGATATAGACGAGTTGCACGAAGTGGGCGACATGCTGGTAGCCAATATTAAAGACGAAACCATACCGGTTATTTACCTGCGCGATTTTTTAAATAACGACACGGGTAAAATGTTGCCGGGCAATAAATCCCGGCTAAATGGCTCGGTGCAAAACACAATAATTGTTATTTACAACAACCGGCGCTTAGGTTTAATTGTAGATAAACTGTATCGCCAGCAAGATATTGTTATTAAACCATTAAATAAACCAGTAGATAACATCGATATTTACGGCGGTGTTACTTTGCTGGGAACAGGTAAAGTTTGCCTGGTGCTGGATGTACCAGCCATTACCCGTTATTTTGTTACTAAGAAATAGCGGAGGATGGGGTTATATTCCAAGTTGCCGGCACGTAATAAAGATTTATTCATGGAACTACAGGTAACCGAATTAGAAAAGGATATTATTAAGGAAATTTTAAATATAGGGCTTGCCCGGGCGGCCGATTCTTTTGCTTCGATAGCCAAAGATAAGGTGCTGATGAAAGTGCCGGACATGGAACTGATTGGGGCTGGCGACCTTTTTAAAATTATAGGCGGCTACGAGGGTACCCACGAAATTATTCAATCCGACATTAAAGGCGATTTGAATGGCACTACCTTAATGCTGTTTTCGGGCAACCACGTAGAAATGCTTTCGGCGGTTTGCCTGAATTTACACCAGGCATATAAAAAGCCGCTCACCACCATGCAGGAATCTTTGTTGCTGGAAATCAGCAATATTATAACCGGCGCTTTTGTTACCCAGTTAGCCAATATTTTAAAAGCCGATATTTATGGTTCGCCGCCTTTGTATCCGCTCAACGGCATCAACCAATCATTAAAACATATCCTGGAGGTGAATCCGCAGTTCCAACCCATGATTTTTACGGTGCTCACGCATTTTACCGATCATGAGGGCATGGTGGAGTTACCTTTGTTCCTCTTTTTCGATACCATAACCTTTAATAAAATCTTAGAAATTATTCGTTCCTATAAATTTTACGAAGAGCGTTAGTTTAACGCTCTTTTGCTTTTAACCCCTGCCACTTACTTGTCTTATGCGGGTAGGTACAATTAGCAAAGCAGAAGTTTTAGCCGATTTTTTAAAAAATTAAAATTTATTCATTCTTTAACTTACTCAGAATTTAACTATGAACCAGGCAGCAGATAGAGCCGCGAGCAGAAAAGATAAAATTTTAAATTTTGACCCGAGTGGCGTTGGCAACAGCAACGCCGGCGTATACGGTTTGCCTTTTACCCCCGACGAAGCCGCTGTGGTGCTCATTCCGGTGCCTTGGGAAGTAACGGTATCGTACAGTGCCGGTACTGCTTTAGGCCCCGAGGCCATTAAATCGGCTTCTTCGCAAATGGATTTATTTGACCCAGCAATAGCAGATGCCTGGCAAATTGGCTTGGCCCTGGAACCGATAGATACGAATTGGCACGAAGCCAGTACCCGCCTGCGCGAACAAACCGCCGCTTATATCCAGTACCTGGAAGGAGCAGAATCGGATTTAACCGAAACCGATATTACCAGTTTACTTAACCAGGTAAATGAGCAAGGAGAGCAATTACTAAACTGGCTAAAGCAAAAAGCAACAGCTTATTTAGATAAGGGTCAATTAGTGGGCGTAGTAGGCGGCGACCACAGCTCGCCTTTGGGTTTAATGCACGCCTTAGCCGAAAAACACGCAGAGTTTGGTATTTTACAAGTAGATGCACACGCTGACTTACGGGAAGCATACGAAGGCTTCACGTACTCGCACGCTTCTATTATGTATAATGCTTTAAAATTACCACAAGTTAAAAAACTGGTGCAGGTGGGCATCCGCGATAGTGCCGAATCCGAAAATGCTTTAATTCGGCACAGTAACGGCCGAGTTTCTACTTTCTTCGACTCTTTTTTAAAAAATGAGATGTACGAAGGTAAAACCTGGAAAAAGCAATGCAAGAAAATTATTGCCCAGCTTCCCGCCAAAGTATACATCAGTTTTGATATCGACGGGCTAGATCCTAAGTTGTGCCCGGCTACGGGTACGCCGGTGCCCGGCGGTTTAGAGTTTGAAGAAGCCGTTTACTTAATTAAAGCTTTGGTAAAATCCGGCCGCGAAATTATTGGGTTTGATTTATGCGAAGTAGCTCCCGGCGACTCTGATTGGAACGGCAATGTGGGCGCCCGCTTACTGTATCAATTAAGTAACTGGATGGCAGTGTCTAATAAATTAGCGCAAACTTCTGCGGAGTAAAGTATTACTGTACACAAATCTGTTTTATTCCGTATAGCCATTTGGTTTAAGAAAGCGTATAATCCGGTATAATACCATTAGGCTTAACTTAGCCAAATTTAAAATTTTTAAAATTTTACGGGGTAAAACTAAAGAAAAAGTAATTAGATAAACAGAACAGGTGCAGGTAAAATCTGGTGCTAATTTCTTTTTCTGGTTGCGCTTTACGAAGCACAAAATCTCTTTTTTGTTTTAGCCCGTATTACGATCTGTTCACTAAAACAAAAAAACTATGGGATTTATTATTAAACTAATTTTAACGGGGGTAGCAGCCTTAGTAGCATCTTATATTTTGCCGGGGGTTACCATCGACGGCTTAGGTACCGCCATCTTGCTGGCCATTGTTCTTGGTATTTTAAACGCTATCGTAAAACCTATTTTGGTAGTGTTATCTTTACCCATTACCATTGTTACTTTAGGTTTGTTTTTATTGGTAATTAATGCTGTTATTATTTTAATCGCCGATTATTTATTATCGGGTTTTAGCGTGAACGGTTTCTTTTGGGCGCTTATTTTTAGCTTTGTATTATCTATTCTTACCTCTATCGTGGATATGATTACAAAATAAAATTTTTAAAAAATTACGATTAAGGCCCGGCTTTTTGCCGGGCCTTTTGCATTTAAGCGGCCTTGGTTTGCAGCCAATTCTGGCAAGCATCGGCGCATTCCTGACACTCTTCGGCGCATTTCTGGCAATGATCAGCATCATGCTTGGCACACTCTTCGGCGCAAGCTTTGCAAATTTCGATACACTCCCGCATAATATGGGGCGCGTGCGGCGAATTACGGGCTACAAACCGCGCAGTTAAGGTGCAAATATCAGCGCAGTCGCGGTCCAGTTGAATGCATTTTACCATCATATTTACGTGCTCTTCTTGCAAGCACAAAGTCATGCAGGTTTCGCAGGCAGTAATACACTTAATTAAAACGTGTTCAAGGTTATTCGTTACTTCCGATTTCATAGTTTTTTAAATTTTAAGTTTAAAGCACAGGTAAGTTTGTTTGTACGAGGCTCTTACCAGCATGTTTAAAAAATACCTTATTCACTCGCAGCCGGTATAAGCAGTGGTTGTAATTATTGGCTCGAAAACTTTTTTTAAGCCTTGCATCTAAAACCGTAAATTTGTTGTTACGAGAGCTAAACAGGTAAGATGATAACAGCAGCGCAGCAGGTTTTAAAAAAATACTTTGGTTACGATAATTTCCGGCCCATGCAGCAGGATATTATCTCTTCGGTTTTGGCGAAACGCGATACGGTAGTTTTAATGCCAACCGGTGGGGGTAAGTCGGTGTGCTACCAGGTGCCAGCCATAGTAATGCCGGGTATTTGCGTGGTTATTTCGCCTTTAATTGCTTTAATGCAAGACCAGGTAAAAGCCTTATCCACCAATGGCATTAATGCCGCTTATTTAAACAGCACCCAAACCGCTGATGTACAATATAACATCGAAACCGCTTGTTTAGGCAAAGCTATTAAACTGCTGTACGTATCGCCAGAGAAATTGCTTTCACAGGGGTTTTTCTCTTTTTTAAAAAGGTTGCAGGTTAATTTATTTGCCGTGGATGAAGCGCACTGTATCTCGGCCTGGGGGCACGATTTCCGGCCGGAATATACCCAACTGCGCAGCTTAAAAGAGCAATTCCCGCACGTACCAGTTATTGCCCTCACCGCCACCGCCGACAGGTTAACTCAAAAAGATATTCAGGAGCAATTGCACCTGCAGGATCCGGCTGTTTTTATTTCGTCTTTCGACCGCCCTAATATTAATTTAACCGTGTTGCCGGGGCGTAATCGGTTTAACCGGATCACGGATTTTCTGGATAGCCACAAAGGGCAGCCAGGTATTATCTATTGTTTAAGCCGCAATACCACGGAGTCGCTTAGCCAAAAGTTAAGGGCGCAAGGCTACAAAGCGGCCCATTACCACGCGGGCATGTCGGCCACGGCCCGGGCAAGTACGCAAAATGCTTTCCTGAAAGATAACATCCAGATTATGTGCGCGACCATTGCCTTCGGGATGGGCATCGATAAATCAAATGTGCGCTGGGTAATACACTATAATCTGCCTAAAAACATCGAGAGTTATTACCAGGAAATTGGCCGGGGTGGTCGCGACGGGGCGCCGGCCAATGCGTTGTTATTTTATTCTTTCGCCGATGTATTGAATTTGCGTAAAATGCTGACTGAGGGCGATAAAAAACAACAGGACTTACAATTAGTAAAGCTGGAGCGCATGCAGCAATACGCCGAGGCTACCAGTTGCCGTCGGCGCATTTTATTAAATTACTTCGGCGAAACGCTACATAAAAATTGCCAGAACTGTGATATCTGCCGCAACCCGCCGGCATCTTTTGATGGCACCATTCACGCCCAGAAAGCACTCTCCGCCGTGGCCCGCATGCTCGAAAAAGCACCTTTGGGTTTGGTAATTGATGTACTTCGCGGCTCCCGGAGCCAGCAGGTGTTGGAAAAAAACTTCGATCAAATAAAAACCTACGGGGCAGGCCGGGATACTTCCTACATCGACTGGCAAAACTACCTGCACCAGATGATTAACCAAGGCTTATTTGAAATAGCCTACGATGACGCTTATACGCTTAAAATCAGCAAGGCAGGTAAAGAAGTGTTGCTGCAGAATAAGCCCTTTGCCTTAGTTAAATTTGAGCCTAAAGCGGAGGCCGAAGAAGTGGCGCCCGTTAGAGCAAAGAGCAAGAAAGAAGTTTTAAAAGACGAATTGTTCGAGCGCTTGCGGGTACTGCGTAAGAAAATTGCTGATGAGCAAAATGTGCCGCCATACGTTATTTTCAACGATACTACCTTGAGCGAAATGGCCCAGGAAAAACCAACCAGCCGACCGGCTATGTTGTCGATTTCGGGCGTTGGTATGGTAAAACTGGAAAACTACGGCGAAGCGTTTATCAACGAAATTATTGCCTTTGTTACCGATCAGCAGGAGCAAGGCAATAAGGTGAAAGGCGCTACCCATTTAATTACACTGGAAGCTTACAAGCAAGGTTACAAAGCTGAACAAATTGCCTTGCAACGCAATTTAAATATTGTTACCATTTACTCCCACCTGGCCACGTTGTACGAGCAAGGTTACGCCATCGACATTAAAGAATATATTTCGGCGGCCGATTACCAGAAACTAGAGCCAACAATTGCCCGCTTAGGCACCGATGCAAAACTAAAAGAATACTTCGATCATTTTGAAGGAACAGTAGACTACAACACCATCCGTATGGCTATAGCTGTGTACAAACGCAAGCTAAAAGCGGTTAAGTAGATTGACTTTTAGCAAGCAGAACTTACCTAATTATTATTTATCAGCTAATTCCGGTCTTCCTGGTTCGGGTTTAATGCTCCAACTTGAAAAATTTAAAAAATTTTCTAAATGCTTCTGAATTAATTTGCTAAATGATTTAGAAATAATAAAAAAATTAGTAAATTTACTTTGTCTAAAAGAATTAATTTCCGTAAAAGGAAATAAGAATACAAAGGCATGATAAATACTAATTTAAAATTTCTGAGAAAGCAAACTGGTCTGACTCAGTCGCAGTTAGCGGAAAAACTGAACATTAAGCGTTCTTTAATCGGAGCTTACGAAGAAGGTCGCGCCGAGCCTAAGCTAAGCACCTTAGTAAATATTTCGAAGCTGTTTAATATTTCTTTAGATGTTTTAATTACTAAAGATTTGCCTTCTTCCAGTACCGAATCCAGCAGCATGGCGGTGCAGCGGCCTAATAACGGTAACCTGCGGGTGTTGGCCATTACCGTAGACCGGGAAGATCGGGAAAATATTGAATTGGTGCCCCAGCGGGCGAGTGCTGGTTACCTGAATGGTTATGCCGATCCGGAGTTTATTGAAGAATTGCCCCGTTTCCGGTTACCCATGTTGAGTAACCAGGGTACGCATCGTGCTTTCGAAATTTCCGGGGATTCCATGTTGCCGATTGCTTCGGGAGCCGTTATTATTGGCCGGTTTATCGAAGATTGGACCACCATTAAAGACGGAACTCCTTGTATTATCGTGAGCCAGAAAGAAGGTGTGGTTTTTAAACGGATATTTAATAAACTGAAAAACGAAGCTGTACTTTACCTGCATTCCGATAATCCTTCTTACTCGCCGTACCAGATTCAGGTAGAAGATATTCTGGAAATTTGGGAAGCCCGCGCTTACATTAGCACTACTTTCCCCATTGCCGATTTATCTTTAAACAAACTAACTTCGATTGTGCTGGACTTGCAGCAAGAAGTACTTAAATTAAAGAAAGCGTAAATTAATTAATCCATTTTATGAGCCCGGTTTACTTTATTGTAAGCCGGGCTTTTTTATGTTTATAGCGCAGTTTTTACGGTTACCAGGTACCGGCATTAACTTATCACCTGATATCGCGTATTTTAGAAAAATCAGATTTTTAAAAATTACGATACCTACACGATAAAACTATGGTAAAACTTATTAACGCCGAAGACCGCCATTTTTCGTCGACGGATTGGCTGCGATCGCATTATTTATTTTCCTTCGCCGATTACTACGATCCGGGCAATACACATTTCGGCCCGCTCCGGGTTTTTAACGACGACTACCTGGCACCAAACTCCGGCTTTCCGCAGCACCCGCATTCCGAAATGGAAATAATTACCATTGTGCTGGACGGCGAAGTTACGCACGAAGACAGCTTGGGAAACAACACGGTTATTAAAGCTGGTGATGTGCAACGCATGACAGCCGGCATCGGCATTACGCACAAAGAAACCAACAACTCCGATAAAGATTTGCACTTGTTACAATTGTGGTTTAATACGAACAAACCGGGTTTAAACCCCTCGTACGAACAAAAAAACATTGATTTTACCGATGCTAAAAACGAATTAATTCCTCTAGTTACCGGACAGAAAGTGTTGGAAGATGTCGTATTTATGAATTCAAATTCTACGGTTTATTTCGGACGCCTAAAGAAAGACAAAGAAATAGATTTTAAAACATTCCCAATCCGGGGCACCCTGATCTATTTACTGGAAGGAGAGTTGTTCGCCAACGGCATGCAAGCTACCACTAACGACCAGTTACGCATTGACGAAGAAAGCGCCATCCTCATCCGGGCCAGCCAAGATAGTTCTTTTATTTTAGTTGATGTTCCAGCCGTGGAGGCGAATTATTAGTTTAGACACTAAATACTAGATACTGGACCCTAAATATTAAAAATTCAGTTTATCGTATTTTGATCGAAGTAAAAAAGGCAGCCCAGTACTGCCTTTTTTGATGGATTCTGAGTAAATTTTAAATTTTTGGATATTTAGATTTAACTCACCTAACTTTTAAATTCACCTTCTTAAATCTAGAGTCTAGCGTCTAATATCTTGCGTCTATAAAGTATACTTCCTGCCTTTGTTCTGCTCTTTTAAATAGTCCATTAAGGGTTGAAAATAGGCAATCATGGCGCGGGCGCTCAGATCTTCGCCGGTTTTTTCTTTTAACATTTGCCGCCAATCGGCGCTGGCACCGGGGTACATGATGCTGGCTAAAAACTTACCTACCTCTTTATTGCCATAGTAATTGGTGGCATGCGGGTCTTGTTTTAAAATTTTGGTGGCAATGTGGTCGTGTAGTTGGAATAAGATGACAAACGACAAAGCATAATCATAGTATTGTGCCGGATCATCGTTGATGTGCGTTTTGGTAGTAGCATCGGCGTATTTATTGCCGCGCTCGTTAGGTGGTACAATGCCTTGATATTGTTGCGCTAGTTCCCACCAACGTTTATTAAAATCTGTGGGAGCTAAGTTTTTAGCGTATATATCGTGCTCAAACTCGCTCATTACCCCGGAGGCAAACGGAATAAAAACCACGTAGTTCAACGCTTCTTTTAATAAACTTTGCACCTGGTCAGTTTGGGCGTTAGCATCTACTAATTGCAAATTCGCCAGGAATGGTTGCTGCATTGCCGCCAAGCCCATTAAACTGCCCATGGCCTCGTGGTAAGCCCGGTTAGCGCCACCACGTAACAGAATAGGTACATCGGGGTTGGTATAGGTCAGGTAATAGTAAATATGGCCGAGTTCGTGGTGGGTAGTTTCGTACCATTCCGCGTTAGGTTCTACGCTCATCAAGCTACGTACATCTTTTTCTAAGTCCATGTGCCAGGCCGAGGCGTGATTGTTCTTTTTATAATTAGCCCCCGCAGGAACCGGGTACAAACTGGATTTAGTATAAAAACTGGCGGGTAAAGCCGGAAATCCTAAACTCTGGTAAAAACGTTCGGCTTGTTTTACCTGCCATTCGGCCCCTTTGGGTTTTAATGCAGCATCCAGGTTGCTGCCTTTTACTTCTACCATCGCGCTCCAATCTTGTCCCCAACGGTTCGGTAACCAGTGTGCTGGTAGCATGTCGGGCACTTCTTTCACCCCGTATTTTTTGGCTAGTTCGTAACGGGCGTAGGTGTGCAGTTCGCGGTACAAAGGTTTTAGTTCCTGATTTATTTGGCGCATCAAATTCATCATGTCTTCGCGCTTCATGCCGTAGTCCTCAGCTTGATAACTAAAATAATCATCGTAGCCGAGGGCCTGAACGGTTTTGTTACGCAAATTCCGCAGATTTACTAAACCCGATTTAAGCACGGTTCCCACTTCTTTACTCGCTTGCCAGGCAGCTAAACGTTTCGCCGGATCCGTTTCGGTACGTAATATTTCTTCAATCTGGTTCGTAGTAACCGATTTTCCGTCTATTTTGTAATCAAAGCCATATAGTTTTTCGGATTGTTCCGTTTCAGCTTTAATGCGGCTTTTTACTACGTCGGCTACCGTTTGCGGATTGTTGGCAGCGGCTCGTAAAGCAGTTTCGAGTTGCTTGACTTGTAATTCGGTGAGTTGGTCTTTGTGCTCTAATAAAGCTTGAATTTCTTGGATGTTTTCTTTGCTGCCGGTAAAAGCCGCGAAGGCTTCGTTGGCTTTACGGGTAACGATGGCGTTAGTAGAAACCCCGGCTACAATTCGGGTGTTGGATGCCCATTCGGCTTCGCTGGAAGCGGTGTACAATTTTTTATACTGCGCCGAATATGCTTGCAGGAACGTGTCGGCTTGCTGTTTGTAATCTTTCTTTGTTTCACAGGACCATAGCAACGCCAATGCACAGCCGGAAAGCAGAAGTTTTTTCATGAATTTTTAAATTTTAGGTAAAATCGAAGGAGCCCTTTTAATTAAAAACAATACTAACTAAGATACCGTTTGGTATACATCCGCGGGCTCAACGTTAGTGGTAATAACTTTTAGGTCCTGCAAAGTAGATATAACGGTCTGTAGCATTTCCTCTGAAATAGGTTCACCCGTAGACCAGCGGGTACTTTTAAACCAGGCTACCGCATCTTCCGGTTGCAAATGAAATTTCTCCACAACCAAATCTACAGATTGCGGGTTAGTCATAAATTTTTGACAAGTGCGATTAATAACAGTGAGTACTTTTTGCACAGCAGGTAAATTATTTTGCAGCACTTCTTCCCGAACCGCAATAACAAAACAAGGCCAAGGCGTGAGCGTTTCGCCTACCCGCCGGAATTCGCCGGAATCCACGAGGGGTTTGGTCATGAATTTTTCCCACATAAAAGCATCGGCTTCCTGGTTTTTAAAAGCGGCTCTAGCGCCATCCAGATTGCCCACCAATACCAATTCCTGCGCCTGTGGGTTCCACCCGCGTTGGGTCGCATCTACAAAAGCCATTAAGTGCGAACCGGAACCCATCCGGCTTACCGCGTAGCGTTTTCCTTGTAAATCATCAGGCGACTGAAAACTAGAATTTGCCGGCACGTGAATGCCCCAGATCAGCGGCGATTCTACGTACACCTGTACAATTTTACTGGGATTGCCATTGGCAATATCGGCCACAATGCCTTCAGTAAGTAAAACGGCTATGTCTAAAGTCCCATTGCGTAAATCTTTCGCCATGGCACCGGTTCCCCCTGGGTAATCGGTCCAGGTTAAATTAATGTTTTCGGCCTGGAACAAGCCTTGCTCTATGGACTGGTGCCAGGGAATGTTAAAATGTTCGGGTACGCCGCCAATGCGTAGCTGAGTGGTTTCTTGCATAGTTTTTTAAATTTTTAATAGGTTGCCAGCTTGTATACTGTTCCAAGCTGGTTCGGTTTATTTCTTTTAAATCGGAAAGATTTTTTAATGAGATATTAAAACTATGGGTAAACGTGTTATTTAAAAAATTCTCGTTCGCATAGCTGCTGCAGTAGCTTTATTGTATAGTGGAGTTGTTTCATAGCTGAGGTCTTTGTTCTTTTTGTCTTGATACAAAAAGAACCAAAAAAATCAAGACGCTAAAAACTCGCTGACCGCTCGAACAGTTTAGCGTCACTTTTTGCACCTGGCTAAAGCTACTTGTTGCATATCTAATGGGAAAAAGGATAAATATTGTAGCTGTTTATTTTACTCAATTGTAATGTATGTTCGCTTTTTCTGGTCAGATACTTGAAGGGTGTATTCATTTGTTTAAAAAGTTGTCCAAATCCAACATCCAACATCTAATCTCCAATTACTCTTCCAACAATTCTGGTTGGGATGGGGTTGTTTCTGGTTCCAGGTCTGATTCCCGGAGAAAATTGGTATCGATGGTTTTGGTGGTGCGCGCGCCTAATACTTTTAATTGCTGCACTTTCCGGATTAAGTTGCCTTTGCCTTCAGTGAGTTTGTTCATGGCGGCGGTGTAACTGGTCTGGCTGCTTTCAATGCTTTTGCCAATGGCTTTTAAGTCTTCCACAAAGTTGGCGAACTTGTCGTACAATAAACCGCTTTCTTTGGCTATTCTCAATACATTATTTTTTTGATTTTCCTGCTTCCAGACGCCTTCTACGGTGCGCAGCGTGGCCAATAGGGTAGAAGTAGTTACAAAAACCACGTTGTAATTGAGCGCATCAATAAACAATTCGCGGTCGTGTTGCATGGCCAAGTTAAATGCCGGTTCAATGGGAATAAACATGAGCACAAAATCCGGAGAATTTACTCCAATGAGCTGGTGGTATTCTTTTTTGCTGAGTTCCAGAAAATGCGTCCGAATGGATTGAATGTGGCTATTTAAATGCGCGAGTTGCATGGCTTCATCGTCGCAGTTGCAGTACGCATCATAGGCGTTAAGCGATACTTTGGAATCAATAATCAAATGTTTTTCGCCGGGTAGATTAATAATTACATCGGGGCGGTACACTTTATTGTCGTCGTTGCGCAATACCACTTCACGCCGGTAATGTTCGTCTTTCTTTAAACCCGATTTTTCCAGCAACACTTCCAGCAGGTATTCGCCCCAGTTACCCTGGGTTTTGCGTTCGCCTTTTAAAGCCCGGGTCAGGTTAATTGCATCCTGGCTCATCTGCTGATTTAGTTGAGCCAGCATGGTAATTTGTTCTTTTAAGGCAGTATTTTCTTTCAGGCTTTTCTCGTAGGTGGTATCTACTTTGGTTTCAAATTCCTTGATGCGCTCTTTTAAAGGAGTCAGAATGGTTTCCAGGTTTTCGGCCGAAGCTTTTTTAAAATGTTCGGCATTGTTTAGTAAAACCTGGTTGCTCACGCTGGAAAATTGCTGCAGAAACGTATTACGCAAGGTTTCCATTTCTATTTTCTGATCTTCCAGTTTTTGCTTGAGGTGGTACAGATCGGTTTCGGTTTTGGTTAATTCCGACTGCAAACCCAAAATGGTGTTGTTTTCGGTACGCAGTTGTTCTTTGAGTTGGTTTATTTCGGCATTTTTTTCCTGCACCTGGGTTTGCCAAACCTGCTGCGCTACTATTGCCTGGTTTACTTGTTGTTGGGTACCATTCTGTTTTGCTTTTAAAGCCAGATAAGCACCAATTAATCCTACCAGAAAACCCGTTATCACCAATATTATTTCCATCCCTTGAATTTACTATTATTTGGGTTTTGTAACAAATTGTGGGGGTAGGAAGTGCCTTTTGCGGCGGTTAAGCTTTTTGTTTACTTTTCATATTCTATTCTCCTTCTTTAGCGGAAAGTATTACAAAAGAAATTCTTTGGAGTCTTTGCAAGCCTCCAGGCTCAGGTTCCATCTTATTTGAAGTGGCTGAGTTTGCCTCATGGCCGGCGGGCCCCGTTTGGCTCTTCCGCACTCGCCAGCCTTCCTTTCCTCGCTCCGCTGCGGAATGCCTGCGGCACCGGAACCCTGGCAGGTGCTCCACAGCCAAACTGATGTCATCTGCTCTTAGCTACTGTATTTACTTGTTTAAACTGTTTTTGTGATTGTGATTGACCAAACCTTCGCTAAACCTATATAAGTATAAGGTAATTTTAAGATTACTTATCATTCTAGAAGTTGCTATAAGGATAGCGGAAGCCATTAGCAACTGACACCAGTTTAGCTAGTGAGGGCCTTCTAAGGTTCTGGTTTTGCGCAGCAAAATTCCGCAGCGGAGCGAGGAAAGGAAGCTTAGACCGCCCGAACTGGCTAAACGAGGCCCGCCGGCCATGAGGCAAAACTTGAAGTTAGCAAGTTAGATAGCACCGGAGCATGGAGACTTGTAAAGGCTCTAACGAAGAACCGAATGTAAAAAAGGCTTATAAATAAAAAAGGCTGCTCATATGAACAGCCTGACGATGAAAATTTTAAAAAATTTTAAATTTTTAATCCGCTTCCAGTATCATTTGCGAACCATCGGCAGCTTGCAACTTCAACTCATCATTGGTAAGATTTAAAACTTGGAAATTTTCGGTTAAATCAGATCCTACAAATTGCAGCGATAAATTCCGCGCCATGGCATCGTAGGTCCATTTACCCGATGCATTTTGCGTTTTCGAGCGCATGCTAAACGAGCCGTTGGCAAAGAACTGAATTTCTTGTTCTTTTTCGTCTTTGGTTAATTTATCTTTTTCCCCGGAGGCGGTGGTTTCTTTTTCGGTTTTCCAAACTTTGCTGTCGGCGCCGGTTAACATGCCTGCATTGCCCACACTGTCTTTTTTCTTGCATGCTCCCGCAAAAAGTAAAAGGGTAAAGCTCAGCAACATCAGGTAATTTCTAAGATTATAGATTTTCATAGTTTTAGGATTATAGTGACTTTTAGGTTAAGTTTTAATACTTAACTTTTTGAATATTACGGCGGATATGGGATTTAGTTAAATGGAATTAACCGTTTATGTTTTTTTACTCAGAATAATAACAGGCTTCCCTTATTCACAAACCTTTAATTAAAGTTTTAACCTGACGTTTCCCCAGAAATTTAAAAAATTTAAAAAATTGAATGCTGACAGGTATAATGAATCGTAAAGTTCTGATTTAGATTATTAAAAAGTTGATTAGCATTGGTTCTCAATGAGGTGTTTGCCATTACTAAATAGAACATTATCCGGAATTCCGGCGTATGTGGATTATCGGGGCTCTGGATTGATACAGAGCTTGATATGAAAAAACTATTTAGTAGAAAATAAAACTATGGGACTATTTGATTTCTTGAAAAAAGGGGAGGAAAGACCGGCCCAGCCGAAAGCCGACCCGAATAAAAATGCTTTTAACGTACCACCAACCGGTAACCAGGCGCAAGCTAATAACCGCGACGTACCGCAACCAACTGCTGCACCCGCCACGCCGCAAAAAGAATATTATACCGTAAAAAGCGGTGATTCGCTGTCTAAAATTGCGAAAGAATTATACGGCGATGCCCAGCAATGGCACAAAATTCACCAGGCTAACCTAGACCAAATCAAAGATCCGAACTTAATTCATCCGGGTCAAAAATTTGTGATTCCGCGATAGATTTAGAGGTTCGAACGTTAGATATTGGATGTTCGAGTTTTGAATGAAAAGATAAACCCGGTAGGTTGTAAAACTTACCGGGTTTTTACTTTACCGGGCACATATGCCGCGATAAATGCAATATTGGCAAACTTCGAGGTCGTGGGTTTTCCGGATGGGTATGTCGGGGTTGAGCATATCCTGAACAAATAGTCTCAGGTAATCTTCGGAATGCTGAATGTACGATTCCAAAGTTTCAGGCTTGTTATCGGAGAATGCAATATCGGAAGTCATAAAGCCGGCGTTCAGGTTCCGGAACGAAATAATGCCCGCTTCAATTTCTGGTTGAAACAAAGAGTTGCTTAAACTACCATCGGCTTGCATTTTTTTGGCCATTAAGTAGCGATACAGCCATAATTGCCGCACTTTCTCGTACTTGCGATTGGTGAGTAAATTTTCCGCGACGTGTTCCTGTTTTATCTTTAAATCGGCGGCATTTACCAGGCCGGTTTTATAATCGATTACCCGGGTGGCTTTGCCGGTGCTCTCAATGCGGTCGGCTTTACCGGCAATTTTTACGTTAATCACTTCGTCCTCCAGATTCACTTCCAACACCGTTTCCAGCACTTGTTCCAGGCTAATGATGTGCAGGGGTAAATCCGGCGACTCGGCTTGTTTTTTCAGGTAAGTGTCCAGCACTTGGGTGGCTACTTTCAGGAGTAAATAGTTCATGCCTTGCTCCGGCACATTGCCCAAAACGCCGGTTTTAAATGCTAGTTGTACCCGCTGCGGCAACACGGCTCGCATGCGGTTAATATCTGGGGCGGTAACCAGAATGTTCTTCTCCCGGAAAGGTTTAAAGTAATCTTCCAGCACTTTGTGCACGATATTCCCGAATTGATCGGCGCCAATTTTTTCTTCAATGTCGTCGGTTTCTTTCAGGCCGGCAATTTTGTTGAAGTAATATTGCAGCGAACAGTTAATGTACATGTTCAGGTGGGAGGGGTACAAACCTTTTTGCAGCGCTTTTTTGAGGCTGGCCAGCACTTGTTCGTCTTTCTGAATAACGATGTCGGGTTCGTAGGTTTTGCTTTCGTGCTGTTCTACTACGGCGGTTAAATCCCGAAAAGTTATGTTGGGATTGGCTGGTACCAAGTGGTGCTGCAATTGTAAAATAAACCTACTTTTCTCCCCGGAACCGTAGGTATCAGAAGGTAAAATATACAGCAGGTTTACGCGTTTGGCTCGTTGCAGCAAGCGGTAAAAATAATAGGAGGTAATGCTTTCCTGTTCGGCGTAAGTGGGTAAACCAAAGGTTTTTAGTACGTCGTAGGGCATCAGCGATTTATGGCTCTTTGGCTGCGGCAACACGTTCTCGTTCACCGACAGAATGATTAAATTTTCAAAATCCAGGGCCCGTGTTTCCAGAAAACCCATTACCTGAATATCCGAAATTGGTTCGCCGCTAAAAGGCAGGCGGGTTTGGGCAATGTTTTCGTACAGGAATTTTTTAAAACTGCGCACCGAAATGCGTTGTTCCCGGCAATCAAAAATCGAATCGAGCCGCTTAACTAAAGTATAGAAAATATACAGGTACTCGGTTTCGATGGGGTTCTCGGCCTGGAACTGGTACACTTGCTTGAGTAGGTCGATCAGGTTGTAAAAAGAAGCAATTATATCGTCGCAGTTGCGCCAGGTGCGGAATAAGGCTTTAAATATGGGGTGTTCTTTGCCTGCATCAATTAATTCTTTTGCCGAAACCAGTACTTTGTTTTGGGTAATGATCTCGGTTAAAACCTGGGAAATTAAGTTTTGCTCCGCGGCATCTTCGGTTACGGTATTGTAATATTGCTCGTAGCGCCGGATAAACGGGTGACTAAGAATTTTCTGGACCGTGAGGTAATGGTAGCGGTTTACTTTATAACCCGCATCGTTGGGCTGAATAACACCGGTTAAGTGCAACTCGAACAGTAAATCTATCAGGTTATAAAGAGGCGTTCCTTTAAAAGTAAGTCCCATGGTAACGTTGTAATCCGGAATATCTTCGCTGATGGAGTGCAGCACCGGCAGCAACATGGTTTCGTCGGGCAAAATAATAGCCACCTGCGCCTGCGGGTTTTCCTGCCGGATTTGCTGCAGCAATTGTCCAGCTACTTTGCCCTGCATACTCGCGTTAGCTACCGCAATAGCGTTAATTTCTTTGGTGCTGGTAAGTAAGTGGTTTTGTTCCCATTTCCAGTCGGGCAGTTGCCATTGTTTTCGGTAACGTTTTAAAAAATAACCGGCCCGGTTCTGGGTTTGCTCATCCATGTAAAACGCATCCGAGTCGAATAATACCTCGGCTTTGTTTTCTTTGAGTAAGGTGTGGATAATAACTTGCTCCGAACGGCTCAAGGCATTAAGCCCGACAAAAATAAACTGCGAACAAGTGGTTTTTTGCACAATATCCAGCACGTTTTCGGCTACGTGCCGATAGGCCATACCAATGTAGGCTTGCTTTTCGGCGCGTAGTTTTTTCTTCAGGCGGGTGTAGGCTTCCTGCAGATTGTCCCAGAGCTTAAAATACTTTTTCAGCATGGGCGAAATATCAAAGCCGGCGCGTTTCGGGTCCCAGCGTTCCAGGGCTTTGGCCTCGCTTAAATACTCGAACAGTTTGCCGGTATTTACTACTTCCTGGTCCATGCGGCTGAAATCTTCCAGCAAAGTATTCGCCCAGGTAACGTACTGGTCGAACTCAATATTAGGGTCGAGTTCCTGCATGATATCGAATAAATCCAGTTGCAGGTGAATGGGTTCCAGTACTTCTACCCGGGCCAGCCGGGTAACAAAATCTTCCATCGACGACACCTCCGGCGACCAGATACCTTCAGAGGCGACCTGGGCCAGGGCATTTTTAAAATAAACGCTTGCCCGCCGCGTGGGTAAAATCACGCAAATTTGGCTGATGTTTTCGGCGTGTTTGCTGTAAATATATTCGGCTGCCTGGTGCAGGAATGATTTCATGTATTCTTTATTCGGATGAATCCTGTAATCAAAATAGAAGGTACAAACAAGTTATATATAACTTTATCGTTTAACTCCTTTTATCAGTTTTTATTGGAATAAGCTGCCAATAAATCCTTGGCTTCCTCTGGGGTTAAAAGCGATACGGTGCTATGCCGGGCGTCAGGCGGAAAACTTACATTTTCTTCTATTTTCCAGTTTAGTAAATCGGGCGAGTAAGAAGCTCCAAAACCATTAGCCATCGGGAAATCATATAACAATAACCAACCGGTCTTTATGGGGTCTTTCATTACCGTGGGGCCTTCGGTAATTACCGGAGCAATCTGGCCTTTATTTAAATGCCCTTTTTGAATAGTGTAAGGCCCCTCCAGGTTCTTGGCGGTGGCTACCCGAATGGCTCTTCTTTCGCCGGTTTTAACCCCAAATTCTTCTTCTTTATGGTAAAGGTAATAGGTCTTTTTATGTTCCAATAAGGTTCCGTCAATAACCGAATAGGAGGGAGCAAAGAGTACTTTGGCTGGGGTAAATGTTTTCCAGTCGCGCGTTTTGCAATAATACAACCGGCTCTTTTTCCAGCCAGCATCTTCAAACGACGAAGACCAGAACAACATATATTCTTGGTTTATAGCATCATAAAACCATTCAGGGGCCCATATATTGCGAGCCAAAGCATTGGCTTCGTTCCGGGCGTCTTTCATTAAAGGCAAAGCACCTTCCACTTGCCAGTGAATTAAATCTTTAGAAGTGGCATACAAACAGCTAGGCCCTACTTGCTCGCGGTCGTTACGCTTTCCGCCGCCAGTTGCCAATAATCGCCAAAGTCCATCCGGACCCCGCCGCACATAAGGATCACGCATTTGCTGCTCCCATATGGGTTGGTTGTTGTTTAAAGGGGTCCAATGACGGCCGTCCGTGGATAAGGCCAGGTGCAAACTTTCTACTTGCATGGGATTTGGCAAAGGTACCTCAATGGTTTTTCCCTGCGCATCAATTTCAATACGAGTAGGATAACGCTGACGAAAGTAAGTCATCATCCAAACTTGTTGGCCTTTTTCGATTTTAAATGAATCAGTTGACTCCGCGTCTTTGGATGCGGATGCTTTCTTAGCTTGAGCCAAAGCTCCAGTGAAAGAGAAAACTAGTATAATTAAAAGTGTAAATCTCATTTTTTTAAAAATTTACGATAGGGCAAAATGTGAAATGTTGCTATAATTTTAGAAATATAAAATCTAAGCGATACCAGCAAATTTATAATATAATTTACTATGCATGTTCTAAATCGAAGGATTTACAAGTGCTGAAATGTTAATAATAATTAAGATTAAAAAATTCTGATTCGGTTTCAGGTCCTGCCGGATAGCAAATAATTATAGTTGTGGGTAGTTTGATACCTGCACGTCTACCCGGGCTAACCGACAAATAATATCTTCTTTCGAAAAAACTTCCGGGAGCCAGATTTTTTCAGTGTTTACCTGAACCATAGCATTTTTTAGGTAAGTATTCCTTAAGCTTGTTTCCTCAACGTACTACATCCTCTTAACAGAAGTTTAGAAATGCAAATGACTGGTTTTAAATCCGGTTTCATTTAAAAGAGTAATTATTAATTTATATAAAGTTTTTATGCGACCCTTTTTGCAATTATTATTGAAGAAAATTTCCCGCTACCATGTTAGACCTCGCGCCGATTACCCGAATTTTAAGAGCAAAAGCCAGCTCTCATCTTTTAGTTGCCGCCACGCATTACTTACCGGTTTTTGAAGAGTTAAGCCAAGGCGCATTATCTATACCGGAAATGCAGGAACGGCTACATTTAAAAGAACGGCCTGCCCTGGTTTTGTTCCCGGCTTTATGCGCCATGGGTATGCTGGAATATGATGCAGCCGGTAAACTAAAGCTAACTGAAACCGGAAAATATTTAACCACCACCAACGCCACCCATCTGTTGGGCTATGTTGGTTTAGAAAAAGATGATCCGGGGGTAAAGCAAATGGTGGAATGGTTACAAAACGACGGACCGGTAAATACAGACCAAGGGTTTTCGTATGTAAAAGACGAAGACGCACCTTCGCCGATGGATGAGGCGGAAACTGCCCGGTTTTTTACTATGGCCTTAGCGGGTAGGGCTAAGTTTCTTTCGCCCTTGGTAACAAATAAAATTACGAAACACCCCGGTGTATTATTGGATGTAGCGGGTGGCACGGGTTACTATTCTTATCAATGGTTGCTAGCTAATCCAACCTCCCGGGCCATTCTTTTCGACCGGCCCGAAGTGCTGAAAGTAGCTGCGGAACTGTTCGAAGAATTTTGCCAGGACCATCCGGCGGAGGCCACTTCCCTTAAAAATCGGATAACTTTTAAGCCCGGCGATATGCTGACCGACGAACTTCCGGAAGCAGATGTTTTGCTGGCCGCCAGTTTATTTCATGACTGGCCCGTAGAAACCTGCGAAAAGCTGGCGGTGAAATTTACTAAAAGTCTTAAACAGGGAGGCTCCTTGTGGGTGCATGATGCTTTTTTACATGATACCCTGGATGGCCCTTTAGCCGTGACGGAATACTCGGCGATGCTCTTTTTAGGAACCAAAGGACGTTGCTACAGCAGAAAAGAATACCGCAACTGGTTTACGAAAGCTGGCTTGGTACCAACAACGGATGAAATTCCTACTTTGATGGATTACGGACTGATAGCTGCCATGAAGCCGGAGTGATGGCAGTCCTAAAATGCTTAAGGGCCGCTTTCGCAAATTTTAAGTATATTGCGTTTTTGACATTTTTGTTGTAAACACATTTAGCTGCATGGTGGGTAAGTTATTATATTGGTTATGATCATAGTAGTAAGAGCCAAATTTAAAGTTACTTAATTCTAAATAGAAGGAAGAATTTAAATTTTCAAACCTTGTATTTTTTAGAAACAAGTATATACTTATTCTGGGATAATTATTGTACTTCAAAATTTAAGAACAATTGAATTTAATTTCAGATATAGTCATAGTCTTTTTTTTATTTCTTCTGCAAATCCGTAATAAGATTTTGATTTAGTTTCAGTATTCGTTTCATCCTCAAAAATATTCCTAACTACTGGAATTGAAAGATTTTCCAAAATACCAGATTGCCATGCATACCATACCGATTTAGGTATTCTGCCCTTTGAATACCAGAGATACTCCTCTGAGCATAGATTAAAGTAATCGATGATACTTAAGCGTTCTTTATCTGTTAATGTAATTTCATTTTGTGTGCGAAGTTTATTCAAAAGGTCATTTAACTCACCAGAATATTTATTATTAAAGTCAATAAATAATTCTCTAAAAACTTTATCATCTTCTATTTTTTGTTTTACAAAACTTAAATAAATAGTTATTAAGCTTGCTATTGCTGTAATTAAAACTTCTATTTTAATAATTACTTGTTTTTCAATATACATGTAAATTGAAGTAAATATTAATGAGATTAATATTATTTGCCAAATATTTCTTTGTAATGTTTTACTCATATTGAAATTAAATTATCTAATATTGATTGGTGTTCTTGTTAAAAAGATAATATAGAAAACGTAAACAGTAATAAAGGTTGAAGAAGTAATGGCTTTGTAAAATCCTCATATTAAATTATTAATGCTAATTTTTCAAAAATTTGTTATTTTAAACAACAATTTTTATACTTTTTACCACTTCCACAATTACACTTTTCATTTCTTCCTAGTTTTGTGAGTGTAACTGTATTCGAAGGAAAGTTGTATTTTCCTTTTTTGTAAGTTGGTAAATCTTTTACAGTTTCATCCATCTTGTCAGATTGCACCCAAGTACTTTCTAAATTGATTCCGAATTTAATAGTTTGCATTATGGGCTCAATGCAGATGCCAAACCAAAAATTAGCTTTTTCTTTATATTTTCTTTGCCGACAATGATTATTCAAACGAGGGATAGAAATAGATGTAATATCATTATTACAATGAATAGTTAACCCAGATTTCAATTCTGGGAACGTTAAAGTTAAAGTATGATTATTGCCATCTTCTTTGCATAAATTAAGTATTTGAGTAAAACCTTCATTTAAGGGTTCAATGGCTTCACTACTTAAGGATAGCAGTAAAAAACCTAAATCTATAATAGACGGGTGTTCAAGTCTATTTATATTTGTAATTATTAAGTCAAATGGTGTTCCTTTATATTTTGTTAATATTCCTTCAGGCGTATCTAAACCAGGGGCACCATCTCGTCTAGTAAGCATAGCAAGATCAAGATCAGCACCTATATCATCTTCGAGTTGCATCATTGTGTACTCATTATCTATCCATAAATTTCTTTTTAAATGATAGGAAAGGATAGTTAATTCATGAGTTGACATAATTTTATCACCGTATGATGTTCGCCTATTTACATAGCTTAGGAAGTATAAAGGTGATTGCAACATTTCCGTCATTACATCAAGCATGAAAACATCCATTATGAATGGAACTTTTATAATCTCATTTTCATAAACCTCTAGAAATTGCCTAGATTGGAAAGTAAGTGCTGGATAATGCTCCGAAACAATACAAATTGGATATATTTCTTTTAGATTATTAGGTATCTTTAATTCCTTGCCTTTAGCATCTATAAATTTATTATCTTTATTATTTAGTAATGTTGAACATAAATAAGCTTGATCATAGGCATCTTGAACAGCTTTTTTAAAATCACTTTGAAGACTGTTATCGTTACCTTTACGAGCAGCAATTGTAAGTTTCTTCGACTTCGCCTGCAGAACGATTGCTCTATTCGCAAAGATTACTAGTACATCAATTTCTCCCGCTAATTTTTTTTAGAAGTATAAATATTAATGTTTGAAAATACCCTGTTTTCTCCAAATACAAGTTTTAATCTCTCCGTAGAAAATGTTTCTGCAAACTCTCCTCTATGTTGCATTGCTGCAGGACGATATTTTCTGTCATCATGCAACCAAAAGAAAGGCGTTTCATATAAAGCCTGTGCTAGGCTATAATTCTGAAACAGTAAATAATTATCTTCTGACAACTTGATGATTGGATATGCATTTTTAGGATTAAAATCATCTAAAGAAGCAAAGTCATATTCAATATTAGTTGATACAAAGGATTCGATAACTCCTTTAACAATGCTTGCTTCAATGTTTGATGCTTTACTTATCTCATCAGTAGTAAATTCGTATGCTGGAAGCAAACTCCATTCTTGTGGCTTTTTGTTAATTAAACTAAGCATTTCATAATTGATTTTTACATTTTGAAGTGACTGGATAGTAGCAATCACTTCAGTAGCCTGATCAATTGTAAAACCTTTATTTTCTAAGAACCAATTATTATCCTTTTGGTACTTTAAACTTGAAAAATCTCTGTATTGAGAAAGATATACACCTTCTCCCCCATAAAATATAGATTCTCTTAATATAGAACCATTTCTAAATGGGTTGTAATTTTCATCAATTAAATTACTAGGATTTAGCATTTCTAAAGAAGGTGCCATCATAGAATGATGAAGTTCTTTAAGCAATATCTCTGTTCTTTCTAGATATCTTTGTATGATTTCTGGCGATGGAAGATCTGTATCAAGCTTTTTTTTACAGGCAAGACCTATGAGTGTTGATATTTCTGTTCTTAATAATCTTTCTGGAGTAAATTGCTGCAATACATCTTCGGCAGTCAATGTGTCACCATGCTTTATAGTATTATCTCGAAAACAGAGAAATGCAATAGCATGGACATATCCAGGAGAGGTGCATAACTCAGACAATTCTGTAAAAACTTCTGATTCTTCCCTTATTTTATTATTCATAATCAACAATGAGTAAATCTGAATTTATGTTGCTAATACACTTTGGTATGTTATATATAACTCGTTAATTGACTTTATTTAAACACCAACTTTCAAATCTTCCACATACACCCACTTCTGCACTTCCTCCACGTCAAAATAATACAGCACGCATTCAATTTCGGTGTATAATAATTCTTTAAAAAGGCTGGCGTAGAAGTTCAGGTTGTCGGCGTGTTCGGGGGTAAAAGGGGGGGCTTTAAAATCCAGGAGCACGACTTTGGTGCCGTCGAAAACAATGCGGTCGGGTTTGTAGCGGGTAGCCCGTACGTTTAAGATTTCTTTTTCTTTTTCGATCAGAATGTCTTTACCAAAATAACGCTTGATCTCGGGGTGGTTGATGATCTTTTTTAAAGTTTCGCGCAGTTCCGGGGTTTCTTTGCTGCTGAAAATGCCTTCGTTAACCAGTTGCTTCAGTACAAAATTCAGGTCGTCGGCGGTGGTAATGCGGGAGAGGGCGTAGTGTAATTTGCGATTCAGGCGGCGGTATTCCTGCTGGGTTTCAAAGTCGAACACGTTGTTGGCGTGTTGTTTTAGTTTCAGGCGCTGGGTCCAGTTAAAAGAACTAAATAAGTCCAGGTGAAAAACCTGCTCCGTAAATGGCGTGCTGGAATGTTGCGTGGCGGCACCTTGGGCTAACTGGTAACACAGTTGGTCGTCTTGCCATAAGTCCAGGTGCTGCAGGTATTGGTACAATAAAAAGCTGGTATTTTTCTGGTTGCCTCCCTGGTTGAAATCTTTTTTCTGGGCAATTAAGTACAGGCGGTCCTGGGGGCGGGTGAAGCCCACGTAGAGCATGTTCAGGTTTTCGATAAAGGTTTTTTCCAGCTCCATTTGGTACTGGGGCTGCAAGGGCGTTTCTTCCAGGCGCTTGCTCATGGTTACCACGGCCGCGGGCAAATCATGGAAGATGGGTAAATCTGCGGGCAAACGGCTCCACAGCAAAGCGCTGCGCTGCGGCTCCACTGACCAATCGGCAAACGGAATAATGACTACCGGGTACGCCAAACCTTTGGCCTTGTGAATGCTGGTGATGGTAATGGCGTTGCGATTTTTGGGCGAATTAATGCTGAGTTTTTCCTTGTGGGTTTCCCAGTATTCCAGGAAATTGTTCAGGTTATTGCTTTGGTTCAAGCTGTACTCCAGCACCACATCCAGGAAGCGGAACAAGTACTCGCACTCGTTGTTTTTGTCTAATAATTTAAATACCCGGATAATCTTTTCGGTAAGTTCGTAGATCGATAAATTGCCCGTTTCTTTTTCTTCCAGGTCGTAACCGGCAGTACGCAGTTCATCAAAAAAAGCGGTATTGTCGGCACAGTTCGCAATGGTCGCAATCGTTTGGGTAAGGGTATTGTCGGGTTGCACGTTTAATACCACTTTGCAGAACAAATACATGGCTTCGGAGCGGGCCAGGGTATCATCGGGGCGGTTAAAAACCCGGAACAAAGCCACCACCAGGTTTACCACTTCGGCAAATTGCAACGAAAGCGAGTCCTGCGAAATAATATCAAACTTCTTTTCTTTCAGGAAGCCCGCCACCAAACGGCTGTTGCGGTTGGTGCGGCTCAGCACGGCAATGTCTTTCCACTCGTAGCCTTCGGCCATCGCGTGCCGGATCAGCTGCAATACTATTTGGAGAGTACTTTCCTGGTAAGTGAGTACTTCGGGCTTTTCGTAGCCATCGTACAATTGCCCGGTACGTTCGCACGAATTTAATTCGTGCTGGTAGTTCGTGTCTTCGTTGTGGGTGAAGATTACCTGAATGTGTCCGCCGGTGCGGGTGCTGCTTTCGGGGGTGGCTTGTTTAAAGTTTTCGTCGTAGATGCTTTGCAGCATCGGGTAAGCCGGGTTGCTTTCGCTCACAAATTTAAAAAAATCGTTGTTGAAGCTGATAATTTCCGAGGCGCTCCGGTAATTGGTGTTCAGGTCGGCGGGCGTTAAACTGATATCCAGTGTATCGTAACGGGCTTCCAGCAAATCTTCGTTTTTGCGGTTTTGGTACAAAGCCGGCGTGTTGCGTTTGTACAAATGCAGAATCTGGTCCATGTCGCCGCCGCGCCACCGGTAAATAGCTTGCTTGGCATCGCCCACGGCCATGTTAAAATACCCCGAAGCCAACGAGTTTTCAATTAAAGGCAGTAGGTTGTTCCATTGCAGCGAAGAGGTATCCTGAAACTCATCGATCAGGATGTGGTTGTATTTTTCGCCGAGCCGCTCGTAAATAAAAGGTACCGGCTCGTTCAGAACAATATCGGTAATGCGTTTATTAAATTCCGAAATATGGACCAGGTTGGTATCGCGCTTAATATCCTGAATGCATTTTTCGAGCTCGTTCAGCACCGAAACCTGGTACAAGTGTTTAATAATTTCGGTGATCAGAATATAATTGGCACTTTGCTGCGTCCGGATGGTTTCAATGGTTTGGAAATAAGCTACGATCTGGCTTTTAATGCTGTTTACTCGCGCTTCGACATCTTTTGGAACCTTAGCGCCAACCCATTTATCGTTGTAAATAGTTTGCTCGGAATAAGTATTAGGCTTCTGAAATTCGAAATTTTTTAAATATTTATTAAAAAACCCGTAAATGCCTTTTTCTTTATAATGCAAAAAGCTGGCTTCAATCTGATTAGCGCTGAATAAATCCAGAGCTGCTTGCGCGGCTTCCACCACCGCTTCTTCAATCTGCTTTTTAAACCGGTACAAGTCTTGCCGGATTTTTTTAAAATCTTCCAGTTTCAGCCGCTGCAACTCCGACACCGCTTCGTACACCTGCTCGTTGAGTAAATTACTCGCAAAGGCCGCTAACTCATCGGGTAAACTGTTCCAACTACGGCCTTCGTCGGCTTTTTCCAAGGCGTATTGTTCCAGGGTTTGAGCCAGCAAGCTGTTATCCGGCGCATTATTCACTTTATCCAGCAACATGGATACGGCCGTGTTGAGCAGGGTAGTGGTGTCCAGGTCTACTTCAAAGTTGTAAGGAATATTGAGTTCGCGGGTAAAAGCCGTTACCACTTTGTTCACGAAAGCATCAATGGTACTCACGGCAAACTCCGAGTAGTTGTACAGAATTTGTTCAAACGTTCGCTGCGCCCGCGACCGAACCATTTCCCGGTCGGTATCCGGTTGATTGTATTCTGTTTGAATTTCTTGGGTAATCAGATCCAGCAATTCTTCGCTGCGGGCCTGGGCGTTCGCATTTGCCTGTACTTCGTTAAACTGCCGCAAAGCCGCTAGAATCCGTTCTTTCATTTCGTTGGCGGCGTCGTTAGTAAACGTAATGGCCAGAATAGAACGGTAATAGCCCGGGTTCTCGCTTTGCAAAGCCAGCTTCAGGTATTCTTTGGTGAGGTGGTAAGTTTTGCCAGAACCGGCGGAAGAAGAGTAAATTTTAAATTGCTGCGGCACGTGTTCGTTATTCGTTGCTGGTTGTTGGATGCTCCGAAATACCCTTGTTAGAAGAATGAATCTGTTGGCTAAATGGAGCGATTTTTAAAATTACAGCTTACTTTGAAGATAAGCAAAGATGTTGGCAGAAGGATTTTGTACTTCTATCATCTTGAAATGTTTGGCCTAGAAGTAAGTTGATGTTATTCTTTGGAGCCTGTTCCCGTCTCCATGTACTGGTGCTAATTCGATTTGACAGGCCTAAGATTGCCTCGTGGCCGGCGGTGTTTACCCCTCCCCCTGCGGGACCTCCCCTAAAAACAGGGGAGGAGATGCCGTTATTCTGTTTCCTCGCTCCGCTGCGGAATTTTGCTGCGCAAAACCGGAAGCCTAGCAGGTGCTCCACAGCCAAACTGGTTTCAATTGCGTTTAGCTACGGCTTTTTAAATAATTCTACACCTATACCTTTTAAAAGGCACTATTCTCCTGTTATAACTCAGGTTTAACTCTGTAAAACAAAATGTAAAGAGTTGTTAATCAATTAAAAATATCCTGTTTTAATGATAATGATTCTGCTGCGTAGCTAAATAGGTTCCTTCTGAATGACACCGTGGGTAAAATTTTAAATTTTTAAGAATTTAAAATTCTACTATCAACTATGCAACAAATAGCCTTAGCCAGGTGCAAGGAACGACGCTAAACTGTTTGAGCGTTCAGCGAGTTTTTAGCGTCTTGACTTTTTTGGTTCTTTTTGTGTCAAGACAAAAAGAACAAGAAGCGAGCAATGAAACAACTTCAATCAACAATCAAAGCGAGAACAGTAGCTATGCGAACAAGAATCATCTTTGTGAATAGCAAGTCACGGAAGTAACTTCCGCGCCATAGTGAACATTATGAATAGACTACAGGAAATAATCTGCAGAAGATACAGTAAATACAATGAATTAAAACGAAGCCTTGCTTGTTATATTATCATGAAGCAAAAGGAATAAGCCTAAAATCTAAATAAAAAGCTTACCTTTGCCCCGGAATTTTGGAATCAGCGTACGGATTTATCTTCATTTAAATTTTTGTCGTTCGATTTGTTGCATTAAAACCCGTCTCATTTTTGCCTTCATAAATGATAAATACCGGTTCCGATGCAAGCCTGCTGATGCCAGATTGCGTAAAACCTATTTTTTAAAAAATTTAATTCATGAACAAATTAAGATTTGACGAGCTTCCGCTCTCGCCGGAAATGCAACGTGCTATTGCCGACATGGGCTTTGAAGAAGCATCACCTATACAAACCGAAGCAATTCCGGTATTGATGCAAGGCCAGGATGTAATTGGCCAGGCGCAAACCGGAACCGGTAAAACCGCCGCTTTTGCCATTCCGACCATCGAGAGCATCGATGAGCAGGATAAAAGCGTGCAGGCACTTATCTTGTGCCCAACCCGGGAACTGGCTATCCAGGTTTCCGAAGAAGTAAATAAATTAATCAAATACAAGCGTAATATCAGCACGGTGCCGATATATGGTGGTCAGGCGTACGACCGGCAATTACGGGCTTTAAAGCAAGGCGTGCAGATAGTAATTGGTACCCCGGGACGGGTAATGGACCACATTGAGCGCGGTACGTTGCAACTGGATAAAGTTAAAAAAATTATTCTGGACGAAGCCGACGAAATGCTGGACATGGGTTTCCGGGAGGATATTGAGTTTGTTTTAAGTAAAATCCCCGAAGACCGCCAGACCATTTTCTTTTCGGCTACCATGAGTAAGCCCATAATGGAGCTTACCAAAAAATACCAGACTAATCCGCAGTTGGTGAAAGTAGTACACCAGACTTTAACGGTAACCAACATTGAGCAGGTTTACTACGAAGTGCGTAACAACATGAAAATGGATGTGTTATCGCGCGTGGTAGATATGTACAATTTAAAATCGATCATTGTGTTTTGTAATACCAAACGCATGGTAGATGAACTGGTGGCTAACCTGCAAGCCCGCGGTTACTTTGCCGATGGTTTACACGGCGACATGAACCAGACGCAGCGGACCAACGTAATGGCCAAATTTAAAAATGGTACCTTGGAAATTCTGGTAGCTACCGATGTAGCCGCCCGGGGTATCGACGTAGAAGATTTGGAAGCCGTGTTTAACTACGACTTACCGCAAGACGAAGAAGCGTATGTACACCGCATTGGCCGGACCGGTCGGGCTGGTAAATCCGGACGGGCGTTTTCGTTTGTATCGGGCCGCGATATTTACAAATTAAAAGATATCATGCGTTTTACTAACGCGAAAATTAAGCTGGCCAGCGTACCAAGCTACGAAGATGTAGCCGAAGTAAAAACCACTTTGTTTTTAAGCCAGGTAAAAGAAGTTATTCAAAAAGGAAATTTAACCAAGCACATTGCCCGCGTAGAGCGTTTACTCGCCGAAGATTTTACTTCGCTGGAAATTGCTGCCGCCCTCATGAAAATGAGCATGCGCGAAGAAAAAGCCAAAGAAGTGTCGAAAGAACTCGATGGCCCGCGCGAAGGCATGAGCCGCTTGTTTGTAACGATTGGCAAAAAAGACCGCGTTAACCCGAAAGATATCGTGGATATAATTTCGGATAACACCAGCTTACCGGCCAGCAAAGTAGGCGACATTAGCTTATACGATAAATTTTCTTTCGTTGAAATCCCGAAAGAATATACCTCGGAAGTAGTTGATAAATTAGGCCGTACCACCATGCTGGGCAAGCCGGTATCTTTTGAGAAGGCGCAAAAGAAAACCGCTGGTTCCGGTGAAGATCGTGGCGATAAAGGCAGTGACCGGGGTGGTGATCGCGAAAGAGGTAGAGGTGATCGTGGAGGCTATTCCGAAAGAGGTGGTAGCCGGGGAGGATTCTCCGACCGTTCGGATCGGGGTGGATTTGGGTCTCGCTTTGGCGGTGGTAACTTCGATAAAAAGAAAAAACGCAGTAATTACTAAACCTTCGGGTTTTATACGCGTATAAAAAACCAATACAAGCGGATAAAATAATTTTTTAGATGCTAAAAAAGGCTTCACCCAGACGGGGTGAAGCCTTTTTGTTTTTAGGGGTAATTCTTAAATAATCGATTCAATGGATAACTTTTTAATCAGTGATTTAAGAAAAACCAATTTTTTAAATTTAGGAATCTAGCTAATGTTGTTTGATGCGGATTAAAAAGTGTAGATAACAATTTCCGTAGATGTTGCTATTCGGGTTTTATAAGTGCTCCGCTTAAGTAAATTGCTGCAGCCATTCTTTAGCGGCTTTATCGTCGGTAAAGCTTTTCATGGGAATGGGTGGTGGTTTTAAAGCAAACAGAATATTCATGATAAAACGAGATAAACCTGGCTTGGAAACCATGGCCATAGCCGAATAAATGGTAGGCAGTTGCTCCGTCGAAAATTTTCGGGTTTCTTTATCCGGTACGGGCGAGTTAGATAAGTAAATCAACAAAGGCATTCGGGTGTTGTTGGTAATCTGCTTTACCAAGGCTACATTACCGGTAATGTTAGCAACAGTCCGTCGCGGGCTTTTAGATAACGAAACCAATATCCCATCGTCGAACCAATAAGTGGCAATTTCTCCTTCAAAAATTTGCTTGTCAATAGGTACTTGCATAGGCGCAAAGTAGCAATCTAAATTTTAAAAATTTAAAATTTTTCTAAAACCAAAAATTGCCGTGGGCATTAGCTGAATATAAAAGAAACTTATTTTCTGTTTATCAGGCAATAAACCTTAATAAACCTTAATCTCCGTGAATAATTTGTAAGTGCTGCACCTCGCGGCTCGTAATTAATTTTACCAGATAAATTCCGTTGGGGGATTGGCTTAAATCATAAATTTGAGTAACGGGTTCGCCCGGTAAAGCAAGCCCCTGCCGCGGTTCGCTGATGGATGTACCGTGTAAATCGTAAACTTCTAAAGTGTATTCCTGCTCTTCGGCGAAGGTAAACCGCAGCGTGGTATTTTCTTGAAAGGGGTTAGGATAATTAGTAAGTTCCACCACAGAAGCTGGATCCGTATCAGAAGCATAAATATCCCAGGGTTCTTCTTCACCGAGTTCTTCTTCCGGGTAAACGTAACTGGAATCGGAGTTATTGGCGCTAGCCGATGTACGGGTTAGTTTGAAGCTAATGGCCAAAGGAGTACCAGCTGTTCCGCTGCCTGATGCCAAAGTATACGGCGTAGCTTTTAAGTTATATTGGCCCACCTTTAAAGCAATGGGTTTAAAATCGCCGGCATCATCTCCGAACAAAGCATATGGAGCAGCCGTTTCGGATTTATTAATAGTGTAGGCGCCACTCAGCGCATACACTAAACTGCCCACTTTACCAGGGTTGGTATTAGCACGAATATTAAAATTTTTGGTGGGGAACGTACTTAAGTTAATTACGGATCCATCCGTAATGGTCATGATCTCGGTATCGGTATCCGCGTTCATTAAAGTATAGCTAGTTACCTGCTGAGTGGTAGTGTTACTGCTATTAACCGTTACAACTACCTGATCGGCTAAACTGCTAGCGTTTTTATTATCCGTAACCATCAGGCTAAAGGTGTAGGTTCCGGCAATCAGGTTGGTAACCGTTGGTTTGGCTATTTCTTTGCTGTTAAATGTGGCGGTATTGGGGCCGCTTAGCTGCGACCACTGGTATTTGGTGATGCTGCCATCCGGGTCTGAGCCGGAACCGTTTAAAGTGAGGGAGTTTTTGGGTAGGGTAAGGGTAGTATTTGCCCCCGCCTCGGCCACGGGTATTTTGTTGCCGGATCCTTGATTTATTACCTGAAAATTAATCTTATAAGTAAGGCCCGGCTGACTATTAAGGGTAGGAATTGCCTCTAACGTGTAATTGCCCGGAACAAAATTCCAGTTATAATAATCATTACCAGAGGCGCCAAATACAATGTACGGAGCGCTGGTTTCATTGCGCTCCAGGCTTTGGGTACCGCTAAGCCGGAATACCAGGCTAACCGCATTGGTACGGGTATTGGCTCTGATGTTCAAGTTAGTGGTGGGTAAAGTAGCTAAATTTAGAACTGCGTTATTGGCCAATGTTTGAATATCGCTGTCCTTGTCTGCATTTAATAAAGTAAAACTTTCTACTAATTGCTCAGGCGTAGGGTCTTCGGGAACGTCCGGCTCATCTGGTTCGTCTTGACTTCCTGATTTCAAAGAAAGAAGCCAGTAATCCGATTCACCCCGGTTTGGGGCATTTTTATCATTGTCGGAGCCGGAGTTAGAGGTGCCGCTGGCAAAGAAATTGCCGTTGCTGGTGGTATGGAGAGCCTGCAGGTTATCGTACCTTTCGCCGCCGTAGGTTTTTTCCCATTGTTTGCTGCCAGAAGCGTTAATTTTTAAAATCCAGAAATCGGCGTCTCCTTTTAAAGCACTGGTTTTGTTGCCACTCGCCGGCGATTTAGAAGTGCCTCCCACTAAAAAGCTGCTGTTAGAAGTTTGCGTTATAGCTTGTAGGTAATCGTTGTTATTTCCGCCGTAAGTTTTGTCCCATTGTTTGTTTCCGGAAGCATCGGTTTTAATGAGCCAAAAATCGTTTAAACCATAAGAGTTTGTTGATTTTTCGCTGCCAGCCTGGCTGTTGGAATTGCCGGCCAGTAATAAGCCACCATCGGAAGTAACCAGGCAGGCTTTCAGGGTTTCTTCCTGGCTGCCGCCGTAAGTTTTATCCCATTGCTTGTTTCCGGAAGCATCAATTTTTAATACCCAATAATCGCTGTAGGCCGTACCGCTTTCTGATTTATCGCCCCCTTTAGAAGAATAAGAAGATCCGGCTAAAATAAAACCATTATTGCGGGTAGGTACTATGGTTTGTAAATAATCGTAATTGCTGCCGCCAAAAGTTTTATCCCACAATTTCGTGCCTGCCGCATTGATTTTTACCACCCAGTAATCTTGTTCGCCCCGGTTGCTGGTAGTTTTGTTGTATGGGGCGCGTCCGCTAGCCGGCGAATTAGACGAGCCAGCAAGCAGGTAGCCACCATCGCTGGTGGGGCAAATAGAGCGCAGATGGTCGTTGCCCGTGCCCCCAAAACTTTTATCCCATTGTTTATCGCCGGACGCGTTTATTTTCACAATCCAGTAGTCGTACTGGCTGGAGGCCGAAACCGATTTATCGCCGCTCACCGGCGAATTAGAGGTGCCGGCTAATATAAACCCGCCATCCGGGGTTTGAAGCGCAGTCTGCAAAAAATCATTGCCGGAGCCGCCAAAAGTTTTATCCCAGTTTTTATTGCCATTTTCATCGGTTTTAACTACCCAAAAATCCTGAATTCCCTTGCTGTTACTGGATTTAGAGCCACCGCCATTAGAGTCGGAAGCGCCCGCCAGTAAAACACCACCATCTTTACAAGTTATACTGGTTAGTAAAATATCAGAACTACTGCCGCCAAAAGTTTTATCCCAGGCTTTCTGAAAACCCTGACCCAATACCGGGTGGTTTAAAAGAGCACAAAGCAGTAACGAAAAAAATACTTGCGTAAATTTTCTGGGCATACAATAATAGTTTAGATAGATTAACTGTTCGGGTAAAGGCTGAGAAAAGAAGCGTAAATACTAGCAAAGTGAAATAACTAACCCTATGAGCTACAGTGGTTAAATTGTACCGTTTAAAAATAAGTTGCATGGGCGTGTACTTGAACTTATCTGGGTTTAGTTTTTTATGTTTTAAGTAATAAAATCAGGTAAATACCAGGTTTATAATTTTAAATTTTAAAAAATTTAAAATTACGCCGGTACACATATGTAATTAATTATAAATAGGGGAATAGTATATACCTATCACCCTTTTACAAATTGTTGCACAAAGAGCTGCTATTAACTCCTTATTATAAAATTTTAAAGTAAATGTTGGATAAAGTTTTGGTTTGTTGCGGTACAAATAAAAGTATAATTGTAAGATATACAAGTATTTTATTTTAAAATTTATCTATGCTGAGAATAAACAACCTAAAAATTCAATTTTCAGGTTATCACAGCAGTATGTAATAAATCTAAGTTGTTTTGGGTTGGTTATTTTAAAATTTAAGTTGAATGTAGGATAAAATAAAGAAGAGCTGCCTTGGGTTTAAAGCGTATACTCGCTTTTTTAAAGCAAAAAATTTTAATTATTAAAGATAGTTTAAATGGCAAGGGTAGATAGTGTATTTAAATTATTTAATATTTTATATATTTAATTTTGAGAACTTCTACAAATTTAGAAGTTTCTGACTCCAGTTTTGTAGGTTTAATTTTCTGTGACAGGAGAGGTGTTGGTAATCGATTTAATATAATACTAGGCCATAATAGCGTAAAGGCAATTCAATAAAGAATAACCCTGTTGATAATTATATCTAGTGAAAGGGAATTTTGCATTCTGCTGCCAGATTCCTTAACTTACAAACTGCATTAAAAAAGACAGCGGTATTTTTCTTTCAAGCATTTAGGCCATGAAATTTTTTAAAATTTTGCTGATTCCCATAGTGGCTTTAATAGTCGGCTGGATTTCGAGGCATTGGTTTCGCTCGGAAGAACCCGTTGACTTTAATACGGATATTCGGCCTATTTTAAATACCAAATGTATCTCGTGCCACGGAGGCGTTAAAGAAAGTGCCGGTTTTAGTTTATTTTCCCGGGAAGATGCTTTGCGCAAAACCAAATCGGGCAAGCCGGCCATTATACCGGGCAACGCTGCAGACAGTGAACTTATCAGGCGCTTATTATCCGAGGACGAGGACGAGCGCATGCCGTACCACGCTGCGCCGTTAAGCAACCCGGAAATTGCCAAAATGAAGCAATGGATTAACCAGGGGGCACCCTGGGCTGATCATTGGGCTTATGTAAAACCAGAAAAAAAAGCGCTGCCGCCCGCTACCAACTGGTCCGATCATCCCGTGGACCGGTTTATCCAGGCGCGTTGGCAAGCCGATACCTTGCAGCCCAGCAGTCCCGCCGACAAAGCAACTTTACTGCGCCGCCTGAGTTTGGATTTAATTGGCTTACCACCTACATCCGCCGAAATGCAGGCGTTTTTGGCGGATAAATCACCCAAAACTTACGAAAAACAAGTAGACCGCTTACTAGCTTCGCCGCATTTTGGGGAACGTTGGGCCAGCATGTGGCTCGACCTGGCCCGCTACTCCGATACCAAAGGCTACGAAAAAGACGATTACCGCAACATCTGGGGTTTCCGGGATTACGTGATCCGCTCGTTTAACCAAGACAAGCCCTTCGATCAGTTTACCCTGGAACAACTCGCCGGCGATTTGTTGCCGGAACCTACCGAAGAACAAATTATTGCTACCGCCTACCACCGCAATACCGCCAACAACGACGAAGGCGGCACCGACGACGAAGAATTCCGGACTACAGCCGTATTGGACCGGGTAAGCAATACCTGGGAAGTGTGGCAGGGTACTACCATGGCGTGCGTGCAATGCCACAGCCATCCGTATGATCCGATTAGGCACCAGGAGTTCTACGAATCGATGGCTTTTTTTAATAATACCCGCGACGAAGATGTGCCCGGCGAATACCCGAACTTAAATAAATACCAGCCCGAAGCCGAGTTAAAAATTAAACAGGTAAAAGCCTGGTTGCACCAACAATTACCTGCTCCGGAAGCAGCGGCTGGCAGCAAAACTATTGAACATCTGTTGCAGTTTACCGAACCTAAAATCCATCCGCATGCCTTTGATCAATTAACCAACGCGGCTTTATCCGATGGCAAATACCTGGGCGGCGGGCACGCGGGGTATGCCCGTTTAAAAAACGTGAACTTAACGGGTAAAGCAAATTTGCTGCTCAGTATTCGGTCGAACCAAAAAGAAGGTACTTTGGAAATCCGGCAAGATAAACTGGATGGGGAAGTAATTGGCGTATACCAGAACAAAAAAACAATTGGCCGGGGAAACCAGCGCGTTTTAGTTAAACTAAAACCAGGCACCGGTATACACGATTTGTATTTTGTTTTTAAAAATGCGGCCCAGCCGAACCCCCAGGATTACGTGTGCCAGTTAGAATACGTGTTGTTTCTGGAAGATTTGCCCGGTAGCTCTAAACCCGGCTACCTCGAAAATGAACAAACTTTGCTGGCTCTACTCAATGCTGAAATGGAGCAAATACCCGTTATGCGCGAAAACCCCTCGGAGCTTAGCCGGAAAAATTGGGTATTTGTGCGCGGTAATTGGTTAACCAAAGGCCCAGAGGTGCAGCCTAACACGCCGCGGTTTTTGCCAGATTTTAAAAATTTTAAAAAAAACCGGTTAGGCCTGGCGCAATGGCTGGTTAGTCCGGAAAACCCCTTAACCGCCCGGGTTACGGTAAACCGGTTTTGGGAACAACTCTTTGGAACGGGTTTGGTAGAAAGTCTGGAAGATTTTGGCTCGCAGGGTAGTAAACCGTCGCACCCGGAGTTACTCGATTGGCTGGCCATCCATTTTCAGCGGGAACAAAACTGGCAAATTAAAAAATTGCTGCGCTTGTTGGTTCTTTCTAAAACTTACCAGCAAAGCTCCCGCGTAAATGCCCGTTTGCTGGCCAAAGATCCGGCCAATCGTTTGCTGGCCCGGGGGCCGCGCGTGCGGTTATCGGCCGAGCAAATCCGGGACCAGGCGTTGGCAACCGGCAGCTTGCTGAGTTCTAAAATGTACGGCGCAAGCGTAATGCCACCTCAACCACCCGGCGTATGGCAGGTTGTATACAGTGGCATGCAGTGGGAAACCAGCGAGGGGGAAGATGCTTACCGGCGTGCTCTGTACACCTTCTGGCGGCGTTCGAGTCCGTACCCGTCTTTATTAACTTTTGATGCCGCCGGCCGCGAAGTGTGTGTATCCCGGCGCATCCGGACCAACACGCCATTACAAGCTTTAGTTACTTTAAACGATACGGTATATTTAACGGCTGCCCGCGGTTTAGCCCAGCAAATGCAAAATATGAGTGCGACGCCCCAAAATCAAATTAAAGCAGGATACTACCGGGCTTTGTTTAAACAACCTAATTTTGCCACCTTACATGTATTAACGCGCTTATACCAGCAAAGCGAGCAGCATTTTACCCAAAAAACCCAGGAGCTACAAAAGTTTTTACCAGCTATCGATCATCAATTAAAAAATGCTCCGCAGTTGGCTGCCTTAACGGTTGTGGCGAATGCTATCATGAACCTGGATGAATTTATCACCAAAGAGTAACAACAGAACTAGAGAAATACTTAACTAAGCTTTAGACAGGAAAAAAGAACTTAAAGGAGCAACCGTTAAGTTTTAAAAATTGAAAAATTTAAAAACGATGGCGGCGCAAGGTCGAGATAAACAATAGATCAGTAAATTAAGAGGAACCGGTTACCTAAACTATAATCGCATGAATTTATTGGAAGAAGCTATTTTCCGGCAGAATGAATACTTTACCCGGCGGCATTTTTTAAAGCAATGCACCACGGGTTTAGGCGCGATGGCTCTGTCTTCGTTGCTGGGCTGTTCGGGTCGCGGTAAATCCCTGGAACCCGAAAATGCCAGCTCTATTCTCCGGGATTTAAATCAGCCTTTTGCGCCTTTACCGCCGCATTTTGCACCCAAAGCCAAGTCGGTTATTTTTCTGCATATGGCAGGGGCACCGTCGCAGTTAGAGTTATTTGATTATAAACCGGAGTTGCACCAGTTAAACGGCAAGGATTGCCCGCCTTCGTTGCTGGAAGGTAAAAAGTTTGCTTTTATTAAAGGAGTTCCTAAAATGTTGGGCCCGCAGGCTAAATTTCAACAACACGGCCAATCCGGGGCTTGGGTGTCGGAGCACTTACCGCATTTTTCTAAAATGGTGGATGAGGTTTCGTTTCTCAAAGCCATGCACACCGATCAGTTTAATCATGCGCCGGCTCAGTTGCTCATGCAAACCGGTAATGCCCGCCTGGGCCGGCCCAGCATGGGCGCCTGGGTAACCTACGGTTTAGGTTCCGAAAACGAAAACTTACCGGGTTTTATGGTTTTGCTGTCGGGTGGCAAAGCGCCCGATGCGGGTAAAGCTGGTTTTGGCAGCGGATTTTTACCAACCGTTTACCAGGGTGTAGAATGCCGGCAAAAAGGCGAGCCCGTGTTGTACGTATCCGATCCGGAGGGCATGGGCCGCAATTTGCGCCAGCAATCCATCTCGGCCATCAACGAAATCAATAAACTGCACTACGAAGAAATGCAGGATCCCGAAATAATATCGCGCATTGCCCAGTATGAGATGGCGTTTAAAATGCAGGTGTCCGTGCCCAATGTTATGGATATTTCGCGGGAGCCAGCCAGCGTACACCAAATGTACGGCACCTCGCCCGGGCAGGCTTCTTTCGCCAATAATTGTTTGCTGGCCCGGCGCCTGGTAGAGCGGGGCGTGCGCTTTGTGCAATTGTTTGATTGGGGCTGGGATTCGCATGGCAATGACCCCATGAATGCCCTGGATAAAGGATTTGGTAATTTGTGCCGCAACATCGATCAGCCGGTGTCCGCTTTGTTGCAGGATTTAAAAATGCGGGGTTTGTTAGAAGAAACCTTGGTAATTTGGGGAGCTGAGTTTGGCCGCACGCCCATGCAGGAAAACCGCGAAGGCAAAGAAATGGCCTTTAAAGGGCGCGACCACCACACCGAAGCCTTTACCGTTTGGCTGGCCGGCGGAGGCATAAAACAAGGCTATACCCACGGCGAAACCGATGAAATAGGCTACTACGGCATTAGCGGCCGTACCGATATTTTTGATTTGCAAGCCACCATTTTGCACCAACTGGGCATGGATCACGAAAAATTAACCTATGCTTTTCAGGGAAGAAATTTTAGGCTAACCGATGTGCACGGCAAAGTAATTACCCCCATAATAGCTTAATTTTTAAGAATTTTGTTTTGCAGCGATATAGTTGTAACCGCCAATTATAAGAGAAGTAAAGCAAGCTTTAAATTAGACTTCTGTGACGTAGTTTATCTGCTTTTCCCTTTTTATAAGCAATAACGAAACAGTAAAAATTTTTAAAATATTAGGTTAATCTGCTAGCCAAACTATTCAAACATTTTTTAAAAAATTTAAAAAATGGAAATCAAAAAATTAAATCACGATGATGTTGAGCGCTTTATTCAGTTGATTTTGGTTTTTGAAGAAGTCTTTGAAATGCAAAATTTTGTTATGCCCCCGCCGCAACATTTGTCGGCACTTCTGTCTAAACCAGATTTTATAGTGTTTGTGGCCGAAGAAGAAGATAAAGTAATTGCAGGATTAACCGCATACACGCTAACGCAGTATTATTCCGAAAAACCGTTGGCTTACATTTACGATTTGGCGGTGCTTACCAAATATCAAAGGCAGGGAATTGGTAAAAAATTAATCGCGGCAATTAACGCTTACTGCCAGCAAAACAATTACCAGGAAGTTTTTGTACAGGCCGATGTAGTGGATGATTATGCATTGGATTTTTACCGGGGAACCCACCCAACCAACGAAGAAGATGTCATCCACTTTTATTATTCTTTGGGGTAGGCGCAGTCTTAAACTAAACGAAAATTAACCAATATTTATGGGCATCAGTAGCCATTATGGATTATAGAATAGCGTCGGTATTTTCGTCGAAATTCCTCTTGCTCCGTAAGCTACTTTATGAATAACCAGCCTCCGCGCATTTTAACCTTACAACTGGAAGAGTCCGGTTTTAGTTATTTCAACGATTTAAGGAAAAAGCATTTTCCGGCGCAAATTAACTATTTAGATGCGCATGTTACCTTGTTCCATCATTTGCCGGCGGAGTCTGAAATTTTACAGGTTTTAGAAACGCTAACTTCCCAACAGCCCCATATAACCCTGCAGGTAACCAGCATTTTTAAACTTGGCAGGGGCATAGCCTTTAAACTGGAAAGCAAGGCTTTAATGCAAATTCAGGCTCAACTAAAGCAGCAGTGGTATAATTGGTTAACCCCCCAGGACCGCCAGGGCTTTCGGCCCCATGTAACTGTGCAGAATAAAGTTACTCCCGCTGAAGCCCAGGCTTTATACGATAAATTAATAGCCACCTTTAACAGCTTTACTGTTCAGGGCGTAGGTTTAAGTTTGTGGGAGTATTTAGGCGGCCCCTGGCAAAAAATAAAAGACTATCCTTTCTCCAGTACCCTTTAAAAATCCTTCATTCGGTTTCACTTAAATAAGTTTTACACCAACCCAAAATTCAGGAGCGCTTTTAAACCGGAAGTAACAATAGAAACTAAAATTTAAATTTTTTAAATTAAATAAAGCCAGGTTGCAACAGTTGGTCGCTGCTTAACATGAATCTTTTTAGTATTCTAAAATCGAATAATATAAGATACCATCCAGAAGCGAGTAGTATTTTGTGGAGCTATCTTGTTATGGTGGTGGTTACAACCTCAAAGGCGAAGGTTGCCTCTGGTTTATAAATACGAAATAGCTACTTTTTTTAAAATGCTGCTATTCTAAAATCAAAGCTTTCGCTTTTTACTTTATAATTCCGGTAGTAGATGCCGGTATTTACCAGCTTCATAATTGTAATAACAGAAACTATAGTGGGTACAATTTGATTACCTTTTAAGGTTAAATCAGTTGGTAAGTAACTTAGTTGTATAAGCTATTATATGCCAATAAATTATTAAAGATATATTTGAATTTTATGTTCTTATTCTTTAATTTGTCATAAGAATATTTAAAAATTTAATTGCATTTAAAACCAACTGAAAATTCTTTCTGAAGCAGGCAGATTATTCTTTTTGTGTAAGAAAATTTGCTGAATTTATCCCGGTTTTTAGTTTTACCTTCTATTCTTCCCCCTTAAGTCATCCGTGCTCCGGTTGCTTTTCTTGCTTGCTCTTAGCTTCATACGCATTAAAAACTTTTTGCCTTAGTTAATTATTAAAAAATTAATCTTATCCTAAACGAATGAAAAAGATTTGTACTCCTCCACGCGTGGTTGTGTGTTCATCCCGTAGTAAAAAATTATTTAATTTACTTTTCTGTTGTCTTATTTTTCTGCAAAGTTATTCCGTTAGTGCTTTTAACAAGCATGCACCAGAAAACTTAAAAAAGGCAGCTAAGCCCTTGGCTGGCGAAACCATTGCCAGCTTTACCTTAATCAATGCCGATTCGGATACAGATATTCAAACCATTACCAATGGCAGCACCATTAACCTCGCTAGTTTAGCTACTACAAATTTAAACATCCGGATAAACACCAGTCCGGCTACGGTGGGCAGTGTGGTTATGAATTTAAGCGGCAAACAAACGTACAATAAAACCGAAACGGGTGCGCCCTATGCCTTGTTCGGCGATGTTAGCGGAGATTATCACGCCTGGGTTCCGGCTGTCGGGACTTACACCTTAAAAGCTACTCCGTACTCCGGCTCCGGTGGCGGCGGGACTGCTGGTACGGCCAAAACCATTACTTTCAGCTTTGCTACTGGCCAAACAACCCAACCGGCCATTCAGGTAAATTTTCAGGATCCGAATACCGTACCTCCTTCGGGGTGGGTGCGCGATTTCGGGCAACCTTATGGCGCACGCACCGGCACCAACCAAGGCAGTAATTTAACTTATGGCTGGAAAAAACGGGCCGATGGCAGCTTATTAAATTTAGCGGTAGGGGGTACCACGCCGGGTAACGGGCGTAATCGTAACATGCCGGCCGATGTATTAAAAGCTACCCTCATGCACATGCAAGCCGACGATATCGCCGGCACTTTTGACGGCACCAAAGCCGAAGGTTACTGGGAAGCCAAAGTAGCCAATGGAATTTATGATGTTACCGTTTCGGCTGGGGACGCCGGAGTCTATTCTTTCCCGGAAAAACACACGTTAAACGTAGAAGGGGCAACCGCTCTGAAAGATTTTATACCGAGTGGCGCAGCCGGTGCAAGCACCCGGTTTAAAAGTGGTACCGTGCGGGTAACGGTTACGGATGGTAATCTAACCATCGATGCCGACGGTGGTACTAACACCAAAATAAACTCCGCACAGATTGTGCCGGTTTCTACGGGTGCATTTACTTTCTGGTCGGCCAATGAATTACAATTATCCGCTGAAAAAGGCAGTTCTGCCACAAAAAAAACTTTCTCTTTAGATATAGGCAATTCCAGCAACCGGAACGATATAACCTACTCGGTAACGGCAACTTACGGAGCTGGCGCTAGTGGTTGGTTAACCTTTAACGCCACCCATACCGGTGCCGAACCTAACGTAACTTTTAATTATGCCGCTGCGCAAAATCTACCTATAGGTACCTACAAAGCTACTATAAACGCCGTTGCGGCCGGGTTTAGCACCGGCAGCGTTACTATTCAGGTAGTAGTAAGTGCGCCCCGCCCATACGTTATTTCATCCACGCCGGCCGATGGTACCGTTAATGTGAGCGTAAATACCTCCAGCATTGCGGCCAATAACTTATTTGTGCCGGAAGTTGCTGGCTACCAAGGTGGGGTAAATAACAGTACCATCACCAGCAGCACCGTTAAATTAGTTAAAGTTGTAAATGGGGTTAGCACGCAAATACAAGGCGTGGTGCAGGGTACCGGCGGCGGCGATGCCATTAGCTTTTCACCAACTTTTGCTTTAGAAGCCAATACTACGTATAAGTTTATGGTTACCGACGGCGTAAAATCGTACAGCGGTGCTTCGTTTATTCCGTATACCGCCACTTTTACCACCGGTGATGCTATTGAACCAACCGACCCGATTTCGGTGGAGTTTACCAAAGTGGCTATTGCGGGCACCCAAAAGAAAAAATATTCTTCGCTGGTGATTGGCCCCGATGGTAAATTTTACGCCTTGTTACTGAATGGCAACATCGAACGCTTTGCCATAAGCCGCCCAAGCGGTACTTTAACTTTAGAGGCCAACATTGCTACTTTACCTAATAAATACGGTGCCCGCTCGGCAGTTGGACTGGTGTTCGATCCGGCTTCTACGGCATCTAATTTAATTGCTTACGTCTCGCACTGCTCTTCCGGCTTAACCGGTGCCCCCGAGTTCGATGGTAAAATTTCAAAATTATCGGGAGCTACCCTGGCTACGGAGCAGTTGTTGGTAACCAACTTGCCGCGTTCCGCGAAAGACCATTTGGTAAACAGTTTGGCATTTGGGCCGGATGGAATGCTGTACATTTCCCAGGGCAGTAATAGCTCCATGGGCGCTTACGACGGCTCGTGGCAACGCACTGAAAGTTTGTTATCAGGGGCAGTTTTAAAGCTGGATTTAACCAAACTTGGCAGTACTACGCTGGATGTTAAAACTTCCAACAGCCAAAGCGTCATCAACGCTGCGACCACCAGCTCCCTGAAATTGTCGGATGGTACGTATAACCCGTACGCTACCAATGCTCCTTTAAAAATATACGGTTCGGGTGTGCGCAATGCGTACGACCTTGTATGGCACAGCAACGGCCAGTTATACGCCCCAGCCAATGGTTCGGCCGCTGGCGGAAATACGCCACCATCGGTAGCGGGTACCCGCCGCCCCGATGGCACTACCTATAACGGTCCGGTTATTCCGGCTACTTCGGCCGTGCAGGTGCAAAACGACTGGTTATTCCGGGTAAAAAGTGGTGGTTACTACGGCCATCCTAATCCTTTACGGGGTGAGTACGTGGCTAATCGGGGTTATGCCGATAACCCCAAATACGCCACCAATGTAACTTCCGATTTAAATTACCGGGGTGCTGCTTTTAACTTTGAGCTAAATCGCTCACCCAATGGCGCTATTGAATACAAGAGCAATGCTTTTAACGGCGCCTTAAAAGGCAAAATACTGGTGTGCCGCTTTAGCGGTGGGGGTGATATTATCGTGTTACAACCAGGTTCGGTAGTGAAAGGTAGCCCCGATGCACAGTACGATATAGTGAATCATTTTACCGGTGCCGGTACAAATGGATTAGTAGGGATGTCGGGCTTTATCAATCCTTTAGATTTAGTGGAAGATACACAAACCGGAAACCTGTACGTGATTGAGTTTAACTGGAACAATATTCCCGACCGGACGGCTCAAATTACCTTACTGCGCGTAAGCAGCATCTCGGATGATGAAGGATTTGCCACGGCTTTCCCGGAAAAAATATCCGCTACCGAAGTAGTTGGGATTACCAGCACCAATACTGTAACATCTGCCCAAAAAGCCGCTGCCGCCAGCCAAAAAGGCAAAGACAAGGATAAAGACAAAGACAAGGACAAGGATAAAGATGACGACTTGCCGGATTTATCAAAAGTAACGCGGCATCCGGTTACAATTTCCAACACGGGCCGGGGTAATTTAAAATTAAAAAATTTGTCCATTATTGGTGAAAATGCCGCTGAGTTCCGGTTACTTGGCCAACCCGATGCGAAACCCAATAAACCGATTAAAATTCGGAAGAATAGCTCAGTAACTTTTAACGTGGCGTTTTTCCCTACCACTAAAGGGCTAAAAAAGGCTAAGATAGAAGCCGTGAGCAGTAAGAAAAAACAAGATCAATCGGTATCGGTGGAGTTAGAAGGTTTGGGCATTATGTACGAAGGAATAGATACGGTGGGTACAGGTTCTCCCGTAGATTCGGTTACTGAAACGGCTAGTAGCCTGAGTGAAATTTCCAAAAGCAAAGACTTAAAACTTAGCGTTTATCCGAATCCGAACGAAGCTGGTTCAAAAATTTACGTTGATTTGGCCGGCTTTGCGCCGAAAGAAGCAGTAACCTTAAGTTTGTACGATAGTTATGGCCAGCTATACTGGGCTAAAACCGTACGGGTAGATGAGCAAGGCATTAGTTCCGCCGAAATGCCGGTTAATAAAAACATGAATGCCGGTATCTACATCATGAAGGTTACCGGAGCATCGGGCCAAAAACAAAGTAAACTCATTTTAAAATAGTAAAATTTTAAATTTTTAAAAAATGAAGCTGTTTAGCATTCTAAAACTTAGAAAATAAAGGTACTAGCTAGAAGTGAGTCGTATTTTGTGGAGCAATCCTGCTTTGGTAGTGGAGACACCAACAAAGGCGAAGGTTGCCGCTAGTATTATATAGGCTATACAACTTCATTAACAGCAAAGGGGAGTGGCAACGCCATTCCCCTTTTTTATTTCTAATCCCATGGCGGCATTTGACCTGCTTAAATAAGAAAGCTTCTTTCCTTTTTTCAGATACATCTTCCCTTAAATCCAGTAGTAGTCCTGTGTTGCTGTGCTAAATACTTTCTAGGAGCTAAGTTTTATTATAAAGCTGTATGTGCTATTAGATTAAGCAATTTCTTGAAAATTAGGCGAAAATTATTAATTAGGAATATTGCAATCAGAATTAATGGAGAGGAGCGGGTTACTATAGCTTGAAACATTTATGCCTTAAACCAGAACTTATTCCGGTAAAAGACCGTTAAAACGGTCTAAAATTCTGGATTATTTTAATTTTAATTAGTACTGGTTTATAACGCAGTTCTTCTACCTATTCTTAGAATTCAGGAATTTTAAAAAAAGTAAATTCTAGTTTTAATAAACTGGCATTTATTTGCTTGTATTTCAATAAATTATTACGCCGAACATGATTGTTTCCTTCTCTGCATTTATCATTAACATCTTTCTACTTCAATCCTTCATTTTATCAATCCCGCGCTTTAGTAAAAATTATTTCTAATTAATCAGCTTACAATGAAAAAAGGTTTTACTGTTCACTTCTCGCTTATTGGTTTGTTAAATTTTAAAAAATTATTCTTTTTAATAGTTGGTCTGGCATTAAGTACGGCCGGTTTTCCGCAGTTACTTAAAGTTAATTTCCAAGATCCCAAAACGGTTCCGCCTACGGGGTGGGTTCGCGATTACGGACAAGCTTATGGCCTGCGCACGGGTTCTTACCAGGGCAATCAACGTACTTACGGTTGGAAAAAACGTTCCGATAATAGCTTGTTAAATCTGTCGGTAGGAGGTTCCACGCCGGGCAACGGCCGTAACCGGAAAATGCCATCTGATCCTTTGCAAGCCACGCTTATTCACATGCAAGCCGACGATATTGCCGGTACTTTTGACGGAACTAAAGCCGAAGGTTATTGGGAAGCTAAATTAACCAAGGGCATTTACGATGTGGTAGTATCAGCGGGCGATGCCGGCGTCTATTCATTTCCGGAAAAACACACTTTAAACGTGGAGGGCGTGCAAGCCATTAAGGATTTTGTTCCCACCGGGGCTGCCGGTTCCAGTACGCGTTTTAAAAGCGCCACCGTGCGGGTTGCCGTTACCGATGGAAATTTAACGATTAATGCCGATGGCGGCGTGAATACCAAAATCAACTCTGTCCGGATTGTGCCTTATTCTACCGGGCCATTTACTTACTGGTCGGCGAATGAGCAACAGCTAAGCGTGCAGAAAACCAGCTCTGCCACCACCAAAACCTTTTCTTTAGATTTAAGCAACTCCAGCAACAAAAGCGTACAATATACGCTTTCAGCTACGTATGGTACCGGTGCAAGCGGCTGGTTGAGTTTTAACCGGACACATTCGGGTACGGAGCCCAACGTAACCATTAACTACACCGCTACCCAAAACTTACCATTGGGCACGTACAAAGCCACGGTGTATGCCGCTGCCGCTGGGTTTACCGCCGGAAGTGTAACGGTTAAGGTAACAGTTAGTGCACCCCGGCCTTATGTAATTTCGTCTACGCCGGCCAATAAAGCTACCAATGTAAGTGTAAATACCTCCAGTATTGCGGCTAATAATTTGTTCGTACCCACCGTTGCCGGTTACAAAGGCGGTGTCGATAACAGCACCATCACCAGCAGCACCGTAAAATTATTAAAAGTAGTAGGCACCAGTACTACCCAGATACAAGGAGTGGTGCAGGGTACCGGTGGCGGCGATGCCATTAGCTTTTCCCCCACTTTTGCCCTGGAACCCAATGCTACTTATAAGTTTGTAATTACCGATGGCGTAAAATCGTACAGTAAGGCTTCGTTTATTCCGTACACAGCTACCTTTACCACTGGGGCCGCGCTGGAATCCCGGGATCCCATTTCGGTAGAGTTTACCAAAGTAGCCATCCCGGGTACCCAAAAGAAAAAATATTCTTCGCTTGTAATTGGCCCGGATAGTAAATTTTATGCTTTGCGTTTAGACGGCGCTATTGAGCGGTTTACCATAAACCGTACCACCGGTATGCTGGGTAACCAATCGGTAATTAGTACGGCTTTATCGGGCAAGTACGGTAGCCGGGCGGCTGTTGGGTTAGTGTTTGATCCGGCTTCTACGGCTTCTAATTTAATTGCGTACGTGTCGCATTGTTCTGGTAAGCTGGAAGGCGCCCCGGCCTTTGATGGTAAAATTTCAAAATTAACGGGCGCTAACCTTACCACTGAACGCTTACTGGTAACCAACTTGCCCCGTTCTACCAAAGACCATTTAGTTAACAGTTTGGCTTTCGGGCCCGATAAGGCTTTGTATATATCGCAAGGCAGTAACAGTTCCATGGGCGCTTACGATGGCTCATGGCAACGCACCGAAAGTTTATTGTCAGGGTCAATTCTGCGGTTGGATTTAGTTAAGTTAGGCAGCGCTACTTTAGATGCAAAAACCACTACAAACCAAAGCGTGATTAACGCGGCTTCCGGTACTTCCGCCAAAATGTCGGATGGTACCTACAATCCGTATTCCAGTGCTTCACCGCTTACTATTTATGCTTCGGGCGTGCGCAATGCTTACGATTTAGTGTGGCACAGCAATGGGCAGTTGTATTCACCGGCAAATGGCTCGGCCGCCGGGGGAAATACGCCCGCTTCGTTAAGTGGCACCCGCCGCCCGGATGGCAGCAAGTATAGTGGTCCTTCTATTCCGGCAACCAGTGGGGTGCAGGTGCAAAACGATTGGCTGTTCCGGATAAAAAAAGGCGGTTATTACGGGCATCCAAACCCATTGCGGGGCGAGTACGTGGCAAACCGGGGTTACAAAGATAATTCGAAATACGCCAGTACCGTAGTAGCAGATCCGAACTACCGGGGTGCCGCCTTTAATTTTAACCTGAACCGTTCCCCCAACGGTGCCATTGAGTACAAGAGCAATGCATTTAACGGGGCGTTAAAAGGCAAAATACTGGTGTGCCGCTTCAGTGGGGGGGGCGATATCATCGTGTTAAAACCAGGTTCGGTAGTAAAAGGCAGCACCGATGGACAATACAATATCACCGATAATTATACCGGCGCCGGTACTAATGGCTTGGTCGGCATGTCGGGCTTTATTAATCCCCTGGATTTGGTAGAAGACCCGCAAACCGGCAATTTGTACGTGATTGAGTTTAACTGGAACAATATTCCTGACCGTACTTCACAGATTACATTGCTGCGCGTGAGCAATATTTCAGACGCCGACGGTTATGCATCGGCCTATCCGCAAAAAATATCGGCTACCGAAGTAGTGGGAGTTTCTAATATTTTAAATTCGGTGCAAAACCTGACATCTCCTTTACTTGCAGGTACAGCTAAAAAAGACAAGAAAGAAAAAGAAGATAAAGGTAAAGGCAAGGGTAAAGATAAAGACGACGATGATGATGATGACGATCAGGATAATGGCAAAGGCGATGACGGCAATAATGATGACGATGACCTCTTGGATTTTTCGCGGGTTACGCGCCATGCGGTTACGATCTCCAATACCGGCCGGGGAAATTTAATGCTGAAAAACCTGGAAATTACCGGCCCAAATGCCAGCGAATTTAAAATCTTAGACCAACCTAATGTTAATCCAAACAAACCAATTAAAATCCGGAAGAACAGCTCGATCACCTTTAACGTAGCGTTTTATCCAAAATCCATTGGTTTAAAGCACGCCAAGTTAGAAGCCGTAAATAACAAAAAGAAAAAAGGCCAGTTTGTTTCGGTTGATCTGGTTGGTTTAGGAATTACCTACGAAGGCATTGATTCGGTGCTGGGCGGTTTATTGGATTCGGCTACCAATATTGTAGTGGATGTAACCAAGCCACTATTAAACCCCGATAAACTTAAATTAAATGTATATCCGAACCCGAACGAAGTAGGATCTAAGATCTATTTTGATTTAGCCGGTTTTAACGCCAATGAACCCGTAACTTTAAACCTGTACGACAGTTTCGGGCAATTATACCAGGCTAAAACCATACAGGTAGATGAACAAGGCCGCAGCTCCGCCGAAATGCCGGTAAGCACAACCATGAACCCAGGCATATACATACTTCGGGCTACCGGAGCCGCCGGCCAGAAAGAAAGCCGGATTATTTTAAAATAATGCTTAGCTATAATGGTTTAAAAAAGGAAGCGCTTTAAGCGTTTCCTTTTTTATTTTGCTCATTTTTATATTTTTAATTTTCTGGATAATACCAGATTACCCGAATACCAGCCAGCTTAAGCTGGCGGCAAGGCAGGGTATTTTGAATAGGCTGTAAGGCGAGCGTGCCAGACAATCAGCTTTGTTTTGATCCAGATACGGCACAACTTCTTAAATCTGGCTTTTACTTTTAAATAAAAAAAGAAAGTTCTTCTACCGGAAAAGTAAAAAATTAAAAAATCAGATAAAACGCACTTAGCCGGGCACTTACCATATCTAAAACAGGGCAACCTACGTTGCAAGTAGGGGTAAAGCGGTAATTTTTTGAATTGCCTTCACCTATTCAGATGTTTTTTGTAACTTGATTCTTCACCAGAAAGGAATTTTATTCGATGAGTTTTCTATTTCCTTCTTTTTTATATGCTTTATCTGCAATCGCCATTCCCATTATCATCCATTTAGTGGAGCTCCGCAGAGCCAAGCGGGTGGTTTTTACCAACTTAAGTTTTATTAAAGAAGTTAAAAACGTAACGGCTAGTCACCGCCAGTTAAAACGCTGGCTTATTTTACTGGCCCGCATCCTTTTTATTATTTTTCTGGTTTTACTTTTCAGCCAGCCCTACCGTTCTACCGGCAGCCAGCAAGCATTATCTACCAACCGGGCAAAGATATTTGTGGATAATTCGTTTAGCATGCAAAACCAGGCGAGTACTTCCGAAAACTCGCTGTTGCAGGTAGCTCTGGATCAGGCTAACCGCCTAACGCAATTATTTAACGTAAACGCTTCGTATCAATTGGGCACGCAGGCTAAATTGTCTTATGTCGATTTTAGCAAATCCGATTTTCAGAAGCAAATAAGCAGCATTAACGAATCGGCCAATAATCGCTCTCTGGCTTCAGTATTTGCGTGGTTTAATCAGGAAGAAGACCGCAAACCTTTTAAAGGATTCATAATTTCGGATTTTCAAAAATCTAATCTTAAATCGCCTACTTTAGTTATTCCGGATACCGTTAACGAATATTACCTGGTGCCGGTGCAAAGCGCCAACAACCGCAACGTGTTTATCGATACGGTTTACAGCGAAGATGCTTTTATCCGCGAAAATGAAAATAATGTGCTGCAGGTAAAATTGCGCAACGCCGGCAACGAAGACGTAAACGATTGTCAGGTTAAATTTTTTATCGGTGCCAAACAAGTATCGGCCTTGAGTATAGATGTACCGGCAAACAAAACGGTGCCTTTTACCTTAAACTACCGCCTCAGCGGCAACCAAACGGCCAATTGCCGGCTGGTGCTGGAAGATTTTCCGGTTACTTTCGATAACACGTATTATTTTAATTTAAAACCTTCCGAAAACATAAAAATTTTAGAATTAAGCGGGCAAAATACCGTTGGTGATAAATTATATACCAACGAAAATATTTTTCAGTATACTTCTTCGGCTTACAACAACATAAACTACAAACAAATTGGGCAAGCCGATTTTATTATTCTGAACAGCATCGAAGAAATTGATGCCCCTTTGGCCGACAATCTGCGCGCCTTTGTGCAGGAAGGCGGTAATGTGTTGCTGATTCCGGCGGCTAAGGCCAACGTTGGTTCTTACCAGGAGTTTATGCGTAAGTTGCAGTTAACCAGTGTGCAACCCATGGCGGGCAATCAGGAAAATAAAAAAAGTTTACTAGCTTACCCGGACATCCGTAACTCGTTTTTTCAAAATATTTTTAGCGAACCCAGCCGCAACACCATTTTACCGAGCGCTACCAAAGCCTGGCGCTGGAACCGGTCGGCCAGCGATATTTTACACTTTAAAGAAGGCGGCAGCTTTTTATCGTCCTTCCACTTAGGCAGCGGGCAGGTTTATTTATTTGCTTCGCCGCTTACCGAAGAATTTTCGGATTTTCAGAGCAATGGATTGTTTGTGCCGGTAATGTATAAGATGGCTATGTTGAGCTCGCGCCAGCAACAACCTTTGGCTTATGCCCTGAATAACCGCATTTTTACGGTACCTTTTAATCAAGAATTACCCGCCGACCAGGTAGTGCAGTTACGCAAAGACAGCGTTTCGTTTATTCCGGAACAACAGGTGCGCAAAAACCAACTGGTACTGGGTATCCCGACCGAGGCCAACGAAGCCGGCTTTTACGACCTGATGCTTAAAGATAAAGTTTTGGCAACCCTGGCTTTTAACTTTGATAAACGCGAATCGGATTTAAAACAATTTTCGGTGCAGGAGCTGCGCAACGCGGTGGCCGGCCAGAAAAACGTGCATGTTTTAGACACTTCGAATGAGTTAAATTTACAAAGAGAGTTAACTAACGAAAATTTAGGTGTGCCGCTATGGAAATATTGCCTATTATTGTGTCTGGTTTTTATGTTCACCGAAATTTTATTAATCCGCTATTTCTAACATGCAGGTACTACTGAAATCAGTTAAAGTAATTGCTCCCGCTTCCGAATTTCATCAACAAACTATTGATATTTATATACAAGATGGCGTAATCAGTGCCATTAACCCCGATTTAACGCTGTTGGATGCTCCCTTAACCACCGTGGAGCAGCCGGGTTTGTGTGTGTCGGCGGGTTGGTTGGATTTAAACGCCTGGGTAGGCGATCCGGGTTTAGAGCACAAAGAAGATTTACAAAGCGCTGCTTTGGCTGCCGCTAAGGGCGGTTTTACCGAAGTAGTTTGTTTGCCCAACGTTGAGCCGGTACACCAGACTAAAAACGCGATTAACTATATTCAAAATCAAACCCGCTTGCTGCCGGTAAGTTTTCATGCCTTCGGCGCTATTACCACCGATACCCACGGCAAAGAATTAACCGAAATGATTGACTTGCACGAGGCCGGCGCCGTAGCTTTTACGGATGGTTTGCACCCCGTGCAGCAGGCCGATGTTTTGGTAAAAGCTTTGCAATACGTGCAGTTTTTTGGGGGCTTAATTATTCAGAAACCCGAAAATACCAGTTTAACCCAGCACGGCTTAATGCACGAAGGTGTGGTAAGTACGCAGTTGGGCTTAAAAGGCATGCCGCCCCTGGCCGAAGAAGTAATTATTGCCCGTGATTTACGATTACTAAAGTACACCGGCGGACGCTTGCATTTTACCCTAATATCGTCGGCAGAAGCCGTGGATCTGGTACGCGAAGCTAAAAAACAAGGTTTACCCGTAACCTGCGATGTAGCTGCCTACCAAACCGCCTTTACCGACGAAGAAATTATACCTTTCGATACCAATTACAAAGTAAATCCGCCATTCCGCTCGCCACAAGACCGGGAGGCCATTGAGCAAGGTTTACAGGATGGTACCATTGATGCTTTAGTTACGGCGCACCGGCCGCAGGATACCGAATCTAAAAACCTGGAATTTGATATGGCCGAGTTTGGTATTACCAGCCTGGAAACGGCTTTTGCGGTAGCCAACACGTATTTAGGCCCGGTAATTGGTTTAGACCAGGTTATTGCCAAACTAACGGATGGACCCCGCCAGATTTTACAAATGGCCGTACCCGAAATTAAAGCCGGTGCAATCGCTAATTTAACTTTGTTTCACCCGGAGCAAACCTGGACTCCAGCCGAAGCCAATTCCGCTTCTAAAAGTTTTAACAATCCCTTTTACGGCAAAAACTTACAAGGCCAGGTGTTTGGCATTATTAATAAAAGCCAGGTTGTGTTTAATCCCAACTTCGCGCTTTCGTAGCAAATTTTTAAAATTTTAAATTTTGTAAACGCCCCCGGATGTTTGAAAGACCTGTTTTTCGTGTGGCCCTGCGGTACGGGGTATTGGCCGCACTCTCCAGTTTTATAATAATGGTGCTGTTGTATGTAGCTGGCAAAAATCCGTTTGGGCAAAGTGGCTTTTACACTTTGTTTCTACTGCCCGTATTTTTAGTTTTAGGAACGGCTTTTTTAAGACGGAAAATAGATCCGGAATTAAAATTTTTTAAAGGCTTAAAATTTGGCTGGTTGGTAACCTTAATAGCGGCCGTAACTTTTAGTATCTTGTTATTTGGATTTACGCAGGTAGCAGGTTCCGGCGCCATTCAAGAGCACGTGCAGGAAATGAAAGCCATGATGGAGGAAAACAAAGCGCAATTTTTAAAATTACCCAACGGTGAGCAAGCCTACAATACCAACTACCAGCAACTCGACCAAATTACCGGTAACACTTTAGTACTAGATAATTTTATAAAATTAACTTTGATCGGCTTTTTATTTTCCTTAGTATCCGCTACATTTTACCGAAAATGATATAGTCAATATATGGAAAACGTAAATTCTACTTCAACTTATACCCAACCTTCTTGGTTTCCGGTAGCTTTAAGGTATGGCATTATTACCGGTTTAGTGGCTGGGGTAGTAAGTATTTTGTTATTTATTACGGGAGGGTTTGAGAAGGTTTGGATAGGATTTATAATTGGTGTTGTAATTCAAATTGGAAGTATAGTCTTTGCCCATAAAGATTTTAAGTCTCAGAATAACGGATTTATGACCTATGGCCGGGGTTTACTTATTGGCACTATCCTATCAGCAATAAGCGGTTTAGTGGGCGGATTAATTTCTTTTGCCTACATTCAATTTGTTGATATGAGCGTTATAGATCGGATGAATGAATTGCAAATTGTGATGATGGAAAAATTTGGCCTGCCAGAAGATAAGATGGACGAAGCAATTCAAAAATTGGAAGAAAGCAACACTCCGGCGAAACAAATTACAGGTGGACTAACTACTGGATTAACGATGGGATTTCTTTTTTCTTTGATTGTATCCGCAATAACTAAAAAGAATAAGCCCGAGTTTGAATAAATTTAATTGATGCAACAACCCGATTTAGATATATCGGTGGTTATTCCGCTCTTAAACGAAGCAGAATCGCTCCCGGAACTTACCCAATGGATTAGCCGTGTAATGCAGTTGCACGGCTATTCTTATGAAATAATTTTAGTGGATGATGGCAGTACCGATACGTCCTGGCGGGTTATTCAGGAACTGGCTACCTTCAACTCCGCCATTAAAGCCATCCGGTTTAACCGGAATTACGGCAAATCGGCGGCTTTAAACGTAGGTTTTAAAGAAACCCGCGGCGAAGTAGTAATTACCATGGACGCCGACCTGCAGGACAGTCCCGATGAAATTCCGGAACTCTACCGCATGATTAAAGAACAAGGCTACGATTTGGTTTCGGGCTGGAAAAAAAAGCGGTTCGATCCATTGTCCAAAACCATTCCTACCAAACTATTTAACGGCGTTACGCGCAAAATTTCCCGAATTGAGCTGCACGATTTTAATTGCGGCCTGAAAGCTTACGACCAGCGCGTAGTTAAAAACATTGACGTGTACGGCGAAATGCACCGCTACATTCCGGTTATTGCCAAATGGAACGGTTTTAAAAATATCGGCGAAAAAGTAGTGCAGCACCGCGAACGCAAATACGGCTACACTAAATTTGGTCTGGAGCGTTTTGTTTACGGTTTCCTAGATTTGCTTTCCATAACCTTTGTGTCGCGGTTTAAAAAGCGGCCCATGCACTTTTTTGGTACTATGGGTACTTTGTCGTTTTTAGTAGGATTTTTTATTACCCTGTGGCTGATTGGGGACAAGGTTTATTACTCGTTTTACCTGCACCAACGAACCCGCGATGTAGTAGCGCAGCCTTTGTTTTTTTTAGCTTTGGTAGCTTTAATTGTAGGCGTGCAGCTATTTTTAGCGGGTTTCCTGGCCGAAATGATTTCCCTGACCGGTAGCCGGAAAAACGAATACCTTATCCGGGACCAAATTGGTTTAGCGCCCTCCCATGTCTAAAGTTGTAATTATTGGGCCGGCGCATCCTTTACGCGGCGGGTTAGCTACCTACAACGAGCGCTTAGCCCGGGCATTCCAGGAAAACGGCGATGCCGTAGAGATTGTCACGTTTAGCTTACAGTATCCTGGTTTTTTGTTTCCGGGCCAAACGCAGTATTCCGATGAGCCGGCACCCCTTGATTTAAGCATTAAGGCTTTCATTAACTCCATAAATCCGCTAAGTTGGCTAAAAACCGGAAATTACCTCCGGCAACAAAAGCCCGATATCGTTATTTTCCGGTTTTGGTTGCCCTTTATGGGACCCGCCCTAGGCACCATAGCCCGAATTATTAAGTGGAACAAGCATACTAAATTACTAGCTATTACGGATAATGTAATTCCGCACGAAAAGCGGCCGGGCGATTTGCCTTTCACCAAATATTTTCTGGCTGCGTGCCACGGTTTTGTTACCATGTCGGTGGAGGTGTTGGCGCAATTGCAAAAGCTCCAACCCAGCAAACCAAAAAAATATCATCCGCACCCGCTCTACGATAATTTCGGGGAGCCTTTGTCTAAACCGGAGGCCAAAAAAGTATTACACCTTAACCCAGACGACCAATACATTTTATTTTTTGGTTTTATCCGGGCGTATAAAGGATTGGATTTGTTGCTGCAAGCTTTTGCCGACCCGCGGCTTGCCCAATTAAAAAATTTAAAATTAATTATTGCGGGCGAGTTTTACGAAAACCCCGAGCCATATAACCAATTGATTCAACATCATGCGTTAGAAGACCGCATTGTGCTGGCAACGCATTTTATTCCGAATAGTCAGGTTAAAAATTATTTTTGCGCGGCCGATTTGGTGGTGCAGCCTTACAAACACGCTACGCAAAGCGGGGTTTCGCAAATCGCTTATCATTTTAATAAACCCATGCTGGTTACCAACGTTGGGGGCTTAGCCGAGTTAATACCAGATGGTAAAGCCGGGTACGTAATACCCGTCGAACCCGAAGCTATTGCCAATGCCATTCTGGATTTCTACCAGAATAACCGCGAAACTTATTTATCGCAGGAAGTAAAAATTTTAAAAAAACAGTTTTCCTGGCAAAGTATGGTTGAGGCTCTTAAGCAATTGGCGGCGCAGGTGTAATTACTGGTTGGTGCAGGGTGTTTTTTACGGCCTGGTAAACCTTACTGGCTGGTAAATCTTCCATGCACGAGGTGCCGTATTTACAGGTTCCGCGGTAAAAGCAAGCGCATTCCTTATCTGGTTGAATAATTACACCTCGTTGGTACAGTTCAAACTCGTACGGGTTAAAGATGTTGTTGAGTAACACCATTTTCTTTTGCAGCGCAATGGCAATATGCATGGCCATGGTTACCTGGGTTACAATTACATCCATCTGGTACATTAAATTAATAAATTGTTCCAGTTTAAAGTAACCCAAATAAAGCGCATTAGTGGCTTCTTGCAGGCGGGTATTCCGGGCATCTTCCTGCTCGCCGCCCAATAATACAACGGTATAGTTTTCCTGGTGCAATAACTGAATCAGCTCTATCCATTTTTCATCCGACCACAGCCGGGTAGTCCAGCGGTCGCCGCAGCCGGTGTTCAGGCCAATTAAAGGTTTGCTGTGGTCGAAAGGCCAGCTAAAGCCTTTATCCTGGTGGTTATCGAAAATGTATTCTTCGTAGTTAAACTGCCAGCCGCAGATTTCAAAAATTTCTTCGACGTACGATTTTTTGTTTTCTAAGCTTAACTGATCAAAAACCCCGGTTAAAAATTTGTGATTGGCTAATTCGTTGGACGGGTAAGCTACCCCGTTTTTTAAAGTATAACCAAATTTCTGATCCGCCTGAATGGAGTCGTGCAGAGCACACGCTTCTTTATCTTTATCCAGGTTAAATAAAATATCAAATTGCGTATTTTGCAGGTACAGAATGGCCGCTAAGTCAAATTTTAAAATTTCTTCAATTTCCTGCTTGGGCAAAATAGCTGGTGTATGCGTAAGCCAGGTAATTTTTGCCTGTGGGTAAGTAGTCCGGATTTTACGCAGCAGGGGCGTAGTGCGGATTACATCACCGATGGCGCCCAGCTTTATAATTAAGATGCGTTTTAGAACAGGTATATAAACCGGACAATTGCCGCACTGGTATCCTGATTCTTTATTGGGTTTGCACGGAATATCGCCCCGGAAATAAATGCAATCGGTATGTACCTGTACTCCGTTTAAAACAGACATTCTTTTAAAAGTGAAATTAGAAATTAAGAATTAGAAATTAAGCCATTAGGCTAAAAAGCTATTTTGTCATATTTAAAATTATAAATATCGTGAGTTTCCGCAACATTGATTTTATTGCAAGCTCATTCTTGGTGGTGTTTTCACTACCAGGGGCAATTTTTTAAATTCTTACAATATGACAAAATAGCTTCTTACATAGCTGCCGGTTATTGGCTTTTTTAAAAATTTATACCGGTGTAATTGTATGGGGTAATAGCAGCCAGTTCTTTTTTAACTTCGTCGCTTACGGCTAAAGTTTGAATAAAACTGGCAATGGTGTTGGCCGTGATTTTTTCGTTTACCCGGGTTAAAGCTTTCAGGGCTTCATAGGGTTGCGGGTAACCTTCGCGCCGCAAAATGGTTTGAATACCTTCGGCTACTACGGCCCAGTTATCTTCTAAATCTTGCTGTAAGGCTTGCTCGTTTAACTCCAGTTTACCAATTCCTTTTATTAACGATTTTAAAGCAATCAGGGTGTGCGCTAAAGGTACGCTAACATTGCGGAGCACTGTAGAGTCGGTGAGGTCGCGCTGCAACCGGCTGATGGGCAGTTTACCCGCTAAAAACTCGAATAAGGCGTTGGCTAATCCTAGATTGCCTTCGGCGTTTTCAAAATCAATGGGGTTTACCTTGTGGGGCATGGCCGAAGAACCAATCTCGCCGGCTTTAATTTTTTGTTTAAAATAACCCACCGAAATATACTGCCAAATGTCGCGGGCAAAATCAATCAGAATGGTATTTAACCGCTTTAGCGCATCAAAGAAAGCTGCCAGATTGTCGTAGTGTTCAATTTGGGTGGTATACTGGCTCCGGTTTAAACCCAGGTTATTATTTACAAAATTATTCGCAAAATTTATCCAATCAATTTGTGGATAAGCAACAAAGTGGGCGTTAAAATTGCCGGTTGCTCCCCCGAATTTAGCCGAAAAAGGCACAGCCTGTAATTGCTTTAACTGCACCTGCAACCGTTCGGCAAACACCTGTATTTCTTTGCCCAGCCGGGTAGGAGAGGCGGGTTGTCCGTGAGTTCGGGCGAGTAAAGGAATATTTTGCCAGGTTGTAGCCATGGCTTGCAACTCATTTAAAATTTGCTCAAACGCCGGTAGTATTTGCCCACTAAAAGCTTCTTTTAAAGATAAAGGAATAGCGGTGTTATTTATATCCTGCGAGGTTAAGCCAAAATGAATAAATTCTTTGTAAGCGGCCAAACCTAGCTGGTCGAAATGATTTTTTATAAAATATTCCACGGCTTTTACATCGTGGTTGGTGGTTTTTTCAATTTCTTTAATAGCTGCGGCATCTTCTACGGTGAAGTTTTGGTAAACCTGCCGCAGGTCCGGGAAAACTGATTTTGCAACCCCGGCCAATTGAGGCAGCGGCAATTCGCATAAGGCAATAAAGTACTCAATTTCAATAAGTATCCGGTATTTTATTAAACCAAATTCAGAGAAAAAAGGCGCTAGTTCCGCCGTTTGCCGATGATAGCGGCCATCTATCGGGGATAGGGCCGTTAAGGTTTGTAATTTCATACATCCATGTTTTGGTCAAAGATAAGCATGATAATTTAAATAAAGGTGCGGCCAGGAAGGTAAAAGATGCTAAAATTAAAGAAATGGCGTTAATTTTGTGGCGCTTGCCGCACGCTTAAAAATTAAAAATAGATAACCTTTTAGCAAAATTTTTACGTTTATGTTTAAGTTGTTAAACGTAAACCTATGTGAACGATGTAAAATTACCGGTAAGCCTGTAAAGTGTTAGTTGCCTGGTAATTAATTTAAAATGTAACTGCGTTGAATCCGAAAATACAAGAATTTTTAAAAAGTAAAGGTGCCAGAATTGCTGGCAGAGTAGCCATTATTGCGGCTGGGATAGTGCTTATCGGATTAAGTATTATCTTTATTTTCCGCCGGAATATTTTACAGTTTGTTGTAAAAGAAGTTACCACCCGCGTGGAACGCAAATACCCCGTGGACCTGGTAATTGGAAAAGCCGACTACGTGGGAGTAAATACGGTAATTATGCGCAACATTGCCGTAATACCCAAAGGAGCCGATACCTTGTTTACTACCGATAGCGTAGATGCCCAAATTAGTTTATGGACCATTTTTAAAGGCCGGCCGGTTTTTAGCGAATTAAAAATCGCGAATGCTTACCTTACCGCCCGGAAAACTAAAACCCAGAATAACTACAGCTTTTTACTACGGAAAAAACCGGCCGAACCTAGTGTTAAAAAATCAAAAACGGGCCGCAACTACGGCGAAATACTAAATAACTTAATTGAAACGGCCTTCGAGAATGTGCCGGAAGCGGTTACTTTCCGTAATTTGTTGGTAACCTACGAAGGCGATAACCGCAACATCCGGGTAAATATGCCTTTGCTAACCGTAGATGAAGGAAATATCAGCAGTTCTTTAACGGTGCAAACCGATTCCTTAATAAATAAACTGCACGTAGAGGGTAACATTAACCCCGATGATTATCAGATTTCGGCTAACCTTTATACCACCGATACTGCCGGTATCCGCATTCCGTACATCAAAGAAAAATACGGCGCTAAACTGTCCTTTGATTCTTTAAAGGTTAGTTTAACCGACAAAGTGTACAAGCAAAACCGGCTAACCATTAAGGGTGAGGGGCGCATGAATAAACTTTTGGTAAACCATCCGAAAGTAGCCGATGGCGATGTGCAAATTGATAAAGGAGCTATTAATTACGTAGTTACCATTGGGCAGGATTATTACTCCCTGGATACGTTAAGCCGGGTAACATTAAATAAAATGGTTATTTATCCGCAGGCCCGCCTGATAACCCAACCATCTAAACGCATTGCCTTAAAGGTGCGGTCGGCGCAAACCGAAGCCAACGACTTTTTTGAATCCTTACCCAAGGGCATGTTCGAAACCCTGGAAGGCATTAAAGCCCAGGGGTATTTAACGTATAACATGAACTTTTACGTGGATATGGCGCAGGTAGACAGTTTAAAGTTTAATTCGGGCTTAGAAGGCAAGTATTTTAATATTTTAAGTTACGGCAAAACCGATTTGCGCCGCATGAACGAGCCTTTTGAGCATACGGTTTACGAATATGGCAAGCCCTTGCGCACGTTTACGGTAGGGCCACAAAACCCGAACTTTACGCCTTACAATCAGATTTCCAATTATTTAAAAAATAGCATTTTAACTTCCGAAGATTACGGATTTTTTAAACACAAAGGCTTTCACGAAGGCGCCTTCCGGCATTCCATGATTACCAATATTAAAGAAAAGAATTTTACCCGCGGGGGCAGTACTATTTCGATGCAGTTGGTTAAAAATGTGTTCCTGACCCGTAAAAAAACGGTGGCCCGTAAAGTAGAAGAAATGCTGATTGTGTGGCTGATAGAAAATAACCGGCTTACTTCTAAACAGCGCATGTACGAAGTGTACCTCAATATTATTGAATGGGGGCCCAACGTATATGGCGTAAAAGAAGCATCGCGGTTCTTTTTTGAAAAATATCCGGCGGACCTTAATTTAGCCGAGAGTTTGTTTTTAACCAGCATTATACCCCGCCCCAAAGCTTACCGTTATTCTTTTGACTCTTACGGTAATTTGCGCAACCGGACCAAGTATTATTTCAAACTTATTTCGGGTATTATGTTGCGCCGGGGTTTAATCTCGCAGGAAGAATACGACAACTTATATCCGCACGTAAATCTGGCCGGTAGGGCCCGCGATTTAATTGTTACGGCAACACCAGCACCCGATACCACCGCGGTAGATTCTTTACAAATGGATTTGGTTACGCCCATTGATTTATTAGATTAATAACCAATAAAGCCTAAGAACAACACAAGGATTTTAAAAGATAACGTCAATTTTATAGCGGGTTCAGGAATGATTTTATTGTTAAATCAGGATATCCGCCAGATCAATTTCGTCGAGGTAAGTAGTGAGGCAGGCTGTTTCGGTAAAACCCCGGATTAAGCCTACCTCATGGCTTCCTTTGGTATACCAGATTTCCACAAAAAAATCGGCAACGTAATACAGGCTAAAATCAAATTTATAACCGTTTCTGGTAGCCAGAAACACACCTTTCAAGCTGACAAATTGGGCACGCCAATCCAAGGGTTGAATAAGAAATTCATCAAGGCTCATAATACTTCCTACGGCTACTTTAAAACAAAGATATACGGCAAATTATTTATGTAATTTGCGAATTACCAAGTATTTATACTATCAGTCTGGAGGTCGGTAGCAAAAAAGCTTATTCTTCAACACGGCTTATACAAGCTAAGCTGAGTATACTAATTTAAGGTTAATTAAAACAAAAAGAGGCAGGTAGCTTAAAGTTTATTTTTTAAAATCCTATTAAAATATCAGAATTATCCTACTTGTTTACTTGCTCTTCAGGGCTTTTAGTTTAGCTGTTCGCCGGAGCTGCCTTAAGGTTAAATATTCCATAACCCCGACGGCTAACAATACCCAAACAAAGCCCAGTAAATAACCTGCCGTAACATCGGTTAAAAAATGAACTCCCAGGTAAATGCGGCTAAAACCAACCAGCAAAATAACGTTGCAACCCAGTAATACCAGGCTATTGCGCCGCCACCGGGGTTTGGCATCGATAAAAATAAAATAGCAAATAATGCCAATTAAAGCCATAATGCTCGTAGAATGGCCGCTGGGAAAAGAAAAAGAATTTTCCGGCACGTAATACGCAATGTTTAAAGGGCGCTCCCGGTGAAAGTAAATTTTAGAATAATGCATGGTGATGCCGCTGCCCAACACCGATAAAAGTAATGCCACTAATTGAATTAAGCGTTTTTTAATAATTAGCATTGCCCCCGCCAGGGTAGTAATTAAAGTAATGCCATATACCGAGCCCAGCTTAGTAAAGTAAAAAAGCACCTGGCTTAAAATCGGAGTTCGGATGTTAAATAAGGCCGCCGATACTTCTATGTCGAGTTTTTTTAATTGTTGGGAATTAATCACGGTTTCGGCTAATTCCGAGAGCATGGCAACGTTTAAAAAAATCAAGAAAAGCAAAATTGTAAAGGGCAGGCCAAAGAAGTTGCCGGTTTTAAACCTGTTCCGGATAAAAGCAAAAATACCCGGATACCTGGCCTTTAAGCGCTGCATAAACGGCTTCCGGAAAAACAATCGAATCTTATCAGATAAATACAGAAAAGGCAACTTAAAGAACATAATAAAGAGGCGCGTTAAATTTAATCTTGCAGGTTAATTCCATACGATTGCTGCGGCAAAAGCGATAAAATTATGCGATTTTTTAAATTTTTATAATTCGGGCTAAATAGAATATGAATAAGCAAAAATATTGATAAAGAGGTAGATAGCTGGTTGTTATAACATAATAACAGTAGCTACTGTACAATCAGGAGAAAGGTAAAGGCAACTTTAAATAGCGGTATTGCGAATGATACTACACTAAGGTTAAATTCTTATTTTTATTAAAAAGGTTTATGAAGTCTGTTACTCGTGTATGGATAACTGTTTCACTATTTCTTAGTTTTTTAAGCCCCGAATTACAGGCGCAGGATACCGACACCTTAAGAAAATACCAGGATACTACTGCTGTTCCCACCAAAGCTTCTTTTTTTAAATCTAAAGGTTTTCGGGCTACCATTGTACCGGCTATTTTAATTGGCTATGGCGTAAGCACTATTAAGGATCATGGTATTTACAGCAGCTACGATGCCAAGCGCGATTTACAGCGACATTTTCCTAATTTTAAAACCAACGTAGATGATTATTTAATTTTTGCACCATTTGCGGAATTGGCCTTGGCTTACGTCTTACAATTTGAAGGAAACCATGATTATTTAAATACCGGTATTTTAATTTTAAAAGCCGAAGCAATTAACGCTGTAGCGGTTTTTGGATTAAAGAGTTTAACCAAGCAAGAACGACCCAACGGCGAAAATTCTTATTCGTTTCCGTCGGGGCATACGGCCCACGCGTTTTTAGCGGCCTCTATTATTCATTCGGAATTGCGGCACCGCAGCCCGTGGTTTGGTATTGGCGCTTATACCATTGCTACTGGAGTGGGAGCCTTACGGATGTTAAACAACAAACATTGGCAATCGGATGTATTTGCCGGGGCCGGTATTGGTATATTGTCGTCGCATTTAGCTTATTTGTCGCACCGCAACCGTTGGGGCCGTAAACCTACCATTGTGTATGCGCCTACTTACCTGTATGGCGTGCCCGGCGTTAGCGTTACCGTGGATTTAAATCAATTAACCGGTAAAAGTTTGTTGCCCGTAAAAAGGCCGAAAAAGCAAGCTGTATTGGCTTACCAGTAATTACGACAAAATCAAATTTTTAAAATTTTGAAATTTTAAATAAGACAAACGCTACCGCCTACCCAACTAAAATCTTTGTTGTAGCGCACGCCTATCATTTTGCCGCGGCTTAAACGGGCCAGCGAAATAGCTAAGGTTGGTTCTGTGTCTTGGTCGGGCCACAAGTACATCAGCCTGATTTCGCATTTAACCGGTCCATCCGGGGTTTCGATCACGGGTTCGTAGGTTACCTTTTCCTGCAAAATCCAGTTTTCCGGGTCCGCAATCGCCTGAATATCTTGTTCTGTAACATCAATAATAACGCCCTGCCCGGCAAAAGAAAATAGCGGTTTTAATACGTAGTTGTCCAGATTATCCGGAATCGTTTTTAGCTCCGATAAAAAATGGGTGGCCGGTACAAACTCGCTTTCTAAAAAAGGCATGGTGTATTTACTGATCCGGTAAAACCAGTTGGGGTGCGTTACCCAATCAATAGCTTTGGTAGTTAGTAAATCCGGAATTTTTAAAAATGCTGCTTTTTGATTTGGTACTTCATCAAAGATTAATCGGTTGTAAATCTTTTTTACCTGGTGTTGTTTCCCGTTCCGGAAGTAATAAAAGATATTATCTTTTTGCTGTAATTCGTGTAAAGCAACCACGGCAATGCCCAAATACTCGGCGGTTATAAAAAAATCAACGGCAGTTTTTTGTTCAAAGGCATCAATGTCGAGTAAAATTACTTCCTCGGGCAAGCTGTTGCCAATAATGGTTTGCCGGAGCAAGGCAATGTAACTTTCCTGGTCTAAGTGGTTAAAAAAAGGGGTAAATCCTCGACTCACCGGAAAATTGTTTTGGTATGCCTGGGCTAACTTTGCTTGAAAACCATACAGCGAGGGAAAGCCTTGTAATTCAATTAACTTCGGGGTAAGCGCACCGGTGTTATCGCGGGTAACAGCAAAATCAAAAGTTAAAAAATGCGGATGACTGTTTTCGTGGGCTACCCGCCAATTTTCGGGGATGGCATTTTCGGTTAATTTTTTAAAATTTTCTTTTTTTATGGTACTAACTAAATCATCGCCCGCTTTTATTAGCTTGTTTTTGAATTCGGGCGTTAAAAATACGGGTGTTTCGGCAACCCGGAATTCGATTTTTTTCTCCAAGTTATGGTTTAAATCCGCTAATAGCTGTTGGTAAGCTACTTCGGTAAAAGCCGCGTTGTAGGCCGAACGGGTATCTTTAATCATGAGTAAGTTTCCTGAAGTGCTTGTATGGCCTGATTTATAAAAGCGGGTATTATTTGGTTCTGGGTACGTTCCAGCTTTTTAGGATCATCTAAAAACTGCAACATGTCGGCGTATTTATCAGCGCCATGCACCTGAATAATCTGGTTTTTCTTTTCTTCTTCCAGCAAAAGCTTTTTCATGCCAACCGGGTCGGCCTCCGGGTGAAACTGTGTCCCAAAGAAATACGCATTAAACCGGATAGCCATTATGCAGCGTTCTAAGTTTACGTGGGGCCGTTCTTTCTCTAAAGCCAGAATTTTAGCGCCCATCGTTATAAACTGCTTTTCGTCGGGTTCAACTACTTGCCAATCCCGGGAATCAACGGCGTAAAAAGGCTCATCTAAACCTCTAAAAAGTTCTTCGGTTTTGCCCGCCAAAGTGCGGGGAATTGGAAATATGCCAAACGAAGTAGATTTTCTTTTCGAAAGGGTACCCAACTGGTAATGGCGGCAAATTAACTGGAAAGAATGGCAAATAAAGAACACATACTTTTTATCCAAGCGGTCCGGGTTGTTGTTAATAGCTTCCAATTCGTTAATCAGGCCGAAGTAATTATTCTCCCATTCGGTACCAACACTTTCTAAAGGGCTGCCGGGGCCGCCACTTGAAATGTAAATATCAAAGTCAGAATCCGGAATTTCATTTTTAACCCGAACCTCAAAAATTTCAAAATCTAAGGCAATTTGGTTTTTCTGGCTATATCGTACTAAAATATCTTGTATGCAACGCAAGCCTTGGTTAGGATGCCCCGCATTCAGATCTAAAATGGCAACTTTTACTGACACTATGTTATTGAAATATAAAATAAAACGATGCAAGAGAACCTAACATCCAGCGATTATATGCAGTTAGTACAAGACAAATGTGGGCAATAAGCCGGGCTTTAAACGGAAAACTGGATGCGGTTCTGTTACTTATTAGCTTTAAACGATTTTTTTAAAAATTATTGCCGCTTACATGCAGGGGCAAAATTACAAATTTCTGATAACTTAAATTCTTAAGAAAATTATTCACTTAAATAATAAGTTAAATATCAACGCCTTTTAAGGTTTGCGAAGTGATGTAATCTACCACATCAACAAAGTTCTGGTTCTTCTGATAAACTTGTAGTTGGCGGTCGGCACCGGTACCATGTTCCAGTATTTTGGTAATGTAATTAATATCGTCGCGGCTACCCAGTTCGTCTACTACATCGTCTACAAAATCGAGTAATTCCATAATTAAGGAACGGGTATTTACTTCGGTTTCTTTGCCAAAATCAATCAGTTTGCCATCAATGCCGTAGCGGGCGGCCCGCCATTTATTTTCATTAATTAAAGCCCGGTTGTAGGTAATAAACTTCATGTTTTGCTGGCGCAATTTATACAGCTTGGCACAAAGCGCCTGAAAAAGCGCTGTAAAAGCCATGGTTTCGTCTACCAGCATGGGGCAATCGCAAATCCGGAATTCGATTGTTTCAAAAAAGGGGTGCACCCGTACGTCCCACCAGATCTTCTTGGCGTTATCGATACAATTGGTTTTAACCAGCAGCTTAATGTAGTTATCGTATTCTTCTATGCTTAGAAAATAATCCGGAATGCCCGTGCGCGGAAACTTATCAAATACTTTGGTACGAAACGATTTATAACCCGTATTGCGGCCTTCCCAAAACGGCGAGTTAGTAGAAAGCGCGTAGATGTGCGGTAAAAAGTACCGAACCTGGTTAGCAATATGAATGGCCATTTCGCGCGATTGAAAACCGACGTGCACGTGTAAACCAAAAATTAAATTTGATCGGGCGGCTTCCTGCAATTCATCCACAATTTCGGCGTAGCGCGGGTGGTCGGTTATGAGTTGGTGCTGCCAATGCGAAAAAGGGTGGGTACCGGCTGCGCCAATCCGAAAGCCTAATTCGCCGGCCAAAGTAGCTACCGTTCTTCGTAATTTGGTAACCTCGGTGCGGGCTTCGGCGGTGTTCTGGCAGATGCTGGTGCCTACTTCTACCACGGCCTGGTGCATTTCGGCTTTTACCTGGTCTTCGTGCACCCGCTGTGCGGCTTCTACAATTTTTTGTTCGTGCGATATTAACTCCCGCGAAACGGGATCAATTACCATAAACTCTTCTTCTACGCCTAAGGTGAATTTATTCATGAGTTTGGTTATGTATAAGTTTTGGCTCGTATGAAGCTATTAATCCCGATTTATTTGACTGATAGGTAAGGTGCTGCTATTCTGTAAAGTCAACCAACGGTAGTAATAAGTAGTTGATAGATTCTTAGAAATTAAGAAATTTAAAAAATTGCTCTTCTGGTTGCTCTTTATTTCGGTGCATACTGAATTTTGATATGCCGCCCGCGGATTCCGGAATTTAATTATAAGTAAGTTATAAAGGCAGCGAATAAACCCAGGACACCTTAGGAACTAACTTGGGGTTTTAGGCTGCTTTGGGCCGGAACCTGCGGCGCAACCGCATTTGGTATTAAATCGGTTTTGGAGGCGCCGGATTTTACAAATTGTCCCCAGGTTAAGTTATCGAGGCCCGGTTTGTGCGCTTTGGCCCGGTTAATGGCGTAAGAAGCTATGGTTTCTACAATCCACTCAAAATTCTCTTCGCCTACACTGTTTAAATCGGCATCGGGAGCAGGGTTGCAAAAGTCAATGGCATACGGAATGCCGTCGCGGATGGCAAATTCTACGGTGTTCAAATCGTAACCCAAATACTGGTTAAGCTTAATAACGTATTCTTTTACTTGTTTTAAGATTTTTTTGGCCGCCGGCGCTTTGCCGTGTTCGTAACGTAAATGGTGCGGATTGCGGGGTTCGTACTGCATAATGCGCACGTGTTGGCCGCCCACGCAGTAACACCGGAAATAATCTTCAAAAATTATTTCTTCCTGCAGCATCATTACGAGTTGCCGCGTTTGATTAAACTTATCAAAAAAATCTTCGGGACTGTGCAGTTTGTACACATCGCGCCAGCCGCCCCCGTCAAACGGTTTCATGTAAGCCGGAAAGCCCACGTATTTAAAAATGCCGTCCCAATCTAAAGGATATTCCAGGTTCCGGAACGAATTGCCGTTGGTATTATCGGGCATATCGCGCGAAGGCAACAATACGGTTTTGGGTACCGGTACGCCAATTTTTACGGCTAAGGCATTATTAAAAAATTTTTCGTCGGCGCTCCACCAAAAGGGGTTATTAATTACTGCCGTGCCCGACATGGCCGCATTTTTTAGCATGGCGCGGTAAAAAGGCACATCCTGCGAAATCCGGTCCACGATTACGTCGTAGCCCGAGGCTTCTCCCTGAATTACTTTATCTATCAACACAAAGTCGGCCGTTATATTTCTCACCCCTTTTTTATTAATCCGGTCCACGAAAGCTTGCGGAAAGGTGTTTTCCTGACCAAAAAGAATTCCGATTTTTTTCATAATAGATTTTTAAATTTTTACAAAGTGGATAAGTAATGCGGGAACATGTCGCGCCATACCGGCCAATCGTGCACGGCATTGGGCCGGACATCCAGCCAATGCGGAATATTTTTGCGGGACAGAATGCTGCTCAAATTCAAGTTCGCGTCTTTACAAATGTCGTACTCCGAGGTACCCAGAATTATTTTTAATTGCCAAATGGCCGGATCTGCACTGTTCGAAACAAAATCTACCGGATTGTTATAATACACATCATCGTTGTAAAAGCCATCCAGTTGTTCCCGGATATCAAAAGCGCCGCTCATACTAAACAGGTGGCTGGCTTTATCGGGGTGTTTAAAAGCAAAATTAGCGGCGTGGTAACCGCCAAAGCTACAGCCGGCCACGCATACTTTTTCTTTACCGGTTTCGTGCAAAGCCCAGGGCATCAATTCGTGGTACAACATTTGATCGTAGCGCAGGTGGTTTTGTACCCTTTCGGCCGGGTGCACTGCTTTGTTATACCAGCTAAGCGCATCCACCGAATCGATGCAATAAATTTTTACCAGTCCTTGCTCTATAAACCAGGCAGCACTATCAATTAATTTAAAATCTTTGTTTTCGTAATAACGGCCTTTGGACGTAGGGAACAAGATTACCGGGTAACCCTGGTGCCCAAAAACCAGCATTTCGATTTCGGCGTTAAGTTGCTGCGAATACCATTTATGATACTGCTCGGTCATAGCTTAAATATATACTTTTTATTGACAAAAGTATTTTTCTGATAAAGGAATAGGAAAGATTTAAGTTATTCGGTAATAAAGGATAAAGTACAATTCCATTATACTTATTAAACTTAATTTGGTTAATTTTGACTTTTTAGAAATTGCCTGAATTATACCATGTTTTTTGATTACGCCGAAGCTGAAGTGCGCATTTGTGTGGAAGAATGGACCATTGCGTCGCAAATTTTAAACCGGGAAGTTTCCGGGGTTATTTACCAACCCGAATACCTGAGCGCTACCGGGCCTTTGCATTTACTTTTATTAAACGACGGGCAAGATTTAGTTACCATGCAGTACGACCGGATCTTAACCCGGACCTTACAGCATAAAAATATACAATCGGTACTTACCGTGGGCATTAAAGCCGGTAACCGCCTGCAGGAATACGGCGTATCGGGCCAACCCGATTTTAAAGAACGCGGCAGCGAAGCGCATCATTACCGGCAGTTTATTGTTCAGGAATTATTGCCTTTTATTCATTCCCACACGAGCCGGGCAGCATTTAGCAGTTATACGATTGCGGGCTTTTCGCTAGGTGCTTTATCGGCCCTGGATATTGCCTGGCACGAATCAACTATATTCTCCAGAGTAGGGGCTTTTTCCGGTTCGTTTTGGTGGCGCAGCAAAGAGTATACGCCCAAGAACCCCGATAAACACCGCATTGCGCACCAGGTAATCCGGCAGACAAACGATAAGCCAAATTTAAAATTTTGGTTTCAGGCCGGCACCCAAGACGAAAAATCAGACCGCAACCAAAACGGCATTATCGATTCCATTGACGATACCACCAGCCTGATTGCAGAACTATACCGGAAAGGCTACGAACGGAACACAGAAGTACGGTACGTAGAGCTGCTGGGCGGGCGCCATGATATTACTACTTGGGGTAAAATTATGCCGGAGTTTTTATGCTGGGCTTTCCGGAATTAAGGCTTGAATTTTAATTACTTAAGCATGTAATAGCTTATTTTAAATTCTGCTTTTAAACATTAATTAGTAGTAAGTTAACTTTAAAAAGAGGGCACGATTAAATTTTAAATTTTTAAAAATTTTTTGTGCCGCATTCTATTGAACAAACAATTACATACATCCAAAAGTAAAACGTACTCGTTATATGCCTTTCGAAGTGAGGTATGCCTCTAATTTTTACCGGATTGAAGTTGATTTAACAGCAAATTTATTACAGGCTACTTGGCTACGGGCATCGGATAAAGCCGAAATAGTTTCGGGCGGCACTGCGCTTTACCAGGTTTTACGGGACACAGGTATTGAATACGCCGTTGCCAATGCACAAACTTTAACTACTTTATCCAGCGAAGCCAAGGAGTGGATGTCCACCAGTTTTTACCAGCTTCTTTCTACCACAAAATTAGCCAAGCTTGCGCGCATTTTACCTGAAAACGTTTTTTCTAAAATTGCTTTAGAGTCGGTAGTAACCCGCGCCGATGCTTTAGGCGTAACCAAATTCCAGGTTAAAAACTTTACCGATTACCAAAAAGCGTTGGCCTGGCTAAATGAAAAATAATAGCTGCCGAGCTAAATTTTAAAAATTTTCTTTTTTTTAATTTTCTTTTTAAAAAGGCTTAGCCAACGGAAGCAGATAGTTATTTGGGTTGCGGCTCTTTTTAAATCCTGTTTAACCAGTATTTACCAGATATTGGATCTGTTGGCTGCATGCATCAGTCAAATTCCTTTTTTAAGCGGTTTAATCCGTGAGGTTAAAAATTAATTTTCGGGCTAAGTGGTAGTCTAATTAATTCTTATCCGGAGCTCCCGTTAATCCTTTTCATTTTAAAACTAACCCGTATTGCAACTGCTGCGGCAAAAAGCGCCTTGTTCCTAAAATTTAGGTAGTTATTTAATTAACTATCTCTACCTACTTCCGTTAAGAATGATAATTATTTAAAAAAAACGGACTCGCTGGAATGTGTTTGCTGCTGACTGTGATTGTGCTGGTTATAAAATGAAACTATGAAAAACTGGATTAAACTATTTGTTGTATTTTTTACTTTTACCGGATTAGTGTGGAGCTGTAGCGACGACGATAGTTTCTGGGATGCCATGATTCCGGAAACCGATAAAGACCCTACTACTACCCAAATAAACGGCTACGTTTTTAAACCGGCCTTAGTACCGGCCACCGATGAAAATGTGCAGCAGCTAAAAGTACCCGCGGGTTTTAAGGTTAACAAGTTTGCCGAAAATCTGGGCAAACCCCGTATGTTGGTGGTAAGCCCCGCCGGGCACGTGTACGCTTCTGACCGGGATGCTGGCACGGTTACTTTACTGCAAGATACCAATGGCGATGGCGCCAGCGATAGCAAAAATACGGTAGCCAACATTAAACAAGTACACGGTTTAGCCATTCGGGGCAACCAAATGTACTTGGTGGCGGTGCGGGAATTGTACCGGGCCGATATAAACCCGGATGGTACGCTGGGCCCACCCCAAATGTTATTGAACGATTTACCCGATGCCGGCCAGCACCCTAACCGTACCATTGCTTTTGGCCCGGATGACAAATTATACATAACCGTAGGCAGTACCTGTAACTCATGTCCGGAACCCAATAAAGAAAATGCCACCATTTTGCAAGCCAATCCCGATGGTACCAACCGTGTAATTTACGCCAAAGGGTTGCGCAATACCATTGGCTTTGGCTGGCACCCGCAAACCGGGGTTTTATGGGGCATGGACCACGGCATTGATTGGTTAGGCGACAACGACCAAAAAGAAGAACTAAATCAGATTAAACAAGGCGCCGACTACGGCTGGCCCTATATTTACGGCGAGGGCAAGTATAACCCCGGCGACCGGCCCGAAGGCGATACAACTTACCAGCAATATTTACAAAAAACTACTCTACCTACCTTAACGTACCAGGCCCACGCGGCTCCGTTACAAATGGTATACTATACTGGCACTAAGTTTCCGGCGGAGTACCAGAACGATGCCTTTATTGCTATGCGCGGCTCCTGGAACCGCAGTTCGCCGGTAGGATACAGCGTAGTGCGGCTGCACTTTGAAAATGGCCAGCCCACTCGTTTTGATGATTTTTTAACAGGCTTTTTGGTGAATAAGAATAAAGCGCATTTTGCCCGGCCGGTAGGTTTAGCGGTGCACCCCGATGGTTCGTTGCTGTTATCAGACGATACAAATGGCGTTATTTACCGGATTGATTATCAGCCATAACATCAGTTTTTAAAAATATCTAAAAAGAAAGCTCGCCCATGTTGCATCGGCGAGCTTTCTTTTTACTACTCTGTTATTAGAAGGAGTAAGTTTATTATTTTTAGAAATTTTAAATAATTATTCCTGCTGGGGTTTTTCCGATTCTTTGATAACTATTTCGGGTTCATCGGTTTCTTTTTTCGGTAACAAAATAGATATAATTACCGAGCCTCCTAAAATTACCGCCACTACAATTAAGGCGTAAACCATGTCTATTTTATAAATATCCGAGAGCAATAATTTGGCCCCGATAAATACCAGAATTAAAGATAAACCATAATGCAGGTAGTGGAATAACTTCATAATGCCCGCCAGGGCAAAGTACAAGGCGCGTAAACCCAATAAGGCAAACACATTTGACGTATACACGATAAACGAATCGCGCGAAACCGCCAGAATAGCCGGAATAGAATCGGCGGCGAAAACCACATCGGTGGTTTCTACCATTACCAGCACCAAAAACAAAGGCGTTATAAACCAGGTTTTATCGTATTTAACAAAAAACTTATCGCCCACCAGCATGTTGGTAACCGGAATATAACGGCTGATAAATTTAACTACCGGGTTAGCTTTCGGGTCTATTTCTTCTTGCTCGGTGGTAGCCATTTTAATTCCGGTAAATATCAGGAAAGCGCCCAGGATATACATAATAAAATGAAACTTAGCCAGTAAGGCTACGCCCACCACAATAAAAGTGGCCCGCAAAACCAAGGCCCCCAAAATACCCCAAAACAAAACTTTGTGCTGAAACTGGATGGGAATCTTGAAATAAGAAAAAATCATGATAAACACAAACAAGTTATCGACGCTGAGTGATTTTTCGATGAGGTAGGCGGTTAAAAATTCTAAGGCGGGCGTGGGGCCCATCCAGAAATAAATTAACGCATTAAACGATAAACTTAAAGCAACCCAAAAGGCACTCCAGCCCAGCGCTTCTTTAATTTTTACTTCGTGCGACTTCCGGTGGAATACAAATAAGTCCAGGCCCAGTAGTAATAAAATAAAGGCGTTGAACAGTATCCAAAAATATATATTATTGTGATCCATTGATTTTAATACGTAAATTTTAGCTGTTAATACCGGCTTGTGCCTGGTTTTTAGCAGCTTAACAAAAAATTAATACCAGAGTAACCATTTACATTTAACGGGAATTACTCAATTAAAAATGAAATTTAAGGCTAATCAGGCACAAAGCATACATCAGGCGCAAAGAATTATCCGGCATTAGCGGTTAAAGTACCGGAAGTAGCTATTAATCTTCATTTTAAGCACGCCGTAAAAAGCTTCTTTTATAATGCCTTTGCTGATTTTAGAAATGCCTTTGGTGCGGTCGGTAAAAATGATGGGTACTTCTTTTATTTTAAAGCCAAACTTGTACGTTAAAAACTTCATCTCAATCTGGAAGGCGTAGCCAATAAACCGGATTTCGTCAAGGTTGATGGTTTCGAGTACTTTGCGGCGGTAGCATTTAAAACCAGCCGTAGCATCCTGGATGGGCATGCCAGTTACTAAACGCACGTAAGCGCTGGCAAAATAACTCATCAGTACCCGGTTCATGGGCCAGTTTACCACGTTTACCCCTTGTATATACCGGCTGCCAATGGCCAGGTCGTAGCCTTCGCGATGGCAGGCATCGTACAAGCGCGGCAAATCGTTGGGATTGTGCGAAAAATCGGCATCCATTTCAAAAATATAGTCGTAGCCGTTGGCCAAAGCGTATTTAAAACCATGAATGTAGGCCGTACCTAAGCCTAATTTACCCAGGCGCTGCTCTAAAAAAAGACGGTCACGAAATTCTATTTGCAGGCTTTTAACAATGGTGGCGGTGCCATCCGGCGAGTTATCATCTATAATTAAAACGTGGAAAGGTGGGGTAAGCGAAAGTACACTGCGGATAATATCTTCAATATTTTCTTTTTCGTTGTAAGTAGGAATAATAACAAGCGAATTTTTCATGACCTGACAAAGATAGTAAAAACCCCAGGAAACAAGATTTCTCCGATTTGAATATATTTGCCGCCTTAACTTGAAATTTTTAAATTTTTAAAATTCTGTCTGGATCCACCGTAGGAGCTTAAATTAGGATGAAACAAAAAGCTGTTTTTTTAGACCGCGATGGCGTATTAAACGTAGAACGCGGCGACTATACGTATTTGCCCGAAGATTTTATTCTGGAAGAAAAAGTACCGGAAGCCTTAGCTTTATTAAAAGAAAATGGATTTTTGTTAATTGTAGTAACCAACCAGGGCGGTTTGGCCAAAGAATTATTTACCCGGGCGCAAATGCAAGCCTGCCACCAAAAGCTCCAGCAAAATTGCCGGGATATCATCGATGCCATTTACTACGCGCCTTCCCATCCGGCGGTATCGGCTTCGTTGGCGCGCAAACCCGGTTCGTTAATGCTGGAAAAAGCCATCGCTAAATTTAACATTGATCCGTCCAAATCGTGGATGGTGGGCGACCAGTTACGTGACATGCAAGCGGCTGGGAAAGTACACGTAAAAGGAATTTTAGTGGGGCCGCACCCGCCGGAAACGTACCTTCAACAGCGTACTAATTTATGGGATGCTACTCAGTTGATCTTAAGCCATAAATAAAAAAACCGGCTCTGGCCGGTTTTTTTATTTATCTGAAAAAGCATGAAAACGATTAAATTCTATTTTTTTCAATCGTGGTATTAGCCTTTACCATTTGGGAAGCGGGGCTTTTAACGGCATCCTTTTTAGTGTAAGCCGGACAAGGCACAGATCTGCACGAGCTTAACCCTACTAAGCAAACGGCGCCAACAACAAGTAACTTTTTCATATATGATTTTTAGTATCTTTATATAATGCAAAAATACATAAATATTACTGGTATTATAAAATAAACGAACAACTTTTTTTTCTATTGTTTATAGCCTAATATTTTTAACATCGAATCGCTATCCTGCTCATCTGCAAACATTTTAGTTTTCAGGTGGCCGTTCTCGTCGCGATCGATGATAACATGGCGCGGGGCCGGTATTAAACAGTGTTTAATGCCCCCGTAACCACTCAACGACTCCTGGTAAGCGCCGGTATGGAAGAATCCAATGTATAACGGTTCTTTCTCCTCGGAAGTTATAGTGGGTAAAAACACCTGGAACGAGTGCGTCTCGGAATTATAATAATCCTGGCTGTCGCAGGTTAAGCCGCCAATTTGCACCCGCCGGTAACCTTTATTTAAATGGTTAATAGCCAATAAAATATACCGCTGGCTCAAAGCCCATGAATCTGGCAAGTTGGTAATAAACGAGCCATCAATCATGTACCACAATTCTTTGTCGTTCTGTAATTTTAAATCCAGAATGGAATAAATATTGGCGCCGCTCTCACCAACGGTAAAAATACCAAACTCAGTAAAAATATTCGGTTCCGGCACGCCTTCGGCCTGGCAAATACGCTGGATAGTACGCAGAATTTCTTCTACCATGTAGCGGTAGTTGTATTCTGATTGAATGGACGTTTTAATCGGGAAACCGCCGCCAATATCAATGCTGTCCAGTTCCGGGCAAACTTTCTTCAGTTCGCAATACTTATGCACGAACCGGCTTAATTCTGACCAGTAATACGAGGTGTCTTTAATGCCGCTGTTTATAAAATAATGCAGCATTTTTAATTCGAATTTTGGATCGTCTTTAATTTTATTTAAATAAAGATCTACCACATCGTTGTACCGGATGCCCAAACGTGAGGTATAAAATTCAAATTTTGGTTCTTCGTCGGAAGCTACCCGAATACCCAGGCGGCATTTTTCGGTTACGTGCTCTTTGTAATAATCAATTTCCGAAAGGTTATCCAGAATAGGGGTAACATTGTAAAACCCGTCGTTAATTAACTCGGCGATGTAGCTTTTGTATAGTTCGCGTTTAAAGCCGTTGCAAATCACGTAACGGTCTTTGGTTAATTTTCCCTTTTCGTACAAAGCCCGGATAATCGGAATATCGTACGAGGACGAAGTTTCGATGTGAATGTCGTTTTTTAACCCTTCTTCCAGCACAAAAGAAAAGTGCGACGACTTGGTGCAGTAGCAATACGTATAAGTACCTTGGTAATTCAGCTTTTCCATTGATTCGCGGAACAGCTTTTTGGCCTTCTGAATCTGGGAACTGATTTTGGGTAAATAAGTAAGCTTAAGCGGAGTACCGTATTCTTTAATGATTTCGAGCAGCGGAATGCCGTTAAAAATCATTTGATCATCTTCTACGTGAAATTCTTCGGTGGGAAAATCAAAAGTTTGGTTTATTAAATCGATGTATTTATCCATGCTAGGTTTAACTCTCTGCGGGCGATGTAAAATTGTTTGTATTTTACCATCTTTGCAAAAGATTGTTGTGTTATTGTTATGTTAACTAATAAAAACATAAAACTTATTGAGGTACGTTCAGAACTCGGAGCCGGCACGCGGGGAGCGAGCATGGGCATTGATGCGCTGAAAGTGGCCTGCCTGAATAAACAATCAGATTACTTTAAGCGTTTCATTTCTACGGAAGTTGCTAATTTAAATTACGTACTTTTCGACCGCAATTTATTTCCGTTTGCCAAATACATCGATTCTATTTTAACTGTGCAAAAAAGCATTGCCTCTACGGTGCAGCAAACCATGGTGCAAGGTATGTTTCCGTTGGTGCTGGCCGGCGACCACTCAAATGCCGCCGGAACTATTGCGGGCATTAAAGCCGCTAACCGCGATAAAACCCTGGGGGTGGTTTGGATTGATGCGCACGCCGATTGCCATTCGCCATTTACCACGCCATCAGGTAATGTGCACGGCATGCCTTTAGGAATTGCTTTAAACGAAGACAACCTCTGCTGCCAGGTAAATAACCCAGACCTCGAAACCTTGTTTTTCTGGAACGTGCTGAAAAGGGTGGGCGGCGAAGGCCCCAAGTTAAAACACGAACACTTAGTGTACGTAATGGTGCGCTCTACCGAAGAACCGGAAAATACGTTAATGCAGCAACACGGGATTAAAAACTACAAATACGCAGAGTTTAACGAAAAAGGCCCGCAACAAGTAGGGCAGGAGGTGCTGGAGCGTTTAAAAGATTGCGATATCATTTACGTATCTTTCGACGTGGATAGCTTAGATCCAAAATTTTCGCGGGGAACGGGTACGCCGGTAGCTATTGGTTTGTCGGTTACCCAGGCTCAGGAGCTATGTTATACTTTATGCCTCAGTCCTAAAGTATGTTGTTTTGAAATGGTAGAAATTAACCCCATGCTGGATATTAAAAATACCATGGCCAAAAATGCCTTTCGTATTCTGGAACTTGCCACCGAAGCTATTTTAAGCCGGACAGGCTAATTTTTTAAATTCGACTATTTAGATCTTGGTTCTATAAAATTTAAAAAATAGTAATAACAATAATTAAACAGCGCTACCGGCTTAAAACACTAAAAAACGCATGCTCCGGTAGCATTTAAAGAAATATAACCGGGTAAAATAATTTTAACGTTTGTTTTATTTGCCCAAAACTAAACTTTAGTACTCCTGTATGATTGAATTACAACAAGCTATTGCCCAAAGTATCAGCGAAGCCCTTCTGAATTTATATTCCATTACCGTAGAACCAACGGCCATTGCCTTGCAGCCCACCCGCAAAGAATTTGCCGGTACTTTTACTTTTGTAACTTTCCCATATACCAAAACCATCGGCAAAACCCCCGACCTGATAGGAGTAGAGTTAGGCAAATACCTGAAAGAAAATACCGGTGAGGTTTACAGCTACAACGTGGTGAAAGGTTTTTTAAACCTGGAAATAGATGATGCAATTTGGGCCAACGTGTTCCAGCAATTAGCCAACGATCCGGATTTTGGTTACGCTAAAACTAAGAAAAGCAAAGTAGTAGTAGAGTATTCTTCGCCCAACACCAACAAACCTTTGCACCTGGGGCATTTACGCAATAACTTTTTAGGGTACTCCGTAGCCGAAATTTTAAAAGCCAACGGCCACGAGGTAGTAAAAGTAAATCTGGTAAACGACCGGGGCATTCACATCTGCAAATCCATGCTGGCGTACCAATTATTCGGGCACAACGAAACCCCCGAAAGTGCCGGCATTAAAGGCGACCATCTGGCGGGTAAATATTACGTGCTCTTCGATAAAGCGTATAAATCAGAGATTGACGAACTGGTATCGAGTGGCATGGAGGTAGATAAAGCTAAAAAAGAAGCCCCCTTAATGCGGCAAGCGCAGGAAATGTTGCAGCGCTGGGAGCAAGGCGATGCCGCCACCATCCAACTCTGGCAGCAAATGAACGGCTGGGTGTACGCGGGTTTTGATGAAACTTACAAAAACATCGGCGTAGACTTTGATAAATTTTACTACGAATCACAAACGTATTTACTCGGTAAATCAACGGTAGAAGAAGGTTTAGCCAAAGAAGTATTTTTTAAAAAACCGGACGGTTCGGTGTGGGTAAACTTAGCCGACGAAGGTTTAGATGAGAAATTAGTGCTGCGGGCCGATGGAACTTCGGTGTACATTACCCAGGATTTAGGCACTGCCGAGTTAAAGTACCAGGATTTTAACTACGATTCATCCATTTACGTGATTGCCGATGAGCAGAATTACCACATGCAGGTGTTGCAGGCTATTCTTAAAAAATTAGGCAAGCCTTATGCCGGCGGCATTTATCATTTATCATACGGCATGGTAGATTTGCCTTCGGGCAAAATGAAATCGCGGGAAGGAACGGTGGTGGATGCCGATGAACTGGTAGCCGAGATGATAGAAACGGCCCACAAACAAACCGACGAACTAGGCAAGATTGAAGGATTTACCGAAGCCGAAGCGCAGCACTTGTATCATACATTAGCCATGGGAGCGCTCAAGTATTTTCTGCTAAAAGTTGATCCAAAAAAGCGCATGCTGTTTAACCCAGAAGAATCGATCAGCTTTATTGGTAATACGGGGCCTTTTATCCAGTATACCCACGCCCGCATTGCGGCTATTTTGCGTAAAGCCGCCGAGTTAAATATTCCGACTGATTTACAAGCTTATGCCGGTGTAAAATCTTTTCACGAAACAGAACGGGAGGTAATTACCCAATTGGCCGCCTTCCCGAATGTGGTGCAGGAAGCTGCCAATTTATATGCTCCATCGGTAATAGGGCAGTACGCTTATGAGTTAGCCAAAACCTATAACCGCTTTTATACCGAAGTTTCTATTTTTCAGGAAACCGATCCGGCGGCCTTAAGCTTTCGGGTTACTTTATCCAGAATGGTGGCTCAAACCATTAAACGGGCCATGCTGCTATTAGGCATTGAAGTACCGGAGCGCATGTAGGTTAGAGATTTGACACTAGACGTTAGATACTAGACTTAGATTCTTGTTACTGGCGCAAGTATTCAGCGAAGCATTACTGGTGTACGTGAACAAAGGGCGGCAGTCTGCTGACTGCCGTACATGCTAAATTTTTAAAAATTTACATTTTTACGCGCTCCTAAAAAGCAAATTACCGGTAAAATGGTTAAACAAATATGAAATACCTGGGTATACTTCTGTTATTATGGCTGCCATTTGCTTGTCAGCAGTCTACTAAGGCCAAAGAACAATCTACTCCACCCGAAACAACCGTTATGGAAACAACAACAGAACACGTAGAAGGAAACAAACCTTCGGTTTATGATTTTAGATTTAAAACTCTGGATGGTTCAGAAATTAACCTGAACGAGTTTAAAGGCCGCAAAATGCTGCTGGTAAACGTGGCCTCGGAGTGTGGTTTTACGCCGCAGTATAAAGAACTGCAGCAACTTTACGACCAGTACGGCACCAAGGTAGTGGTAATTGGTTTCCCGGCTAACGATTTTGGCGGTCAGGAACCCGGCTCTAATCAGGAAATTGCGGCATTTTGCGAAAAGAACTATGGCGTTACTTTTCCGGTAGTAGAAAAAATTGCAGTAACTGGCCCGGAACAGCATCCTTTGTACAAGTACTTATCCAGCAAATCTTTAAACGGCATAACCGACGAGGCACCTACCTGGAACTTCTGCAAATATTTAATTAACGAAGACGGCAAAGTAGTGCAGTTTTTCTCATCGAAAGTAGCGCCTATGAGCGAAGAAATAATCGCGGCTATTCAAAAATAAAAAATTTTAAAAATTGGCTTCATCTTCTTCCATTCAGTCGCCTGGTAAAGTAAAGGCCTGGGTTTCGGCCTTTCGGCTCCGTACGTTGCCTTTAGCTTTGGCCAGTATCGGCATGGGAAGTTTTCTGGCCGCATCGCAAGGTAAATTTAACTTTACGATTGTGTTTTTATGCGCCCTTACTACCGTACTTCTGCAGGTTTTATCTAACCTGGCCAACGATTACGGCGACTCGCAGCACGGGGCGGATAGCCTGCACCGCGAAGGTCCTTCCCGCGCGGTGCAAGCGGGGCATATTAACGCCACCGAAATGAAAAAGGCTATTTACCTGACGGCTTTTTTAAGTTTAGTATCCGGAGTGCTGCTTTTGTTTTTGGCGCTGGGCACGCACGGCATTTACCTTTTTTTTACTTTTCTGGCTTTGGGCCTGGTGTGCATCTGGGCGGCAGTATCGTATACGGCGGGCAGTAAACCTTACGGCTACGCGGGCTTAGGCGATATTGCCGTGTTTGTGTTTTTTGGTTTAGTCGGGGTCTTAGGTACGTATTTTTTGCAAACCGGCGTGTTAACCGCCGATATGTTTTGGCCAGCGGCCAGCCTGGGTTTTTTTTCCACGGGAGTGCTCAACATAAACAACATCCGCGATATCCGGTCGGATGAACTGGCTGGTAAACGCTCGATACCTGTAAGATTAGGGCCGCAGCGTGCCCGGGTGTATCATTGGTTTTTGTTAGCCGCCGGTTTACTTTCCGGAATTATATACGTGGGTTTAAACTACCATTCGCCGGGGCAATTTTTGTTTTTAATTACCTTACCGCTTTTTTTTAGAATCGGTACCCACGTATACCGCCTGCAACAACCCGCCCAGCTTGACCCTTATTTAAAACAAATGGCTTTAAGCACCATGCTTTTTGTTTTGCTATTTGGCATCGGGCAAATTTTGTGAACTAGTTAAATCTAATAGTTAGAAGTAGTTGCTGCTATACTAGCTTTGCTGTTGTTCTTTGGAGACGGTAACCGGCTCCAAAGAACTTTCCTTACCAACAAGCAAAATTCAGGATAGCTTGTATATAGTATTAGGTATAAGCGATACCTAAACTTAAAATTCTTAGAAATTATAAAAATTAAAAATCCTTGGTTAACCCAATCATTTAAATACAGGTTAGCCAAGGATTTTTAAATTTTTTTGGACTTCAATTACTCTTCGCTTTGTACGGCAGGAGTAGCTTCTGATGCTGGGGTTTCGCCGGTGGATTTATTGCTGCGTTTTTTATTAAACCGCGGTTTGGGCTTATACAATTCTTTTGGTCGGTCCTGTTGGTTTTCAGCCACTGGCTTAGGCCGCGAAGGTTTGGGTTTGTTCGATTTGGGTCTTCTTTCTTTGGGGACCACTGGTTCTGTCAATTTTGCATCCGGCGCAGTTGATTTTTGACCGGGTTTTTTGCGGGATTTATTCCGGGGTTTAGCACGGTCCGTGTCCCGGTGTTTGCTGGGTTCGAATGCGGGGCCCGGGCCAATTTCTTCTGGGTTTTCCAGCTTAGGTAATTCCCGTTCAATTAAACGTTCAATACGCTTAACCCGGATTTGGTCTTTCTCGTTAATAAAAGTTATGGCAGTACCAGTGGTGGAAGCCCGCGCCGTCCGGCCAATCCGGTGAATGTAATCTTCGGCATCCTGGGGCACATCGTAATTTAAAATATGGCTGATATTATCAATATCAATGCCCCGGGACATGATATCCGTGGCCACCAAAATTTGAAATTGCTTGTTCCGGAAGCCTTGCAAAGTAGCTTCGCGTTCGTCCTGAGTGCGGTCGGAGGTAATGCCTTCGGCTTTGTGGCCCATCTTTTGTAAAATCCGCACAATTTCATTTACTGCCGATTTCCGGGACGTAAATATAATCATGCTTTGTACCGTTAAATCTTTCAGCAAATGCTCAAGTAATTTTGGTTTTTGCTTGTCATAAGTCAGGTACATGCGCTGGTCAATGCCTTCAGCGGGTTTAGAAATCGCCAGGTTTATTTCCTTCGGATTTTTCAAAATTTTGCGGGCCAGCTCCCGTATTTTCGGGGGCATAGTGGCTGAAAACATTAAAGTTTGCCGTTTAACCGGTAACTCACTTACTATCCGGAGTAAATCGGGCATAAAACCCATGTCCAGCATTTTATCGGCTTCGTCCAGAACCAGGTAATCCAGTTGGTCAAACTTTACGTAACCCATGTTCATATGCGCAATTAAGCGGCCGGGCGTGGCAATAATAATATCGGCCCCGCTGGTTATAGCATTTTTTTGCTGGTCCCAGCTTTCGCCTTTGTTGCCGCCGTAAATAGCAATGGAAGTAGCCGAAACAAAATATGCAAAACCGGCAATCTGGTCGTCAATCTGCTTAGCCAGTTCGCGGGTGGGCACTAAAATTAATGTGCTGGTATGATTGTGGCCAGCGTGCGATATTTTATCCAGCAGCGGCAATACGTAAGCGGCGGTTTTACCGGTACCGGTTTGGGCGCAGGCAATTAAATCGTGTTGCTCCAGAATTACCGGAATAGCCGCCTGCTGAATAGGTGTCGGCTTCCGGAAGTTCATGGCATCGATACCGGCTAAGAGGTCATCGTGTAATTGGAAAGAATGAAAATCTTGTTCCAAAACAGGTTGATCATCGGGTTGAATATCCATTATAATAAAGTAAATGCTAATACGTAAAAAGTAAAGATACTAAATTAAATAGCTTTAACGGCTTAAATTTAGGATTATAACTAAAGTAACAGCTTAGGGTTGTGAAATTAATATACAAAATAGGGATTAACGAAGAGCTTTTAACCAGAACTTTACATTACTAAGATTATTAAATAATTTGGCAGTAAATCAACGTTTATTTATCAAATATAAGTTAGTAGAAAACGCGAATTTTTAAAAATCTGTTTTACAGCGTATACACCTATACCGGCAACAACCACTTAAACAGCAAACAACTAATAAATAACTCATAACGATTAAAACGGCACATGTCAGGACACAGTAAATGGTCAACGATTAAGCGGAAGAAAGGAGCCCTTGATGCCAAACGCTCCAAAATATTTACTAAAATTATTAAAGAAATATCGGTGGCGGTACGCGAGAGCGGCCCCGATCCGGATGGTAATCCGCGTTTGCGTTTAGCAATCCAAAGTGCAAAAGCTGCCAACATGCCCAAAGAAAACATGGAGCGGGCCATTAAAAAAGGTTCGGGCGCGGATGATGCCCACTACACCGAAATTACGTACGAAGGATACGCCAACCACGGCGTGGCCGTTTATGTAGAGTGTTTAACCGATAATTTAAACCGCACGGTAGCCAGTGTGCGGTCGGCATTTAGTAAAAATGGTGGGGCTTTGGGTACCAACGGTTCTTTGGATTTTCTGTTCGACCGGAAAGGGGTTTTTGTGGTGAAACAAACCCAACCTCCTTTGGATGAAGAAGAATTTACTTTTGAAATGATTGATGCCGGAGCCGAAGAAGTAATTTTTGAAGAAGAATATATTACCATCTATTGCGCCATGGAAGATTTTGGCGCTTTGCAAAAAATGGTAGAAAGCCTGCATCTGGAAGTAGAAACCGCTGAACTGCAGCGCCTACCCAAAACCACTGTTGCCCTGGACGATGAAGCCGCCAAAAAAGTGCTTAAATTGATTGATGTACTCGAAGACGACGACGATGTGCAAAAAGTATATCACAATTTGGAATTAAACCAGGAGCAGATGGCCAATTTAGAAATGTAACCAGTAAAAAATACCAGCTTGCAAAGTTTGGCTGAAATTTTGAAATAATAAACGAGTAAATAATTACCGAATCATTTACTCGAAAAACTTAAATAAGATTACGTGCTATTGCACGAATAAAGCAATAGCTAAATGCATGGAATATGGAAGACAAACTCGAAGTAATATTTGAAGGGCTTAAACAAAAATCAATCACCAAACAAACAATTTACCGGAACACGCAGGTAGTATTTGAAAAATTACGGGTAGCAGCGGCCGAGATTGTGGATATTTTAAGTCAAAAAATCACGGAAGTAGACTCTAATGTAGTAATTGAATACCGCAACATTAACGAATTTGAATTTCAAATTAAGTTTTCCGGCGATCTGCTCATTTTTGTGATGCATTCCAATGTTATAACTTTTCCGGAAGATCATGAACTAATGAGTAACCCCTACGTGGAAGAAGATTTCCGCCGCCGGTTTTTTGGGCACATCATGGCATATAATTTTATGGCCGATTCTATTAAATACAACCGCATGAACGATCCTGGGTACTTGCTGGCCCGCATCCTGATTAACGTAGAAAACCATTATTACCTGGAGGGGGTTAGCGAGCTTGATCTGGAATACTCGGATATTTCTAAAAATGTAATTGATGATAAAGCGCTACGTTTATTTATCGAAAGTGCGATGGTGGCTTCGGTTAATAACGATTTAATAGCCCCAGCCATCGATGATATCAAAAAGATTTCGGTGAAACAAAAAATGGAAAACCAGCAAGTAAGCCGCGGCCAGAAGTTGGGTTTTAGTTTTAGCTACGAAAGCAACAATAACAACTTTCAAGGCTTGTATTAAGTTTGGGCTGGTGCCGCTTTTCCAAGAATAAAAAATTTAAAAAATAGTACTTTGTTGTATTTATTATGTTAAATACAATTTGCATTTAAAAGGCCCACGGTATTATCCGGCGGGCCTTTTAGTTTTAGTCCATTAAATCGTTAATCCATTATATCGGCCAGTTCCAGCCATCGCTCTGATTTTTGATCGAGTAGTTGGTCTATTTGCTTCAGACGGGCTGCGTCTTCGGCAAGTTGCTTATGATCGGCGATGCCGCTGTTCATGCGGATAATAATGGCTTCTTTCTCCGTTTCTAAAGTGGCAATTTCATTTTCTAATTGCTCATACTCTCGTTTTTCGCTGTAACTCGCTTTTCGTTTTGCGCTCGTTGCTGGCTCCGGGGTAGCAGTAGGAGGGGGAGTGGCTGGTTTGGTACTTGGCTTAGCCGCTTCTTTTTCGTTTTCGGCTTGCCACTCGCGGTAATCGGAGTAATTACCCGGAAAATTGCGGATTATGCCTTCTCCTTCAAACACAAACAAATGCTCTACCAATTGGTCCATGAAATAGCGGTCGTGCGATACAATTAACAAACAGCCGCCAAATTGCAGTAAAAAGTCCTCCAGAATATTAAGCGTGATAATATCCAGATCGTTGGTAGGCTCATCCAAAATTAAAAAATTCGGATTTTTGATTAGCACCCGGAGTAATTGCAAGCGGCGCTTTTCGCCCCCGCTTAATTTACCTACCAACGTGTATTGCTGCGCCGGTGGAAACATAAAGTGCTGCAAAAACTGCGACGCGGTAATTACCTCGCCGTTGGCCATTTCTACCACTTCAGCAATTTCTTTTACAATATCAATTACCCGTTGGTCTTCTTTAAACGTGAGTTCGTCTTGGGTGTAATAGCCCACCACCGTCGTTTGCCCTGGGTCTACTTCGCCCGAATCGGGTTTTAATTTGCCGGTTAGCATATTCAGGAACGTGGATTTACCTGCGCCATTCTCGCCAATGATGCCGATGCGGTCTTTTTTCTTAAAAACGTAGGAAAAATTATCAACTATCTTTTTGGCACCAAATGATTTAGAAATCTTTTCAACCTCAATAATTTTTCCGCCTTGCCGGGTTGTTTTTACCGATAACTCCAGTTGAGCCTGGTTTACTTTGCTGCTGGCTTTTTCTTTCAGGTCGTAAAAAGCATCAATGCGCGATTTAGATTTGGTGCCCCGGGCTTTGGGTTGCCGGCGCATCCAATCTAATTCTTTGCGCATTAAATTGCGGGCTTTTTCAATTTCCAGGTCTTGCTGCAATTCCCGCTCAGCTTTTTTCTCAATAAAGTACGCGTAGTTGCCTTTGTAAGAGTAAACTTTGCCTTGGTCCAGCTCCACAATTTCGTTAGCTACTTTATCCAGAAAATACCGGTCGTGAGTTACCATCAGTATGGTTTGCTGCGGCGACGATAGCACATTTTCGAGCCACTCAATGGTATCTAAATCCAGGTGGTTAGTAGGTTCGTCCATAATCAGCAAATCGGGTTCTTCAATAAGTACCCGGGCCATGGCTACCCGTTTTTTCTGGCCACCTGATAAATGGCGGATTTCTTTTTCGAGGTCGTTAATGCCAAATTTACTTAAAATCTGTTTTACCTTGGTTTCGTAGTCCCAGGCGTTCAGTTCTTCCATGCGCTCCATTAAGCGTTGCAGTTCGTCCGGATTGGCGTTTTCCTGAAGTAAAATCCGTTCGTACTGGCTTATGGTTTCAATAATTTCATTCTGGCCCGAAAACAAGGTTTGTTGCACGGTCATGGCCTCGTTAAACTCGGGTTGCTGACCCAGGTAGCCCACCTTAATTTCTTTACGGATGCTCACAGAACCGGAATCAGGAGCTAGTTTGCCGGCCAGTACGTTTAACAAAGTAGTTTTCCCGGACCCGTTTACGCCTACCAGCGCCATACGCTGCCCTTTGCTGATTCCAAAATTTAAATCCCGGAAGAGCCAGCGGTCAGCGAACGTTTTCGATATATTTTCGGCAGATAAGTAATTCATACTGCAAAGGTAGCGGAAAGATTGGAGAAGCCCGCCGTTTAGTTAAGCTGCTTAGGTTTAGCCTGAATTTTTAAAAATTTAACAATAAAAAAGCCGGCATTTGCCGGCTTTCTCCTAAACCAATTAATAATAGATTCTAAATTAACTACGATTGTTATTTAAATCGTTGATTATAGTGCTCCGGGTAGCGTTTGTTACGGTGGCCGGCACGGTACGGGTCATGAGGGAAGCCAGGATGGAGAAAATACCAAAAATTACGTGCGGTTCCCAAACTACTTCATGAAAATTAAAAATCCAGGGTGAGGCCGCTAAAAATAAGCCCACAAACAAATCCATCCGCAAGTGGCTTACCATCGGAATTTTCCGGATTATACCTACTTCAAAGTCGGTCATGATGGTTTGCAATAACACCATAATACCTACAATTACCGGTACCCAGGTTTCTGCTCCGCCGTTGTTAAAATCAAACACCCATGGTGAGGCTATTAAAATGATACCCACCAGATAATCTAAAATCCCGTGGATTCTTGTTGGAATAATACGCATAGTTTTACTTATTTAGTTGGTAGTAAAGAGTAATATTATTTATTTGGGTTTCTATACGGTTGGGTGGAGTAAAGGTTTTTAAAATACAAATAACATGTGGGTAACAAGCTAATTTTAGGTATTTGGTATTAAATTAATTATATAAGTATAAATACGTAAGTAGGTATACTTAATTTAATATTTCTAATAATTTAAGCCTTTCGGCCAACTAGGTGGTTATTCATAAAATTGCCGTAATTTTGTTGCATGAGCCAGCATTTAAAACAACAACCCATTGGGGTATTTGACAGCGGCATTGGCGGACTTACCTTGGCCCAGGCCATTACCCGCTTACTGCCCCACGAAAGATTAATTTATTTTGGCGATACGGCCCACTTGCCCTACGGCGATAAATCTACGGCGGCTATTCAGGCTTATTCCGTTAAAATTTGCAACTTGCTCATTCAGCAGCAGTGTAAAGTTATTTTAATTGCCTGCAATTCTGCTTCGGCGGCCGCTTACGATTTAGTGCGGGAGTACGTGGGCAGTAAAGCTAAAATTTTAAATGTGATCGATCCGGCCGTAGAATATATTGGCCAGCATTACGCTAATAAAACCGTCGGGCTTATTGGTACAAAACAAACGGTAAATTCCAACGTGTACAAAAAGAAGATCGATGCGTTGGAAAAAAACATTACCCTGCAATCTTTAGCTACCCCTTTGCTGGCCACCATGATTGAAGAAGGATTTTTCAATAATAACATTAGTGAAAGCGTTATAGCAAAGTATCTATCGGACCCAGAGCTCGACAACATCGAAGCGTTAATACTAGGTTGTACGCACTACCCATTAATTAAAAACCAGATTAATGAGTTTTATCAGGGGCGCGTAGATATTGTGGATGCATCGACGCTCGTGGCCGAACACGTAAAGCAATTTTTAATTGCCAACGATTTAACCGCCGAAAAATTAGTTAAAGAGCACGCGTTTTACGTATCTGATTTTACCCGATCCTTCGAAGAATCTACCCGGATTTTCTTTGAACGGAAAGTAAATCTGGAACACTACCCGTTGTGGGAGTAAGGGGTTACAGGTTGCAGGTTACAAGTTTAAGGTTGAAAGGTGGACGTGTTGGAAAGTTTAAGGGTATACTTTGGGTTATTCTTAATTATACCTAGACCGGCATTCCAAATTTTAAAAATTTAAAAATCTGTGGTCTATGGACCATGGACTAGGGACTAAATAAATGAAGAAAAGATATCATATCATTGGCGATTTAAAACGCAACATGCTTATTCTGGCGGCGGCGAGCAGTCTGGGTTTAGCGAGTTGTAGTTCGGGCAGCAATTCGCAGCAGGATACGGCTACCAGCGACTGGTCAACGGGTACCAGCACTTTAAGCCAAGGCGTAATTACCGAAATGACCGAAACCAGCCCGGATAATTGGAAAATAACCGACGAAAAACCAGCCGGAGCTGGTCAAGTAGCCGCCATTTTAAAGCATTACGATGGCAAAGTAGATACTTTAACCGGCGAGCCGCTGCAACGCGCCATGAACGAATATGCCTCGGTGCACCCGAATAATACCAACCGCTTTGGCATGATGGATGTGCTCATGTGGAGCGGCATCGGGTACATGGCCGGCCGCATGATGTCGCCGAACCCGGCCTATTATGCTAATTCTTCTATCTTAAACCGGACCAGTGGTTGGCGGAATAACATTTACCAGCAACGGCAGCAAAGTGGGGGCCGGGGTGGTTATTACGGCAGCGGCACTTACCGGAGCCGGAGTGCTACTCAAGCACCGCAGGGCCGTTCGGGCTATTTTTCCGGCCGCCGCAGTGGTTTTTCCTCTTAAATCTTCCGGTCTAATCTTTTAGAAATTGCCAGCTAATCAAAATTTTAAAAATTTGAGTTTTCTGGCAACTTCCGCTGTTCTGGACGTACATTTAGCTTTTAATACACTTTGGCAAACTTAGAGAAATTCGCTTCTTTTAATGGGAGTAAAAATACCCGCGTGCAAGTAATAAAACACCACGGCAATGTAAATGCGGTGCTGCAAGGTTTAGGCTGGAACTGGGTAACCGAGGAAGGCTGCGCAAATTATTTGCCCGACGAAGCAGTTCTTTTGCCCGAAAAAGAGGCGGATGCTTTATTAAATGCCGCTACTCAGCTATACGACCTGATGGTGGCCGCCGTGCCCGACGATTTACCCGCTGATTTCTTGCAAATATTAGATATTCCGGAAAACCTGTGGCCCATAATCCGGCAGTCCTGGAACGATGACCGGCACTGGCATTTATATGGCCGGTTTGATTTGGTGCAAACTCCTGAAGGGCCCAAGCTTTTAGAATTTAATGCCGATACCGCTACTTCTATTCCGGAAACCGCCGTGGTGCAATGGGCTAGTTTGGCAGCGGCGGGTAAAAACGAGGCGGCCCAAGCCTCGGGCTTGTACGAAGCCTTGGTGGAGCAACTAGCCAACTGGCGTTCCCGGAACGACGACTTAGCCCCGAATTTAGTATTAACCTACATTGGCGAAAGCACCGAAGACCGTACCAACTGCGAAGTTATTGCCCAGGCGGCCCGCGAAGCCGGCTTCGAAGCCTTCTTATTTCCGATTGATGAATTAACTTTTTCTACCGAGGGAGCAGACCGGGGCGTTTGGGGCGAAGTGGGGAAGGATGAATGGCTTGAGTTTCCGTTTGTATTTAAATTACTGCCCTGGGAGCAGATTGCTTGGGAAGAACCGGAACTCGCCGAGGACTTAGCCAGTCTGATGCTTACCCGCAATGTGGTGGTAGCTAATCCGCCGTATACCTTAATCTGGCAAAGCAAAGGTTTTCTGGCCTGGCTCTGGAAAGCCTACCCGCATCACCCGCTTTTACTAGAAACAGCCTTAGAGCCTATTCCGGGCAAATACATTCGTAAGCCTTTTTTCGGTCGCGAAGGGCAAAACGTGCAGGTAGTAGATCAAAAAATTGTGGACGAAAAAGAAGGGGAGTACGCCAATCAAAAGTTTGTTTACCAAGCCTGGGTAGATTTACCCCAAGACGACCAAGGTAATTTGTACCAGGCCGGCGTATTTTGGGCTGGCGAAGGTTGCGCCATTGGCCTGCGCCGGGAAAAAGGCATTATCACGAACTTGTCGCAGTTTTTGCCGCACCTGTTGGATATAAATCGGTAATTATGAAAAAACTTCGGGGCCAAAGAAGATATTACCGCAATCTTCAAAAATTAAAAAATTTTAAAAATAACGCCTTGGATCTTTCCGGTAATTCAAATTCCTGGTTTGACCTTTGGCACATTCATTTTGATTGGAAAGGATTAGGAAATAAAAGCTGGAAAAAGAGAAAGCCGCATTTAGATAGCTTAATTAAACATTTTAACAGTTTTGAAGAAAGTTTAAATAGTTATCCCAAGCCATTTCACTTATTCGCCATTATTCATGATTATGATAGTTCGGATGATGCTGTTTATATTCACACGTCAAACCCTAATCAGAATAACTTTCCATTAAGCGTGGAAGCAGCAACTGTCTCAAATTTAAAAAATCACCATTTGCAAAATTACCTGGATAGTTTATCCAGTTTCGAAAAAATATATTGCCAAAGTTTAGAAGAAAATTATTGTATTGTCTTCAAAAATAATATTGGGCAAGAATTTAACTTAAAGCTTACTTAGCATATTTCTTCATTCCTTTTCAATAAATTTTTAAATTTCTATTTTTTCGGATAAATCAAATAGAAATTTAAAAATTTAGCTTTTACTAACTTTTACAAATAAGTAAACGGACTGGTAGAAGCTATGTGGGTGATATTAACACCAGGTAATTTAGGTTGTAACCATTTGGCGGCGTATTCCATGCCGGCTTCTTCGCTTACGGCGTGGCTTAATACCAGTAAAGAAGTTTTCTGGCCCATCAGTAAACCGTCTCGTACACGTTCAACCGTTTCCCACTCGCGGGTTTCGCCGCTCAAGATTAAATCGGGTTTCATTTCCTGAATCGCGGCAATTTGCCGGCGGCTATCCATGTAGCCAAAAGCCAGGTAAACGGTAGTACATTTCTGGTTTAAATTACCCACCACCCGCACACTAGCAATACCCAATTTGTTTTTGGCCAGCGTAGCAATATTTTTTAAAGCAAGCGGCTGCGGTAAAGTAAGTAACCGCGGATTGTTTGCATCGTAATATTTATCCCAGCCCAGTTTGGTCAGATTACCCATAATAATGCCGTCGGGTTTGTGGGCATGCCAGTAGTCATGAAAGCGCCAAACGGCAATGTTATGTTTGTTTAGTAAATCTACTTTGTACCGGTAGGCATCATCTTGTTTTAACCAATCGGTTTCGTCTTGGTTATTGTAAAACGGGGTTTCGTGGGCAATAATAAAATTCGCGCCGGCTTTAGCCGTTTTCTCAATTACCTCAATGGTCGGGAACATGGTAGTAACAATGCCTTTCACTTCCTGTTCCATACTGCCCGACCGCAACTGATCCACAGTGGAGGCAAAAGGCGCATTAGGTATTTCTTTCAAAATTGTATTAATAACCTGCTTTACCGTAACTGTTTTTTGAACAGGATTTATCTGGCGAGCGAAACTTTGTCCCGCGGCGGTTAGAAGCACCGTTGTACCCGCTAATTTTGTAACTGAAGTTAAAAATTTTCTTCTGCCGTAATCGGCAGCATGGTTGCTGTTTTTCATAAAAATTTAAAAATTTTTCTTCCGGTTTTATCAGGTCGCAAGTTTATAGTTTAAACACCAGCGCTAAGTAAATAGGGCTACAATTCAGATGTTTATATTCCGGACTACTTTTTACTTTCTGGATTAATCCATCAATTTACCGCCGAGGTATTCTTAACTTATAAATATATAGTATCTAACTTGTTCTTGATACTACCGGTAGTAGATTTTTAAAATTCAGGAAGTGCCGGAATAAATAAGTGAAGCAGTGGGTTCTTTTTTTAATTTTAAAGCTAAAGTTTCATAAGTTTACGCGATTTTAAACTAAACCTGTGACCAATCTGGCAGAAAAGTATTTGGTTTTATATCGACTAAAACTTTTGTCTGCTATTCAGGTAGGATTAATATGGTGGCACTGCTTGTATGCCTTGTTGTTATTTTGGGGGTGGTAATTGCGCTGGCCTACGCCGAGCGTAAAGTAGCGGCTTTTATCCAGGATCGCCTCGGGCCTACCGAAGTTGGTCCGTATGGCATGTTTCAGGCCATTATTGATGTAGTAAAACTGCTGCAAAAAGAAGATATTATACCCACCGTTGCCGATAAAAATTTATTCCGGCTAGCACCAATAATCATTTTTGCTGCAGTTTTAGCTGGATTTGCCGTGGTACCCGTTTCGCCAGATTTAATTGCTTCCGGGGCCGAAGTGGGTATTTTCTTTTTGTTATCGATTGTGTCGCTGGATGTAATTGGCCTGCTGATGGCCGGTTGGGGTTCTAATAACAAGTACGCCGTATTAGGAGCGATGCGCTCGGTGGGGCAAATTGTTTCGTACGAAATTCCGGCCGGACTCGCCATTTTAAGTGCCATTATGATTTGCCAGTCTTTAAATCTGCAGGAAATCAGCTTTCAGCAGGGTATCTTGTTAAACCAGTTTGCCGGATTAGAGAACGAGAAAAATTACCTTTTCGGCTTAAAAGCTTTACAAATAGATGTGACCCAGGTAGGCGGCATAACCACCTGGAACATTGTGCGTATGCCGTTTTTAATGGTGAGTTTTATTGTGTACTACATTGCTTCTTTAGCCGAATGTAACCGGGCGCCGTTTGATATTCCGGAAGCTGAATCGGAATTAGTGGCGGGTTTTCACGTGGAGTACTCGGGTTTTCGGTTTGCTGCTTTGTTTTTAGCGGAGTACACCATGATGGTGCTGGTTTGCCTGGTAGCTACCATTTTGTTTTTAGGTAGCTGGAATACTCCTTTACCTAATCTGGGCCCACTCAAGCTAGCCACCTGGACAACCAGCACACCCGGAACAATTGTGGCCAACCTTTGGGGCTTTTTCTGGTTAATGAGTAAAGTAAGCATTTTATTGCTTTCCCAGATTTGGTTACGCTGGACTTACCCCCGCATGCGCGTGGACCAATTAATGCAGTTGTGCTGGAAAATTTTAATTCCGGTTAGTTTAGGGATGGTTTTATTGGCGGGTATCTGGCGGTTGTTGATGATTTAATTACATGGAAAATAACACAGTAAATATAGAAAGTAAAAATAGCTTTTGGGCATCGGTCAGTTCGTTGTGGAGCGGGTTGATGTTGTCGTTGCGCCACATCCGGAAAGCTACCAAGCGGCGCAACCAGGCATATATTTCTGACAAAGATTATTTTGCGCAGAAAGAAGGATTAGTAACCTTAAAATATCCCTATGAAGCCATCCCGGTGCCGGATAATGGGCGTTACCGTTTGCACAACGAAATAGATGATTGCATCGTTTGCGATCTATGCGCCAAAATTTGCCCGGTTAATTGCATCGAAATAGAATCGATTAAAGCCACCGAAGAAATTGGCATTACCTCCGACGGCACTAAAAAGCGGTTGTATGCGCCTAAATTTGATATTGATCTGGCCAAATGTTGCTACTGCGGCTTATGCACCACCGTTTGCCCCACCGACTGTTTAACCATGACCAAGGTGTACGACTTTCCAGAAGTGGATATTAAAAACATGATTTACCACTTCACCGACCTCACCCCTGAACAAGCCCGCGAAAAACAGCTACTGTTCGAACAACAACAAGCCGCGAAGAAAAAATAGAAGTAAGTTGAAAAGTTGAAAAGTTTGCAAGATTAACTGGATTAATAAAATAGTGATAATTTTAAAAATACACTGGTATATAATGTTTGAAGTAAATTCTCAATTTAATTAAAGTTATAACCTTCTAACTTTTAAACTTTCCAACTTTTCAACTATGGTGCTGACCTTATTTTATGTATTTGCTTTTCTGATACTTTGCTCGGCGCTGCTCATGGTTTTCATGAAGAATTTGCTGCACGCGGCTTTTATGCTCTTAATTACTTTATTAAGCTTAGCGGCGGTGTACGTGTTGTTAATGGCCGACTTTATTGCTGTGACGCAACTGATGGTGTACGTAGGCGGAATCTTAGTTTTAATTTTGTTTGGAATTATGCTGAGTAACCGCGGCGATAATCTTTTTATCCGCTCTGAATCCAGTAACGTGGCGGCAGGGGGCTTGCTTACTTTTTTGTTACTTGGAGGTTTGGTGTACATTATTGCCCGGGTGGGTTTTACGCAATTACCCTGGATGAAACAAGGCGAAACCTTAGCAAGCACTGGTGCAAAATCTACTTTACATGGCATTGGTATCAACTTATTGAGTAACTTCGCGCTCCCGTTTGAAGTTGCTTCACTGGTTTTACTCGTGGCATTAATGGGAGCTGCCTTTATTAGTTCGCAAAGTAAATTGAAATAATGGCGTCCGTACCGCTCGAACATTTGTTGTTGCTCAGTGCTGTTTTGTTCAGCATTGGCGTTCTGGCCATTGTTATTAAAAAGCATGCGGTGGCCGTTCTCATGGGGATTGAGCTTATTTTTAACGCTGCAAATTTAAATTTAATTGCTTTTAGCCAGCACGACCCCCATTTGTTGCAAGGGCAGGTATTTGCGCTTTTTGTAATTGTGATTGCGGCCGCCGAAGCTGCCATTGCTTTGGCTATTGTCATAAAAGTATATCAATATTTTAACACTGTAAATGTAAACGAGGTAGATGCCTCGCAAGGATAAAGCGTTTTGAACACCAGTCTCCTGACAAGCTCAACCAACCAAAATCTTGCCTTCGCTTTTGCCGGAGGTTTGCTTTTGTTGCCCTTGCTGGGGTTTGCTGTTTGTTTTTTTCTTGGTAAAAAATTGCCTCGCCAGGGCGATTGGTTTAGCATCAGTGCGGGAGCACTCTCTTTAATGCTGGCCTTATATCTTTTTAGTCAGGTTTGGCAACAATTTCCTCTTCATCAGCAATTTACCTGGTTTAGGTTAACCGGCCTTAATAATACCCAGCAACTATTTACGGCAGGTGTTTACCTCGATAACTTGTCGGTACTGCTCCTGGTATTTGTTACCTTTATTTCTTTGCTGGTGCAAATATTTTCGGTAGCCTACCTCCACAACGACGAACATTATAACCGGTATTTTGCTTATTTAAATTTATTTACCGGCAGTATGCTGGGTTTGGTTTTAGCGGATAATCTGCTCCTGATTTTTATATTTTGGGAGTTGGTGGGTTTTTGTTCGTACCTGCTCATTGGTTTTTGGTTTTATCGTCCGGCGGCGGCGCAAGCCAGTAAAAAAGCTTTTCTGGTAAACCGTGTGGGCGATATTGGCTTACTGATTGGTTTATTCTTACTGTATAGTTTCTTTGGAACTTTTGATTTAATTACCCTAAAAGCGCAGATTGGTACTTTAATAAATAATTTACCCGCTGGTTCAAACACTTTTTCTGTTTCAGAAGTTTTTACTCCGGCGCAAATACCCACTTACCTGCTTACCTTAACCGGTTTAGCTTTATTTTGTGGCTGCGTGGGTAAGTCGGCGCAATTTCCGCTGCAGGTTTGGTTGCCCGATGCCATGGAAGGCCCTACGCCGGTTTCCGCTTTAATCCACGCGGCCACCATGGTAGCCGCTGGTATTTACCTGCTGGCCAAATGCTACGCTTTTTTCACCCCCGATGCGTTACTCATAATTACTTTGGTGGGGGCGCTTACCGCTTTCATGGGAGCATTAGTAGCCTGCACACAGTTTGATATTAAGAAAATCCTGGCTTATTCTACCATTTCGCAACTGGGTTATATGGTAATGGGTATGGGAGTAGGGGCACACGATGCCGCTTTGTTTCACCTGACTACCCACGCGTTTTTTAAAGCCGCTTTATTTTTAAACTCGGGCATTATTATTCATGCCGTTCATCATGCCTTGCTGCACGAAGATGCCGAAACCCGCGCCTTGATTGATGCCCAGGATATCCGTAACATGGGCGGACTGCGCCAAATACTTCCTTTAACTTTTTACGCGTATTTACTGGGGGCTGCTGCCCTGGTGGGCGTACCTTTCTTCTCAGGATTTTTATCCAAAGACGCTATTTTAATTGGAGCCTGGAATTGGGCTGCTTACGGCAAGGCAACTACCGGAAGTTACGGGTGGTATCTTGTTCCAATTGTAGGTTTTACCTCGGTGGCGCTTACAGCCTATTACATGATGCGCCAGCTCATTTTTGTTTTTTTGGGTAAGTTCCGGTTGGGTTTCGGCGAAAAGCACTTGCGGGTAAGCCCGCAACAAGAAGCTTCCTGGCTCATGCTGGTACCTGTTTTGATTTTATCCGGGCTGGCGCTCGGCTTTTTCTACTCTTTTAATCCACTATCGGGTAGCCATAGCTGGTTCCTGCAGGGCATTTCTTTAAAAATTTTAAATCCAAATAATCTTTTACTGGCGGGTACCTGGTTAAAAAATTTAAATTCCCTAGATCAGCATAATGCGCATTTACTGGCTCCCATTATATCGGTGCTCACCATTATTTTGGGGGGTGGCCTGGCATGGCGTCGATTTGGCCGTAACTTAATTACTAATGCCACCAACTATCAACTATCAGCTTTGCCGCCTTCCCGGTTTACAAAATTTATATTTTTAAATTTTTACCTTGATCGGGTTTACCAGAAAATGTTGGTGCAACCGATATTGTGGTTGGCTGCCGGGGTGGCCAAAACCGATGCCTACCTGATTGATTACAGCATTAACACCTTCGCTAAAATTTTGGTGGTTTTTTCTAAAATCGTGGGTTGGTTTGACCGGGCTATTGTAGATGGCTTGGTACGAGGTTTGGCGGTGCTTGCCCGATTATCTGGTAATGTAGGACGGTGGATGCAAAACGGCAAAGTCCAATCGTACTACTTATTTTCTTTACTGGGCTTGTTGCTGTTGGTATTTTATATTTTAATTTTTTAAAAAAAGCCTGCGGGAAACAAATAATTTGAATGAATTTTATCCTGAGTAGCCTGATCTTTATTCCGTTAGCATCTGTTCTGCTAATTCTTGCCTTGCCTGCCCGGTCCGTTCGCCTGATAAGATCGGTGGTTTGCGGGGTTACCTTCGTGGAATTGTTGTTGGCGGTACTGTTATTCTTCGAATTTTGGTCGGGTCCAGGTTTGGGTTCTTCTGGTTACCAATTTGTCGAAAAAGTTAAATGGATTAGTTTAAGCCTGAACAGCCTGGGCTATTTACAAATCAATTATTTTTTAGGGGTAGATGGCTTAAGCATTAGTATGGTGCTGCTTACCGGCATTATCGGGCTAGTGGGAGCCATTTCTTCGTTCAGCATTACTAAAAGCGTAAAAGGTTATTTTGCCTTATACTTGTTATTACTGGGCAGTATCATGGGCTGCTTTCTGGCTCTGGATTTATTCTTATTTTACCTGTTTTTTGAATTTATGTTGTTGCCCATGTACTTCCTGATTGGTATTTGGGGTGGCCCCCGGCGGGAATACGCGGCAATTAAATTCTTTATTTACACCCTTATCGGGTCTATTTTTATTCTGATTGTCATTATTGGTTTATATACCTCGGTTATAGATCCGGAAGCTACAGCGTGGCAAACCGGGGCATTATCTAAAAATATGTCCGTAGACGCAGAGATAATTAGTCGGGTACAACAACTATTAGCCGCGGGTAAATTGCCTAGCAATGTATTGGTGCATTCCTTCAGTATTCCCGATATGGTTTCGCCGCAAAACTTTATTCCGGATAGTTTACTGCACGTTACTTCGGGTAAAATGCTGGGTTCGGTGCCTATCCGTTTTGTGGCTTTCTTGTTAATTTTTGCGGGTTTCGCCATTAAAATGCCTTTGGTGCCGGTTCATACCTGGCTCCCCGATGCCCACGTGGAAGCGCCTACGCCCATATCCGTTATTTTGGCCAGTCTGTTGTTAAAAGTTGGAGGCTACGGCTTATTCCGGATTGTGTACCCAATCTTCCCGGATGCAGCGGTTTATTTTTCTTTTTTCCTGGGATTGCTGGGGGTGATTACAATCATCTATGGTGCGCTGTGTGCCTTAGCCATGAGTGATTTAAAAAAGTTAATTGCCTATTCCTCGGTATCGCACATGGGTTTTGTGTTGCTGGGATTAGCGGCTTTAACTTCCGAAGGAGCCAATGGCGCTATTTACCAAATGTTTAGCCACGGCCTTATTTCGGCCATGTTGTTTCTGGTAGTAGGTGTTATCTACGACCGTTCGGGCAGCCGTTCCATTGTTTGTTTCCGGGGGCTGGCCGATGTGATGCCGGCATTTACTACGGTAGTGATTATTGCTTTTTTTGCTTCTTTAGGATTGCCCGGTTTAGCTGGGTTTATCGCGGAGCTGCTGGTATTGTTGGGCGCTTTCGCCTCCGCTTCCACTTCGGGTATGTTGCCGCGCTGGTTAGCTATTGCGGCCATGAGTGGTATGCTATTAGGAGCTGCGTACTACTTATGGGCTTTGCAGCGCATGTTTTTTGGAAAACACTGGATTCATCCGGAACTGCGCGAACGAACCAAACTGACAGATTTAACTCTCCGGGAGTACGGTTTATTTATTCCGCTGGCTATTCTGGTAATTGTATTCGGAATTTTTCCTTCAATTTTGCTCGGCAAAATTAATCTGGACGTTAGCCTTTTTCTGGAACATGTGCTTACCCAAGGTAGTACCCAACTCCAGCAGGTTTTAAAATCCATGCCTTAAACCCGGAGCAACGTGCAAAAAACCGTACAAACCTTAACCGCCTCCCTGGAGCAAATTCAAAACGGATTAGGTTCCTTGCTGCCCGAATTGTTACTTGCCAGCTTGGGTATCTTGCTTATTTTTTTAGATTTATTTAAATCCGGAACCCTGAAGAAACTCTTACCTTGGGTAGCCTTGCTGGGTTTTGGCCTGGTACTAAGCTACCAATTGTACGAAGGCTTCCATATTTTAAAATTTGCGCTTTCCGATTCTTTTTTGCTGGGCTTGCTTTTAAAAGACGGTTTAAGCATGTACGCCGGTCTGTTATTTTCCTTGGCCGGCTTGCTCACCATTTTGCTGAGTTGGAACCATACTCTTTTTAAAACCCCAAACTTTGGCCAGGGTGAGTTTTATGCCTACCTGTTTATATTGGCAGTTGGTCTAAATTTCATGGTAAAGTCGGCTAACTTACTGCTTTTATTTGTGAGTATTGAGCTGGTTTCTATTGTGGGTTATCTCCTTACCATGATCGTGAAGGATAACGTGCGGAGTACCGAAGCCGGCATTAAATACATTTTGTACGGTACCATGGCCGCCGGAGTAATGCTGTACGGCATGTCGTTTTTGTACGGATTTACCGGTTCTTTGCAGTTTTTACAAGCCGATTTCTGGCAAGGCGTAAGTCAGGTTTTTCCGCCGGCGGTTACGGTAATTTTAGTTTTTACCCTGGCCGGTTTACTATTTAAAATTGCCGCGGTGCCGTTTCATTTTTGGGCGCCCGATGTGTACGAGAATACGCCTACCCCGGTAGTCGCCTTGTTTTCGTCGGCTCCTAAAATAGCGGGTATTGTGGTAATTTTGCGTTTGGTGGAAGTTTTAAAAGCGCAGGAATTATACCAGGCTTTATATTTTGATGTGCTGCTTTTTGTAGCGGGCATTGCCATTTTTACTTTAATTATTGGTAATTTTACGGCGTTGTGGCAAACAAAGCCTAAACGGATGCTGGCCTATTCTTCGGTTTCGCACGCCGGATTTATGCTGGCGGCCTGTTTGTCTTTGTCGGGCGATAACTTAAGCAATTTACTTTTTTACGTTACGGTGCTGCTTTTTACCAATTTCGGCCTATTCTGGTTTATTCAGGAGTTTGAAGACCGGTGGGGTATCAACCAATTTCCGGATTATAGTGGCTTGGGCCGGCAATATCCTTTATTAGGGGTGCTTACCTTAGTTTATCTGGTTTCCTTAACCGGTTTGCCACCTACGGCTGGTTTTACGGCAAAATTATTGGTTTTTAGCTCGGTTTGGCAAAATTACCAGATATCCGGTAATCCGTTAATGTTGGTATTGGTAGTAGCGGGTTTGTTGTTTACCGGGATCGCTTTTTTTTATTATGTAAAAATTCCGTATTTCTTATTTTTCAAAAGGAATTTACGTAAGCAAAAAAAGGTTATACCCGTAACTTCGCAAGTATTTATTCTGATACTCGCGTTGCCCATTATACTTTTTTTCTTTCGTACCGATTGGTTGATGAATTTTATTCATTTGTATATTAAATAGTAGCAGAGCTTATTTGTTGTTTCCTCTATTTTTAAAAATTAATTAAGTTTTTTCAAGCATTACAAAATTTTATTTAATTAAAAACGAACAAGTTAGCTCAAGTAACTTGCAATTCATTACTTCTATTTTTACTCTGAAAAATTATGAGCGACGCAATAAAGCATGAGTGTGGTATAGCTTTAATCCGGCTCCGGAAACCTACTCAATATTATGTCGATAAATACGGTACCGCCATGTACGGCATTAATAAGTTGTACCTGTTAATGGAAAAACAACACAACCGCGGGCAAGACGGCGCTGGGGTAGCTAGTATTAAAATTGATGCCGAACCCGGCACCGAATATATTTCGCGTTACCGCTCCGTTAAAACCCAGGCAATTCCAGCAATCTTTGGTAAAGTAAGCAGGGCGTATACCAAGCTAAAGAAACAGTTTCCGGATCAGGTAAACGACACCAAATGGCTCAAGAAAAATCTGTCTTTTTTAGGCGATGTTTACTTGGGCCATTTGCGTTATGGCACGCACGGTTTAAACAGCATTGATAACTGCCACCCCATGGTGCGGGAAAATAACTGGCGCAGCCGCAGTTTAGCTGTAGCCGGTAATTTTAACATGACCAATGCCGATGAGTTATTTAACGTGCTGGTAGATATTGGGCAGCATCCGCGCCAAACCACCGATACCATTACCGTTCTGGAAAAAATCGGCCATTTCCTCGACGAAGAAAATCAATCTTTGTTTGAGTCGTATAAACAACAACAATACACCAACACCGAAATAACCCACCTGATTGAAGATAATTTAAATTTACAACGGGTTTTGCGCCGGGCTTGTAAAGATTTTGATGGGGGCTACGCCATGGCGGGACTTACGGGTTATGGAGCAGCTTTTGTCGTGCGCGACCCTGCGGGTATCCGGCCGGCTTATTATTACATCGACGAAGAAGTAGTGGTAATTGCTTCGGAAAAACCAGCCATTAAAACTGCCTTTGGTATTGAATACAGCCAGATTCAGGAAGTAACGCCAGGGCATGCTTTAATCATTAACAAAAACGGCGGCTCCCGTGAACTCGAAATTTTACCGGAAGCCGAAAAGAAATCGTGCAGCTTCGAGCGCATTTACTTCTCGCGCGGCAACGATCCGGAAATTTACCAGGAGCGCAAGCGCATGGGCGAATTGCTTGTACCGCAAGTATTGGAGTCTATTGATTACGATTTAAAAAATACAGTATTCTCTTATATTCCCAACACCGCCGAAACGGCCTGGTTGGGCATGATGCAGGGCATTGAAGATTACTTGCGCAAGTACCGCAAAGAAGCTATTTTAAAAGGTGTAAGTCCGGAAGAACTGGACGAAATTTTAGTGGCCAAGCCCCGGGCCGAGAAGTTAGTAATTAAAGATGCTAAAATGCGCACCTTTATTACCGATAACGATAACCGCGACGACCTGGTAGCGCACGTGTACGACACCACCTACGAAGTTATCAATAAAGGCGTGGACACCATTGTGATGATCGACGACTCAATTGTGCGCGGTACTACTCTGGAGAAAAGTATCATCCGGATGCTGGACCGGCTGGAGCCGAAAAAGATTGTGGTGGTTTCCTGCGCTCCCCAAATTCGCTACCCCGATTGTTACGGCATTGATATGTCTAAACTGAAGGAATTTGTGGCTTTCCGGGCGATGTTGCACTTGCTGGAAGAAAACGATTTAGACGAAAAGCTGGAAGAAGTGTACGACAAGTGCCGCATGTACGAAGGCACCGAAACTTTTAAACACAGCAATTTTGTAAAAGAATTATTTGATTTATTTACGCCAGAGCAAATTTCGGCGAAAGTAGCTCAAATAGTGCGGGCTCCCGAAATTAACGCGGAAGTTGAGGTTATTTTCCAGACCATCGAAAACCTGCACGAAGCCTGCCCCAACCATACCGGGGACTGGTACTTTACCGGTAATTACCCCACTTTAGGCGGTAATAAAGTGGTAAACCGGGCTTTCATGAATTTCATGGAAAAGAAAGAAGTGCGGGCTTACTAAAATTTTAAATTTTTAAAATTTTAATATGAGAAAGGCGGCGTTTACCTAAACGCCGCCTTTTTTTGTTGATTTTATTACTGCAGTTCACACGTAGTACAACTAGAAGTTAACTTTTTGTATTTTACCATCGGTGTTGTATACAATGTAATAGGTTTTTAAACCAGAGCGTTCAATGGAGGTCGGGAAGTTTAAATTAGTTAAAACCGGCACATTTTTTTGCCGGCTCGAAAATACCAGACTACCGGCATTAGGAGTAAACGTAAAGGTTTGATTATTGAAAGCGCTGTATTCCACCACAATCGGGTGGCGGTCGGTGCCCAGTACAATATCGGTGGCGCTGGTAAAGCCGGTTTGATAAACCGAAACATTGCCCTGTAAATCAAATTCGTAAATGGGCGCTTGTTTTTGCGGGAACGGAAAGCCGGTAAAGGTAGATACTAAAAATTTATCCCCGTCGAAAGTAATGCCGGTAGGTACAGATTGGGCACCGGGTAGCTCCCCGCCCGCATACGGCACAGCCGGCACAAAAGCAAACATACTTAACTTACCGGTTTCAGCCTCCCGCCGGATAATGGCGTTAGCTGCCGCATCTACAATGTAAAAATCGCCTTCCGGACCAATCGTTAAATTGTAAATATTTGATTCGTTCGTGTCTTCGGTAAACTCGTAATTTTTAATAAAAGTACCTAAATCTTCGTATTTTAAATCAGATGCATGGTATGGCGTATCGCCGGGTTTAAACGTGGTAATATCTAATTTATATAAGCGGCCTTCAATGCCGTGTAAAATCCAGAGCACACCGTTTCTTAAAAGTAAATTATTCAGACCAACCACGGCGCCATCGTTAACAAACGAAGTAAAACCTTGTACTACCGGATAAACCTGACCATCCGGGGTAATTAAAGAAACCTGGCCGTCATTAATGCCCTCCAGCGACTTTCCGGTACCAGATTCAGTAATCCATAATTGATCTTTATTATCCGCTTCAATGCCTATGGGCGCGTGTAAGCCGGTAATTACATTTTTCGATTTAGGTGGCTTCGGTTTTATTTCGTCCACAATTTCATAAAATTCATCGCAACCAGAGGTGCCAACCAATAAGGCAAAAGACAGGAGGTAAGTAAGTTTTCTGCGCATTGTTTTTAGATTAAGTGAAAGGTTATAAATATATAAGTGACATGGTTCCAACCAATTCTATTTTTAAACCCGGAAAAATCTAAATGGGATATTTCTTTTATTCAAGAAATAAGATGTGTATTTGTACTGGCAAACGTAACTGAAAGCAGGAGGTTTTACAATCCGGATGGGGTATAAGCATAAATTTTATGATCCAGTGTAAATTCATTCATCGGAATTGTAAATTTTTAAAAATTTATATCTAAATGCATGCTCCATCCAGCCATTTACATTAAGTAAAATTTAGCTTTACGTACTAAGCACTTCTTTTTTAGAAAAATGGCAGGAAATAAAAATTTTTAAAAATTTAAATTTTCGGGTGGGCTAAAGCGGTTGGCTTCATTTATAATATGGGCTTTATGTTCTGAGTTAAACCGTAAATCTACCACCTGACCAATTACAATAATGGCAGGCGAGGTAACTTGCTGTTCCTGGGCTATCTGGTAAATAGTATCGATGGTGCCGCAGATAAGCCGCTCGTTGGGTAAAGTACCGTTTTGAATAATGGCTACAGGCGTATTGTTTTTGCCCAATACCTGAAAAACCCGGGTAATATCTTCCAGGTTTTTCATACCCATTAAAATAATAACGGTGGCCGACGATTGCGCAGCCAAAGCTATATCGGAAGAGATTTGTCCGTGTTTGGTGGCACCGGTAATTACCCAAAAGCTTTCGCTTACGCCCCGGCTGGTGAGCGGTATGTTCTGGGAGGCCGGAACCGCTACGGCGCTGCTGATACCCGGAACTACCGCCGTAACAATGCCGTGCTGGGCCGCAAACTGAATTTCTTCGTAGCCGCGGCCAAACACAAATGGGTCGCCGCCTTTTAAGCGCACCACGTGCCCGTATTCTAAAGCGTATTTAACTATGAGCGCGTTAATTTCTTCTTGCGGGTACTCGTGCTTACCGGAACGTTTTCCTACAAAAATGCGCGGCTTATCAGCGGGTACCAGATCCAATAAAGCCGGATTAATGAGAGCATCGTAAAGTACCAGATCGGCGGCAGCTAAAGCTTTCGCCCCTTTCAGAGTCAACAACTCCACGTCGCCGGGACCGGCGCCCACTAAAGTAACCTGGGGAGTTTTAGCGTTCATGTAATAGATAAACTGATAAAGCACCCAATATTACTTAATTTTTACTCTTATCCTGCCTTTTTGATAACAAGTATATCTGTTTTGTAGCCCAAAATACTTCTGAAGCAAGCGCTAAAGTTTTTAATTTTTTAAAATTTATTGGTCAAGTATACATTTAGGGTACTATAATAGGTTTATAGTATTATTAAAATGTATAGAACAGCGTTATAAAAATTTTACTATTATCAATGCAGATTAACTCTTCTAAAAGTCAATATAACATATGTACTACCCACAAAAAAACGGTGACCTATAAATAAGCCACCGTTGTAAAAGTAAATTTTTAAAAATTTAGGCCGTTAAACTCCAACCTGAACGGTACTCCCGGGTAACGTACGGATTTGCTTCCGGGGCATTGGTAAACTGCATTTTAGCGGAATCCCACAATAGTTTTTTACCGGTAAAGCGGGTAGCAATAATGCCCAGCAACATGGTTTCGGTAAGCGGACCGGCATAGTCAAAGCTGGAGGAAGGCTGTTTTTTACCGTCTTTGGCGCACCGCACCCAATCCATTTCGTGACTTACATCAATCCGCGGGATGGTTTTGGCGGGTTGCTTGTATTCGGCCATGCGGCTGGCTGGGAGCAGGCGCGGGTTAGCACCATAAGTTTCGTGCATTAACTTGCCTTTGTCGCCAATCATCAATACCCCACCGCTTTTATCCATATTTTCGGTAGGAGCCATTTCCTCAGGTTTAGGTGGCATTAAACCGCCATCGAACCAGGTTAAGGTAACGGCCGGCATGTTGTCGCGGGCGGCAAATTCGTAGGTTACCATGGAGCCACTCGGGTAGGTAGCTAGGTCGTCTTTTCCGCCACCAAATGGCGTGCTGGTTGCTTCTACGCTCAACGGAGCGCCTAACTTTAATGCCCAGTTGGGGTGGTCGAGTAAGTGAGCTCCCATGTCGCCGAGTGCGCTGGCGCCATAATCTACCCAGCCGCGCCATTTAAACGGATGGTACGCTGAATGATAAGGCCGCAGAGGGGCCGGACCACAGAAAGCATCCCAATCTAAACCATCCGGGGTGGCCATGGTATCGGTTGGCCGCGGAATACCTTGCGGCCAGATAGGCCGGTTAGTCCAGGCATAAACCGTATTTACTTTACCAATGGCGCCATCAGCAATCCATTCGTTAATTAAGCGGGCACCTTCACTGGAATGCCCCTGGTTGCCCATTTGCGTAATTACTTTGTATTTGCGGGCGGCTTCGGTTAAGGCACGGGCTTCGTGTACGGTATAAGTGAGCGGTTTTTGCACGTACACGTGCTTTTTCCGGCGCATGGCTTCCATGGCAATAATCGCATGGGTATGGTCGGGCGTCGCCACTACCACACCATCAATGTCTTTGCCCATTTTATCCAGCATTTCGCGGTAATCTTTAAAACGCTTGGCTTTGGGGTATTGCGCTTTTAATTGCGTAAAATTGGTAATCTGTTTTGTAATGTTTTCGCGATCTTTGTCGGTGGTCGCGTTTTTCAAACGCGTTTGGGCGTTTTCTAAATCGGTACCTAACTTATCGAAAGCTTTTCCCGCAAAATTCCAGTCTACATCGCATAGTGCCACAATATTCTGGCTCGATAAGTTTAGTAAATTAGCCCGGCCCATGCCACCAACACCCACTCCGGCTACATTAAATTTATCGCTGGGAGCAACAAAACCTGGTCCGCCCAGTACGTGCCGCGGGAAAATGTAAAAAGAGGCGGCGGTTAATGCGGCTCCTTTCATAAAATCGCGCCGGCTGAAAGCTTTTTTATTTTGCTCAGAAGAATTTTGGGGGTCTTTCATTTTTAAGTTTTAAGATTACAATCAGATTTAAATAAATAGCCTGTTTCGGTAAATTCAGAAGTGTATTTTTTTGGAGAGATTGTTCTAATATTACAGCTTATTTGTAAAACAAGCTACTTTCTTAATAAAAAAATAATTTGCGGGCGTAAAACCAACCTATTTTTTCGGTTTTTTAAAAATTTTAATTTTAGGGCCCGGGTGTTTTAATAGCATGTATGTTTCTTTTTTGATTTGCGGGGGATTATGCCTGGCTTACGGATGGATTATTTTACGACGTTGGTGGGCCTGGCTGCGCGTACCAGATGTTGTTCCAACTGTGGCTGTTCCAACTACTTTTATCTCGGTAATTATACCGGTGCGTAACGAAGCCCGGCATATCTTAAATTTATTGGCCGATTTAGAGCAGCAAACGTATGCCAAGTCAGGTTTTGAAGTTGTAGTGGTTGATGATCACTCAGAAGATAATACCGTTGATTTAGTTCAAAATTTTAAAAAAAGCAGTTATTTACCGGTTCGGTTAATTTGTCTGCAGGAGTACATCGGCTTAAGTCAAAAAAAAGCGGCGATTACCACAGCCGTAACCCAAGCTCAAGGCGAACTAATCGTACAAACCGATGGAGACTGCCGGGTTAATCCGGATTGGCTTTTAACTATAGCCCAATTTTACGAGCAAACCCAAGCAGTATGCATTAGCGGCCCGGTGTGTTTAATAGATAACGGCGATTTATTTACCCGCATGCAGGTAGTAGAATTTGCCAGTTTAATTGGGGTAGGAGGGGCATCTATGGCTCTGGGAAAACCCAATATGTGCAATGGCGCGAACCTGGCTTACACACGAAAAGCTTTTCTGGACGTACAAGGTTATGCGGGCACCGAACACGTAGCCTCCGGCGACGACGAATTTTTAATGCATAAACTAGCCGGAAAATTTCCGGGGCAAGTTCTATTTTTAAAATCGCGGGCGTCCATGGTATATACGGCCGCGCAACAAACAATACCAGCCTTTGTGCAACAGCGCATCCGCTGGGCAAGTAAATGGCCCAATTACCAAGCTGCCCATATTAAAACGCTTGCAGTGCTGGTTTTTGCCGTAAATTTGGGCTTGTTCTGGGCTATAATCAGTTACTTTTTTGGTGGTTTTACCGGCCCGCAAACCTTGGGTTTGTATTTGTTTAAGTTTGGCATTGATGGTTTGTTTTTACTAACTGTTTTGCTTTTTTTTAAGCGGGGAAGATATATTTTGTATCAAATTCCTTTACAATTTGTTTACATACCCTACGTGCTGTATACGGCGCTGCGGGGTTTACGGGGCGCTTACTCCTGGAAAGGCCGGCAAATAGAAAAAGTACCGGTTTAACTAAAAACAAAATAAGAACAGCTTTAACCTGTATGCTGGAAATAAGTCCAGGTTAGGGGTTGGTGGAGTATAAATTTTAAAAATTTGCCTTTTTGACATGACGGAAACAGAATTCGATATTATTGATGAGTTATATTTTGTAAATTCTTTCGCGGATATAGCTACTACTTTAGCTTTAGAAGAGGAAGAGTTAAGCCAAAGTCTACAGGAACTGCTTAAAAAAGGCTATGTAAAGTGCTTCTTCCCCGACCCGGATACCGAAGTAGACTATAATCCAGCTACTTTCCGGGAACAAGGCACCCACTTTTACTACCTGGCTACCAAAGCTGGTTTAATGGCGCACAATTCGCGCTAAAAAGCAAAAATTTAAAAAATGGCACATCCCCCGGCTTATTACATTAAACAGCGATTACTGCGCAATAAGCCGGCTATGTTTGGTTTAAGTATTATTTTGCTGGCTGTACTCATTGCCGTATTGGGTTACGCCATTATGCCCGATGCCACTCCTAATGCCAACCACGCCTTGGTACAATTGCAAAAAAAAGAGCCGGGGTTTTCGGTTCTAATTCTTCGCCTGAAAAAAAAAGTAACCCGGCCAGCTAACTTCCTGGATCAATGGCTCTTTGGCGAGGATTTGCCTTACGAAGAAATTCCCGTGCAAACTTTTCAGGTTACCGCTAAATCCATCCGGATAAATCCGTACGTAAATACCCACGCTTTGCCCGAAGATATACGTATTTTTAATCTGCACGAGGTTTTTGGCTTGAATCTAAGTAACTTACAACATCCCTTGAGTGCGGACGAGCTGAAACAAAAAGTAATTAAAGAAGCTGTAGTTCGCAAAACGTATTGGTTGGGTACCGACCGCGCAGGCAGGGATGTATTAAGCCGGCTCATGCTCGGAACCCGTATTTCTCTGGGTATTGGTTTTGTGGCGGTGGTTATTTCGGTAAGCCTGGGCATTTTAATTGGGGCGGTGGCAGGTTACTTTGGCGGTTGGGTAGATCAGGTAATGCTGTTTCTGATGACCGTTGTTTGGTCGATACCCGGCATTTTGCTGGTTATTGCCATTAGTCTGGCGCTGGATAGCCGGGGCGTGTGGGTTTCTTTTGTGGCTGTAGGCTTAACCATGTGGGTAGATGTGGCCCGGCTCGTGCGGGGGCAGTTTTTAAGTATAAAAGAAAAAACGTACATTGAAGCAGGCCGGGTACTTGGTTTACCACAAACCCGACTTATTTTCCGGCATATACTGCCAAACATGATTGGCTCGTTAATTGTAATGGGTACGGCAAATTTTGCGGCGGCCATATTAATGGAAGCTGGCCTTAGTTTCTTAGGGTTGGGGGTACAACCACCGGCCCCTTCCTGGGGAATGATGGTGAACGAAGGATTTCAATTAATCGGTACTCGGTCCGGATTGTTTTTGGTGGTGCTGCCGAGTTTATGTATAAGTATGTTGGTATTATCTTTTAACTTGCTTGGTAACGGGCTACGTGATGCTTATGACCCCAAATTACTTATCCACAATGCCTAAAGTAAACGCGGAGTTTATGAAGAAGGAGCTTGATTTAAAAAAGCTCGAGCTTTCGGCATTGCTGGAAATTACGCAGGCAATTAACGGCAACTTAACCGATCAGGATCTTTACAAAATCTATCATTTTACCTTACTGGCGCAATTGCACATTTCGCGGTTAAGTTTATTTGTGCTCGAAGATTCCTGGGAGTGTAAAGTAAATTTTGGCACCAGCTATAATTTTAAAAATGGCGAATCTTTGCCCGACGCCATTACGTGCCTCACCGAAATCAGCTACGTTACCGATTTGAACCTGGATGCGCAGTGGAGCGAGTTTGAAACCGTAGTGCCTATTTTGCAGAATAAAAAAATAATTGCTTTTGTTTTTATCGGCAATTCGCACGACTACTATTCTACTTTGGGCGCTTTATCTTTTGTGCAAACGCTAAGTAATATTATTTTGGTAGCTATGCAAAATCGGCGCATGGCCCGGCAGCGTTTAGCAGAAGAAGCCATCCGGAACGAAATTAAAATTGCCCGCGAAGTGCAAACCATGCTTTTCCCGAAAGGTTTGCCCAACGATGATGCCTTAGCAATTCACGCGAGTTATTTGCCCCATTCTTCCATTGGCGGCGACTACTACGATTACATTCAAATTGATGCCGACCAGTTTTTGTTTTGCATTGCTGATGTTTCGGGGAAAGGTGTGCCGGCTTCGTTGTTAATGTCTAACTTTCAGGCGGGTTTACGCACCATCCTGCGTCAGACTACCAACCTGTTAACCATTGTTTCGGAGCTTAATTTTTTAATTTATTGCAACGCCATTGCCGAAAAGTTTATTACGGCCTTCTTCGGTATTTATAACCGCCAGACTAAAGTATTAAGTTACGTAAACGCGGGGCATAATTCGCCGGTATTGCTGCACGAAAATAATGCGGTGCAATTACTTACCGAAGGGTGTACCATGTTGGGTATTTTTGAAACCTTGCCCTTTATATCCCTTACGGAGGTTCCCATTCCGGCTAAATCTTTAATGTTGTGTTATACCGATGGCTTAACCGAGGTATTTAACACCGACGAAGACGAGTATGGCCTGGAAAATACCATCAAGTTCCTGCAAAATTACCGGTACTTGCCCTTGCCCAAACTGCACGAAGAGCTGCTCGAAGAAATTAAAGAACACAACCAAGGCAGCACCAACTTCCACGACGACATTACCCTGCTTTCTTGCCGGTTTAAGTAGAGTATAGTCGATGGTCGATAGTCCAAGGACCATTGGCTAAAGTCTGGCAGGGATGATTATAGGCTGTTTTTAGAATGTGAGGTATTCTTTCAGGTAGAATTTTAAAATTTTACATCGATAACTTTGCCTTTCTCTGTAGTCCAAATATCCAACCGGATTAATACCACCAAAGAGAAGTAAAACAAAAAGCCGATTTTATCGGTTTCTACCAACTCATTTAAAAACAAGTGCACGGTAATAATAAAAAAGCATAAACCGGCCGCCAAAGTTATTTTTTTAAATTCTGGTGTAGTAGCTGCCCGGTGATACAACTTTTCGGGAAGGAGCAGGGCATAGCCCATTAAAATTAAAAACAAAATACCGCCAGGGTAACCTTGTTCGGCAAATTGCAACAAGAAATAATTGTGTACCGTGGATTTCTCCGGGTTATCGCTGACGTAGGTCGTAAATCGGCTTACCGTATATTTAAAATATTCGGGGTAAAAAGAGTTAGGGCCGTGGCCCATCACGGGTTTGGCAGCTACCATGCGGGCGGCGGCAATCCAGCGGTACACCCGTTCCATCCCCGATACATCGCGTAAGGTGTAAGTGGCTTTCAAATGTTTGGTAATATCGCCCTGGTTAAAAATAGTTTTTTCGTACTCCGGGGCGTATTGCATGTAGCGGTAGTTCGAGCTAAAATATAGCACTGTGCCAAGGCAGATTATAAAAACTGAGAGCAACAAGTAGCGCGTTAACCGGAACCGGATAACCAAAGCATAGGCCAGTGCCAAAGGCAAACTTAACCACGAAGCCCGGGTGTAGGAGGCCGCCACTCCGGCCAACAGCAGCAAACTAACCATACCCCATAGAGCCTGCCAGAATTTGTTTTTTTGATAAAGGGTGAGGTACACCGAAAAGGGCAAAGCAGCCGCAGCTAATGCCCCATAGGCCACGTGGTTCCGGAGAAAAGGCGCGACGATTTTATTAACTAAACCAAAAGAAAAACCTACCTGCGCGTGCCGCAACAACGTTATGCCCACCACAATGCCCAAGGCTCCCATAAAAAAGTACAGGTATTTTTGCAGCGTAGCCGGGTTTTGCAGCAAGCTGCTCGTTAAAAATACAAACACCAATAAATACCAGCTTTTCGCGAGCAAATACTTTACGGAACGCACATAATTTTCAGAAAAAAGCGTAGTTACCACCGCCCACATAAATACGAGCAAAAGCATTTTAATTAAACTGTGCTTCCAGAAATGCGGGTTTTGTTTGGCACCCAAAAGCCAGGAGCCTAGCGTACAGCCAGCCAGCAAAATAATCAGGGGCTCTGAGAATAAATCGGTTCCTAAACCATTAGGCAAGTCTACTTCTACGGAAAACGGAATCGCAATCAATAATAAGTAATACAGAATCGAGTAATCCGTGAGTACCACGCCAATTACAACGAATAACAAGGGTATAACCAGAATAAAAACATTCTGCCAGTAAATTGCCATTCCCAGACTCGCCAGTAAAATAAAGCTAAAAGCCCAAAACAGACCAATAGTACGATTACCAGTAGCAGATTCCGGCCATATCATGCGTAAAAGGCTTGGTGCTGCAGGCTTCTTCTCCGTTCCAGCAGAGTTATTACCACCACCGACAGCACAAAAGTAACGAGCGTAGAACCCACAACAATTAACCACCGGATAGGCCGAATTTTTTTAAGCGCCGGAGTAGCCGGTTGCACCAGGTACAAAGAGGTAGTGCCATTTTTCAGGGTAAGTTGCGCTTCGGCGTAGGTTTGCCGGGCTTTTTGGTGTTCTTCCTGCAAAGCTTTAAAAGCGTTTTCCAGACGAGCGATACGATCGGAGCCGGCTAAGTAAGACTCTAGATTAATGCTACTGCCGGCGCTTTTACTTTTTAATGCCTTTAATGCCGCCTGTAAACCTTTAATCTCGGCTGTAAGTGTAATAATTTTGGTATGATTTGCCGGAAGTTGGCTTTTGTAACTTTGCAGCGTGCCCTGCGCCTGTTGCAGATCGGTTTCGGTTTGCACTAAACGTTCCGCTAAAAAACGGCTTTCGGGCCTACCTTCGGCTTCAGCCGACATAGATCCGAAAATGTTGTATTGCTGCCGCGTTAACAGCAACGAATCCTGCATTTGTTTTAACTCTTGCCGTAAAACCAGTTCGCGTTGGGCATAAGCATCTAAAATTTTAAACTGATTAGATCGGGTTAGCTGTTGATTAACTGTATCAATTTGCTGCATAATGGCATTGGCCATCCGGGCCGCAAAAAAATTATTTTGGTCATCGAAAGAAACCTCTACTGCCGAACGGTTATTTTGGTAAATGTTGTAGTTGTATAAAAATTCTTCCGTTACTTTTTGCCGGATTTTATCGGAAGTATCGTGGGCCGGATAGCCGTAGTGCTCTGCGAGTTTAAATTTTTGAATAATGTGTTTTAAAACCGGCTGCGATTGCCCGATGCTAATAAGTCGGTCGGCATCGTCAGTGCTCATGCTCAGAGCTAAGCGCTCTTGGGTGGTATATTCGGGGTTAAGGGTGGTTTGCAGGGCCGGCAAATTAGTAGGATAGAAAATGGCCGTAGACCGGTAAATATCCGGCAATAACAACGCCGTAATAACACTCACCAGAAAACCAGCCAAAGTTACTCCTGCTAAGGGCCAGCGCCATTGCTGCATTAAGGGTAAAAATTTATTTAAATTAAATTCCGAAGACGCCATGTAACTATTGCCCAACTTTACGCTTTATCGTTAATTTAAATTTTTAAAAATTCTGGTTTTCGCCACTCCATTATTGTGTAAGTTTCGAGATTAAAACAGAAGCTGCTTCGCATTCTAAAATGTAATAATTAAATCTACCAACTAGAAGCGAGTAGGATTTTGTGGAGATATCCCATTTTGGTGGTGGAGACACCCCCAAAGGCGCAGGTTGCCTCAATTTCTATTAATACTAAACAGCTTCACAATAAAATACTCGCTATCACTACATCAGCCGATAAGTAGATTTACACTTCTCACTTTATTCAAAAGTCTTCTAATATCTTACATCCAACATCTAATATCCTGCTACTGGTGCCTGGTTAATTTTTTGAAATTCCATTTTGGTAACTTCTTTTTTCAGAATAAAAAATGGATCCATAAGCCGGGTAATGGGCAATGTGGCTTTTTCTAAAAATAACGATAATTTACTTAATGGTTCGCCTTCTATCCGGTTAGCCGGGTTAAATAACTTCCGGATGGCGCCACAAACATAATAACTAACATGAATAGGCAAATATTGGGTAGCTACCAGTTCAAATCCTTTATTTTTTAAAATTTCGACGTAAGTGCTAATCGGCCGCCCGATGTTTAACTCGTCGCCTTTTTCCGTTGCTTCGGTTCTTTCAAACAAAATTACTTTCTCGCGCGCTACCCGGCCCATTTCTTCCAGGTACAGCCGAAACATGTTATAATCGGTGTTGTGTTGCAAAACCGTAACGGAGTAAACAATATCCATGGCGTTATCGGGTAATGGAATGCCGGTACCATCTGTTTTTATCAATTCTACGGTATTATTATTTACATTTTGCGCTGCCAATTGCAACATGTTTTCGGATAAATCCACGCCAACTAAACGGGCGGGTAGGTGCCGGAGCACTTCCCGTAAGTTGCCACCGGGGCCGCTACCTAGTTCTAAAACCGATTTACCCCGAAAATTTATCTGGTTAAAAACTTTCAGAAATTGCTGCCTTTTGTATTCATAATACGGTTCATCATCTCCCGCAATTACGTTTCCGTTGTTTCTTTTGGCAATTTCCTGGGCTACTTTCGACCAGTATTTTTCGGGGATATAGTTCATTTGCTTAAGCTTATAATTACAAAAAACTACATAAAAACCATGATATGCAAGCCAGGAGAGCATACCGGTTAAATCGCCTTTAAATTAAAATCTTGCGAACTGGGCTAGGCTATTTATATTTGCGCATTGTTAATCATCCGGCGATTGCAGAAACAGAAATTTTTAAAAATTTCTGTTTCTATCTTCTGGAAATCATTATTCCCTTACCCGAAAACGTATTAAAAAGCTATTTGGTAATATCAGCCTGGTGGTGCTGCTTAATTTACTCGTGAAACCGGTTTGGCTGGTTCTGGAAAATAACGTGCAAAACCAAATCGGGCATATGGCTTATGGTACTTTTGCTGCTTTATTTTCTTTTACCTACCTCTTTACTGCCTTCACCGATTTAGGCGTTCACCAGTATTTTACGAAACAAACCGCCGCTAACCCGGCTTTTATGCCCGCGCATTTACCGGTAATTTTGCCTTTTAAAACCATTATTTCTTTGTTGTTTCCGGTGCTTATGGTGGTAGCGGGTTGGGTAATTGGGTATAAGGCGCAGGAGCTTTATTATTTAACGTTAATTGGCTTTGCTTTTACGTTTACCCAGTTTACGCTTTTTTTACGGGGCATATTGCAGGCGCACCAATACTTTAATCTCGATGCCTTATTGTCGGTGTTAGAGCGTTTTCTGCTGATTTTTATTATTGCGGCTTTGCTGTATTTCGGCATTAACCTCGAAAAATACGTGTACGCGCGGCTAGCCTCGGTACTTCTTACGTTCGGTATTTTGTTTTTGATTTTTCGGCGCACCTTTGGCGCATTTCCGGCCAGGTGGAATTCTTCGCAACTGCTTCGGGTAATTAAAGCCAGTTTTCCGTTTGCCGTAATTAACCTGGTTTATGGAATTAACGAGAAAGTAGATATGGTGCTATTGGAGCGCTTAGCCTCGAGCGAAGAAGCCGGAATTTACGCCGGGGCGTACCGGTGGGTAGATGCCGTTATGATGTATACCTGGACGGTGCTGCCCATCTTTTTTGCCAAGTTTGCGGCGCATCAACGCGAGCCCCAGGAGCAGCAAAAATTATTACGCTTTGGGCAGGTAATCGGGAGTGTACCTTTAATTTTTATGAGTGTATTCGTGTTTTTTTACGGCGAAAAGTTGTTCTGGCAGTTTAGCAATTCGTCGGCAACGGAGTTAAATTTAATGCGTTTAAACCTGCAAATTTTATTTGCCAGCGTTTTGGTGCACGGTTTTTTTGCTATTTACTCTACCATTCTTACGGCCAGTAATTGGGAATTAACGGTAAGTAAGTTGGTGGCCGCTAGTATTGTGGTAAACGTGCTGCTTAACTTTATTTTTATTCCGGCTTATGGTTCTTTGGCGGCGGCCGTTAATACCCTGCTAAGCGCCGTGTTGGTTTCGGGGGGGTATCTGGCTCTATTGCGGCCTAAGTTAAACATTACCATCCCATTTGTATTAATTTTAAAATTAGGATTAACCACGCTTGGGTTAGCAGGAATATTTTATATTTTATCCTGGTTTTCGGGTTATTGGTGGTTAAACACTATCCTGGCGGGTTTCGCGTTAATAGGATTGTTGTTTGTTACCCGCATCATTAATCTCTCCGAAATCAAGGCAAATCTGCTCACGCCAAATAAGTAAAATTCTGCTATCTGTTTGCATGAAAATAGTTGTTAATACCCGGGTTTTATTACCCGATCAGTTAGAAGGAGTGGGCAAGTTTACGCACGAAATACTGTGGCACCTGGTAGGGCAACATCCGGAGCACGAATTTTATTTTTTGTTCGACCGTCCGTACCATCCGCAGTTTATTTACGGGCCAAATGTAAAACCCTTGGTTATTTACCCCCCGGCCCGGCATCCTTTTTTGTTTTACCTGTGGTTTCAGGGAATGGTGCCGCGGGTATTGCGGCAACTAAAAGCCGATGTTTTTCTATCGATGGATAACATGACCAGCCTGCGCACGCAAGTGCCCCGGGTTACGGTTATTCACGATTTGGCTTACCTGCATTTTCCGGAAGAAAAAAAGTATTTGGACCGGCGTTATTACGAACGGTTTATCCCCCAATTTGCGGCGGCATCGCGGGCTATTTTAACGGTTTCGGAGTTTACCAAAGCCGATGTGGTGCAACAATTAGGGGTAGCGCCCCAAAAAATACAGGTAACTCCCTGCGGTGTTTCTAATTTTTTTAAACCAACAGCTTACGCGCAGCAAATAGAAATCCGGCAAAAATACTGCGCCGGCGAAATGTATTTTGTATTTGTGGGCGCTTTGCAGCCCCGGAAAAACCTGGCCAACGTATTTAAAGCTTTTGATTTTTTTAAAAATTTAACCCGCAGCGAAGTAAAACTGGTAATTGTGGGCCGCAAAGCCTGGAAAGCCCAATCTATTTTAAAAGCTTACCGCCAAATGGAGCATAAAGCCGATGTGGTTTTTACCGGCCGGGTTTCGGATGCGGAGGTCCGGCAATTGTACGGTTCGGCCCTGGGGCTGGTTTTTCCTTCTATTTTCGAAGGTTTTGGTTTACCTATTATTGAAGCCCAGAAATGCCATTGCCCCGTAATTACCAGCAATACCAGTTCCATGCCCGAAGTAGCCGGAAATAGCGCCCTGTTAGTAAATCCATTATTGCCCGACGAAATAGGTGAAGCTCTGATGCAACTGTACCATTATCCCGATAAACGAGAAGCCCTAATTCGGTTGGGGCAGCAAAATTGCCAGCGCTATTCTTGGTCACATTCTGCGCAATTAGTTTATCAAAAACTGGAAGAAGCCGTACAAACCCCAAATATTTCAGTTAAGTACGGGTAAAATGCGAATTTTTAAAACTCCCGCTTTGTTGCGGTTTTTATATCCGGAATACGTCTGGCAACAACCCAATACCAAAAAAATTATTTATCTTACTTTCGACGACGGACCTATTCCGGTGGTAACAGAATTTGTGTTAAATCAATTGGCCAACTTTCAGGCGAAAGCTACTTTTTTCTGCGTGGGCGAAAATATAGGCCGCTACCCGGACATCGCCCGGCAGGTGGTGCAGCAAGGCCATCAACTGGCAAATCATACGCATAATCATTTACGAGGCTGGGCAACTCCCACGGAAGATTACGTGCAGAATATTCAAAAATGCCAGGAGCAAATAAGTCAAATTCAACCGGAAAACGGCGTTAAACTGTTTCGGCCACCTTATGGCCGCATTAAAAAAAAGCAATTTTTAAAAATTAAATCTTCTTATCGCGTCATCATGTGGGATATCCTTACGTATGATTTCGATGTTAACCTGGCGCCGGAGCAAATCCTGCAGAAAATTTTAAAAAAAACTACTGCTGGCTCGGTCGTGGTTTTTCATGATTCCGTAAAAGCGTTTCCTAACCTGCAGTACGTGCTGCCCCGTTTTCTGCATTATTTCACCGGGCTTGGTTACAGCTTTAAATTATTATGATGCTGAAGGTAATTTATTTTGCAGTTTTATTTAGCGTGTCGCTGGTTATCCTGGGTTTGTGGGTGTTTAACCGCCGGCGTTACCGTTCGCAGTTGCTGGTTTTCCCGAAGGTGAGCATTTTAATTGCCGCGCGCAACGAAGAACATACCATTCTCCGTTGTTTAAAGGCCATTGAGAATTTAGATTACCCGCGCGATAAAATAGAAGTTTTAATCGGCGACGATGCCTCCACGGACAATACCTACCGGGTTGTGCGGCAATTTATTCAGGATAAACCCCAGTTTAAATGTGTTACCATTACCCAAAATATGGGAATGGCCCGCGGCAAAGGCAATGTGCTCGCGCATTTAGCCCACATGGCTACCAGCAATTACTTTTTTATCACCGATGCCGATATTCAGGTACCGCCTTCCTGGATTCAGATTATGATGGCGCACGTGCGACCTTACATTGGTATTGTTACCGGCATTACCACTGTTAAAGGCCCAAGGTTGTTTGATAAGCTGCAATCTATTGATTGGATTTATGCTCTGGGTTTATTTCAGGTGGTTACGGACCTGGATTTGCCGGTATTTACTATGGGCAATAACATGCTGATTACCCGCGAGGCTTACGAAGCTACCGGTGGGTACGAAAACATTCCATTCTCGGTAACCGAAGATGCCAAACTTTACCAGGAGGTAGTGAAGAAGCATTTTCATACGGTTAACATCTTCGACGAATCGGTACTGGCTTTATCTACACCGGCCTTGGATACCGGGCAATTATTACGGCAGCGTCGTAGGTGGATGGAAGGCATCAGCCACATTCCGTTTTACATGTCGGCGGTATTTATTTTATATTCTTGCTTTTACCCCATCTGGATTCCGTTTTTTCAGGAAACCACGCCTTTATTTTACTGGGGTATATTAGTAGCAAAAGTAACCTGGCAAACTTTGTTTATTTGGTTATGTGCCCGGCGTATCAATTTTAAATTTTCTATTTGGCAACTACTGCTATATGAGTTCTTTATGATGTTCCTGGGCATTGCGTCTATCATCTATTACATCTTGCCCGTTAAAATTACCTGGAAACAACGAAAATATGCGTAAGCTTGGGTAACTTTGGTATTTCAAATGCCATTGCCTTACCATGATTGATTTAATTGATTCGCACGCGCACATTTACGCTACGGAATTTAAACCGGACCGCGACGAAGTAATCCGGAAGTCGCGGGCTGCCGGGGTTAGCCAGATTTTAATGCCCAACGTGGATCATACCTCGCTAGATAGTTTGTTGCAAACCGAAGTAGATTTTCCGGGTTATTGCCTGCCCATGATGGGCTTACACCCTTGTTCCGTAAAAAAAGATTTTCAGAAAGAGTTATATTTGATAGAAGAGTGGTTGGGTAAACGCCAGTTTATTGCCGTCGGCGAAACCGGCCTGGATTTGTACTGGGATAAATCGTTTATCAACCAGCAAAAAGAAGCCTTAACCATTCAACTGGACTGGGCAAAAAAATACCAAATTCCTATTGTGCTGCATACCCGCGATGCTTTTGAGGAAACGTACGAATTAGTAGCTGCCGCCCAGGATGGTACCTTAACCGGGGTATTTCATTGTTTTAGTGGCACGCCGGAGCAAGCCAAACGGGCCATCGATTTAAAATTTTTCCTGAGTATTGGTGGCGTAAGTACTTTTAAAAACGGGGGAATGGATACCTTACTGCCCGAAATTTCGTTAGACAATCTTTTACTGGAAACCGACTGCCCGTATCTGGCGCCGGTACCGTACCGGGGTAAACGGAATGAACCGGCCTATTTACCGTTGATTGCGGAGCGAATTGCTACTTTAAAGCAAATTTCTCCCGAAAAAGTAGGTCAGGTTACCACCCAGAATACCCGTAATTTATTTAAATTATAACATGAAATTACGTAAAGTTCATTTAAATACCGCAGCTACACTGGAGCCGGAAGGGTCTGTGTTAATGATATATACTGGTGGTACCATCGGAATGGTGTTTGATAAAACCGGCCAACACCTGGTACCTTTTAAGTTTAACGAAATCATGGACAAAATGCCGGAACTGCGGCAATTGAACATTGATTTATCCCTGATTAGCTTTGCCCGTCCTATTGATTCTTCGGACGTAACCGATGCCGACTGGATTATATTGTCCTACATCATTCAGCAGAACTACGACGATTTTGATGGTTTTGTAATTTTGCACGGTACCGATACCATGGCTTACACGGCCTCGGCCTTATCTTTTTTGCTCGAAAATCTACAAAAGCCAGTGATTTTTACCGGGGCTCAGGTGCCCATTGGCAAGATGCGTACCGATGCCCGTGAAAATTTAATTACTGCTTTGGAGATTGCTACTTCTACCAGCCGGGGTATTTGCATTGTGCCGGAAGTGTGTATTTACTTCGGCGATCTGTTATTGCGCGGCAACCGGTCTAAAAAAGTAGAAAGCAGTCATTTTAATGCTTTTAAATCAACGAATTACCCGGTTTTGGCTCAAGCAGGTGTTGAAATAGAATACCATGCTAAAAACATCTTGCCTTTACCTAATGGCCCTTTTAAAGCGCACCAGAAACTCGATAACCGGGTAGTCCGTTTGCGCTTGTTTCCGGGCCTTTCGGAACACGTTATCCGCAACCTGGTACTTACCGAAAATTTGCAAGGAGTGGTGCTGGAAAGTTACGGCTCCGGGAATGCGCCTACTGCCAAATGGTTTTTAGATGCCATGGAGGGCGCTATAAACCGGGGTACCTTTATCGTAAACGTATCGCAGTGCGATGGGGGAAGGGTGTTTCAGGGAAAATACCAGAACAGCAAATACCTGGAAGAAATGGGCATTATTGGCGTAAGCGATATAACCAGCGAAGCCGCCGTTACTAAGCTCATGTTTGTGCTGGGCCAAAATCTATCCCCCGAAGAAACCCGCCGCCTGTTGCAAACTGATTTGCGCGGCGAAATGACGATGGAATAAGTTTTCAGTTGGTTAGTTCATTCTGATTGTAATTTCAATTAAAAAATTAAAAATTTTAAAAATAATGCCGCAGTTCTTAGTTCTGCGGCATTATTTTTTTACCGGAAAGCGGAAGTTGCTATTTGGGCTAAACCATAAGAGGCATGTATAATCAATTCTTTAACGCTCTTCCGCAGCAGGAAGAGCGTTAAAGAATTGATTATTGTTTAATAAATTTAAGAGTTTCGCCTTTGTTGTTTAACTGAAGATGAAATAAGTATAAACCCGCCGGTAGTTTCTGTACATTAACTTGAATCTGATTCGGGCTAATCTGTTGGTGCTTGTTTACCAACAGTTTTACTCCCTTGGCATCATTAATAATCGTATTTAAGGTAGTTACTGGTTCGGGTAAGTTCACCGTTACAGTAGAAATAACAGGATTTGGATAGAGTTCTAGCGTATTGGCGTTTTCCGATTCACCCGATTTTGATTCCTGGCTAGCTAAACGAACAATGCCCGCAGAAACGGTTACTGTGATGGCTTCTTCGTCGAATAAGGCCGGGGTGCCATTATCGGTTACTCTTATTTTAAAAGTGTAACTGCCTGCTGTGGCCGGAGTCCAACTGAATTTACCTGAACTGGCGTTAATACTGGCCCCCGCAGGAGCGCTGATTAAGGAGAAAATTTTATTTTGACCAACATCCGGGTCAGTGGCCAAAGCCGTAAACTGAAGTGGAAATCCTACCGTAGCATTTTTGTCGCCAATGGCTGCGAGTACCGGAGCATCGTTCACGTTGGTTACGGTAATGGACACTGTTTTGACCGTTGATTCCTGACAACCCCAAATTACTTTAAAAGTGAAAGAATCCTTTCCGGCAAAGTTGGTTTTGGGGGTATAAGTGCGATTAGCGCCTGTTCCGCCGCTTAAAGTACCGTTTTGCGGTGGGGTAACAATGCTATAAGATAGCGGAGTACCACTTCCTGAGCCGGTAAGCGTAATGAGTTTACTGGTTTCTTCTACGGTAGTAACACTTTGGGCATTGGCCATGGGATTAGCTTTGCGAATTACCAAACTGCCCAGGGGCTTACCGCCGTCGGTTTCCTGATCTAACTGTCGAATAACCATGAATGTGCCGCTTGCCGTGATTTTAAAAATAGTACCGCTGCTGAAGTATCCACCTTCCGGAGTTAAACCGTAAAAACTACCATCACTACCCTGGATTAAACTTCCGGTTGGTTGGCCACCATCATTATAAAAGTCCAGGTGATGAATTACCGTGTACACTCCACCGGCTGTAATTTTAAAAATAGTTCCGCTACTAAATAGGCCGCCCCGGTTAGTCATGCCGTAGAAGTTGCCATCTGTGCCCAGAACTAGGTCTCCGTACGGGTATCCGCCATCATTACTATAATCTAAATTCCGGAGCACAGTTAGCGTACCACTCGGAGTTATTTTAAATATGGTACCATAGCTTTTTGCACCTCCCTGGTAGGTCATCCCATAAAAGTTGCCGTCGGTACCTTTTATTAAACTACCGCGCGGACGCCCTCCAGTAGTTGAATTTTCTAAATGCTTTAACACGGTATAAGTACCCGAGGGCGATATCCGGAAGATGGTACCATAACCCTCAGTACCTCCCGTAGAAGTCATGCCGTAAAGATTAGTACCGCTTTGAATTAAACTGCCCGTGGGGTTTCCCCCATCAGTAGCGTAGCTCAGGTTACGTAACACCGTCAGGGTACCACCCGGGGTAATTTTAAAAATAGTGCCATAGCTACTGGTACCGCCGTCTTGGGTAGTGCCGTAAAAATTGCCATCGGCACCTTGTACCACACTGCTTTGGGGGTTACGACCACTTGTGCTTGAGTTAAAGGAATGTAGCGTGGAGTACGAATCGTTGCACAACCGGAAAAGCGTGCCGTATCCATAGGTTCCTCCGGAAGAAGTTAGACCATAAAAGTTGCCGTTTTTAGCTTGGATTAAACTTCCGAGCGGGGCTTGGCCTTTGCTGGATTCCGGAAAATGTGCCAGTACAGAATATGATCCGGAAGAAGTAACTCGAAATACAGTACCCTGGTCACCGGGACCACCAGATGAAGTCATTCCGTAATAATTGCCACCAGTACCTTGCACTAAACCGCCTCTAGGATAACGACCATCATTAATGTTATCTAGATTATGGAGAACCGTAAATTTTCCGTTGGCAGATATTTTAAAAATTGTACCGGCGCTGTTGGTACCTCCCTGGTACGTAGTGCCATAAAAATTGCCATCAGTACCTTGAATTAAATTTCCTTGCGCATAACCGCCATCGGTGGTGTAATTGAGGCTATGTAACACCGTAAAGGTACCATTTAAAGCCATCCGGAAAATCGTACCGTAACCGTTAGCACCCCCCTGGTAGGTAATGCCGTACAAAGAACCATTGCTACCTTGCACCAAACTACCTTGGGGGTATCCCCCCGAAATACTACTATCTAAGTGCCGCCGTATCGTAAAATTCCCGTTGGGTGTTATCCGGAATATAGTGCCGTAGTTGTTGGTGCCACCCTGATAGGTCAAACCGTAAAAATTACCATCGTTAGCTTTTACCAAGCTGCCTTGCGGATAACTGCCTGTGGTATTATCTAAATGTTTGATTACGGTAAACGCCCCTGTTGCTGATATTTTAAAAATAGTACCATAATTACTCGAACCACCCTGGTAGGTCATGCCGTAAAAGTTACCGTCGTTTCCTTGAACTAAGCTGCCTTGGGGATATCTGCCATCAATTTGTCCGTTAAATTTACGCAGTAAGGTAAAGTTGCCGGAAGGGGTTATTTTAAATACAGTACCGTACCCAAATGTTCCTCCGCTGTAAGTCATCCCGTAGAAGTTTCCATCAGTAGCCAGTAACAGGCTGCCTTGGGGGTTACTACCTGTTTCTGCGGAGCGCAGGCTTAGTAAAATTGTTATGGTACCGCTGGAAGTCATTTTAAAAATAGTACCGTCGTTGTAGGCGCCTCCTTGGTAGGTCATCCCATAAAAATTGCCATCGGGTCCTTTTATTAAGTTATCGTAAGGCGTGTAGCCGGATTGGGTAAAAGTTTTCTGCACATTAAAATTAGTGCCATTGCTTTTTATGCTGAAAGCAGTACCGGCTCCTTGTGCTCCACCAACCGAGGTAAGGCCTAAGAGCTCATCTTGGGCATATAGGTGCGGAAGAGGCAATAATAAGCCGCTCATAATTAAAGTAATAAAGGTAAGAACCCGGTAAAGAAAGTTCCGGGAGTTCTGGAATCTAGAATTAAAAATTATTATTCCTGAATTCAGGAAATCAACCCAAAATGCTATTGGTAAAGATGGTTTCATGATTTTTTAGTTTTAGGAGTTAAGAATTGATTAGTAATAGCGCCTGATAGAAGTAGGCTAAGCTGTTTTTTAATTTTTACGTTTTTAAAATTTTGTATTTCCAGCAGAGCTGGCTAGTAGCAGAAAACATGAAAACTTAGCTTGCTGCCTTATAAAGCAGAAAAGCTGCGAGATTGTAAAATGAAAATGGAGAAGATGCCAGAGGGAGCTTTAATCAATAATGTTAGCAAGTAGTATGCTGCTGAGAAAAAAATCAGCCAACCAGGTGTCCGGTAATAAGAAATATACTAGCAGGTAAGCACCTAAATAGGAGAAAATGAAATTAAGAATTGATCTTGTTTTTAACGACTGATAAATGTCTCAAAAGCAAGCTTAAAATGGATTAAGGTGGGTAAGGTATAGAAGTTTTTTAGTTTAAAAAATACTGATTTTTCAGTATTTTTTATCTGTAAGTTAATTGGTTACTTTATAATTTTTTAAGCTTTAGGTAAAGTAGGATTAAGTAGAAAGAAGAGAGTAATAAGATTAGTAAAAGGGGGATAATTAGTAATTTGCCAAAATATACTGAAATAGGAACCTAATTAAAAACAACATAAAATAACCCGTAAACTTGCTTGGATAAATTTTTATCTGTTTTTTTGCACTCCCATAAACAGAGAGGTGTCCGAGTGGTTGAAGGAGCACGCCTGGAAAGTGTGTATACCTCAAAAGGGTATCGAGGGTTCGAATCCCTTCCTCTCTGCTGTAATTAAATTAAAAAGCCTGTAAGATAAGTTCTTACAGGCTTTTTTGCTTCTATGGGTTTAACAATACTTAAACATTTTTATTTCCGGTAGACTTTAAATCTATCAAGCTTGACTGTATTATCTAGATTAACTGCCTCATTTTTCTAGACAAGTCAATCCTGCTTCTCCCGTAAATTTTTATAAAATTTAAAAATTAACTTTTACTAAGGTCTTCTTAAATCTTTTTTCGTCCTTTTCTGAAGAAGATTGGTCAGGCTGTTGGCAATCAAAATAATGCATTAACTGCTATGTGTGTAGATCCGTAGCAATATACCCTTTGGCGGCGCGTTGCGGTGCCCGGTTCACGTAGAATTGCAAATCGGTAGGAGCCCAGGTTGCCAGACCATCGACGTAGCGATTGAACATACAAAAGGCGGCGGCAATCAAAACCGTGTCGTGGATTTCCCGGTCGGTGGCGCCTAAATCGCGGGCTTCGGCTATTTGTTCGGAGGTTACTTTTCGGCCGCTTTGTTGCACGCTCGCAGCAATTGCCAGCAAGGCTTTCATTTTGTCCGATAAATCGGCGGCAGTAAAATTCTTCTTGATTTCTTCAATCGTTTGGATATCGCATTGTAAATAATGACCGGCCAAAGCGCCGTGCACGTGCTGACAAAAAAAGCAGTCGTTTAGGTAAGATACGTACGATCCGATTAATTCGCGCTCGCCGCGGCTCAGGGTATTATCATCCGACCGCAGGAGCGTTTCGGCTAAGGCATTTAGGTGTTTGGCCGTATCGGGCCGGTAAGCCATTAGACCCCGGATACCGGGTAAATCATTCTGTAAATCAATGTGGGCCATTTTTTTAAATTTTTAAGGCGGGTTGCGGAGTTACATAACCGTGTTCGGACAGGCGTTCGCCCATGGCGGCGTAAGCAGCAGCATCAGTGGGGGTTAGAGTAGCCAAGCCATCTACGTAGCGGTTAAACATACAAAAGGTAGCAGCTATCAATACTGTATCGTGGATTTCCCGGTCGGTAGCACCTAGGTCGCGGGCAGCCGCTATATCTCCGGGTAAAACGGCTTTGCCCAATATTTGCGTTTTGTGGGCAATGTGCAATAAGGCTTTTAGTTTGGGGCTAACCGCCGATTGTTGCATATCCGCCAAAACTTCGTCTACGTGGTGAGAATCTTCCGGGCTGTATAAACAACGGGCTGCCGCCGCGTGGCTGTTGCGGCAAAACATACAGTTATTTAAATGCGATACGTAGGTAGCAATCAGTTCCCGGTCAGCGGCCGAAAGCGGCGACTCGCCCCGCAGTAGCACTTGCGCCAAATTATATAAATGTTGTCCGGTGTCGGGCCGGAACATTGCCAATGATCGAATACCCGGTACTCCTTCCGGAACGTTAATGTGAGCCATAATTCTTTTTATTTTAAATATTTAGTAAATCAATTAAGGTAAGCGTTGTTTATTTTTTACTGTTGTTCTACCGGAAACTCGATGGCTGAAAAGAGCCAGCATTAAGCTCCCAGCAGAACAACAGATTTTGAATTTTGGCTTGGAATGAGCCAGGTAAAGGATTGATTAACCAGTTTGCAATAAGTTTTGCCGGTTGCCTTTTGGGTAAAAATTTTAAAAATTTACTTTATCAGCTTCTCCCGGGAATAATACTTTATCTATTTTCAAAATTTTCACAAAGCCTCAATGCTATGTATTTAGAGTTAATTCCCGTTTATCTTGCAGGAACAATACCACTAGCAAGCCTATCAGAAAAACCAGGGAAAACAGGAAAATAGCATTGCCGTAGCCGCCCAGCTTAGAAACCAGGATACCCACCAACAAAACCGCCGAAGCGGTAAACAAGCGGCCAATGTTAAAACAAAAACCGGTGGCAGTAGACCGGATGCCGGTGGGGAACAATTGCGGAATATACACCGACAAAACGCCCTGGCTTAAGCCAAAAAACAAAGCCAGCACCATAATCTCCGCGTAAATAATGGGCGTAAAAATCAGGTTCGTTTTAAACAGAACGAATGACAGCACCGTGCACACGCCAAAACACAACACCAGCGATTGCCGCAGCCCCAGAAAACGGATGAGCCAACCCGACAAAAAGCCGCCGCTTAAACCGCCTATTCCCAAAAACATCATGCTAAGTCCGCGCTCTTGCGGTGCATCCGTGGCAATCAGGCTTTGCACCCAGGTAGGTAACCACGAGAATATCGCCCATAATCCAATGAGCATGGCACCAAAAGTTAAAGAACCCCGAAGCAAAGCAGACCGGTGCGCCCCGGAAAACAAGGTGGTTAAAGGTGGGGCAGATTGGTGGTTTTGAAGGCGGTAAGCCAGCCATTTATCGGATTCGTGCACGAACCAGATGCCCAGCAAAGCCAGGATTAAAGGTACTAGTCCGATTAAAAAACCTGCCCGCCACGATGCCACGGTGTAATTGAGCAAACCCGCCGAGAAAATACCCACCGGAAAAGCAATGGACAAAATACCCGTGTAAATGGCCCGGCTACGGGCCGGCCAAACTTCGTTGAGCAAGGTAAACGAAACCACCAATACGCCGCCTACTCCAAAACCACTGAGAAAACGACTAAGCACCACCACGCCCCAGGTAGGAGCCAAACCTGTAGCCAACGTAAACAAGCCATAAAATGCAATAGCCAGTAGGAGCGCCTTCTTACGCCCAAACTTATCGCTGATTACTCCCCAGGAGAAACCACCCAAAGCCCAGCCGAAAATAAACATGGCGTTAATGTAGGCACTAACATCGCTGCCAACTTTAAAACTAACACCAACCTGCAAATCTGTAGTTACTACCGGCAGATACACGGCCATTAACGTAGAAACCGTGCCGCCAAGGGCACAACTGATAAAACATAGCAAGAACAAAACAGTCCGGTAGCGTTGCCCGGTGCGTTCTTGCGGAGTAGCTATTGGAGTATTTAATACCGTCGTTTCCATGTGCTTATTTTAAAAGGTCGTTGAAAATAATAGACACGTGGTAGATGGCCCCAATCGCCGGAGAGCCGTAGGCCTGGTACACCCGATTATTAAATAAATTGCTGGCGCCTATTTTTAAAGTGGAGTTAGCCTTCGGTAACTTTTTGCTGATCTGGGCATCTACCAACGAATAGGCATCAATGCGGCCGGGGCGGTTGCCATTAAAAGTGCCGTACCAGTCGAAAGCACTTTGCCAATGCCAGGCCAGGTTAAAACCAAAATCTTTAAAAACGTTGGGGTTGCCTAAAGTTAAATTGGTGCTGTACTCCGGCGTATTGAAAGCCGCAATGTTGTTGCGGTTCGCATTTTTTAAATTAAAATCGGCCCAGGTAATATTACCACCCACATTGTAGCTTTTGTTGAGCAGATAAGTCAATGATAAACCGGCACCCTGCGCTGATACTTTATCCGGAGCATTGGTATACAACTGAAACGCGTGCACCTTGCCGTTCAGAATATCGGTAGCCGCGTCGAAATTTATTTTACCACTCGCATCGTACACGTTATTTTGAGGCTGAATCACGACCGTATTTAAAAGAAAATCGGTGTAGGAACTGTAGTAGTAATTCACATCCACCAGTAATTTACTAGCTAAGTAACTTTTGTAACCCACCTCAAACGCTTTTTGCTGTTCCGGTTTGATGTAAGCGACGTCCGATTTTTGCAATAAATTTAAATTTTCGGAAACTGCTTGCGGGAAAGGTTTGCCACCGCCCAGGGCTGCCCCGAAAGCGCCCCCGAATGCCCCCACCGAAGCAGCCGTGAAGGAATTTTCGTACACGTTTAAGCCCCGGCTGTTCTTAGGTGCTCCTCCCAAAATAGTAATAGGCCCTACATTTAATTTAATAAATTGATCTACAGGAGTTGGATTGCGGAAACCAGTTTGGTACGATGCCCGGAAGTAATGCATCTTATTGATCGCATAAACGCCGGAAAAGCGGGGCGTAAAGTTGCCCTTAAAGTTTTCGTTTTTGTCGTAGCGCAGCGAGGCGGTTAATTTTAATTTATCTTGGAACAGTTTTTTAGAAGCCTGCACAAAGCTTCCGTATTCTTTAATGGTAATTTTCTGATCTTTATCGTCGAACAAGCTGCCGTTGGTAAACATATCGTAGTACCGGAAACTACCCCCGGCCAGCAACTCTACCACTTTAGTAAACTTGGTAAAATCGTATTGTCCTTCGGAATGGTAGAACTTACTGTTACTAAACACGCCAGCCCCGCTTAAACCGTAATTATGAATAGAAGCATCTTTGGCCTGATTAAAAGCCGCTGTACCGGGTAAAAACCGGCCTTGATCAGCAAAAGCGCGGGCCGCCGGGTGGTTATTGGCCGTTACGCCAGTAGCGCTGCCGTTGAATGCATAGGCGTAACGCGTAAACCATGTGTCGTCGGCTTGGTTGGGCGCTACGGTTTGCCCATCCAGGTTTTGCACCCAATCGCGGTTAATAAACTGCGCCAGCGAGCGGGTGTTGTACGAATCGTGGGAGTTTTCGGATACGGCGTAGCTGCGCAGGAAAAAATTGCTGCCTTTTAACTCGGCCCGGTGCGTTTGCAGCACAAAATTATTTAAATCAAAACGGCTGCTGCCGGTATAACTGGCGGTGCCGCGGCCAAAATTATATTGATAAATGGCTTCCAGGTTATTCGAAATCCGGTAATGTAACGCACCATTTAGTTTCAGGCTGTACACATTATAATTCATCAAATCTTTTTCTTCGTAACCTGTGCGCGATACCAGACCAATACCCGGTAAAGTGCGGGATACTTCGTCGCCGTAAATATTTAAAGCATCCCGGCCTGGGTTGTTTGGTCCGCGTTGCGCCGGAGCGGTTTGGGCACTCACATCGGTAAAATTAGTGGCGTACCAATCTACCCCAGATAAATAAGAAGCGTTGAGTTTAAAGGCGAACCGGTTGTTAAAAGCTTTGGCGTAGCGGGCGGCAAAATCGTACAAACCTTTGGGCTGTACTTCGTTTTCGCCGATGTGGTTGAGACCAGCTTTGGCTTGTACCGTTAAACCTTGGTAGGTAAACGGATCTTTGGTGCGCATCGACAGCAGTCCATTAAATGCCACTGGGCCGTACAAAGCCGAAGCTGCACCCGGTATAATTTCCACGCTTTCCACGTCAATGTCAGAAGCGCCAAACTGGTTGCCCACCGAAAAGTTTAAACCGGGCGTTTGGTTATCTACGCCGTCTACTAACTGCAAGAACCGGGAATTGCCGGTACTGTTAAAGCCGCGGGTATTTACCTGTTTGTACGTGATGCTGCTGGTTACCGCTTCCACGCCTTTTAAATTTTGCAGGCCGTCGTAGAAAGTAAAAGAAGGATTTTCTTGAATGGCCTGGGTAGTCATTTTCTCGATGCTCACCGGCGATTCCAGAATGCCTTCATTCACGCGGCGAGCCGCAAAAACCATTTCGTTGAGCTGTACCGACTGGGGCTGCAAAGCAATATTTATTTCCTGACCAGAAGAGGTGACTGCCACTTCCTGCCGCTCAAAACCCACCGATGTAATGACTAAGTTGAATGGCAATTTTACTTTTGGTACCGAAAGGTTAAAGGCACCCTCCCGGTTGGTGATGGTACCAATTAAATTATCTTTTACCGAAATACTCACGCCCCGCAGCGGTTCTTTGGTAGCAGCATCGGTAATGGTGCCGGATAGTTGGGTATCTTGCGCGAATAAAGTAAAAGTGAAAAAGGTTAGATAAAGGAGTAGGATTGTTTTCATTTTAAATGTTTTTTAAAATTCTTTATTTTTTGAGGTGATCATAACCTTGGGGCAAGCGGGTATAACCGTGGACCACGAGGCGTTGGGCGAGCTGGTCATAGAAGGCTGGTTCCGCTGGCAAAGCAGTAGCCAGACCATCGACATAGCGGTTGTAGAGGCAAAACAAGGCAGCGATCAACACGGTATCGTGAATTTCCAGATCGGTAGCTCCGGCGGCTTTAGCCTGGGCAATAATTTCGGGTGTTACTAATTGGCCGCTTTGGCGCACTAAATCCGCAATGGTGAGCAGCACCTTCATTTTAAAACTCAGTGGCGCGGTAGCTACATCTTTTTTTACTTGTTGGGTCAGGTGCGGATCGCCGTGCAGCAAATCAGCGGCAGCGGTGTGGGCGGTGGTGCAAAACGTACATTCGTTACCCGACGATACTACTGTAGCAATGAGTTCGCGCTCGGCTTCGGTGAGCGTAGAAGGGCCACGGAGTAACAATTGAGTTAAATGGCGGATAGGTTCGGCGGAGTCTTGCCGGTATTCGAGCAAGCCGGTAATACCCGGCAAGTGCGCTTCCAGAGGAATATAAGACATGAAATACAATTAAAATAAATGATACAGATAGCAGCCCCCAAAACCGCTGCTATTTTTAACAGCGCAGTTTAGCGGCAAGCAAACAGAGGCGAATAAGCTGGCCAAAGCAAATTGTTATAAGCAGCAGACTATAATAGCCGCTGACAGCAACAATTAACAGCAACTAATACCAGAATAGCATTATGGCCTTACCCGGAATACAGGTAGGTAAAGCCAAATTCACCTTACTGGGTAAAATCCGGCAGGTTATTCGCGAAAGCAGAAAGAAAGAATTAACCACGGTTTTCCGGCGGCTTGCCGGGAACCTCTAACGCTCCTGGAACGGGCGATGGAGAAAGATAGGAAATATAAGTACTGGCTGTTGCTAGAGGTGCAGCAAACTGATAATCTAGGGTTTTAAAGTCGTACTCGCTAAAAATACCACTTTTTTTAATAGTACTACCCGTTTGGTTTTTCTTGCTTTGGGGCAGATCGTTTACGTGTTTTGTATAAGCATTGCGGGCTTTACTTAAACGCTGCGTTACCCGGTTAGGCAAACATTGCAGGTAAATGGTATCTCTTTCAATCTTGCGCTTTACGTAGGTATATAAAACGCCTTTTATTTCTACTTGCCCGTCTACCCGTTCGTAATCGGGCCGGTCGGCAATGTAGGGTACCGAAATCGGAATTTTAAATTGAATCAGCTCACTTTCCCGGTACTGGTTCAAATCCAGTTTTGTAATCAGGTTGGTATCTGTTTGGTAAATAAAATATTGAAAAACGAGGGAGTAGCCAGCTATGTTAAATAGATGAATCGCGAGTAGACCAATGGCAAAGAATCGTCTCACTAAAGCTGGCTGAATGGATGTAGGTGTATCTTGGCTAAATCTAATATTTTTTTATAATATTAAAATATATTTTATAGTTATTTTATTTTTAAAAAAGCTAAATCTTACCGTATAGGTATTTTAGGCTTTATAAAGGATAAATAAAGCCTGACTAAAGAGTATATCTATTTTATTCAGGACTACTTAAGTACTTCTTAGAATAGATAGAATCATCCCTGTATAAAACCGTTTACTTAATTATTAAAGATTAATTTTGTAGAGCGAAACTCGCTTTATTAGCCTTAATCGTATATTAAAATAGGGATGAGTAGATGATGCATTGATTTTTACAAATTCCTGCCTTTCGGTAGATTTGGTTACATTTTTTTTGTGCTTTTAAGAAGCCACTCTTATTATAAAAGCACTACTAACACTCTTTAATAATTATCTTTTTTAAAAAAATACAAAGTATAACCCAGATCAAGCGCGTAATATTGCTTAAAGCCAAGTTTAACATACCAAGGTAGATTTTCCTGGGTTGACGTTTCTAAGTAAACAGGCCGGTTAATAGAAAGACTATCTTGTATAAGTTCGGTTAAAAGTTGAGTGCCCAATCCTCGGCCCTGATAGTTTGGGTGCACTCCAATAAACCATAAGTAGGTAATTGGGTTGGTTGGGTGGAGTTTCTTAATCACAGCTTCGCGGCGCAGCGTTTTCTTTAAATTCAGAAGGCCCACACAAACAAAATTAGCTTAATATCCAACCAAATGGCTTTAAACGTAGTTTGTTTTTTATCCGGGTATAAAATTAAAGCACAGGCTTGCCGGTCGTTGGAGATAAAAACGCATCCAAATCGATAGCACATCTCAAAGGCATAATCCATTAAATACCTAATTCTCTTTAATTGGTTTTTACCTGTTTTTACTATATAATGAACACTCTTATTCGCGGCAAAAGCAGCGGTAAGTATATCTACCACCAATTGCTTATCGCGGTAATTTGCTTTTTCCATAGAAAAACGGCTAAGTAATAAATGTAAAATTTTAAAAATTTGCTTTTCAGGCCTAATCTAAAGCGTAAACCAGTAAAAGAAATGCAGTAGAAATAGTATTTTGCTGGAAGCAAAATAATTTTAAAAAGCGCCACGGCTATGCAGCAAATTTCCACAATCCTTTTAAGTGCCTCGTTGGTTCGGCTGGTTGGTTTTTGCTTTTTATTATTCCCGTTCCTGGTTAAAGCCCAGGATGCCGTTCGTCCGGGGCAATTTACGGTAGAGCCGCCTACTTTACTGAACTTAGGCTTTGATTGGTCCATCACCGGCGACGACAACCGGAATGCTACCGTACAAGTTGCCTATCGTCCGAAAGGAGCAAACAAGTGGATCGATGCGCAGCCCTTGCTTCGGCTAGGAGGGGAGCGGGTAATCCGGGAAACAGAATACCTGGATTATACGGTGCCCCATGCATTTGCCGGTAGCATTCTGGATCTGGAACCCGGTACCGCTTACGAATGCCGCTTCACCATGACCGACCCCGATGGCGTACTGGGCGAAGCGACGAAAGTAGTTACCGTACAAACCCGAACCGAGCCCCAGCGAGCGCCGCAAGGCCGGGTTTTGCACGTGTACCCGCCCGATTGGAAAGGGGCTAAACAAGAACCGGCCTTTACGGGATTAAAGGCAGCTTACTACGGCTCCGGCTTAGGCGATTGGTCGGTGGTGAGTGAGCGCAAAGTGCAGCCCGGCGATATTATTCTGGTACACGCGGGTTTATACAAAGCCGACCGCCTGAATTACGTAGAACCTCACGGCATTCCGTTTGATGGCACATACGTTTTAACCGCCAAAGGCACTGCCGACAAGCCTATTGTAATTCGGGGAGCTGGCGATGGCGAAGCTATTTTTGATGGGGCCGGCGCCCACCGGTTATTCGATGTAACAGCAACAACGCACCATATTTTTGAAAATTTAGTAATCCGGGACACCGATGTAGCTTTTATGGCCGGGCAAAAAGAAGTATTGGGAGCTACCGACCTCACGGTGCGCCATTGCCGCATTACAGACGTAGGCATTGCCTTAACTACCGAATATGCCGGGTCTAAAAACTTTTACATTGCCGATAATCTGATTTTGGGCCGCGACGACCGGCACCATTTAGTAGGCTGGGCCAACCCGGGACAATATGCGGCTACTCCCCTTAAAAGTTATTTTGCTATAAAAGTATATGGGTCCGGCCATGTAATCTGTTTTAATGCGGTGGCTTACTTTCACGATGCCATTACGGTATCTACTTACGGTACCCCGGATCCGGAGCAAAAAGCCGTAGCCATTGATATTTATAACAACGACATTCATGTAATGGTCGATGATTTTATCGAAGCCGATGGTGGGGTGCACAACATAAGGGTAATGCGGAACCGGGGGGTAAATGCCGCCCAATGTGGCTTGAGCGCCCAGCCAATATTTGGCGGACCGGCTTATTTTATCCGGAATGTACTATACCATATTCCCACCGGCTGTGCGTTAAAATTCATGTCGAAACCAGCCGGTTTAATAGTTTACCATAACACGTTTATTTCGGAGAATGTAAATCCGCAAACGTTTTCTAATGCCCACTTCCGGAACAATTTGTTTTTGGGCACCGATGCTCCCCAGCGGCCCATTGTTATTTTCCCGAATGCTACCGCTTATTCTACTTCGGATTACAACGGTTACAGGCCTAACCGCAATAGCCCGGAGCAATACCGCTGGGTTTCGCCGGACAAAAATCAACTCCGCGATTATACCCGTACCTTAAAAGATGCGCAATCTTTTCCGGATTTAAGCAGCCTCACCAAAAGTAGTGGCCTGGAAAAGCACGGCGTGGAGCTGGATTATACTATTTTTAAAAATTTGCCGGCGCCGGATGCAACTAAACCTCACGCTATTTACCACGCCACCGATTTCTCGTTTCAGCTTAAAGCCAAAAGCAAGGCCATCGATGCCGGCGAAATTTTACCTAATGTAAATAATAACTTTAAAGGCAAAGCCCCGGACTTAGGTGCCTTGGAAGCCGGTCAACCAGAAACCATCTACGGGCCCCGGGATTTGCAAAGCCGCCCGTTTTATCGTTGATATTGCTGATAAACCGGGCTGGTTAGCTTGTTTGATAATTTAAGCTAGCTTTAATCTGATGGCTAAATAATAAAGAAGAAATCTACTCTGTAACTGTTGGAAATTTTTACCTGCTTAGAATAAAATAGTAGCTGGTAGCCAAATTTTTAAAAATTTTATAATATTGTAAATCAATTATTTATAAGTTGATGTTAATTATAACTTTAAAGGCAGACGTTAGTTAAAGGTAAGCCGGCTAATTCGCGGGAGTAGCCGGAAAAATAGAAACCGGAAAAAATAATACGCTTTGTACTTCTTTCTGTTATTTTCTATCCATAAATTCAATTTTTTAAAAATTCACTTATCCCTACCTCAAATCAAACATGAAAGAAAAAGAAAAAACAACGACCGGCCGTCGCGATTTTCTTAAAACCAGTGCCCTGGCTGTAAGCAGCTTTTTTATTTTCCCCCGGCACGTACTCGGTAAAGGATTTATTCCGCCGAGCGATAAACTCAACATTGCGGGGGTAGGAGTATCGGGCAAAGGATTTTCGGACGTAAATAACGCGTACAACAACGGAGCCAATAACATTGTGGCTTTGTGCGATGTGGATTGGAACTTGGCCAAGGAACAATTTGAAAAACACCCGAAAGCCAAGCGCTACAAAGATTTCCGGCAGATGCTGGAAAAAGAAAGAAAAAATATTGATGCCATTACCGTTTCTACTGCCGACCATACCCACGCTTTGGTAGCTTTGGCGGCCATGCAGTTAGGCAAGCACGTTTACGTGCAAAAACCCTTAACCCACAACATTTACGAAGCGCGCTTATTAACCGAAGCCGCCCGGAAGTATAAAGTGGTAACCCAAATGGGAAACCAGGGGGCCTCGAACCCGGCGCAGCAACAAATGATAAAATGGTTTAACGACGGTGTAATTGGCGATGTGCATACCGTACACGTTTGGACTAACCGTCCGGTGTGGCCGCAAGGCATTCCGGTACCGCAACCAGCCGGGTCGCCGCCCGATACCCTGGATTGGGATTTATGGTTAGGGCCAGCTACCAAGGTAGGTTATACGCCGGCTTACCATCCATTTAAATGGCGGGGCTGGTGGAATTTTGGTACGGGTGCGCTTGGCGACATGGGCTGCCACCTTATCGATCCGCCTTTCCGGGTGCTGGGCTTAGGTTATCCCACCGAGGTAGAAGCCAGCGTGGGTTCGGTGTTCCTGAAAGACTGGACTCCCGAATATTTACCCGAAGGAGCGCCGCCGTCGTCGCATGTGCAATTAAAGTTTCCGGCTACTTCTAAAAATAAAACCCCCATTACCATGACCTGGTCCGATGGCGGTCTGCGCGCTTTCCGTCCGGAAGTAATTCCGGCCGATGCCGAACTAAGCGAACCAGATGGCAGCAACGGCGTATTTATGGTTGGTACCAAAGGCGTAATTAATTGCGGTACCTATGGCGTAAACCCCAAAGTTTTCCTGAACAACGGGCAAGTAATAAACAGCAACGGCGAAAGTTCCAATACAAATCCATCAGTACCGGAGTGGGGCCATAATTTAGCCTGGCAGGAAGCCTGCAAGGCCGGGTTCAACAGCGCCAAACACAAAGCTTTAACTTCTTCCTTCGACTACGCCGGTCCGCTTACCGAAACTGTATTGATGGGGAACCTGGCAATCCGGAGCTATAACCTGCGTACCCCAACCGCCGATGGCAAGGGCTTTAATTATCCGGGTCGCAAAAAACTGTTATGGGATGGCGCCAAAACCCGCATAACTAACTTCGAAGAAGCGAACCAGTTTGTAAAACGCGAGTACCAAAACGGCTGGAAACTGGCTTAATCAGTTGTGATTTTTTAAATTTTTAACAAAGCGGTTAGTGTTAAACCCCGTGTAATAGCATTAACCGCTTTGTTTTTTATTTCGTATCAGGTAAAAGCAAAGCAATAATTATCTCTAGCTACTTATAAGAAACCTGCTGTTTTTAGGTTATTATGGTGTAGAATTGAAAATATTTTAAAAATTTCGGCTCGATTTCCAGAAATGTTAATCAAGTAAAAGGCCAACCCTTTAATACATTTCTATGGAAATTCTTCTCAGTAATTTACCCAACCCATTTGCCTATTTTATGCCCGTTTTTGCTTTGCTTATTGTGGGCGAAGCCTACATCAGTTATCGCGAAGATCGGGAATTGTACAATTTTAAAGATTCCGTAGCCAGTACCTGGGTGGGCATTGGGGCCGCCGTATTTAACACCCTTACCAAAGCCTACCAAATTGGTTTTTTCTTTTTGTTTTACGAATTGTTCGAGCCGGTGCGCCTAAAGTACCTAGGCTACGATAACTTAGGCTGGGCCTGGTGGGTGTGGGTGCTTTGCGTAATCGGCGACGATTTTAATTTTTACTGGCATCACCGCTTTTGCCATACCATCCGGTTGTTTTGGGCAGCCCACGTGGTGCACCATTCTTCCGAAAAATTTAACTTAGGCACCGCTTTTCGTAACGGCTGGACCATCTTTTTGTATAAGCCCATTTACTGGATCTGGATGCCCCTGCTGGGTTTTCACCCCATCATGATTGCTTTGTGCATGTCGTTTAATTCGATTTATCAGTTTTTTTTACATACTACCTTAGTGCCACGTTTGGGTTGGCTGGGCCAAATTTTTAATAATCCCTGGGTGCACCAGGTGCACCACGCCCGCAACATCGAGTACCTAGACCGCAACCACGGCGGCATTTTACTGATCTGGGACCGAATATTCGGTACTTATTTAGACAAAGATAAAAACCTGGAAACGCAATTTGGGGTATTGCACCCGCCTACCGGACACAACCCAATCACGCTAAATTTTCATGAGTTTAATGATATCTGGAAAGATGTTAAGCAGGCGAAAACCTGGCGGGAACGCGTGATGTACGTGTTCGGCCCCCCGGGTTGGAGCCCCGATGGTAGCCGCAAAACTGCGAAGCAATTACAACAAGAATGGCGCGCTAATCAGGAAATTCCCGTGCCGGCTGATGCTGAAATACATCAATCCGTTTAATGAATACCCGGTTTTATGAATACCCGCCAGCTTAAGCTGGCGGCAATGCAAGGCAGTCAGGTAAGTAAACTATATTACAGTATGCGTATTGGATGAAGTTGCCGGGCAATTTTCTGAATGATTTCTGCACGGAGTTTTCGGATTTTCACCGGCAAGCTTTTGGCGGGTGAGCTTCTCCGTGGAAGTGTGAGGTAGCTTATAGCATTTAGATTTTAAAATTTTTAAAATTCTACCGTAATCTTGACGGGCTCTACTATCTCCTCGTTTTACAACAGCTAATTAAACCCTCCTTTCATTTTACAATTTTCCTTCCTTAAAACGGCTCCGGATTAAGCCGCAAACGCGCAGTTGTTTTGGTAATAAAGAATTCTTCTCGGAGTGCCAACTAAACCGGGAAAAAGGAGTATGCATTTTTAAATTAAGCCAGAACCTACTTGAAGAAGGCGTTTGGGTTGGTACTCCTGCTCATTCAGGTATTCCCGTGTACTCCGGCGTTAAAAGATAATCATGAATAATAATTACGCCTTGATTATTGCGCAAACTGCTTTTCACAGCGGCAAGGCCATTGAACATGAATTTGATAGCAGCGGGATCGACCTAAACTTCCGGGAGTACGTTTTTTTAAATTTTTTATTTACCGGCCAGGAATTAATTCAGCAGGATTTGGCTGAAATTTTAAAAAAAGACAAATCAGCGGTGCTGCGCTCCATTGATGTACTGGTAAAAAAGAACCTGGTAACGCGGATACCGCACAGCCAGGACCGCCGGAAAAAGAAATTGCAGCTTACCCACACCGGCACCAACCTGTTTAAAAAAGCACAAACCATCGCCGAAAAAGTTTTTGCGCAACTACAGCAAGGTTTAACCCCCGAAGAGATAGCCACTTTTACGAAAGTAGCTTTGCACATGCAACGTAGCCCAAAATCCGAAAATTTTTTAACAAAATAGTTGACTGTTTCAACCAATTTTAGATTGGGCAGTATAAGCAAAAGAAAATTAAAGCCAGGTATTGAAAGCTAATTAGTTAAGTATAAAAATGCAGGTATAAAATCTACTCCGTTTTTTAACCTTAATTTTAAACCGCCTAACCCTAAATCCAGCAGAGTCAACCTATGGCTTGCTTTTCGGCTCTTATCAAAACAGTTAAATTTAAAAATTACCCTATGTTCTACCCGTACTTTCTTTTTAATCGTAGATGTTTCCCGGTTTTATTTTTGTGCTTGGGGAGTTGGTCCGCGTTAGCGCAGTCTACGGGTACACCCACTACTTTTTCTATCCGGGATTGCATTTTATACGCGCAGCAAAATAATAGTAATTTAAAAGTTTCGCGCCTGGATGAACGCATTGCCCAACAGCAAACCAACCAGGTAAAAGGACGCGGCTTACCGCAAATTAACGCGAATGGCAGTTTCGAAAACCGGTTAAAAGTACCCTTATTGGTTATTCCGGGCGGTTTCGGGGGCGGAGTTTCACCTGATTCTTCGGGTAGCAATACCGGCGATAACGCTAATGGCAAAGGCATCCCTTTGGGTTACAAATACAACTCAGCTTTAAACGCCGAAATTACCCAGATGATTTATGATCCTTCGTTTTGGGTAGGCTTAAAAGCTGCCCGGTATTCGAGCCAGTTGTACCAGCAAACTACCCAGCAGGTAACCGAAGAAACCGCTTATAACATTGCCAACGCATACTACCAGGTAATTGTGGCTCAGAAACAATGGCAATTACTGCAATCTAACCTAAAAAGTACCCAGCAAATATTGGCTACCACGGAGCTGCAGTTCCAGAACGGTGTTGCCCGAAAGGTAGATGTAAGCCGCCTCCGGGTAAATGCTAGCAACCTGCAATCGCAAATTCGGCAAGCCGAGCTAAATATGCAACAAGCCCTAAACGCTTTAAAATTCCAGATGGGTATGTCGCTGAAAGAGCAGGTGGTACTTACCGATACTACCTTAACTTTTAACCAAACCGAAGTAGTTGGTACCGATGCGCCGGATAATTATTTTGAAAACCGGATTGAGTACAAAATTTTAAAAACCAACTTGGAACTACAGAACCTGGATCGACGCAACATTTCGTCGGGTTATTTCCCGTCGTTGCGGGCTTTCGCCAATTATGGCTACCAGGGCCAGGGCGCCGATTTTGGTTTTTTTAGAACCCCCAATAACGGCTGGGTCGATTATACGACGTCGTCGGTGGGCTTACGCTTAAGCATTCCATTATTTGATGGTTTACAGCGCTCCGCGCAGGTGCGGCAGAGCCGGTTACGATTTCAGCAACTAGAAGAAAACATGCAGCTTACCAAGCAAAGCATTAACCTGGAAGTATCAAACGCTTTAACTCAATACCAAAATACCTTACAGCGCATCCAGGCCGAACAAGATAATGTGGCTTTAGCCCGCGAAGTGTATGATGTAACGCAACTGGAGTTCCGGGAAGGAGTAGGCTCCTCCACCGATTTAGTGGAGGCCGAAACTTCGTTGCGTCAGACCCAAAATACCTTTATTACTACTTTACTCGATTGGTATACCGCCCGCCTGGACTTGGAAAGAGCCAAAGGCACCTTAATGGACTACCTCCAATCAAATTAAAAAATTAAAAATTTTAAAAATAGACTCATGAAAAGAGCCATCACCATTGTAATAGTATTGGTAATAGCTGGATTAATCGTTGTTCGATTATTAAATAATAAAAAAGAAATTTCGTCCAAGAACCAGGTAGTGGATAATAGCAACGTTCGGGTTACCGTGAACGTGGCCCAAGTACAAAGCCGGGTTTCCGAAAGAACTTTGCGCTTGGTAGGTACCGTGGAAGCCAACGAAGTAGTAGACGTTAAAGCCGAAACGCCGGGTAAGTTAACCAGCCTGACTGTGGATTTAGGAGACCGGGTACGCCGCGGCCAAATTATTGCCCGCGTCGATGATCGCACCCGCGCTTTGTCGGTAACCAACGCCTCGCAAGCCTTGAACGATGCCCGCGTAAACCTGGAGCGCTACCGCCGCTTACTCGAAGGGGGCGCTGCCACGCAGGCCCAGTTTGAGCAATACCAAACCGCCTACAACAACGCCGAAATTCAACTGGCGCAAGCCCGCACCGAAGCCTCCAACACGGCCGTGCCGGCTCCCATTAGTGGGCAGGTTACCCAAAAAGCCGTGGAGCAAGGCGCATTCGTAAATATTGGTACTTCCTTGGTAACTATTGTAGATGTATCGAGTTTAAAAGTGCTGCTTAGCGTTTCCGAAAACGATGTGTACGCTTTAAAGCTGGGCGATCCGGTACAAATTACCGCTACCGTTTACCCGGGTGTTACCTATGCCGGTAAAATTTCTTACATCAGTCCGCGCGGCGACGAAGCCCACAACTACCCAGTAGAAGTAACCCTGCAAAACCAGGACAAAAATTCCCTGAAGGCTGGTACTTACGTTGATGTTGCCTTTAACCGCAAAAACCAGGTGGCTACCTTGCAAATACCGCGGTCAGCTTTAGTGGGCAGCGTGCGCGAAGCGCAGGTTTACGTGGTACAGGATAATAAAGCCCAGCTCCGCAATATTACTGTGGGTTCTGATAACGGCGCTTACCTGGAAGTATTGAAAGGTTTACAAGAAGGTGAAACGGTGGTAACTACCGGCCAAATCAACTTAACCAATAATGCCTTGGTAGCGGTAGTGCAATAATGCGCTTACCCAAAATTGCTTTTTTTAAAAAATCAGGAAATTATGTCTATTACCGAAATATCCATCAAAAGGCCTGCTCTGGTAATTGTTATTTTTACCGTGTTAGGCATATTGGGTTCTATTTGCTACACCCAACTCAACTATAACTTATTGCCGGAGTTTGAAGCGCCGGTCGTTTCGGTAGTTACGTTGTACCCGGGAGCCGCCGCCGGCGAGGTAGAAACTTCCGTTACCAAACGCATCGAAGATGCTTTATCGTCTTTAGAAAACCTGGACCGGCTGCAGTCTACTTCATCCGAAGGGGTTTCGATGGTAATTGTACAATTGCTGCAATCCGCCAACGTGGACCAATCGGTGCAGGATGCCCAGCGCAAGGTAAACGCCATTCTGGCCCAATTGCCCGACGAAGTAGAATCGCCCACGCTCAACAAATTCTCTACTTCTGATTTGCCGATTATTCAGTTGGGTATTTCGGGCAACGTGCCGCCCACCGAATTTTTTAAATTAGTAGAAGACCGGATTCAACCGCAACTCGCCAAAGTACAAGGGGTAGGCCAGATTACGCTGGTAGGCGGCGAAGAGCGCGAAATTAAAGTAAACGTTAACCCGGAAAAACTACGGGGCTACGGTTTATCCTTAAACCAGGTAACCCAAGCCATTATTACCGCCAACCAGGATTATCCTACCGGTAAAATCGAAACCACCGAGGAGCAGTACAATATCCGGATGGCCGCTAAGTTTACTTCCCTGGACCAAATCCGGAATTTAATTGTTTTTACAAATCCCAATGGCAGCCAGGTGCGGGTAGGCGACATTGCCGAAGTGCAAAATGGCATTGCCGATTACACTACTTTAAACCGCATTAACGGCCGCGCCAGCATCGGGATGATTATTCAGAAACAAGCCGATGCCAACGCCGTGGATATCAGCGAACGGGTACGGGCCGAAATCGGTAACATCGAGAACATGTACAAAGCCCAGGGAGTTAAATTTAACATTGCCAACGACTCTTCCATCTATACCTTGGCTTCGGCCAACGCCGTAGTGTACGATTTAGCTTTGGCGGTAATTATTGTGGCAGCGGTTATGCTGATTTTCCTGCATAGTTTGCGGAGTTCCCTGATTGTAATGGTAGCTATTCCAGCCTCCATGATTTCTACTTTTATACTCATGTACCTGTTCGATTTTTCGCTAAACCTGATGTCGCTGATGGCGCTGTCGCTGGTAGTGGGTATTCTGGTGGACGACTCGATTGTGGTACTCGAAAATATTTACCGGCACATGGAAATGGGCAAAGATAAACGCACCGCCGCCTTGGAAGGCCGGGAAGAAATTGGGTTTACTGCCATGGCCATTACCCTCGTGGACGTAGTGGTATTCTTGCCGATGTCGCTAGTCCAAGGTTTAATTGGTAATATTTTGCGGGAATTTGCCTTGGTGGTGGTATTTTCTACGCTCATGAGTTTATTTGTTTCGTTTACCATTACGCCCATGCTGGCATCCCGCTTTGGTAAACTCGACCATTTTACCCGCGCTACATTGTGGGGACGCATTTCCTTAGGGTTCGAAGCCGGGTTTACGCGGTTACAGAATACCTATGCCAATATTTTAAGATGGGCCTTAAACCGTCGGAAAACGGTATACTTAATTACTTTTTTACTTTTTGCCGGCTCTATTGCTTTAGTGCCCGCGGGGTTTATTGGCAGTGAGTTTGCCGCCCAAGGTGACCAGGGCGAAATTATTGTGCAACTGGAAATGGAACCTTCGGTAAGCCTCTACCAAAATAACCAAACCACCCGGCAAGTAGAGCAATTGATCATGAAGCACCCGGAAGTGCAGCGGGTAATCAGTAGGGTGGGGTACTCCAGTGCCACCTTTGGGGTAGCCGGTACCAGCAACCGCTCCGAAATGACGGTAATTCTGGTGGATAAGAAGCAACGCAGCATGAGCTCTTCAGAATTTGGCGGTATCATTAAAGAAGAGTTACGGCAAATACCTGGCGTAAAAGCTACCGCCGCCCCAACAGGTATAACGGGTAACGCCAACCAGGCTCCTGTGCAGGTAGTGTTAAAAGGTACCGACATCGATCGGGTGCGCGAAGCGGCGAACATGGTATTAAAGGTAGTGCAAAATGTACCAGGCGCTACGGACGTAGACTTATCCGTGGAAGACCCAAGTCCGGAATTACAGGTGAAATTGGACCGGGACCGTATGGCGGCCTTGGGCCTGAACGTAGGCGATGTAGGCTCAACGCTGCAAACGGCCTTTAACGGTAACGACGTTTCTAAGTACCGCGAAGAGGGTTACGAATATGATATTGTAATCTCCTTGGATAAATTTAATCGTTCCAGCCAGGAAGACGTGCGTAACATTTCTTTCGTGAACAATCAAAATCAAAAAGTTGAACTAAAGCAATTTGCCCAGGTAAGTCAGGAACTAGGAGCCAGCAAACTCGAACGCCGCGACCGGCAAACTTCTATTACGGTTAATGCCCAGGTTATTGGTCGGCCGGTAGGAACTGTGGGTGCCGATATCCAGGAGGCTATGGCCAGTAAAAAACTGCCCGATGGGGTGACGCTGTCCTATGGCGGTTCGCTGGAGCAGCAATCCGACGCTTTTGGTAGTTTAGGTCTGGCCTTAATTATTGCGATTGTTTTTGTTTACCTGATTATGGTGGCCTTGTACGATTCCTTTGTTTATCCGTTTATTGTGTTGTTCTCGTTGCCGGTGGCGCTAATCGGGGCTTTGCTGGCCTTGGCTTTATCCCTGGAAAACTTAAGTATTTTCTCCATTATTGGTTTGATTATGCTCATGGGTTTGGTAGCGAAAAACGCAATTTTACTCGTGGACTTTACCAATCACTTAAAAGCTCAAGGTATGGAGGTACGCGAAGCTTTAATAGAAGCCGGCCGGGAGCGGTTACGCCCAATTTTAATGACCACCTTGGCCATGGTGTTCGGGATGCTGCCCATTGCGTTGGCCAAAGGGGCCGGCGCTGAAACTAAAAATGGCCTGGCCTGGGTAATTATTGGTGGGTTAACAAGTTCTTTATTATTAACCTTGGTGTTGGTGCCATCCATTTACTTTACCGTTGATAAAGCTATAGCTAAGCTAAGAAAACGGTTCGGCAAAAAAGAAGAAGGATTGGGAGCGCCATCGCTGGGTATGCAAAGTTAGAGCTGTACTTTAAAGTTAATACGCTTTTAAATAAGCTTAGTGTATCTATATAGCACGCTCAGATTTTAAATTTTTAAAAATTTTTATTTTTCAGTTTAATACCAGGCAAACCCGGTAGGTTTCCCAAACCTACCGGGTTTATTTATAGTATTTTATTTTGGGTTCTTTTTAGGCGTCAGGTAAAACAATACTACCGCTCTTTAACTGTTTTACGGAGTTAAAATAAACCTTTAATTTTTTTTGCTTGTTAATTTTATTACATTAAGTTCTTAAAAACAGTGAGTTAGTGGCTGCTTCTATGTTAAAACTTAATTTTCTGCCAAAAGTGAAATTAGTTTTAACCAAGTACGTTTTTTTTCGTCTTAACAACTGGATGGAAGCTCTACCGTCCGTCTAGTTTAGCTATTCTTTTCTTAATTTTAATGATTACCTGTTGCACGTTTTCATTGCCCTTGCCCAGCTTAGGTCATAGTTTGCTATTGCTTTGATTCGGGTTAGGGAGAATTTTTGATTTTCGTTTCAACCACTCTTAAACCCTTTCATTATGATTTACTTTTTCCAAAAAAAATCATTTAAGCTACTTATTTTTAGTTGTTTCCTGCTCTTGTTAGCTGGGCTTGGCGTTGCACGGGCGCAAACCAAGCCAGATGCTAAAATGGCGGCTACCCACCCTTTAGCTAAAATTGGTTCGGAGTTAGCAGAACTGCATCTGAACTACCAGACGGGTGTCCGTGCTATTCCAAAAAAAGGACCGGGTAATCTCACCAAAAAAAGCTTCTTGCAAGTCCAGGACGGATACGTGGTAATTGAAGCGGTAGCTGAGCCAGAGCAAACTGCCCAACTACTCCGGGATTTGCAGGCCTTGGGCTTGGTGCAGGGAGCTGTTTACGGACGCATGGTGTCGGGTAAAATGCCGATCCGGAATTTAAACAAGGTAGCGGCCTTAACGAACCTGCATTTTGCCCGGCCGGGCTATAAGCCCATCCACCGGACCGGCGAAGTAAACAGCCAGGGCGATGTTGCCATGTACGCCGATTCGGCCCGGAAATACCAGGTAATTAAAGGCAAAAACAACAAAATCGGGGTATTGTCGGATAGCTATAATAGCCAGGGGGGAGCAGATAAAGGCGTGAAAGCAGGAGAGTTGCCCGGTAAAGGCAATCCCAACGGTTATTCTACGCCGGTGCAGGTGCTACAAGATGCTGATGAAAATTCTTATAGCGACGAAGGGCGGGGCATGCTGGAGATTATTCATGATGTAGCGCCAGCGGCGGAGCTGGCTTTTCATACAGCTTTTGCCGGCCAGGCCAACTTTGCCCAGGGTATTCTGGATTTGCAAAAAGCCGGTTGTAACATCATCACCGACGATGTAAGTTATTTTGCCGAACCCATGTTTCAGGATGGCATTATTGCCCAGGCCGTAGATGAAGTAACTAAAAAGAACGTGGCTTACTTTAGCTCGGCGGGTAATAATGGGAAGCAGTCGTATCAGGCAAAATTTAAAAATTCCGGTAAATACATTGTGGCAAACGGAAGAAATTACGGCGTAGCCCACGACTTTGGCAAGGGCGACATTAAGCAACGCATTGTTCTTCCGGCCGGGGGCAGTATTACTTTGCCGGTACAGTGGTCCGATCCGTTTTTCTCGGTGAGTGGGGTGCCCGGCGCCCAAACCGATTTAGATGTTTTGGTTTTTTACAAAGGCGAGCTGATTAATGAATTTTCTTCGCTGGAGAGAAGCGCCGGCAACGATCCTTTTGAATTTATAGGGCTCTCTACCGATACCACAAGTTCAGAAGAAATTGAAATTGCCATTGTAAAAGTAAGCGGGCCAGATCCCATGTATATAAAATGGGTTGATTTTGGCAATGGCCAACCCCAGGAACATGTTACCAATAGCCCTACCATTTATGGGCATAGCAATGCCACCGGTGCGGTAAGTACCGGAGCGGTATTCTGGGGCGATACGCCGGCGTATGGTTCAGCTAAACCTCTTTTGGAAGATTTTTCTTCGATGGGCGGCACCCCGATTTTGTTTGATAAAGATGGCAAACAAATAAAAGAAGTAGTCCGGCCTAAACCCGAAATTTCGGCACCGGATGGTGGTAATACCTCGTTCTTTGGTCAACTTTTCCAGGGCAAATATTATTTCTTTGGAACTTCGGCGGCGGCCCCGCACGCGGCAGCCGTAGCAGCTTTAATGCAAGAATCAGCCGGCAATAATCTAGACCGTAACGAAATACTGGAAACCATGCAGAAAACCGCCATCGACATGGACGAACCAGGTTTTGACTATAACACCGGATACGGTTTTTTAAATGCTTTTGACGCGATAAATGCCGTGGCGAAGCCCGGCACCCGGTCTTTTGCTTTGATTAATGCCGCTAACAACAAAGAAATCCAAGCTATTTACGACGGAACGGTGGTTAATCTTACCCGGCTGCCTGGCAAAAAGGTACGCTTTCAGGCTATGGTTGGCCCGCGGCAGGTGGGCAGCGTAATACTGGAGCTGAACGGCAGCAAAATTACCGAAAACAAAATGCCATATGAATTTCCGAATTCGGCTAGTGAAGGATTTGAGTTAAAAGCCGGGGAATATACTTTAACCGCCACGCCGTACAGCAAAGCCAACGGACAAGGCGAAAAAGGAGTGCCGCTTACCATTAAATTTAAAGTAGTTGAAGAAGAAATTGTACGCTTTGATTTAGTGAATGTAACTACCGGAAAAGTAATTAAAACTTTAAACAATGGCGATATTCTGTACTTGCCCGAGTTGCCCGATAAACTTAATATCCGAGCCGTTACCAATCCTGCCCAGGTGGGTAGCGTGCAGTTTAATTTAAACGGCGTAGTTACCACCGAAAATAAAGTGCCTTACGATTTGGCCGGCACTAACACCAACACGGGTATTAATTTCAGCACGTCCTTATATTCGCTGCTTGCCACTACGTACCCCGATGCAGCGGCCCAGGGCAAAGCCGGTTCCAACAAAGTTATTTTCTTTGCTGCCACCAACAGCAAGCTGGATGTACCCCTTTTGGCCGAAAAGCTGAAAGGCAAAAGCGAGTTAAAGGTGTTCCCGAATCCTTTTTCCCAGAAAGCCAAAATAAAGTTTACCGTGGCCGAATCCAGTCAAACTTCGCTGGTTATTTATAACGTAAACGGGGTGCCGGTTACTACTTTATTTAACGGTAATGCCGAAGCCGGTAAGCAATACGAATTAGAACTGGATGGCAACAAATTGCCAGGTGGATTGTATTTCAGTCGCTTAATTACCAACTCGGGAGTAGTGCACCAAACTTTAAAACTGAATAAGTAATGCCATAAAATACCTGGTTCGGTTGGCGTTCATACAATCCAACGCGGACCAGGTATTATATCGCTATGCCTTCTTCGAGTTTAACGCTGTGAAAAGTTGGAGCTCTTGCATTTATAAGTTCCAGACAGCTTAAGCTGGCAGCAATGCAAGGTATATTGAATGGGTAGTAAGGTTATGGTTTCAGATAATCAACTTAGTTTTAAGCCAAATCTGAAACACATTCCTATTTTTCCGGAATTTAAAATTTTAAAAATTTAGGCTGCTGCAAACTTTGTAACCCAGGCATCCGGAAAGAGGTACTGAAACGAATGAAAATTATATTTCCTAAGTTTGATAAGTGGGGGATGCCCCTGGTGGGTTTGGCGGCGGCGGTGTATTTTATAATGGAAGCCCGAAAACCCCTGCGCCCCAGAACCCGCCCTAAACCAGAAAGGCTGCTGATTAACGGCAGTGTGGCCGCAGCGGCTTTGCCGGCCTTGCGCCTGTTGCTGGTGCCGGGCATGTACGCCGCCGGCCGGTGGGCCGAAAAACAGAATTTTGGTTTATTGGCCTGGCTGAGGCTACCTACCTGGTTGCGTTACGCAATAGGTTTTTTGCTACTCGATTACACAAATTACTTGTGGCACGTACTGCTGCACAAATCCGATGTGTTGTGGCGCTTTCATCAGGTACATCATAGCGATCTGGACTTAGACCTGTCTACGGCTTGGCGGTTTCACATCGGGGAAAACATTGCGTCGGTACCTTACCGAGGGGCGGCTATTGCGCTAATGGGGGCGCCTTCTTCGTTGGTTTTATTTTACGAAGTTATTTTTGAAGCTTGTACTGCCTTTCATCATGCTAACTGGCAATTGCCGTACCCAGTAGAGCGACGTTTAAATCAAGTGCTGGTGACTCCGCGTATGCACGGCATTCATCATTCCATTGTGGCTCAGGAAACCAACAGCAATTTTTCGGTAATATTTTCGTGGTGGGACCGGCTGCACCAATCCTTGCGGTTAAATGTGCCTCAGCAGAAAGTAGTTATTGGCGTACCCGCCTACCGCGATCCCAAAGAACAAACGCCCAAAAAGCTGTTTTGGCTGCCCTTTACTGCCATACGGCCCTGGCAATTACCGGATGGTACCGTGCCGGAGCGGGACGAAAAAACAAAATACTCATCCACGCACCTGTGTCCATAATAATTTGCAGATAACTTATTTTAAAAACAGCCAGTTTAATTAACTGGCTGTTTTTTTATTAAAAAAGGTAATCCAGATTTTAATTTTTTAAAAAATTCAGTTTTAGCTAAGCTTAACAATAATCAGTTTACCTCAAAACTTCCGGAAAAAGACCTGAGCAAACCCCGCACTAAGGTAGAGCTGGCGTAAAACCGGGTTTCTTTAAAGTAAAAATAAACGTAGCGCCTTGCCCGACTTCCGATTCCACCCGGATGGTGCCGCCGGAGCGTTCAATTATTTTTTTTACGGTAGCCAGGCCGATGCCATTGCCTCTTTCGCCGTATTGGTCTTTTTGGAGCAGCGTTTCAAAAATCCGGAAAATGCGTTCGTGGTTTTTGGGCGCAATGCCCGGGCCGTTATCTTTCACGTAAAACAGATATTCTTCTTCTTGCTCAGTTACGCCAATCTCTATTTCGGCCATTTTTTTGTTGTTGTATTTAATGGCGTTAGCTACCAGGTTTACCAGTATCTGTTGCAATATGGCTTTGTTGGTATACACCGCGTCTACCTCAGAATAAAAGCGTATCTGGCTGTTTTTGTTGCCCCGGAACAAACAGGTAATATCTTGTTGCAAGTCCGATAATTTAATTTCTACCTGGTTGCCGTTAAATAACTGATCGGAGCGGCTGTAGGCGAGCAGGCCCTCAATTAAATCTTTTAGCTTCGTAGATGAGGCTTTAATGTAATTTAAAATTTCTTTTACTTCTTCCCGGATATCTTGCTCGTACTGACTTTCGATTAAGTCAATCAGCGAAGAAATGTTGTACAACGGCGATTTCAGGTCGTGAGCCGCCAAAACGGCAAATTGCTCCAGGTTGGCATTTTTCTCTTGCAAGCGGGCTTCTGCTTTTTCCAGTTGTATTTTCTTCTTCCGCAGTTCCATTAAGTTCATGGCTTGTTTGGAAAGCGCTTTCAGGGAGGTAATTTGCTCGGGGCTCAGCAATTTAGGTTTTTCGTCGATTACGCACAGCGACCCTAAGGGATAACCGGCCTCGCTAACCAAAGGAACACCCGCGTAAAAAACAATATTGGGGGAGCCGTTAACTAAAGGATTATCCTGAAAACGCGTATCGGCGCGGGCATCTTCCACGATTAAAACATCGTTTGGTTGATTAATGGCGTGGGCACAAAAAGAAAATTCGCGCGGGGTTTCGTCTGCCGTAAAATTGTGTTTGGCTTTAAACCATTGACGATCATTATCTATCAGCGAAATCAGGGAAATGCTGGTGCCACAAATTTGGGAAGCAATGGTAGTTAGGTTATCAAAATCTTCTTCCGAGAAAGAATCCAGAATTGAATAAGAATGTAAATCTTGTATTCTTTCCTGCTCGAGTACAGGATTTTCTAAAAAATTCATAGTTTGTTTCATAGTAGGCACTAAAAAGCTTCGTGAAAATCATCTTTGTGGGTAAAGGTGTTGCGAACATACTGGCTTTTTAGATATTATAGTTCAGGGTTTTTCTAATACTTTCCCGCCGCTAAAATAAATTTTGTCGGGTATTTCAACAAAAATGCGAACCAAGTATACACAAGGCTTCGCATAACTATTTTATTTTTGGTATTAAACTAATTAATTGGTTAAAGGTTTAAACCAAGAAAAATTAGTTTTTTTAAGCTGCACAGTGGAAGGTAGTAAGTAGTTAGGTTTTAGTATCAGGTAGCACGTAGCAGGTAGCAAGTATCAGGTAGCAGGTGTATTTTTTTAAATTTGATTTTAGAATTAACCATTTCCACTTATAAAATCCCGCCAGCTACAAGCTGGCGGCAATGCATTTGGAATGAGTAATAATGCAAGGTCTTCTCGCAAGCAGCTTAGTTTTTGAGGGAATTACCAAATAGCTTCGTTGGTTTAAAACAGCAACCCAACTTACTTTTTTTAAAAAATCTACGTAACAGCTAATAGCATTTATAAACGCAGGAATAAAATCCGGGTAAACTATTCCGGTGAGTTTAAGGTTTGCAACGAACGGGTAAAAAAATGATGGTATTTTATTTTCTTCTGATATCGCTTTTTACTTTTTTGCTCTCCACCCAATTTCCGGAGCAGCCGCCTGCGCCTGCAACAAAACCAACTGCAATTGAATCAACCGCAACCGAGGCCGACTTCTTGCTGAAAAACGGGAAAATAGTGGACGGCACCGGCAATTCGTGGTACTACGGCGATGTGGCCGTGCTCGGTGACCGGATTATGGCGGTGGGTACTTCGTTAGATATTCCGGCTAAAAAAGTAATTGACGTAAAAAAGAAAGTAATTGCGCCCGGTTTTATTGATGTGCATACCCACATTGAAGGCGACGAAAAAGCCAGTCCTAAAGCCGAGAACTTTATTTACGATGGGGTAACCTCTATCATTACCGGTAACTGCGGTATTTCCCGCACCGACATTGGTCAGTATTACCGCTACATCGATAGTTTACGCGTATCGGTAAATATCGGCAGTTTTATCGGGCACAACGATGTGCGCAAAGCCGTGATGCAAATGGCGAACCGCCGCCCAACCGCCGAAGAATTATCCAGAATGGAAAACCTGGTGGCGCAAGCCATGCGCGATGGGGCTAACGGTTTTTCGACGGGCTTAATTTATACGCCGGGCACTTACGCCGGCACCGCCGAAGTGGTTGCCTTGGCTAAAGCTGCTGCCAAACACCAGGGCGTGTACACGTCGCACATCCGCAACGAAACCAACAAAATTTTTGAAGCGATTGATGAAGCCTTAAACGTAGGTCGAAAAACCGGCATGCCCGTGCAGGTGTCGCATTTTAAAATTGGCAAACCCAACTGGAACCGCTCTAATGAAACCTTGGCCATGATTAAAAAAGCCCGGGAAGAAGGTCTGGAAGTAACAATCGATCAATATCCGTATACGGCCAGCAGCACTACCATTTATACCTTAATTCCAGCGTGGGCTTTGGCCGGCGGCCAGGACAGTATTAGTTACCGTTTTCATCAACCAGCTATCCGGAAAAAAATAATTGCCGAAATGGTGAGCGATATGAAACGCCGCCAACGCCCCGATTTTAGTTACTGCGTAGTAGCGCAATTTTTACCCAAACCCGCTTACAACGGCAAAAATATTTCGGAAATAAATGCCTTGCTCCACCGCTCCAAAACTATTCCGGCCGAGATAGAAACTATTCTGGATTTAGCTGAGCAATCGAGCGCGCAAATGGTATTTCACAGCATGAACGAGGCCGATGTGGAATACATTATGCAGTACCCGTTTACCATGGTTACTTCGGATGGAGGAATCCGGGAGTTTGGGGTGGGGGTGCCGCACCCGCGGAGTTACGGTACCAACGCTCGGGTATTAAGCCACTACGTGCGCGACCGCAAAATTATTATGTTGGAAGATGCCATCCGGCGCATGACCTCGCTGCCCGCGCAAAAATTTGCTTTACAAGACCGCGGCCTGCTCCGCAAAGGGATGATGGCTGACATAGTGGTGTTCGACCCCAATACCATTCAGGATTTAAGTACGTTTACCAAGCCTCACGCGTACACCAAAGGAGTGGAATACGTGCTGGTAAACGGCCAACTCACCCTCGCCGAAGGAAAACACACCGGTGTGCGCAATGGGGACATTTTGTATGGCCCAGGCTACCAACCTAACCCTTTATATTAAAGCTAAAAATCAATTTTTTTAAAAAATCCTCTTTTCTGCCTAACACAAATGCCCGCAGGTTTCCTTATTTTTGGTGCATAATCAGCCGAACCATTTTTTAAGCTTCCAATTAAATCGTATCAAATCGAATTAAAAAGTTAACATAGATTTTGCTTGAAAGTAAGTGTTTCTTTTGGAGCCGGCTCCCATCTTATTTGTACGGGCTGAGTTTGCCTCATGGCCACTGACACCAGTTTGGCTGTTGAGGGCCTTTTAGCGTTCCGGTGCCGACGCAGGAGGCATGGCGCAGTGCAACGAGCCAAGTTTCGCTAAACCGCCCGAAAGAGCCAAACGAGGCCTGCCGGCCACGAGGCAAAACTTGAAGCCAGCAAATTAGATAGCACCATAGCCTGGAGGCTGGAACAGGCTCCAAAGAACTACAGCAAAGTCCACCATAGCAACTACTTCTTACTATTGGTTAATAATTCGGTTTTCGCCGGAAAAAAATCAGGGAAATATAAAAGCAACTACATCTAAATTTACTAATAAGCCGTATTGGAGGCAGATAACCGCCTGCTACTTAGAGCAGAAAATAAAATAAAGCCTCATGAAGCCACGTGTTTTTATTTACAACTGCTGTATTGTATTCGCTATTATCCTAAGCGCCTGTTCAAATAACCAGAAAACCGAACAACAAAGCCAGGAAAGTACTTCGCCGGCCGAATCTGCCCAAACCACAAATGCCGAAGTTAACGATAGTGCCAACGCCAAAAAAGAAGAGCCGGAACCGGAAGGAAGCCCGGAAAAGCAAAAAGTAGAACGCATGGCGGAGTATACCACCAGCCGCAAATACGTTTCGTTTTCGGCGCAGGATTTTAACGCTTGGAAAAAAGCTGTTCCAGAAATCCAGAATATTAAAGTTACCTCCAGCAAAGACAAAAAACAGGAACCCGCTTTATTTTTTAACTCCGGTAGCGATAAAAAAAAGCCGCTGTTGGTAGTGCTGCACAGTTGGAGCGACGAGTATTTACAACAGGCTAGCATTCCGTTTTGCTTGTGGGCCAAAAAGTACGATTGGGTATTTATTCAGCCTAATTACCGGGGCATTTTTCAAACACCGGAAGCCATGGGTTCAGAATTGGCCATTCAGGATATTGTGGATGCGGTAAATTACGCCAAGAAAAACGCCAACGTAGATGCCAGCCGGGTGTACGTTACGGGCGCTTCGGGGGGCGGAATGGGTTCTTTACTGGCGGCCAGCCACCATCCCGAAATTTGGGCCGGGGTAGCGGCCTGGGTACCCGTGGTAGATATTTATAGCTGGTTTAAATACAACGCCAAATTCCCGAGCCGCAAATACCGCCAACAAATTATAGCGGCGGCAGGCGGCGACCCCACCCAAGATAAAAAAGCGGAGGAAGAAACTAAAAAGCGCAGTGCCATCAGTCATTTAAACCAGAAAATTGATATGCCTATTTACATTGCCCACGGCATTAAAGATATATTGGTGCCCCCGGACCATTCGTTGCGGGCGTATAATTTACTGGCCGACGAAAAAGACCGGTTAACCGAAGAACAGATTAACTACATCGTAAAAAATAAAGCCGTACCAAAAGATTTAAAAAGCACCGACACCGAATCGTATTTTGGTTCTGCGGACCCTAAAGTGCACCTGGTAAAAAAATCGGCTAACGTAACGCTGGTGTTATTTGAAGGCGTGCACGACCTGGTATATAATCCTACTTTGCTGTGGCTCAACGAGCAACAAAAACGCTGATGAATGGTTAACATAGTGGTACACTGGTACGGTGAAACATAAAATTTGAAAAATTAAAAAATGGTAATTGCCCGAATAGGTAAAGAGAAGTTGTTAAGCCTGCCGGTACGGGTATTTTCTTCGGCACCAAAAACCCATGCGTAAAGATTTTCAGCAGATAGATGTAATTAAAGGATTTGCCATTATTTCGGTAATTATTCTGCATTCTGTTGATCAAAAAGCGCTTTTAAAAACTTATTCGGTACTGCACATTTGGCAGGCGGTGCCTTTATTTATGGTGCTCATGGGCCTGAATACCGGCATGTCGGTTTTTAATAAAAAACCCCAATTTGCGGAGCTCTTCACCACAACCTATTTCAAAAAAAAGTTCGACCGGATTGTGGTGCCTTTTCTTTTAATTTTTGGTTTATCCATTATCCTGGGGTTTATCTGGTATTGGCTTACCGGGCATTATAAAATAGAATTCCGAAAATCTAACCTGATGGGGGTGTTGCCGGTATCGGGCCCGGGTAATTACTTTATTACCTTAACTTTTCAGTCTATTCTGTTGCTGCCTTTTATTAAATACGGGTTTAAGTGGCATCCCTTTTTTACCATTATTGCCTTGGTGGTGCTGGAAGTGGCTTTCCTGCTCCTGAGCGCTGACCTGCCCTTATTTAGCCGCAATAAATACCTGTACAGCGCCGCTTTTCCGCGGTATTTTTCGGCAATTGCTTTTGGGTTGGTTTTATCGAAGCTGGTGTTCCGGCAAGCCCGGGCTACCAAAATTACTTTAATTACCAGTGCGGCGCTTATCAGTGGGGTTTATCTGCTCGAAATGATGTACGGCGATTTAAATTTGCCCCAGATAAAAGAAGAATGGAAAACCCAGAATGTGCTTACGTTTAGCTACGCCGCATTTGTGGTTTTGCTGTTGTTTAAAGCTTTACCGAGTCAGTCTGATAACCCTGTTTTAAAATTTTTGGCAATTTTGGGTAAGGCGTCGTACCATATTTTTCTGGTGCAAATTATTTACTTCGGGTTAATCGAAAACCGCTTTAACCTGGTTTTAAATTTAGGGGTATGCTTGGCTGTAGGCTATTTATTCTGCCGTTACGAAAAAACCATCAGGCAATATTTCCGGAGTAAATCAATAAATCCGGTTTTTTAAATATCACGCCAGCTACTACTTAGCCAGGCATTGCTATAGTTCTGTATTTTGTGGTATCTTTTGCCTCTGAAGTACAGACCAATTTACCCGAATGAACCTGAACGAAGCTTTAACTATTCTATCGGCCATGATTACGCCGGCCGTGCTTATTGTTGCCAGCGGATCTTTAATTTTAACAACCTCGCAGCGTTTAAGCCGCTCCGTGGAGCGCGTGCGTAATTTATCCGACCAATTGCGCAAACTCATGATGCATCCCGGCGAAAGTACTTTTCTGGAAGACGAAAATGAAATTGTAATAGAATTAATTCAATATGCCAGCCGCCGCAGCCGGTTATTGCAACAAGCTTTAACAACCTTATACATTACCTTGGGCATGTATGTAGCTATTAGTATTACCATTGGCATACTAGAGTTTTCGGGCTTGCAACATACCTGGGTGCTTACCTTGTTAACTATTTTTGGCGCCGGTTTTCTTTTTTACGCCAGCCTTTTACTCATTATCGAGTCGCAAATTGCGTTTAGGGCCGTTAACTACGAAATGAATACCGTCCTGGACCGGGTTAAACGGTATAAAAAGCCCAGACTAAGCTAGCAACTATAAAATTTTAAAAATTCTACAATTCTGCAAAATACTTTATTCAATAGTTGCAAAAAGGTTATTCAGCGATTCGGCGTATAGCGGGTGGGCAAAAATCATTTCCCGCAGTGTTTGGTAATTTACCTTACCAACCATGGCCATTTGCATCAGCGACATTAATTCTCCGCCTTCGGGGCCCACTACGGTAGCGCCTAAAATTTGTCCGGTATCCGCATCCACAATGGCTTTAATCAGCCCCGCCGTTTCACCAGTTTCAATGGCTCGGGCTACCTTTGCCATGGGCATTTGCGCCACTTTAAAGTTTAAGTTTTTTTCGCGCGCTTCGGTTTCGTTTAGCCCTACCCGGGCTACCTGCGGATCGGTAAACATGCAGTAGGGCACCATGCGGTTGGTGGTGGTTTCCTGGCCTTGTTCTAATAAGTTTTTATACAAAATAACGTAGTCGTTGTACGAAATATGGGTAAACTTGGGCTCGCCGGTAATTTCACCAATGGCATAAATATCTGCTGCGGAGGTTTCCAGTTTTTCGTTTACCACGATGTACCCTTTTTCGTTGGTATTTACTCCGGCTACGTTTAAGTTTAGAGTATTGGAATTGGGTGTGCGACCGGCCGCCAGTAACAGGTGCGAACAGGTAATTTTAGTTTGCTTGCCGGCCACCTCCAGGGTTAAAACCTGATTATTTTCCTGCTGGGTAATATGGGTTACTTTGGCTTGCGTAAGGATCTGAATGTTTTCGTTTTTTAAAAATTTTTGTACTTCGGCGGCCACGTCTTCGTCTTCTTTTTTTAAAAATCGCGCGTGATGTTCCAGAATGGTAACCTGGCTCCCGAAACGCCGGAACATTTGTCCGTATTCCAAAGCAATGTAGCCGGCGCCAATAATTACTAAATGCTCAGGTATTTCCTGAAGGTCCAGGATGGTTGTGGAGGTTAAATAGTTCGCTTCTGCCAGGCCCGGAATATCCGGCACCGTGGGGCGCGTGCCAACATCAATAAATATTTTATCGGCGCTGATAACCTGCTCTTTGCCGGTATTCCGTTTTATTTTAATTTGTTTTTCTCCGGTAAAAGTAGCTTCTCCAAAAATTAAAGTTAAGTTTTCGGTGCTTTCTAAACCTTTTTGCGAACCACCTCGGAATTGTGCTACAACTTTATTTTTCCGGTCGATAATGGCGGGCAGATTTACTTTATATTCATTGCTTTTTACGCCCCAGTTACTTGCCCGGGCCACGGTATGCGCTACTTTGGCCGACGCAATTAAGGTTTTGGTAGGCGTGCAGCCATAATTCACGCAGGTGCCGCCTACTTTTTCCTTTTCGATTAAAGCCGTTTTCCAGCCGGCTTGGGCCAGTTTTTTGGCGAGTGGCGTACCGCCTTGTCCGGAACCGATAATAATGGCCTGGTAATGCTCCATAAGTGCTTAATTAAAGAATGTCCTGAATGTTGCCGGAAAAAATACTGCCCTGATTAACCAAGCCTACAAAAAGGACGGAGTTAGCGACCAAAGTAGTTTAACCGCCTGGGTTAGAATACCAAAATTTTAAAAAAAAGTTTATTCCAGTAAAAAGACAAATAAACAATACCGGACCTTAGAAGAGTAACAGCTCCCCTCCTAAGTACAGGAGGGGTTAGGGGTGGTAATTTTTTCAGTAAAGTTGCGGGTAAGATATCCAGTTACTAAATCTGGAGCGGCTAACCGGGCACAAATTAAACGCCTACTTTCTGGTTGGTGCGGGCCGCTTCGTAAATGGCCAGTAAAATACGTACGTCGCGCAAGCCCATTTCGCCGGGAACCTGGGTGGGTTTGTTGTTGCGCACGCAATCGGCAAAATTATCCATTTGGCGGGCTTGCTGATTTACTTCCTCAAAATCCATTTTACCCTGGCTGGTTTCGCCTTTAATGCCCTTATAACTGTAAGCCGGATCTAAACGCCACCAGCTATCCTGGGCTTCGCCGTATAACATGCCGGCTTCGTCGTTGTAACTGCTCACGCAATCGGCAATTACGCCGCCCTCAAACTGCATTTGCCAGCTAATGGATTGCTCCACGGTTTTAAAATAATCGGGCCGGGTTTTTTCGCCGTACTTGGCGGTAATGGCAATGGGTTCTTTGCCCATGGTGTAAATAACGCCTTGTACGCAGTAAATGCCCACGTCCATCAAAGGGCCGCCCCCGGCTAACTCTTTACTCAGCCGCCAATCGTCGGGCTTAACCGAAATTTTAAAGCTATCGGCGGCTTTAATGCTTTTTACCGGACCAAAAACTTCTTTTTGCCCAAGTTCCATTACTCGTTGGTTATGCGGCTCGAAGTGCAGGCGGTACCCAACCGATAGTTGCACGTTGTTTTGTTTGCAGGCATCAATCATGGCCTGGCAATCTTCTACGGTGGTAGCCATAGGCTTTTCGCAGATGACGTGTTTTTTTGCCTGGGCAGCGCGTACCACGAATTCGCGGTGCAGGGCATTGGGCGTAACAACGTACACGATATCAATGTCGGGGTTATCTTTTATCTGGTCGAAGTTTTCGTAGTTGTAGACGTTCTTATCCGGAATGTCGTACTTGCGTTTCCATTTATCTACTTTATCCGGCGAACCCGTTACAATGCCCGCTAAATAGCAATTTTGGGTTTCCTGCAGGGCCGGGGCGAGTTGTCCTTCGCTGTATTTACCCAAGCCCAGCAAGGCAATGCCTAACTTCTTGCCACCCGCATTTTGCGCCGCATTATTTTGTTCTTTTTCGCCGGACTTGTTGGAATTGCAGGAACTTAAGGAAAGCAGCGAAACGCCCGCCGCCGTAGTGCCAACGGCTAAAGAGAAATTTTTTAAAAAATTGCGCCGGTTTGAGGCCGAAGACAAGCTAAATTTTTTCATAGTCAGGAGCTTAGTTTGGTTTGTTTAACCCGGACAACTTTCCTGGGTTGTATTCTTTAACGGTTACTTTTTAAAATTAAGTACTTTCGTTTTAAACTTTTCCGGGAAAACCGAATTACAAACCAGATAAACGGCTTACTAGTAAGCAATAAACTTAGTTTGCCCGGCTTAAGCTTTAACTTTATCCGGGGCTTTGGGTAACTCTTTCGGATCGATGCTAACTTCGATTACCGCCGGTCTTTTAGATGCAAAAGCTTTTTTGAGCGTGGCAGCTAGCTCGTTAGGTTTGGCGCAACGGTACCCTTCGGCGCCGCAGCCTTCCGCTACTTTGGCAAAATCAATGTTTTGCAAGGTATGGCCGTGCTCAATATGTTTATTCTCGTCTAAGGGGAATATTAAAATTTTAACTATTTCGCAAACAAAAGCAAACAAGCAATGGGCACGATTACTAAGGAAATTAAGGATGATAAGGATACCAGCAAGGAAGCGTTTTCATTTTCGGTATCGAGGTAAGACGAAAATACTACCAGGTTGGCTGCAATCGGGAAAGCCGGAATTAATAACAACAGCTTTTGCTCGTCGGATTTTAACTGGCCCACGAGCAGCATTTCGGCCAGCACCAGCAAGCCCATGATAACGGCCGCGGCTACGTACCGAACACCAAGCAGTTTGCCGAACATCTTATAAGCAATTTCTTTAAAATTTACTTTCGTCAGGCCAATGCCGATAATCACCATACCCAAAGCCGAAACAATCCAACTCACCACTTTCATAATCGGCGAGATAAACTCGGGTGATTTAAAACCCAGTAGATTGGCCACAATAGCTACCGCACAGGCATAAATTGCCGGAATTTTAATTACATTTTTCACGGATTCTTTTACCGGCAAATCTTTACTCCGGGACATGAGGTAATAGCCAATGGTATCGCCGTACAACACGTTGCCCATGTAAGCGCTGATAATGAGCGGCATTTGCTTTTCGCCGAACAAAGCCAGCACCACCGGAATACCAAACCAACCCACGTTAAAATAAGAAAAGCCGCAGTATAGCAAGTAGGGATTAAAGTCTTTTACCAATTTTTGGTGCGTAAACCAGGCCGGTACACTCATGGCCAGGGCTAAAGCAAACACAATGGTAACCACAATCAGCAGTTGCGCGATATCGGCTTGCAAGATGTTATCAATAATAAGGAGCGGAATTAAGGCATAGAGCATCAGTTTTGATAAAAACTTACTTTTTAAATTCCACCATTTGCTGGCAAAATAACCAACCCCAATAAACAAATACAGCGGTACTACGCTGGTTAATAATTTACTCAGTACTTCCATGCAAAAGGCGGGTTATAATATCGTTGGTGAGGCGGTCGATGCCGGTTACGTTAAACCACACCGAATTGGTATCCAGCAGTTCGCCGTTTAACAATTGACCGGTACCGTACAATAAAACAGCCGGATGGTGGGGTATCGGAATGCGTAAGTTATGCGGATTGGCCTGAATGCCACCAGGTTTAAAAGGTTGAATTAAGCTTTTTCGGTGCATTTGCTGCAACAAAGGTATTTCCATTTTCTCTAGTTTTTTGGCCGTGCCGGTTGCATTTACCAGCCAGCGGGCAGTATGGGTTTCGCCGCTTTCCAGGTGCAGTAAAAACTGTTGTTCCGCGGCTTGCCACTCTATCTTGCCGGAATGACCTTGAATGGTAAGCTGGCGGGTTTGTAACAACCCGAGGAGTTTGCGGGCGTTTTCCGGGGGCATGCTAAACCGGTTCAGGTCCCAATGTGGGCCAAGCCATTCTAAAAATTTAATTTTTTCGTTTTCCGGTAAAAGCTGCCAGACCTTAGAAGACAAATGGCGGGTAGAGTAGGCGATATTCTGAAATACGCTGGTTCCTTTTTCAGCCACAGCAATATCGTGCTGCAGTAATTCCTGGTGCGGCTGATCGGTGCGGTTAAATTTTTTCCAGGAGCCTTGTTTGCCCATCACCTGTTCCGCTTCCGCGATAAACAGCCGGAATAAATCTTTGGCCCGGATGGGTCTTTGCTGCTCCCGCATTATTTGGCGGATGTTTTCCATAGTAAGTATTTTCCGCTCATACGGCACCTCAAAAGGCGTTTGCACCCGCGGAATTAAGCCGTGGTGCGAATACATGGTTAAAGGGCCGGTGTGCCCGTTGTCCACGAAAGTCATTACGGTATCAATGGCCGTCAGGCTGCTTCCCAAAATACTTACCGGTTCGTTCCTAGGAATTCGCTCCAACAGTGGCTTTGCAGGCCAAGGAAAATCAAAATAGCGCGGCGAGTTTTTTAAATGCGGAAAGTTATTGGGCTTTGGCGTGCCCGTCGCGAGCACTACCACGTCAGCCAGCAGGTTGGTGCCGGATTGCAAGTGAAGGTTGATTCTATTACCAACTATATCGGCATCCACGGCTTCGTCCTGTTGCAACTCTACCTGAATTTTATTGGCGCGGGCTATTTGCACGTATTCCTGTAGCACGGCTTTTAAATAAAAACCATACAGTTCGCGGGGCGGAAAAGAGTTTTCCTGAATCTCCAGGCCGGGAAAATGCTCTTGTATAATAGGTTGGTTTTGCCGGCACCAATGAACAAAATGAAGGGGTTCTTCGGCAAAAATGCCCATGAGTTTAGCCTGGGTATTGAGTAAATGGCCCTTCTGGCGGGTGCCGTAAGCCAAGCCCGGTCCAATTTCTTCCTCTTTTTCTAACAATACCAGGTTTACTAAACCAGGCTTTTTGTGAATAATTAGTTTTATGACCAGGTGAATAAAGGAAGCTACCCCGTTAGCTCCCCCTCCAACTAGTACAATGGTGTTTTTTTTCATGAATAAGCGGCTAGGTTCCGGGTCAAAGCCCCTAAAACCTTATAGTTTATAGGTTTCTGTTCAGGTAAAGTTTTCCTATTAACTGGTTTGTCCGGATTATGTTCTTGGGTGGGTAAAACTTTTAACGCTTACCGATGATCTTTGGAGCCTGTTCCAGTCTCCAGGCTGCGGTGCTATCTAGTTTGCTAGCTACAAGTTTTGCCTCATGGCCGGCGGGCCTCGTTTGGCTCTTCCGCAACTCGCTAGCCTTCCTTTCCTCGCTCCGCTGCGGAATACTGCTGCGCAGTACCGGAACCCTAGCAGGTGCTCCACAGCCAAACTGGTGTCAGTTACTTTTAGCTACTGTTTTATCCAGAAGAGAGGAATAGAAGTAGTATGATTAATTATAATATTGTAGTTGGTAAAAATTAAAAATTAAGATTTCTTCATTCTTATCAATATAAACCAGAAAAGCTGTCGTTAAAAGTAAACGACATCAGTTTGGCTGTGAAGGGCCTTCTAAGGTTGTGGTGCGTAGCATTCCGAGGAACGAGGAAAACAAGCTTAGACTAGCCCGTAAGAGCCAAACGGGGCCCGCCGGCCATGAGGCAAACTGGTTACTTGTCAAGTTAGATATCACCAAATCATGGAGGCTGGAACAGGCTCCAAAGAATAGTCGTTGCATTTAATGGTAATCAAGTACTAAAATATAAAATATACGCCAATACTATCTCAACCATCAGATCTGAATAAATAGAAAATTTTAAAAAATCTTTTTCCCAGCTATTCAGGAGCTATGTGAGCACCACCTGTTATAACCTTTTCTGCCTAAACCAGTTACTTACTAGCACTAACATGATAGAAAAATGGCCCAGAATAGAAACGAACAGCAGTATACCAAACCGGAACTGAGGGAGAAAATAAAAGAAGAATTAAAACAATCGGATAAAGGCGGCAAAAAAGGGCAATGGTCGGCGCGCAAGAGCCAGTTGTTAGCCAAAGAATACGAAGAGCAGGGCGGCGGCTACAAAGGACCCAAAGATGAAAAATCCAAAGAACTAGACCAATGGACCCAGGAAGACTGGCAGACAAAAGAAGGTGATGTTAAAGCCCGGAAAAAAGATAAAACCAGCCGCTACCTGCCCAAAGAAGTGTGGGAAAAACTAAGCCCCGAAGAGAAAAAACAAGCCGAACAAACTAAAGCCAAAGGTTCTAAAAAAGGCGAACAACACATTGCTTATACTACCGCTGTTAAAAAAGCCATGCAGCAGGTAAAAAGCCAAAACGAAAAAGGCGCTACCAAGAAAGACTTACTGGAACAGGCTAAAAAACTAGATATAAAAGGCCGCTCCACCATGAAAAAAGAAGAACTGGAAAAAGCCATCCGGGAGCATAAATAAATTTATCCTACTAATAAAGAGGTTGTTGGGTATTTAGTTTGCCGGCAGTTTACCAGATGCAGAAGCTTTTAGACAGTAGCGCCAAGTAAACCGTAATTTTTAAAATTTAAACTTTTGACCTTTCGGGCGACCCTACATTTTAAATATCTTTCTTTTCTGCTGTTCCGTAAGTTGGCTCGAACAAACATTACTATGAAAAAAATACTTGGTTGCTGCGTAGCGCTCTGGTGCTTGGTGGCTCAGCCGGCTTTTGCGCAAAACACCGCCCACGACATCAATGAAGAACTTTGGTACAAAAATGCGGTCATTTACTCCCTGGAGGTAGGCACTTTTCGTGACAGCAACGGCGATGGTACCGGCGATTTTGAAGGTTTAACCGGCCAACTTTCCTATTTAAAATCTTTGGGAGTGGATGCCATTTGGCTGGCTCCGTTTCAATCGTCGCCGAAGCAGGACGATGGTTATGATGTAGCCAATTACTACGATGTGGACCCGCAATACGGCAGCCCCGGCGATTTCGCCGAGTTTATGTACCAGGCGGGCAAGCATAACATCCGGGTAATTATGGATATTGTGTTAAATCATACTTCCGACCAACACCCTTGGTTTAAACAAGCCCGTGCGGATAAAAACTCGCGGTACCGCAACTGGTACGTATGGTCTAAGGAGCGGCCGCAAGACTGGAACAAAGGCATGGCTTTTCCGGGGGTACAAAAAGAAAGCTGGACGTACGACAAAAAAGCCGGTGAATATTATTTCCACCGTTTCTATAACTTTCAACCGGATTTAAATTTTGAAAACCCTGATGTGCGCAATGAAGCGCAACGTGTTTTGGGTTTCTGGCTGAACCAGGGCGTGAGCGGCTTTCGGTTGGATGCCGTACCTTTTATTATTGATTTGCCCAAAACCAGTGCCGAAAAACCAGAACATATGTTTGAGTTAATTACGGAGTTCCGGCGGTTTGTGCAATGGCGCAAAGGCGATGCTTTAATTCTGGGCGAGGCCAACGTTTTGCCCGACGAAAACAAAGAATACTTTGGCGAAAACGGCGACCGCATGCACACCATGTTCAACTTTTACGCCAATCAGTACTTGTTCTACGGCCTTGCTACCGGCGAAGTAGAACCTTTTAAAAAAGCTTTGCTCGACACCAAAAAAATACCCGGCACGGCACAATGGTTTTACTTTTTGCGCAACCACGACGAAATTGACCTGGGCCGCTTAACCGACGAACAGCGCAATAAAGTGTATCAGGTTTTTGGCCCCGATAAAAACATGCAACTCTACGACCGGGGCATTCGCCGGCGATTAGCGCCCATGCTGGGCAATAACCGAAAATTAATCGAAATGGCTTATAGCCTGGTGTTCTCGTTGCCGGGTGCACCCGTAATCCGGTACGGCGACGAAATTGGCATGGGCGATGACTTGCGGTTAAAAGAACGAATTGCCGTGCGCACGCCCATGCAGTGGACCAACCAGAAAAATTCTGGTTTTACTTCCGCCGAAAAACCATTCCGGCCGGTAATCAGCGAGGGTGCTTTTGATTATAAAAAAGTAAACGTAGCGGCTCAACGACAAGATCCTAACTCGCTGCTTAACTGGACCGCCAACATCATGCGCATCCGGAAAGAATGCCCTGAGATTGGTTTAGGCGATTGGCAGATTGTGGATGCCGGTGTGCCCGAGGTTTTAGTAATCCGGTATAATTACCAGGGGAAATCAGTGCTCATGGCGCATAATTTTTCCAAAGAAGCAAAGCAAATTGAAATTCCCCAGCAATCCGAAAGCGAAAAGGAGTTATTCAGCCTGACGCACCATAACAAGGTAGTAGCCAATACTGCTGGCTTTACTTTAAACCTGGACGGCTACGAATATAACTGGTTGCGGGCGGGTAGCGCTATCCGGTAAATCATAAACTTACCTCCGCGAAAAATTAAAATTTTAAAAACATAACCTTTGCTACGGCAGCAATTTTAAAAAAATGGCTTAATCGTAAATGCGGTCGAGCTGCTTGTTTAATTCCATAGCGGCGCTAATTAAAGCTAAGTGCGTGAAAGCCTGCGGAAAGTTGCCCAGGTGCTCGCCTTTTTTACCCAGTTCTTCGCTGAAAAGGCCCAGGTGATTGGCATAGCCCAGCATTTTTTCAAAATTTTCTACGGCCCGGTCTACCTGGCCACTTTTGGCTAAGGCCTCGATGTACCAAAACGAGCACATGTTAAAAGTGCCTTCCTCGCCGTCCAGGCCGTCTATCTTCTCGAACGAGTTTTGATAACGGTAGATTAGCACGTCCAGTCGAAGCCGCTTATCTATTACTTCCATCGTGGAAAGCCAGCGCGGTTCTACCGGCGAAATAAAATGCACCAGGGGCATTAGTAAAACGCTGGCATCTACTACCTGCGCCCCTTTGTATTGCACCCAGGCTTGTATTTCCTCGTTCCAGAAGTTGTGGTAAATATCCAGGTAAATTTCGTTTCGCAATTCGGTCCATTCGGTAATGGGGTAGGGGAACGACCGGTGTTCGGCAATTTTAATGGCGCGATCCATAGCCACCCAACACATGAGGCGGGTATGTAAAAATTCGCGTTTCTCACTCCGGATTTCCCAAATGCCATGGTCGGGTAATTGCCATTGCTGAATAACAGCTTCCACCATTTGGGTTACCTGGGTCCAGAAAGCAAACGTGATGGGTTTATACGATTTATTGTAAATGTAAATGGTATCAATCAGTTCGCCGTAAATATCTATCTGGAGTTGGTCCATGGCGCCGTTCCCAATCCGGACAGGTTTCGAATTTTTATAACCGGCCAACGAATCTAATTCTTGCTCAACTAAATGGGTGTTGCCATCTACCCCATAAATAAGTTGCAGTTTATTATTTTGGCATTGTTTAAAAATCCATTGTAAAAAGTTGGTGGCCTCTTCGTTTAATCCCAGACGCAGAAAAGCGTACATGGTAAAGGCCGCATCGCGCACCCAGGTAAACCGGTAATCCCAGTTGCGGTTGCCCCCAATGGTTTCGGGAAGGCCAAAGGTGGCTGCCGCGATTACCGAACCAAACTCCCCGGAAGTTAACAGTTTTAACGTGATGGCCGACCGGTGAATTAACTCGCTCCAGCGGCCTTTGTAGTGGGATTTGCTCAACCAGTTACGCCAGAAATTTAAAGTTTCGCCGTAGGTATCTTGGGCATAATGCGAAAGATCTGGTAAAGCCTGTTCTTTGCCAGGTACAAAAGATTCCAGCACAATGTGCACGATTTCCGATTCTTTCACTGTGAACTCAGCGTAACCATCCTGGCCATTTAGTTGCAATGGTACATCAGCCAGTAAGCGCAACTGCACGGCCCCATCATTCTGCGCTTTAAAAATAATTTGATTTTCCTGTAAACTACTGTCATGATTAGCGGCGGCGTAATGAAACCGGGGTGCGCAATGCAATCGAAAATTTAAATTTCCGCGAACCGCTTTTACTTTCCGTACAATGGTACTTAATTGATGATCGGCCTCCGGGTCCAGGGGCATGTAATCGATAATTTCGGCAATGCCGTCTTCAGAGAAAAACCGGGTAATTAATATAGCCGTGCCGGGTAAATACAGTTGCTTGTTGGTATAATCCGCCATAATCGGCTCAATCGAAAAATACCCGCCTTTGTCGGCATCCAGTAAAGCCGCAAAAACGGTGGGCGAATCGAACCGGGGAAAAGCCATAAAATCAATGGAACCATGCGTGGAAACCAAAGCCACGGTTCTTAAATTGCCAATTATCCCGTAATTCTCGATAGGCTGGTACGGTCGATTTTGGTGTTGCATAGGCGCGGGTTGCGAAAATCAGTTTACAGTAGTATAGATTACCCGCAAAAAAGAAAATTGTTATAAAAATTAACGCAACCTGGTTATTTCGATAAGGCCCGTATGATACTGTAAATTTTTAATTTTTAAAATTTTTGGTTGATTCGCCGCTAAATACTTCTGGTATAAACCTTCCATAGCTCATGCACATTACCAACTTAAACTGCCGGAAAAGTAAAAATTTAAAAATTTTAATCGTGCAAACCCTTACCCGGAAGAATGTGCGGAACGTATTTGGCTACGCGGATTTCCCGGATTAAAAGGTTTAACCTTCAAATTAATCGTTTATGAATTAGGCGTGAAACCAACCACTTTCCTATTTGGTGGACGAAAATACCAGGACACAATTGTTAAAACCAGCAATAACAACGAAGGAAAAACCTCATTAACGGAACTGCCGGCAGCAATCCGGGAAAAAGTAGCGCCCGACATAGCTAAGAAAAAGCCAGCGTAGGCCCATTCTTTTACTACCGCCTGACCAGGAATTAACACCGCTATTACTCCCAAAATTTTCCAGGTACCGAGTAAAGTCAGAAAATACTCCGGATAAACTAATTGGGTTATATTTTCTACTTCTGCCGGTACCCGCAACAACTGCACAAGTCCGGTAGAAAACATACCGAGGGCCAACCAAAGAGTGGCAACCCAATACATGATTTTATTTCTTTTGCTCATACCGATTTAATTAATTTGTAATTTACCTATGAGGTCTTGTAACCGGTTATGAGCCATGTTCAGTCCTTGGGCAAAGGGCAGTTGGAGCATTTGGTTGCGGTGGGAAACCGACTGGTAAATAATTTGCATGTTCAGTTTGCTGGTAGTTTCGGTTAATTTTTCAAATTCCAGGAATTCTAGCTGCACCCCAAACGGCGCATTTTCCATTTCAAAAGTGCGGGTAATTTTTTGTTCGGGACTGAACTCATGAATGACCCCGTGCGCCTGAAACACTACATTGCCTTGCGCATCGGAGGTTTGGTACTGCCAACTGCCGTGATGTTTGTTTTCTAGCTTCAGCACTTTGGTTCCCATCCATTGCTCCACCAGCTCAGGTTCGGAGTAGGCTTTAAAAAGCAACTCCAGGGGCAAGTTAAATTCACGGGTAATGAGCAAATCTTGTTTACCTTCTTCGGCATGCACGTTGGTTTTTTGTTTCATAGGTAGTTATTTTTTGGGTTGATAATGCTGCATAATGTCTTCCAGCTTATTAAATCGCTCGTCCCACATTTGCCGGAAAGGTTCAATAAAGTCGGCTACTTCTTTTATTTTTTTGGGATTGAGATGGTAGTAAATTTCCCGGCCTTGTTGCTGCTGCTGCAGTAACTCGCACTCAGTTAAAATTTGTAAATGCTTTGAAACAGTGGGGCGTGCTGTATCAAAATTAGCGGCAATGGCACCGGCCGGCATGGCTTGCGCGGCTACCAGAAGCAGGATAGCCCGGCGCGTAGGATCGGCGATGGCTTGAAAAACATCTCGTCTTAAATTCATTGTGTAGTTATTTGGCTACAAATTAATATGTAGTTATTTAGCTACGCAAGTAATTTTTAAAATTTTTTATTTTTAAAAGCCGAGCTTACCGGGTTATGGTTTTTGGGATTAGTTTTTAATTGTTGAAAGTATTGCTATTGAAATTTTGTAAACTCAGGAGTTGTGGTGGGATCTTCCCCTGAAAAATATATCGGAAGACCCTCTTTTTTGGCCGCTTTTAAGTCCTCTTCTAAGCCGCAAAAAAACCAGGCATCTTGGCCGGTAATTACCGGATTAATCAAATAAAATTTTTTATTTGATTTAAAGATTTCAGGAATTTTAAACACTTTATCCATAACGTCATCAGACAACCAATCAGAATTAATAGGAGTGGAGATTTGGATGGTTGTATCGGAATTAGTTACAGTAGCTACATAAAATTTACCATTTTTAGATAACTGTTCATTAACTTTTATTCTCTTTTCTGGTATTGTTGTGTTTACAATATGACTTAATAAATTTGATAAGTCTCCAGGATTATAAATGTATTCTGTATCAAATCTTACATCTACCAAGTGGTACTTCTGCTTTAACTTTTCTATTTTATCGTAGAGTTGACTATAATCTGTAGGTTTTTCTCGTTTGTTGCCAGAACAGCTTAATAATAAAATAAGAATAAAAATTAAAATGGCGTTTTTCAATCTTGAAATTTCCTCCTTCTATGCTAAGGTAATATCTTAATTAACTGATATCCTTTACTAAAAACTATGGTTTATTTGTGAATATACTATATATAATTAAAACAATACAAAAATAAGGGCATGTAATAAACCTACTTAGCAAAAAAATAGATGTACCTAAAAGTTTAAATTTTTAAAAATTTAAACTTCAGTCTAATCCTAAACCTAACCGGATGGCTTTTTCTACTGGGTTATAAGTTTTTCCGGGGGCAAACGGGTCGAGTTCGGTTCTGGGGTGTAAAGGTGGTTGGGCCAGGAAGCGGGGCGAGGTGCCGTGGTGGGGCTGGGCGGCATGTACCAAAAAAGGGTGGCACAAATAAACGGTACCGGCCGGGCCGGTGGCTAATACTTCGGGGGTGGCTTTTAGGGTGGGCAATTGCGTTGCTAACTCCATAAAAGATAATCCAGTCTCGCCGAAGGGTTGCAACAAGCAGGCGACTTCTACATGCGAGCTTACCTTAATGCGGGTAGGCGCATCGTCTTCGCTTACATCCGAGAAAAGAAACAGCATTAACAAAGCCCGGCCTCTGGATTTTACGTTAATGCGCCAGGCCAGGTAATTTTCTGGTTCAGTACCCGGAAAGCTGGCATCTACGTGCCAACCGGTATCGGCGGGGTCTTGTGCGCTGGGAAAACGCACCGGAAAAGTACCTAAAGTGGTACGGGGCAGCCATTGGTCTTGACCTACCAGATCGTTAAAAGCCTGGTGCAAGACCGGCGTGTTTGCGGCTTGCCGGAAAGGCTCCTGGTGGTAATTCCCCAGCCGGATAACGGGTTGTGTCCAGGTGGCCGGGTCATGCGGATTGCAGCCTGTATCGTGCCACAAAATGGCGCGGGCTTCGGCTGCTACATCGCTGGGAAAAGCATTTTCTATTTTCACAAATCCTTGCTGCACAAACTGATCAATCTGGTCTGCCGTTAATTTTTTTGGCGTAGTTTCCATAGCGTAGTTCTTTAACAAGTAGTAAATAAGATTGGGCTTGGATCAAGTATTTGTAGTTAAAGTAATAAATTCTTTTATTTTTAAAAATGCAGTTGAAGCATTTCTTCCATTTGGTTAGTTATATCCAGAACTTCGCCGACCGGCAGGTTGCCCAGGTGAAAAGCCCCGATGCGCACCCGTACTAACCGTAAAGTAGGAAAACCAACGGCAGCGGTCATTTTGCGGATTTGCCGGTTTTTGCCTTCGGTTAAGGTTATGGATACCCAACTGGTAGGCCCATGGCGCTCGTCGCGGATTTTACGGCTGCGCTCCCCAAAATCCGGTATAATTTCGGGAATATAAGCCCAGCAAGGTTTCGTCTGGTATTTTTCGTTGCGCAAACCAATTTCTACTCCTTGTTGCAGTTGCGCTACGGCTTCCGGGGTAATTAAGCCATCTACCTGGGCGTAATACTCTTTTTCCAGTTTACTGCTGGTTATTAAGGTGCTTACCTTGCCGTTGGTGGTGAGTAACAATAAACCTTCGCTGGCTTCGTCGAGGCGGCCAATGGCCATGGATCCTTCCGGAAAAGGAAACAAATCGCCCAAACGTTTTTTCTTTTTCGATTCTCCCACAAACTGGCTTAAATAACCATAAGGTTTGTGCAGCATAAAATGTTGATGGGGCATGCTAAATGGTAGGGTAAACATTAAATACTAATTACCGGAAAGCGCAAAGGTAGTAAGGTTTGCTGGTAATCTTGTTCAGTTTAAATGTACCATGAGCCACAGAACCTAAAAAGCCGTTGAAACAAATCCAACGGCTTTCTGAAGTATTCCGGAATAAGAATTTTTAAAATTTTGATTTTGGAAAAGCAAAGCTCCTTTGGCTAAACCAACTTCCGCTGCAATGGTACCTTAGCAAATGGTTCTTTAACCAGCGCAGAAAAACAATTGCTTTTTAAAATTTTAAATCGTGGCGGGTACGGTGCTGTTTATTTTGTTGTTAATCCAGGCGGCGCCCAGAATACCACCCACCAAAAACAAAGTAGCAAAACCCGACACCACATTAAAGGTGCTGCCTTGTTTTTTCTTTTTGTTTTTAATTTTGGATAGCGCCACCCAGCCACCATCTATGCGGGTATGATTGAGGTCGGGTTGGTACAAGTTGCCTTGATACGATTGGGAATTTTCGTTGTTAAAATGTTTTTGCCGGATCATTTTCTGGATGCGTTTATCGAACATACCGGCCGGCATTACCAGGCGTTGCGCGCGCAGCATCCGGGCCATGTTGCCCACGGCAATTTCTTCTTTCGGCGATTGAGTTAATTTAAAAATAGCTTTAGCCACATCGGTAGCCGGAATTACCGGTTCAGGGGCTTTTACGTTTTTACCCATGTAATTAGCTGCGTGCTGAAAAATAGGCGTATCAATTACAGCTGGTAATACGCAACTCACGTGAATGTTGGACTTATCGGCTACTTCCTGCGCCAAGCTTAAACTTAAACCCCGCACCGCAAATTTGCTGATGGAATACGGCACGCTAAACGGCTGGCCTACCAAGGCGGTCATTGAGGAAACGTTAATGAGCAAACCCACATTGCGGTCGCGGAAGTGCCGTAAAGCTGCCCGTGCCCCGTATATATACCCAAATACGTTTATCTCCATAAGTTGCCGGATATCGTTGGTAGGAATTTCGTCAAAATTCCCGAAAAGCGATACGGCTGCGTTGTTTACCCAAATATCAAAATGCCCGAAATGCGCCAATGCGCGATTAGCCAAGGCGTTTACTTCGTCTTCGTTGCTTACATCCGTAGGAACGGCTAAAGCCTCCGCGCCCAGGTTCGTGCATTTCTGGGCTAGTTCTTCCAAGGCAGTTTCGTTACGGGCAGCCAATACCACCGATATACCTTGTCGCGCAAATTCCAGGGCGGTAGCCCGGCCAATACCACTGGATGCACCTGTTATGATTGCTACCATAAATGTAAAATTTTAAATTTTCTAAAATACACTGCTTACCGTACGCCCCGAACTGGCTTAAGTTGCCGGATAAATACTGGTTTATCGGTATTAACCAAATACATAAAAGCTAAGAACCACTATAAACCAAAACACCCGGGACAAACCCGGGTGTTTTTATAAAAGAAAGGAACTTGTTTTTAAATTTTGTTATTCCTGGCCGCTTTCTTCGCTGCCAGAGTTTTCGCTGTTTTTGTAACCTTTTAAGGTGCTGGCGTTGGGCTGGTTATTCCGGAATTCTTTATCGCTGCTATCGGAGCCGCGGGTATCGGCCGGATTGGCATGCGAGCCTTGCGGACTGTTATGCTCGGGCGTATCTTTTCCGTGTTTGGCGCCGGCGCTGTGGCCTTCGCGGCTTGGTTTATTTTCGCCGCGGGTATTATCGGCACCACCCGCTACCGGACCTTCGTGCTGCGTTGGTTGCTGGCCGCTAACCCCTACGCCTTTACCGGTATTATCGTGTTTTAACTGGCTGTTACCTTCTTGGTTATTTACTTTGTCAGACATGGTTATTTCGGTTATAATTTAAAATTTTTAAATTTTTCTGGTTTTCCCGGCCTTTCACCCGGAATACCATTGTACGGACAAAGCCTAACTTAAGGTTAATAAAAAACCACGAACCCGTTAATTGCTCCATTATAAAAGCAGGTACGCGAGGGTATTACGAACAAAATTTCCTTGTTTTCAACCTTAGCTTTTGGGTAGCGTTTAGTACATAAGATAATGGCACAACCGCCGTTATAGAATAAGCAACAGGAGGAGCGTAGGTAGATGGTAAACTTTTATTTCTTGCCGGAATAAACGAGATAAGAACGTTTCGTAAAAACCGGTAAAATTCCCTTCCTTAATTAACCCGGCAGCTTATTCGGGTTACCGTTACATTAAGTCTAGCCTGATTTTTTAATTTCCTGGCAGCATTATTCCCTGAAAATTTGCGTGCAGGCTGCTTGTATGTTCCAGGAAATATTATAGAATACATCATTTAAATACCCCAGCATGGGAATGATAAAAACGGAATAATTGTTTATAAATAAAGAAAAATAAGCCTATAGTTTAGCTAATAATTAGACAAGATGACTAACCGAAAAATAAAAAATATTATATATTTATTGCCTGCATTTTTGCTGGCTTTAGGAGCATTTATAAGTCCGCCGGATAAGTGGCTACCGCAACTGAAAGCCAATCTGGACACTTACCGGACCCAATACGCCCCCGAGAAAGTTTACTTAACCCTGGATAAACCGTACTACGCCCCCGGCCAATCGATCTGGTTAAAAGGTTACGTGCGGGAGGCCGGTAGCCTGCGGCCTTCGGGTAAAAGCGGCGTGTTGTACGTAGATTTATTAAACACCGAAAACAAAGCGGTGGAACAGCTTACTTTAAAAATAGTAGCCGGCAAAGCAATAGGCGATATTGCCCTGCCCACCGACTTGCCCGCTGGTCAGTACCATTTAATTGCTTACACCCAATACCAGCGTAATTTTGGTGAAGAAAACTTTTATAATCAAGCCATAGATGTAGTGGGTACCACTACCGCTAGCCAGAAAAATGCCACAACTAACTATAAAATAGAACTGCAGTTTTTTCCGGAAGGAGGCGACTTAATTGCGGGTTTGCCCAGCCGGGTAGCTTTTAAAGCTATCAATCCAAATGGCACCGGCGTTCCCGTTGAAGGAACGGTTTTTGATAATCAAGGGCAGAAAGTGCTTGATTTTAAAGATGTTCATTTAGGTATGGGCTCTTTTGAATTGCTGCCCCAAGCTGGTAAAAATTATTTGGCCAAAGTTACCGTAAATGGTAAAATCCTGGATTATGCCTTGCCTATTGCCCAGCCCGGCGGCTATGTATTGCGCGTAGAAGAAACACCAGATTTTAAAAATTGGCAGATAACTGTAACGAGCCAGAACACGCCCGCCGAACCATTGATATTAACCGGTTTAAGTCGCGATGCCCTGCTATATTCTGAAAAGATAAACGTGCGGCCCGGCCAACCAACATCGGTAAAAGTTAATAATGATAAATTTGCCACTGGTATTGTGCGGTTTACTTTAAGTAAAAGCAACGGCGAACCAATAGCCGAACGACTAACCTTTGCAGATAACCACGATGATTTGCAGATAACTTTAACTTCGGATAAAAAAACGTATGCGGGTCGCGATCAGGTAACCATGCAAGTAACCGCGCAGGATAATGCCGGAAAACCCGTAGCTACCGATTTAGCCCTCGCCGTTACCGACGAAGAATTAGTGAAACAACCCCAAAACGCCTTAAACCTGAAAGCTTATTTTTTCCTGACTTCGGATTTAAAAGGGCAGGTAGAGCAACCGGGTTATTATTTTGCCGGCAACGACTTAGCACGAAAACAAGCCCTGGACAATTTGCTTTTAACCCAAGGCTGGCGCCGGTTTAACTGGCAGGAAATAGCCACGGGTAAATTTCCGCAATTAAATTTCCCGGCAGAAACCGATCTTGCTATTAGCGGTAAATTGGTAACCAATAAAGGCAAAGCGGTTGAAGGCGGGGAGGCCTTGTTGTATTTGCAAGGGCAACACCAAACGTTTATCACCACCGAAACCGGAAAGAACGGGGAATTTAGTTTTCCGGGTTTTGATTTTACCGGCACCATCGATGTGGTAGTACAGGGTACCGATGCCCGCGGCCGTCGGGATCGCTTGCAGGTAAAAATGGATGATAAGCAGTATGTACCGGCTATTCCGGCTTTTTCAGTTCCTTCCTGGTCCGATGGTTTGCTAGCCAGCACGAATAAAGATTTTATCGTAGCTAGCCAGCAGCAAATGGCTTCGGCGGCTACCACCAACAGCAACTATACTTTGCGCAGCATATTGTTATCCAGTATAGAAGTAAAAGGCGAAAAAGACGTGTTTGTACCGTTTAAACTGCACGACAAAGCAGATGTAGTTATTAACCGCCGGGAGTTGCCGATTGCACCTTCGGGTAATATTATCGAAAGTTTGCAGGGTCGGGTAGCTGGTTTACAGGTGTACCGGGTAGGTCAAAATCAGTTCCGGGCCAGTATTCGGGGCCAGCAAAATTCGCCGCTGTATTTACTGGATGGAATGCCCATTTTGGAAGGTACTGTTTCGGGGATTAGCCAATTTGATATTAGCCGCATCGAAATTTTAAAAAATACGGCTAGTGCGGCCATTTATGGAGGCAGGGCTTCCGGGGGCGTTATTGCTTTATTTACTGACCGCAACAACGATGAACCGAAAGAAGTAACGCCAGGCACGTACATTATTATTCACCACGCCAAAGGGTACAGCAAGGTGAGGGAGTTTTATAGCCCCAAATACAACGGCACCACGCCAGCCAGCAACGAGCCCGATTTACGGACTACGTTGTATTGGAACCCCAGCGTTAAAACCAACGCTCAAGGTAAAGCCACGGTTACTTTTTACACCACCGACTGCACTACCAGCTACCGTGCCCAGGCCGAAGGGATCTCGGACGAAGGAAAACCCGGTAGAGGAGAAGTACTTTTTCAGGTGAATAGTAAAAAAGATAATTCTTAATTTCAGGATTGATAAAAATTAAAAAAAAGCCGGTTGCTGTTCTAGCAACCGGCTTTTTTTTAATTTTTATTTTTTTAGATGCTGGCTTTATTCCTTTATTGCCAGTAAGATTCCGGTAAAACTTACCAGTTCACTACCCGGAAATAAGTGCCGGCTGCATCTGTTACCTTAAACCGGGTAACGAGTTGGTCCTGGCCGTTACTGTTTTTCTCGATGGTGTAAAAATACGTTTCCGGTTTCAGGTCTTTACTGGTGTATTTTTCGTCGTAATCGTCGTAAGAAGCGGCGCAGCCCCGGTAGTAGCCTCGTTTTCTGCCTTCGGTGGGGTAAAAGGTAAACGAATTGTTGTTATTAAAAAGCACAGTTCCTTTTTTGTAGATGAAAGATTCGGTGCGGCAACCCATGGAAGTACCGCCGGTAACCATGTAAAATTCGGCGTCGCCATTCGCTTTAAAGTCAAAAGCAATACCCATTTCAAACGCATTTCCGGAGTAAGACCCATCGTATTTCCAGAACTCGGTCATAGAGAATTGACCGGCCAGCCATTTGTGCGCTAACGCGGCTGGTACTTCTGAACGCGGCGCCGGCTTGGGGTCATCTTCATCGTCATCGCCAAACAGAAAACAGGAGGGTAGCATCAGGGAAACCAGCATTAAAAGGGTAAATAATACTGCCTTTGTTCCTACTTGGTGCATGTTTGTTTTTTTCATAGGTTGATTAATTGTTCAGGGTAAAGGGTTAAATATTATTTTTAAAAATTTTAATTGTTTTGATTGATTAAGTAACACAAAGTTAAGGTTTTACATACCCCCAAAAGAATAAGGACTACTACGTAATTATAGTAGATAGTACTGCTCAAGTAACTTATATTTAAGTACAGAGTGGGTATAATCCTATATTGGGTAAATAGGGGAAAGCTGGTTTAAACCAACAAACAATAAAGCAAAAGTGAATAAAAGGGTAAAAGCGGCAGGAAAGGAAAAAAATAAGCTTAACAAGCCTGTTCTTTAAATAGGCATCAAAAAATATCTAAAGACAGGTTGGTGTTAATGAATGAAGCAGCGGCAACAGTTTACCTTCCGGTTATACCTTATATTGCCATCTGTTTTAATTATAAATTTTTCTTTAAACTGGAATCAGGCTGGGCTTGCTGCTGTAAAGGATAGGAAGTTTCATCCAAGGAAAAGGTAGCTTTAGTCATACCAGAATGCACCTGTTTATTTTGAGTTACCGATTTGCTGAATGCAGCCTGAGAAGTGTTTTGAGATAAGGTGCTGGCATAGGAAACGGCCGGATCGCTTTCTTCCGGTGACTGTAAACCATAGATCCATATCACACCTGTTAATAAAAGAAAAGGAGCAATTATTTTCATCCGGTGATTAAATCAAATTTTTATTCCAACAACAAGTGGCGTATTTATCCAGATAACCTGAATAGATCGGCCCAAAATCCTTTTTTAAATTTTATTAATTCAGCAGCAGTATCTATTCCAATTATCCCGAATTTTAAAATCTTATAAAGATAAAATTTACACGGCTATTACGGGTTAAGCTACTATTAACAGATGGTTATGATTGGGTTAAGTAAAGGTTTAAATCAACGGTCTTACGAAATCATTATTTGTTACACTATTAAATAAAAAAGCTACCCTGGGGTAGCTTTTTTATTTAATAGTGTAACGGATTACTCCACCAAAAGCTTTATCTGTTGGTTACCAGTGCCTGATTTTACTTGAATCAGATACAGGCCAGCTTTTGTAATTTTTGCCAGCGATATTTCGGCGTTGGCTTTTCCTTTTCCATCCGATACTGCGCTTTGGTTTAGTAGTGCCTGGCCTGAAATATCGTATAAAGTAAGTTGTATTTCTTCGTTTTGCTTCAGATTATCTAATTCTAGTGTGACTTTCGAGCCAGGCTTATTTGGATTAGGATAAGCGTTTAACGAGGCGGGACTTTTGCTTATAACTTCCAGGCCAGATTGATTGTTGGTTACTATTGCGGCCGGGACTATTTCTGACTGGATTATTACAAAATAATTATTGAGGGTACCCGCTGCTGGGGCTGCCCGGTTACCGCCCATTGTAATTTTGCCTGGCGCAAACTGTTGGCGGTACAGCACCAGATGTTTGTTTTTAGGACTATTAATATCAACTTGGCTGTCTACTTTTTGCCAGTTGCTTAACCAGGCCGGCAAGGTTGTTCCCCGAGAATCGTAAGCCACGTATACCGTTGCGGCACGGTTTAAATAGAAAGAAAATACGCTGTCGGAGGTGTTACTCTTATCGTCGTTGGGTACCTGAATAAAGGTGGCATTTTGTAAAAATTCCGGCACAGTAAGCGCCTGATAAGTCCGGTCGGTATACACCTTAGCGCCGGACTTTAAGGTACTGATGGCATACCGGCGCGACGTAGTGCTTTGGAGTTGCGTTACCAGCGAATCTATTACGGTAAATTTTACGGTTAAAGTTGGTCCGGCTAAACCTTTGCCTCCCGCCAGGCTGTAAGGCGTTACTTTTAACGTATAAGCCCCCGGTTTGGGTGCCCAGGCTGTATATTTATTGGTCCGGGTGTCGCCGAATAAGGCGTACGGCATTTTATTTTCTAATTGAGAATGAGTTTGCGTACCGCTTAATTCAAAAACGACACTGCCCACGGTATCAGGACTGGTGGTTGCCCGAATGCTTAAGCGGGAAGTAGCCAAAGCTGCCAGGTTAACGGTATCGTTGGCGGTTAAAGGTTTTATATCGGCGTTGTTGGTGGTATTTACCCAGGTAAGTTGCTTTATTGATTGGTCAGAAACGGGAACACCGGAAATAGTAGCTTTTACGCCTTTGCCCCCGGTATAGTAAATTTTACCGTCAATAATTGCTCCAACTCCGCCCCGCATAATCATGGGTAAACCGGATAGTTCTGTCCAGGTATTGGTGGCCGGAGTATAAGCCGATACGCGCCGGGTACCTTTGGTAAAGGCGTATTCGCCGCCTAGCACCAGAATCTGGTTATCCAGCACTACTACCGACGAAGAAATGTGCGCAATACCGGGTGTGCCCGCAGGAGCCGGAATGTCGGCCAGACGGGTCCAACTATCCGTAGCTGGGTCATAGACGTGCACTAATTTGCTGGATACGGAGCCTTCGTCGTGACCGGTTTGTCCGGCGATAAAATAAATTTTGCCTTGGTAAACCGCTGAGCCGGCGTGCTGCCGCGGACTAGGCAAGGGAGCCAACGTATCCCAACCAGCCGCTAGGTTACCCAGGTCTAGCACGTAATGGTCGCCTAAATCAATTTGCAGTTTACGGTCGGTGCCGGCAATGTAATGCAGTTGGCCGTTCAGGTATTCCAGTTGCCCGGCGGCACTTACGCGGGGCAAATCCGGCAAGCGCTCGTACCGGTTTTCGGCCACCACGTACTTCCAAACTTCGCTGGTGCCTAAAATCTGCCCTTTACCAGAAGCATTGGCCGTATAGCCGCCCGCAAAGTAAATGTCCGTTTGGTCGGTGGTGAAGCCGGCGTGGGTAATGCCCCCGTACTTGGTACCATTCATGGGGGGCATAGGCGCAATCGGCGACCAGGTATTAACCTTGGGATCGTACACGTAAGCCCGGCTGGTAGGCGTAAAGCCTTTGAGCGCATCGAAACCGCTAAAGGTATACCACTTATTATTTACTACTTCCCCCTGGCCTTCGTAAAAAATGTAAGGCTGGTTAGCCGCCGAGCTCCAGGTAATTTTATTTAGCAGGGCTTCTCCGGTAGCTTGGGTAACGGCTACGGTAACTGTAGTTTCGCTCGTTTGGTTAGCGGTATTGGTGGCCTGTACGGTAAGTTGGTAGGTACTTTGGGTGTGGTAGTTTAATTTTTTGCCTAATTTTAGGACACCCGAAACAGCATCCAGGGTAAAAGTCTGGTTGGTATTACCGTTGGTTATCGTGTAAATTAAGGTTTCGCGGGCGGCATCCGTGGCTTTTACTTTTCCAATGGTAGTGCCGGGAAAAATGTCTTCCGATAAGCTAAATACATACTTTTCCGGGGTAAAAACCGGTGCCGATGCCGCAAGCCAGGTAGAGTAATGCGCTGATCCGGAAGTTACAATATGGTTGTTTGCTTTACTAAGAATAGCGGCGGGTACTGGTGCTGCGCTGCCCCAAAACCAGCAAAGTAAAAGTAAAATTTTTAAAAAAATACGTTGCCGGAGCACAACCAAAGCAGTAGATGTTTTTTTCATAAACTGATTTATAAAGTGGTACTTGTTATAAGTAAAAGCCTATAATTTGTTGCATTTTATGCTATTATAAACAACGGGTTACAGAACAAAAGAGCCGCAAGTATAGATGCCGGTATTCTCAACCAATATTTATGATGGGAAAGCAGGAAGTATAGAATAAGCTGATAATGGAGCAGCTAAGAAATGGGTATGTTTCGATGATTCACCTAAAATGGGATGAGGGTAACTGCAAAGCTTCCGGGCAACTTATTACTTTAAAAATCGTTTAAATAAATATAAATTTTCTAAGATAAAATTAATTATAAATCTAAAATACGCATACACTATGAAGCGGTTATTAACAGAAAGTAAAAAAGTAGTACTGGTTTTAACCGCCATTTTTATTTGTAATTCCTGCGCCAGAAACCCAGTTACGGGCAAAAGAGATTTTTCGCTGGTTAGCAAAGATCAGGAAATTGCCATGGGGCAACAAGCCGACCCGGAGGTGATTGCGCAGTTTGGCTTGTATCCATCCGAAGCTTTGCAAAACTTTATCAACCAAAAAGGGCAGCAAATGGTAGCCGTGTCGCATCGGCAAGATTTAAAATACCAGTTCCGGATTGTGGATTCGCCGGTAATCAATGCTTTTGCCGTGCCGGGTGGTTACGTGTATTTTACTCGGGGCATTATGGCCCACTTTAACAACGAGGCGCAGTTTGCCGGGGTATTGGGTCACGAAATCGGGCATATTGCGGCGCGGCACTCGGCCCGCCAGCAAAGCAAAACCATGCTGGCTCAATTAGGCTTAGTGGTGGGCATGGTAGTATCGCCGGAGTTGGCCCAGTTTGGCGAACAAGCCCAGCAAAGTCTGGCTTTGCTATTTTTAAAATTTGGCCGCGACGATGAGCGCGAATCCGACCGATTAGGCGTGGAATATTCTACCAAAATTGGGTACGATGCCAACTACATGGCCGATTTTTTCCGGACCTTGCAACGCCAACAGGAGCAAAGCGAGGCCGAGCCTATTCCGGATTTTTTATCTACCCACCCCAATCCCGCTGACCGCTACCAAACCGTGAAAGAATTAGCCGCTGATTGGCAACAAAAAACCAAAGCCAAGAACCTGCAGGTAAACCGGAATACTTACTTAAAATTAATTGATGGCCTGGTGTACGGCGAAGACCCGCGGCAAGGCTTTGTGGAAGCCAACGTGTTTTACCATCCGGAGTTAAAGTTTCAATTTCCGGTACCAACCGGCTGGTTGTACCAAAATTCGCCAACCCAGTTTCAGATGGCCGAAAAAGAAGGCAAGGCCTTACTGGCTTTAACCTTAGCGGGCGGTAAAACTTTAGAGGAGGCCGCCCAGCAAACCATGCAAAAATATTCTTTGCAAGCCCTGGAGTCGAAGAAAGTTACTGTTAATGGGTTTCCGGCTTTGGCGGTAGTAGCCGATCAACAAGCCCAGCAAGATCAGCAGCAACAGCAACAACAACAAACTGCTACCATACGCACCTTAACGTATTTTATCCAGGATGGCGCTTCGATTTATAGTTTAATGGGTATTTCGGCGAAGCCAGATTTTGAAACTTACTTTACTACGTTTAGCAACACCATGCAGCAGTTCCGGAAACTAACCGATCCGGCCCGGCTGAATAAACAACCCGAACGTGTTCGCATTAAAACCATTGCCAAAACTACTACCTTGGCCGAGGCTTTGCGCCAAAACAAAGTAACCGATAATCGCTTAACCGAAATGGCCATTTTAAACGGCATGGAACTGCAAGACCAGGTAACCGCCGGCACGCTGATTAAAGTGGTACAGTAGAAAAAATTTAAAAAATGCCTAAAAAGCAGAAGCGTAATTGATGGTTTAATAAACAATTAAGGTTTTTAACCTCGGCTATTTAAGTTAAAAACTACAACAACAAGTAGCTGGAAACGCTGATTTTACGAAATAGCTTTTAAATAATTTAAGCCTTTTTGGGTTATAATAAAGGTTTGCTTCGGCGATTGCGGATGCCGTGGATCGGTATAATTCAAATACCTTTCGTTGATCATCTTCACAATGTACTTTTTATAATTCTCGTAGTTTTCTTCTACTCCAATGTGGTTTAAAATGGCGCAACGCGATTGCGCTTCCCGGCAGAACTGTAAAATATATTTGCGGTATTTATCAAATTGTTTTTGTTCCGCCGAAAGTAAATGATTCGTGTATTTGTGATAATTATTGAAATTTAAGTTCATCAGAGTAAGCGCTTCCCGTTGTTTCATCTATAATAAAAAACGAAAAACTTAATCCAGGGTTTTGCACTTATCCGGAAAATTGTTGTGGTTAACCCGCGGTGTTACTACTATTATATTGGAACTCAAGTAGGTTAAAAACAAAATCTTAAGCCGGAATAAACTAAGCCAGTAAGCACAAAATGCCATAAATCTAAATAGGCTGGAACGTAGAGAAAATTTAAAAATCTAGAGCTTTCCTTAACCCGGACTTTGTTTTTAAAAAAGCTGTTTTCGCGAGGCTGTAGCAGATTATATTTTGTTGATATTTTCTTGATGATGCGCATTTATAATGCACTAGTAAATTAAAAAATACTGAAAAATCAGTATTGAAACTGCTTTGCCGGCCACCTACCTTAGTCTATTCAAAATAAAAAAACAGCGCACCTGTCTGTCGTATTTGCTTTTTTTTACTTAAGCCCATGCGGGTACAGTTTAATTATAATTTTAAAAAAGCCGGTGTATGATTGATAATGCATTAAAGGTAATTGCCAACGAAGTAAACCGGTACATTGTGCGCAAACTGGACCCTGACCGCGACCCGACTTCTACGAAACGGATGATGATTGGCAACGTGGCAAAAGCTCAGGAAGGCGATGCCGGGGGGGCGCGGGCCGATTCGTCAACGGCGCCGGGTTTGCTTACCCTGGTAAACCTGGAAGAAGAAAGAAATGCCCGGAATCCCAACAATTACGTGAAACTGAACGACAAGATTGAATACCGCAACCCCAAGCTGTACCTTAATTTGTATTGTTTGTTTTCGGTGAACCATAGCTCCTACGAAACGGCCTTGCAATACCTTTCCTTAATTCTGCAATGCTTCCAGTACAAAAATGTAATTACCGCCAAAAATACCCCGTCGGATAACGGATTGACCCTGGACCCCAAAATAGAAAAATTAATCCTGGATATGGTATCGATGAACGCCGAACAGGTAAATCATTTATGGGCCACGTTAGGGGGTAAGTATTTGCCTTCGGTATTATACAAAGTGCGCCTGATAACCATCGAAGAAGATCTGGCCGACATGCAAGCCGAGCCGGTTTCGGGCATTTACATCAACCACGCAACCGAATAAATTTAAAAAAATGGTTCGCAATTACCACCGTTTTTTCTCGCTCAATTTATATCATGAGTACTACCTTAACCGGAAGTGCCCGCACCTGGACATAATACCTACCCCGGATTGTCAAATGCTTTTCCGGCGCCTGAACATGCACGGCCGCCAAATAGAAAACCAATATGTAGCCTTAATCGGAACCAACGAAGCACAAGATCCATTTATCAATTTCGGCCAAATTAAATTTTACCGTGCTGATTATGGCCAATCTATTTTCCGGTTTTATGTAAGCCTGAAAGATCCGGTTTTTTTAAATTATACCAATTTACAGCCCACGCCGCGTAAAATATTTTACTTCAGCAACCGGGCGGCTAACTTCCAGAATAATTATTTGAATTTAACTGTTCCTCTGGAAGAATATACCACGAACAAATTGTACCAACCCGGCAAACTCGTGCGCGATGGTAAAACGGGCCAGGTGTACGAAGCCAACAGCAAACACCTAAGTAAGAAAAAAACCGATCTGAATGATTTAGCATTGTGGGCACCCAAAGGTTTGCCTTACCTAGGCACACCTGTTGCGCCGCTACAAACCGGCAAAAACTACCAACCCGGCGATCTGGTTACTCACGAAGACCAAATATGGGAAGCTGTCCGTCAACATATTTGTAGTAACGGGGCGCAGTTAAAAGATGCCAATTTTTGGCTAAACCGCGGCACCGGCCAACTGCAGTATCCTACCGGTAACGACCAGATTGATTTTAGCAATGGCAATTACCTGGTTACTTTACCGGAACCCGTTAATCAGGCCGAAATCAGTATTCTGGGTTTTAACTACCATCCGGAAAACCCGGCCTACGATGTGCCCGTCAGTTTGCCGCAAACGCAGCATTTTAGTCAGCCGGTAAGCCAAGTAAACGTTCAATTAAATCAACTGCCAGCCGGTAAATACCAGATTGTGGTAAATAAAGAAACCGTGCCGGTTTACTACGATCCTAATTTGCCTAACGGGAAAGTTTTAGGTGTAATCGAAATTTTTAATTTTTTACCCGGCGATAATCCATACGCTTTGCTCACCGACGAAGAAAAATTTAAAATCCCGGCTTACAGCATCTTCTTCCCGACGCGCCGCGTTTTATGGAAATACATCCGGAAAGACGACCGTGCCCAAACTATTACGGATACCGGCCACAACCAATATCAGTTTGATTTAACCGGCGATGCGTTTATATCTACCGTTCCCATTCCTTTATCGGAAGGGGTAATTAAAACCCTGAAGCTAGAATTTAATACCTCTGATTTTAAGCTAGCGCCTTTGCCTAATCCCTCAGGGCAACGTTTTAGCAAATGCCACCGCGACGACTACGATTACATCTGCTCCGAAATGTATTTAAACTACTAAATTATTGCTAGAATGTATTTTAACTAGCTAATGGTAAATCAATAATTTTTAAATTTTAAAATTTCACGGATGAGCTACCTAAGAATTTAAAATAAAGATGTTTTCCTCTGCCGAAAAAACCGTAAAACCTGCCGCTGCTTTGCAACAGAAAGCTGCGGGCACCTCTTTCTTCCGGAAGGCAGGGGAGGAAGGTTTTTTCCAAAAGGAACCGGCTCAACAAGAAAATACGCGCTTTTTTCATCCATCGGTGCAGGCCAAGTTAACGGTAAGCCGTCCGGATGACCCACAGGAAAAAGAAGCCGATGCGGTAGCCGACCAAGTAATGCGCCTACCCGAACCCGTAGCAAGTACTTTGAACAACCCGGAGAAAAAAGAAGAAAAACCTTCCCGGAAAGAAGCCCGGGAAGTACAGGCCAAATCAGAAACTTTACCTATTCCGGCCAAAGAAGAACCTGAACAAAAACTGGCCGCCAAGTTAGCTTCTCCGGTACAGGTTTTAGCCCGGCAAGTGGCTAATCAACAAGAAACTTTAGGTACGAAAAGCGATACCGTACCAATCTTACGCCGAAAGTCTCAATCCCTTTTTGCAAGTAATATTCTGCCACGAAATGGCCGCGGCTCCCCACCCATAGCAACTAATTTTGAACAAACTTTAGCGGCTTCTAAAGGAGGTGGCAGCGCTTTACCCGATGCTACCCGGCAATTTATGGAAAGCCGGTTTAACGCCGATTTTAGCAGCGTGCGCATTCATACCGGTCCTACGGCCGAAAACCTGAGCAGCATCATCCAAGCGCAAGCTTTTGCGAATGGGCCTGATATTTACTTTAACCAGGGTAAGTTTTCGCCGGATTCAACTTCCGGGCGCACCTTACTGGCCCACGAACTCACTCATACCATTCAGCAGGGGGCGAGCAAAGCCAACGTGTCCGCGCAAAAAATAAACTCTAATCCGGCTACTACTAAGCTGTCCAGGTCGGTATTGGGGCAAACTGCCGGGGAATCTTCTTATCAAACCAGAAGTACTCCTGAGCCCAGTACCGGAAATCAGCATTTTAAAATAAACCGGTTACCCAAAATCAATTGGATAAACGCGGATTCGCCGAACTCCAAAGCCTCGGTTCGGCAAACGCCATTAAGTAGCTGGCAAATAAACCCGCGAGGTAAGTTGCAGGTAGCCCCAAGTAAATCTGTTTTGGAATTACAGCATTTTCCGGAAGCTCAGGCGAAAACCGCACCACCTGTAAAAGCTGATTTTTTAAAAAATTCAATTTCCAGCCTACCCAAAAAAGCCGCGTCAGAACCACTATCCCCGGTAGAGGTAGATCGGTCAGTTGCCACAGGAGGTAAACCCATTTTACCAAGCACTGCCGTGCAATCCGGTAACACAATTGTTGCTCGTACTAGCGTACCCTTATCTTCTGGGCCGGCTAGTAACATAAGTTTACGGGCGCCTCCCGTAAGTTTAGTAAGCAGCTCTACTAAAGCAAAATCGGTGCAACGCGCCCTCTACGATGGCGCTTTAGCGCGGGTCAGTGAATTTTTAACTGATTTGCCCGGACTCGCTGATTTGGCCGATCCGAAGGGTTGGTTGTTGGGTAAGGTGCGCCAGTTTGCTTCGTATATTCCGGGTTACCGGGCGTTGGGCGTTATTCTGGGGCACGATCCCATTACGGGTCAAGAAATTCCGCGCAACGGACGCAACTTCCTGGAAGCCGGATTAGATATTATTCCGGGCGGAAACCTCTTAAAACAAAAATTAGAAGAACTGGGCATTCTGGAGCGGGCCGCCGCCTGGATTGATACCCAAATTGATACGGTTAAAGGCATCGTAGGGGGTGTCCGGGCAGAGTTTACGAATGCCTGGAATGCCATTGACGCCGGCAGCATTCTGGATGGCCCCATGGCCATCGTCCGGAACCTGGGTACTATTCTCGAAAGAGCCTTAAACAACATTATTGATTTTGCCCGCCGGGCCGCCGCCGAGTTGCTCGCCATTATTAAAAAATTCCTGCTCACGCACGTAGTCGGCTTTATTAAAGAACACACCAATGCTTATGAGCTGCTAAAGGTTATTCTGGGCCACGACCCCGTTACCGAAGAACCGGTAGCGCGCAACGGTACCAATATTTTAAATGCTTTATTGGAAATGGGCGGCGATGCCGGCCGGGAGCAGCGCAAGCAAATGCAGGAAACCGGTACTTTCCCGAAAGCTGTTGCCTGGATCGATCGCGGTATAGCGGTGTTTGGTAATTTATACGCTACCATCCGGAGCAATTTTGGCCAGATCTGGAATGTGGTTTCTATTGAGAGTTTGCTACATCCGGTAGCTACTTTTAACCGCATTTACGCCACCTTTGCCGCCCCGGTAAAACAGGTGCTGGATTTTGGGCGCGAAGCCCTGACCGCTATTCTGGGCTTTATTAAAGAAGCTTTAATGGTTCGCCTGAGTGCCTGGGCTAAAACCGTGAAGGGGTATAGCTTAGTAACCGTTATTATCGGCAAAGATCCGTTTACTAACCAGGTTGTGCCCCGCACCGTCGAAAACCTGATTCAGGGCTTTATGAGTTTGATGGACGGTGGCGAAGAACAGTTTCATCAAATGAAACAAACGGGCGCCATTGCCCGCGCCGAACAACGCGTACAAGCGGCCGTGAACCGCTTGAACATGACCCCGCAGTACGTCTTGCAGTTGTTCATCCAAATCTGGAATTCGTTTAGTTTTGCCGATCTGGCAAATCCGATTGCGGCTTTTCAGCGCATCATGGCCCGCTTTGGCGAACCAATTGGCCGCCTGATAGCCTTTGTGGTAGAAATTATCCGGATTGTAATTGATATTCTGCTGCAGGTCATGCAGTTCCCAACTGATCTTATCCAGAACATTGTGGCCAAAGCCATGCAGGCCATCGAGATGATTAAACGCGACCCGATCGGATTTTTAAAAAATTTGCTGCGCGCCATTAAAGAAGGTTTTTTGCAGTTCTTCGGCAACATTTTAACGCACCTCTGGAACGGCTTAAAAACCTGGTTCCTCTCGGAAGTGCAGGCCGCGGGCATTCCCATCCCGACCGATTTTACTGCAATGGGCATTATTAAATGGCTATTAGCCGTGCTGGACATTACCCGGGAAAAAATCTGGAAAAAGCTGGAAGAAAAGATTGGCAAAGAAAAAGTAAATAAAATCCGCCGCTTTATTGATAAAGCCGAGCAGGTAGCCAATGCCGCCGGCGAGGCTTACGAATTTGTGCAGGATGTGCGTAAACGGGGCTTTATGGTGGTTATCGTGGAAAAAATCAAAGAAAAGCTAACCAACGTGTGGGATCTGGTGCTCGACTCAGTGAAAAGCTTTGTTATGGATCAGATTATCAACAAGGCCATGCAAAAAGTACTCAGTATGCTGGACCCTACCGGTATTATGGCGGTTATCAACAGTGCCATTGCCTTGTACAGAGCCATTCAGAGCTTTATCCGGTACCTGCGGCAAATGCTGGAAATTGTTAACTCTTTTGTGGAGGGTACTTTAGAAATTGCCAAAGGCGCCACCAAAAAAGCCGCCAACTTCCTCGAAAACGCGCTGGGTCGTGGGGTGCCCATTGTAATTGGCTTCCTAGCTAACCAAATCGGCTTAAACTTAAGGGGCCGCCTGCGCGATGCCTTAACCACCGTGCGCCAAAAAGTAGATACCGGCTTAACCTGGCTGATTGATAAGTTGGTGACGATTGTGGAGAAGGTAATTTATATGGTGATGGGCGGAGATGCTAAACTTAAATCTGATGAACGCACTAATGAACAAAAGCTAAAAGATTTAGAAGGTGCCGTGAAAGAAAGTAATTCCTTGTTAGGTGAGAGGATTTTAGATAAAAGAATTAGAGATAATCGACTTCAATCTATCAAAAATAAATTTCGTTTAAAAGACCTTAAGTATGTAGTAGATGAACAAAAAGATAAAGGTGAAACAGTACACGTATATGCAGAGATTAATCCTGTAATTAATGGACAAAGGATGGAGATTGATTATGATCTGGTAGAAAGAGAACTAGAGTGGCCACCTTTGGTTTTAAGCTGGCATGAAGGTCGGGGCGGACATACCATAGAAAAACATACTGATCCCATAATCCCAGGGATTACACCAGCTACCCACTCAAAGGAACAAATGAATGAGATATATGCAACATCTAGGATATGGAATGAAAATACCGAAGATGCCCGTTCGGCCTGGAACGATCAACAAACTGCTATTACTACGATATCCAACGTTATTACTTCCAATAGAACTAATATTATTAAATGGCTAGTGTATAATGATCCGGATAATGAAAAAAATAGATTTAATTATCGAGGCAATCGGGCAAATGTTTTAGGAACTGGATTGATTAAAATAGATAACATCATTCATAAAGATGATGTTTGGCATGCCAGAATTATCTTAAAAAGATTAATTATTAATGGTAAGAAAAGCTTTTTCATCTTAACAGCTTACCCAGAATAAGTTGATTTTAAAATCAAAATAATGTTTACAACCGCTGAAAAAACCGTGAAACCCACAGCTGTTTTGCCACAAAAAGCTGCGGACACCTCCTTCTTCCGGAAGGCAGGTGATGAAGGTTTTTTCCGAAAGGAGGTGGCTAAACAAGAAAATGCGCGTTTTCTTCACCCTCCGGTGCAGGCCAAGTTAACAGTAAATAATCCGGATGAGCCGCAGAAAAAAGAAGAAAAACTTTCCCGCTTAAAAGAAGAAATAATACCAAAAAAAACTAATTCCCCGGAAGTAGCTGCTAATTTTAAGCAAAATTTAAAATTAGCAGCTATGTTATCGGCTTCGGTGCAAAGGCTGGCCCGGCAATCTGGGCGGGAGCAGGAAAGCTTGGGTAGTAAGTCCGATATACCTTCCTTTCTTTCCCGGGTTCCGCAACAGGCACATGCTCCTGCTGCACCCTTAGGTATTACCCATTTATTTCGAACATTAGGCGGTATGCCTTTACCCGCGGAAGCGCAGGAATTTTTTCAGGATTCGTACAGAGCTGATGTCAGTACTATCCAGGTACATGCCGATGCGGAAGCCGCGGCTATTTGTCGGGAGAAACAGGCAGTCGCTTTTACCCAAGGGAATCACCTTTACTTTGTACCGGAGAAATATGCGCCCGGAACCGAGGCAGGAAGCCAATTACTCGCTCAACAAGTTGCCGGATCTTTAAAACAATTGGGCATTCCAACTCCGGGTTTAATGAACCAGATTACGGCCAGTTGCCAGGTAGATAACTCCGTTACCGCACCAAATAAAACTACTCCACCCGAAGAGAAAACCTTGCCTTCCGCTTTAGATAAAAAGAAAACCGGAAATCTGGCGGCCGCTAAATCCGGGTCTAAAAAAGAAAAAAGTGCTGCGTTCCGGAAAAATAAGAAAAAACCTATTTCGGATGGCCCGGCTTTTAAAGCAGTAAAGCAAAATTTTAAAAAATCGCCCGCGCAACCCGGTGAAGATCCGGCATTTTTAAAAATAGTAGGTAAAGTTAAAGCCACCGCCAAAACCCAGAAGCAACACGAGGATGCCGGAGTTAAAGCCACAGATGCCCAAAAAGCCGCACCGGCAGTAGCAAACGAGGCGGAAAGCAAAGCACAAAAAAGAAAAACTGATGGTCTGGATGAAGCTGGAAAAATAGATAAAGCTTTTAACGAGGATGCTTTTAAAACAGAATTATTTAAAAAAATAGAGGAAATTACCCCTCAAACGCTGCAAGAGGCAACCGAATTTAAAGAAAACAACCGCATCGGGGAAGTAAAAAAGGCGATGGGCAAAAAAGTAGCTCAGGAAAAACAAAGTACTACCGCTCCGGTTGCGCAGGCAAGCGCCCAACCTTTAAAAATAAACGAGGAAGATCATAAAAAAACAGCGCCTTTGCCGCCCACACCCCAAGGCGCTGTTCCGGCAATGTTGGGTGCCCGGGAAGCGGCCCCTAAACCTAAATTAGCCCCGGAAATTTCGTTACAGGAGCAAAGCAAATCCCTGGACGAAGAAATAAAAGCGCACCAGGTAACCGAAGAGCAATTAATAACCAGCAACGAACCTGATTTTACAACCGCCTTGCAGGAAAAAAGAAAAGCCCAGCAAGATGCCATCGAAAAACCGCAACAATACCGCAAGCAGGAGGCATTATTAATCAACCAGGCACAAGCATCGGTGCAGCAGGATGCTGCGCAGGCTGTAACGGGCATGCACGCCAACCGGGGTAAAAACTTTACAGCCGTAGTACAGCAACAACAAACCACCAAGCAAAAAGACCAGGACCGCCGGGCTGCAGTAACTCAGGAAATCCAGGCAAAATACATTCTTGCCGAAAACAAGGTGAAAAAAGCGTTGGAAGAAGCAGAAACAGAATCGAACCAGCTTTTTGACGAAGGGGCGGAAGCCGCCCGGCAAGAATTTGAAAATACCGTGGCCGAAAAAATGCGGGCCTACAAAAAACGGCGTTACTCTGGTTTTTGGGGCAAGCTGCGCTGGGGCAAAGATAAACTGTTTGGCATGTCCGAAGAAGTAAATGCTTTTTACACGCAAGGCCGGCAATTATACCTGAATAAAATGGACCAGGTAATTACCCGGGTAGCCAACACGGTTACTACCAAACTAAACCAAGCCAAGCAAGCCATCGCCGAGGGTAAAAAAGCCATTGATGATTACGTGGCGCAATTGCCCCGGGATTTAGCTGCAGTTTGCAAAGAAGCCGCCGCTACTATTCAGGATAGGTTTGATGCCCTGGAACAAAGTGTAAACGATAAGCGCGACGCGTTAATTGAAGGCTTCGCCCGGAAATACGTAAATAATGTTAAAAAACTCGACGACCGCATTACCGAAATGAAAGAAGCCAACCAAGGCCTGATTGACAAAGCCATTGGTTTCCTGAAAAAAGTATGGCAAATAATTAAAGACTTAACCAATCTGTTTACCACCATTTTTGCCAAACTTGCTTCCATCATCGACATCGTGCTGAGTAATCCGGGTAAATTTTTCGCTAACCTGGGCAAAGCCTTTAGTCTGGGATTTGATAATTTTAAAAAGAACTTTTTAGGCTACCTCGAACAAGGTTTAATGGATTGGCTTAAAACAAATCTTGGCATCAATGGCCTGGAATTACCCCAGAAATTTGAGCCATCGGCGATATTTAGTTTGGCCTTGCAGGTTATGAGCATTACCAAAGCGCACATTCGCGAAAGGGCCGTGGCTTTGCTGGGCGAAAAAAAAGTAGCGCTACTGGAAGCTGGCGGTGGATTATTAGTCCGGATTTACAACGAAGGTTTTGGGGTACTCTGGGACATTATCTCGGAAAAACTTAGCGATTTTAAGGAAATAGTATGGGAAACGATTAAATCTTATCTGCAAACCCGGGTTATCGAGGCTGCTCTCACTTTTCTGCTGAGTATGCTTAATCCGGTCGGGGCGTTTGTAAAAGTTTGTATCGCTATTTACGATTTTTTAATGCTGTTGGTCCGGTTTAAAGACCGCATTATGGACTTGCTGGATACTATTTTAAATGCTGTTACCAACCTTGCATCGGGAGCGGTTGACGGGGCTGCCAAAGCCATTGAAGGAGCCTTTGCTAAATCGATTCCGGTAATTATTGGTTTTCTGGCGGCACTGTTGCGTTTAAATAATATTGCCGCCAAAATCCGGGATATTATTACGCGAGTAAAAACCCGGGTCGAAAAAGCCATCGACTGGGGACTTTTAAAAGCCGTGAGTGTAGTTAAAGGCGTGGGCGGAGCCGTGAAGTCAGGCGTGAAAAATTTAATGGGCTGGTTAAGCCGCAAAAAAACATTTGCCAGCGGCTCCGCTTCTCATACCATTTACTTTGCCGGTAACCCTGATAATCCGGAGTTAATGATTGCCACCACCCCTAAAACTTTTGAAGAAACCGTAGCCAATCGTCGGGCCGAAATTAGTAATGATGAAGCAATGGATAAGGGGCAGAAAAGAAATTATCGTAGAAAACTAACGGAGGCCGAGAAAACTTATAAGGCCATGAACGTTTTGAAAACAAATTTGCAACAGGCAACGGATGAACAAGAGAAATCTGGGCTGCAGCGGGATATTTTCGGGTTAGTAGATAAAATTATAGAAACGTTCGGGGAAGTGGGTGTAACGGAACACGATGTAAAACGCGAAGTACTAACGGCGCCGGTGCAGGTCGGTGATTTTGTAAAACAAGGCAGCAAAGAGTACGAAATTATAGCCCTGAACAATGCCGAACAAAGAGTAAAAGCTACCTACCTGGGTGAGAAAGGCGGCACGGCCAACTTTTTATACCTCGATTATGGCAAAACGTACAGCAAAATTCCGCAGCCTTCACAAATGCCCCTGGACAATAACTTCCTGCAATTAAACGCGCAATCTGCCTGGGATTCTTACGCTATAGCTAACAAAGTGCTGAATTACCGGAGAAGCGGATTTCAACTGAACAACGATGCTGCTTACCAATGGGAACATACCGTAGAGCACAGTACCTTACGGAGCGGCATTTTCTCGTCGCAGCAAGTTAACTCCGAGAAGAATTTAGCCTGGGCGCCTACTGCCATCAACCAGAACGTTGGCCGGATTTTCGGTACCTACGACCGCAGTCAACTGGATTTTCTGCCGGCTCATTTAAAATCAAAACTCAGCCGGCCCAATGCCGAAGGAGTGAACGAGCTGATCAGCATCCGGGAGTACTTGTTGCAGAGCCGCAATTTTGCGGAACACGAAGAATTTAAAAAAGCTTATTACCGCACAAAAGGTGTTTCGGTAAAACCTGGTACGCCACACGGCCGGGGCTATTATCAGGTATTGAGTTAAATAAATTTTTAAAAATTTAAATTTTTAGATAGCTCGATTTTGAACCTACCCGCTAATATTAAATATTAAAAAAATTTAAATACTGCCTTGATTAGAAAGAGAAAAATAGAGGAATAAGAACAAACATGGATCGTTATGAAACTAACTTATGCCCGCCGCTACCGTCGGCCGGTTTCCCGAGCCTGGGATTCGGCCAAAAAAGATCATCAACCAGAGCCTGCTTTTTTTGCGGGTCCTTCTCCGGTAAGTTTTTTTAAGCCCAATTCATCCATCCAACGTAAGTGCGCCACTTGCGAAGCCGAGGATAAAAAAGTAAGCCGCCAAACCGACTTAAAAGAAGAGAAAAAGCTGCAGAAAATGCCCCAGCAGAAAGAAGAAGAAAAGAAATTACAGAAGATGTCCGCAGATCCGGAGGAAAAGAATTTACAAAAACAGGAAAAAAAAGAAGAAAAGCATTTGGCTACAAAAAGCGATATTCCGGAAGAGAAAAAGATAGATAAAAAAGAAAATAAAAGTAGCCCGGGTGTTCTGGCTCGCACCCATGATTTTGTAAATTCTTTAACCGGCAAGGGCAACGCTTTGTCTCCGGTAACCTTAAAATTTTTTGCCCACCGCATGGGCTTCGATTTTAGCCCCGTAAGAGTACATACTAATCTCGAAGCGGAGCAATCGGCGCGCGAGCTGAACGCCAAAGCCTATGCCGTGGATCACCACCTGGTATTTAATCAAGGGCAGTACAATCCTGATTCCGTAGCCGGAAAAAAACTGCTGGCCCACGAACTAACCCACGTAGTGCAACACAATAAAAATGTAAAACCCATTAGCCAGCCAGATGAAAAAGTTTTAAACCGTGCGGTTAAAAGCCAAACCGTTACCATTAGCGGCCAAGCCTATCATAACCAAAATAAAGTAGCCTATGGTTGCGAAGGAGTAGCGGTGGAAGGAAAAACCGAAGCCAACTATACCGATTCGTATACCTCAACCGGCACAACCACGCCATCCACCAAATGCGAAGATTGCCCCGATGATTGTGTGGCGGCTAAGGGTACGGTTATTTCGGAGTTTAAAGCTAATCCGGTGGTTACTTTACCCGACGTACCCGAGAATTTAAGCGAATGTGAATCTAAAGCCGTTACCCGTTTTATAAATACTACCCTCAAAAACCACGAAATGCAGCATGTGGCCGCCTTTAAAACTTACAATGGAAAAATCAATACCCCGTATAAATACCTGGGTTGCGCCAGCGGTTTAGATGCCCACATTCAAACCATTCACGAAAATTTAAATACCAAAAGAAGAGAAGCTGCCAATGCCAAAAGCGATAAACTCGATCCCTTTAATCCTACTATACCATGCAATTGCGACGCATAATTTTTATTTGTTGGTAAGTAGCTCCCAGCGAAACATTCAGCAAAATTTTTAAAAATTTATCTTTTACAACCTTAATCCTTAACTTAAATTACCAAAAGTAAAGTATTTAATAATTTGGTATTTTAATTCACTACTAAATTACTTGTCGCTATGTCGACTGCTCTTCCGGAAGAAATTGTTGCCCCGCCCGTTTTGGAAAATATGCTCTCCGATTTGCGGCAGATTATTATACAGCGGCTGGAATCTTATTTTCAGCAGGATGCGGCTGCTTTTGATAATTGGTTATCCCGGACTTTTGCGGACCAGTTCGTGAAGCTGCCCTTTGCCCGGCAATTGCCGCAGCTAAAAACCCCGGCAGAATACATGGTGCTGCTGCTGGCCCTGGTGCCGCACCTGCAACCAAACTTTTTTGAATCTATTATGGTGGAGCATTTACCCGGCGGCGGCGATTTTCCGGAGTTTGGCGGGGTAAAAGGAACAAACCACCGGGGTATTTTGCCCACCGGCGAAACCGCGCAGTTTATTATTGGTGGCACCGATTTAACGCAACGATTAGCCGTACAAGCTTTATTTGAGGAAGAACATTTTTTTTACCAGAACGATATTATTTGGCTTGAAACCGTGCGGGAAGGCGAGCCTACCATGAGCGGCCGGATTATTTTGGCTCCCGAGTGGGTAAATACCTTGTTAAAAGGTACCGATGTAAAACCGAAATTTAGCCCCGATTTTCCGGCAAAGTTGGTGCAAACTAAAATGGACTGGAACGACCTGGTTTTGCACCCGTTTACCGCCGAACAAATAGAAGATATTAAACGCTGGTTCCGCTACCACACCGTACTGGAAGCCGATGTAAATTTATCCCGGAAAATCAGACAAGGCTACCGGGTTTTATTTCACGGGCCACCAGGCACCGGCAAAACCCTCACGGCCGGCCTCATGGGAAAAGAATTTAACAAAGATGTTTACCGCGTCGATTTGTCGCAGATTGTCTCGAAATACATTGGGGAAACCGAAAAGAACCTGAGCAAAATTTTTGACCGGGCCGAACACAAAGATTGGATTTTGTTTTTCGACGAAGCCGATGCCTTGTTCGGCAAACGCACGAACGTGCAAAGTTCCCACGATAAATACGCTAACCAGGAAGTGTCGTTTTTGCTGCAAAGGGTCGAAGATTTTGGGGGCTTGTTAATTTTGGCTTCTAATTACAAAGCCAACATGGACGAAGCTTTTCTGCGCCGGTTCCATTCTATTGTGCATTTCCCGATGCCGAACGCTCAGGAACGATTAAGGCTCTGGCAACAATCTTTACCACACTCTATAACCACGCACAACCAGCTTAACCTTTCGCAACTTGCCGACGCACACGAACTTAGCGGCGCTTCCATCCTCAACATCGTGCAATTTGCCGCGCTCAAAGCCCTAAGCCGCCCCGACCAGACTTTGTACCAGGACGATTTACTGCTGGGCATCCGCCGCGAACTCCGGAAAGAAGATAAGTCCGCCTAAAATCGCGGATTAAAGCAGATGTGTTAGATTGTGCCGATTATTTGCAAGTCTATCCAGCAAGGAAGTAAATTGATTCAAAATGGGAGCCTGAGCTTGCTATTATTAAGATGATAATTTAAATTTTTATTGAAATTCTTTCTAATCTAAATATAAAGCCCACCAATACGCCTTCTTTCCATTCTTATTTTAAAAAAATCAATAACTCTGACCTTCTCCAATAAACGCTTCACATCCCTCCAATAATCAGCGAAATCCGTTTCATCCGTTTGAATCCGCAATTAGTTTATCCTTAAAAATACTGAAAAATCAGTATTTCTTTCTGCCGGTGTTGCTAGTACCTTAGTATCTATAAAACGCCGGGTAAAATTTAAAAAAAGCAGTTTTATTTCGCTCCGGATTTTTGCTTCTTTTTGTTTGTCCGCGCCTGGTTTTGGTTCGATCTAAATTTTTAAAAATTAAAAATAATTCTGATCCATGCTGTTCCGGTTACCCACTTTTGTTTGCTCCAACAGTTCCTGACGCTTTTTTGAACAGGTAAACTACCTGCCGTTTATTCTTTGATTTTAGCAGTTCTGCAACTGTTACGACTATCCTTTTGCCCCAATTGAAGCACCATGCATCCAAATTCAAATGTACACATATTAAAACCTGAAAAATGGCAACTTTAACTTATAAAACCCCCGGGGTATACATTGAAGAAATAACCACTTTACCGCCCTCGGTGGCCGAGGTAGAAACGGCCATCCCGGCCTTTATCGGCTTTACGGAAACCGGGGTGCGCAACGATGCCCGGCGAATTGCTTCGCTGGTGGAATACCAGCAATATTTTGGGTACGCTGAGATTGAAAGAAGTATTACGGTTACCGTAGAAAAAAATGCCAGTAATGCTGCCGAAACCCGGGTACTCAACGTTACCATTGATCCGGCTACTAAATCTAAAAATGTACTTTACTACGCCTTGCAGATGTATTTTGCCAATGGGGGCGGACCTTGCTACATTGTGTCTACGGGCAATTTTGCCGACAGTGCCGGCAATCCGCGCGAAGCTTACGGCAATGCTTTACTGGCCAGTTCTAAAGAAGACGAGCCCACCTTGCTGGTTTTTCCGGATGCGCCTTTTATTTTAAACGCCGCCGATTATTACGGTTTAATGAACGATGCCTTAGCCGAATGTTCCCGCCTCGGCGACCGGTTTGCCATTGTGGATGTATTGAACGTGAACGATGATTCTTTAGCTTCGGTAGCGGCTTTCCGGCAAAACATTACTGCTAATCTATCCGAAACCAAATACGGGGCGGCCTATTATCCTTACTTAAATACCAGCCTCGATTACCGCTACGAACCCGCCAATGTGCGCGTGTTGCTGGCCGGGGATGATACCTCTGCACGTGCCCTGGAAGATAGCCGGCAAACGGCCTTAGTAGCCCGGCGTGATGCGGATGCGGCCCGGGCCGAAGTAGACCGGTTAAAGCAAGCCGCCGATGCCGGCGATGCGGATGCCAAAAAAGGAATTGGCGATGCCGAAAAAAGAGCGAGAGATTTAGAGTCAGCGGCCAAAGCGGCTCAAACTGTGGCCGATGCCGCCGGTAAAGCTGTAACGGAACAAACGTTTGAGGCTCAAAATAACGCAGTACAAAACCAAATTAAAAAAATGATTGGGGGTTTAGGCGTGCAATTAACCCCTTGCGCTGCCGTGGCGGGCGTGTACGCAGCCGTAGATAGCACCCGCGGCGTTTGGAAAGCACCCGCCAATATAAGCTTGAACTACGTTACTTCTACCGCCGCCCGGATTACCGATGATGACCAACGGGATTTAAACGTGGATGTGGTAGCCGGTAAATCAGTCAACGCCATTCGCTCTTTTGTGGGGATGGGTACCAAAATCTGGGGCGCACGCACCCTGGCCGGCAACGACAACGAGTGGCGTTACGTGAACGTGCGCCGGTTCTTTAATATGGTAGAAGAATCCATAAAAAAATCGACGTACTGGGCTGTGTTTGAACCCAACGATAAAAACACCTGGGTACGCGTACGCGCCATGATCGAGAATTACCTGTACCAAAAATGGGAACAAAGCGCCTTGGCCGGAGCGAAAGCCGATGATTCGTTTTACGTGCGGGTAGGCTTAGGCGAAACCATGTCGCCGGTTGATATTCTGGAAGGCCGGATGATTATTGAAATTGGATTAGCGGCGGTGCGGCCGGCCGAGTTTATTATTATCCGGTTTTCGCATTTTCTCCAGAAATCGTAGTTAATAACCTTTAATCACTAAAAGTATTATGGCAGATTATCCATTACCCGTCTTTCACTTTCGAGTAGAATGGGGGGGCACCAAAATCGGATTTTCGGAAGTTTCCGGACTTACCCAGGAAGTGCAGCTCATTGAATACCGCGAGGGCAGCAGCCCTGATTACTCCACCATTAAAATGCCGGGCTTGCACAAGTACAACAATATTACCCTGAAGCGCGGCATTGCCAAAGGCGACAACGAATTTTTTACCTGGCTAAATACCGTGCAGCTAAATACCGTAGAACGCCGGAACTTAACCATAAACCTGTTAAACGAAAACCACGAGCCGGTTATGAGCTGGAAAGCCCGCAATTGCTGGCCTGTAAAAGTAGAAGGTCCGGGTTTAAAAGCCAACGGTAACGAAGTCGCCATCGAGTCCATTGAAATAGCTCACGAAGGTCTAACGCTCGAAAATAGCTAGTTAGGTAAATTAAAGTAATAGGTTTATTGGTTTGATGGATATCATTGATATATAATATTATATAATTTTAAAATTTCAAAAAAATTGTCCGGTTTATGGCCGCCTATTACCCACCCGTTGGCTTTCATTTTAAAGTAGATATCCCCGGTATTGGAGCCGGAGATAAAGACATGCGGTTTCAGGAAGTAACCGGATTGAGCGCCGAAATTGGCGTAGAGGAACTAGCCGTAGGTGGCGAAAACCGGTTTACCTACCGGCTTCCTACCCGAGCTAAATACGCCAACGTAGTATTAAAACGCGGCATGCTCAAAGACTCCGGATTAATTAAATGGTTCCGGAATGCGATCGAGAACTTTGAATTTGAGCCCGTGGATTTAAGCGTGCATTTGCTCAACGAGAAACACGAAGTACTTAACTCCTGGGATTTCCGGCAAGCTTATCCCGTTAAATGGGTCATCTCGGATTTCAAGGCCTTAGAAAACTCCCTGGTAGTAGAAACCATCGAACTAGCCTACCAATTCTTCACGAGGAAGTGAGGGCGAGTTGGAAAGGTGGAAGGTTGCAGGTTACAAGTTGCAGGTTGCAAGTTGGTTTGTTGGAAAGTTAAAAGAATAAGACCGTTTGCTTTTTAAGTGAAAAAAGGAATACTATCTCATAAACTTGTAGGATTACGACTGGATAAATTAGTAAGAATAAACTTGTACTAAAACTTAAAATTTAAAATAGTAAATGTATGGATTATAATAAATTATAAATTTTAAAAAGCTTATCAGAATAATCCTGAATACACCTTTTAGAACCTTCAATCTGCACCCTCCAACTTACAACCTGTAACCTGCAACTTGTAACCTGCAACCTTCCAACCTTTCAACCAAAAATCAATGCCAGTACAAATAAATGAAATGGTGATCCGGGCTAATATTATTGAAGGAACTTCCCGTGATAAAAATAACCAAGCACCGGCTGCGGCGGGTGAAGTGAACAAGGAAGAACTGGTAAAAGAATGTGCGGCCCTGGTGCTGGAAATACTACAAACTAAAAATCAACGGTAATGGCGGAAACGAACCTGCGGATTATTGCTTACGGTAAACCCAAAGACGGAGATCCATCCAAAGAAATCGGGGATTTTACCGTGGATTTTAACCCGAACACTTTTACGGTAAATAACAAAATTGAGTACAAACAACCCGATGCCAAAGGCCAAACGGGCGGCGATCCGGTATTTGAAAAAATTCCACCCTTGGAGTTTAGTCTGGAGTTTACCATCGATGGTACCGGCGTAGCCATGGGTAATTTATCGCCGGATAAAAAAAATAATTTTAAAAATAAAAAACACGACTACGTTAAATCACAAATTATAAAACTACGCGAGGTAACCGGCAGCGGCATTAACGGCGATATTCACCGGCCCAACTACCTGGCTTTATTATGGGGCACCTTCCGGCTGGAGTGCGTTATTACCGCCTTAAACATTACGTATAATTTGTTCGATGCCGAAGGAACGCCTTTGCGCGCCAAGGTAACCTGTAATTTCCTGGAACGGATTGCGCCTGGCAAAGGAGGGCGGCAATCGCGCCTCGAGTCGCCGGATTTAACAAAATACCAAGTAGTGCGCGAGTGCGATATTTTGCCGCTGATTGCCCGCAACAACTACGAAGACTCCGCTTATTACCTGCAATTGGCGCGGGTAAATAAATTAAAAAATTTCCGGAACATTCCGCCGGGTGTTACTTTGATTTTACCTCCAATGGTTGAGCAAGATGCCTGAAACTGCAAATACTTTAGCTGCGCGCGAACAGCCTACCGATTTAGTAAACTTTAAAATAAAGTTAAATGGCAACGCTATGAACGGCGAGTACGCGGTAGTAGGATTACAAATTTTTAAAAATTTAAATAAAATCTCTTACGCCCGGCTAACCCTGGCGGACGGAGACCCAGCTAAACAAGATTTTGAAATCAGCAGCAAGGAAGCGGCCTTGGTGCCGGGGAGTGAAATGGAAATTGCTATGGGGTATCATGGTCGGGCGCAAGTGGTTTTTAAAGGCATAATCGTGAAGCAAGCCTTACGGTCGGGAAAAAATAAAAAATCGTATGTAACCATTGAGGCCAAAGACAAAGCCATTAAACTGGCCGGTAATCGCCATAATGTTTGCTTTTTAAATAAATCGGATAAAGACATTATCGAGCAAATATGTACGAAAGCCGGGCTCAGCAGCCGCGATCTGGATATAGCCGTTACCCCCGGTAAACACGCGCAGATGGTACAGTACAACGTAAGTGATTGGGATTTTATATTGTCCCGGGCCGAGATGAACGGCATGCTGGTGTTTCCGGACGATAACAAACTCATCATTAAAAAGCCCGATACTAACCAGGCTCCGGTGAAAGACATTACTTATGGCGTAGACGTGATTGAATTTGAAAGCGAGCTGGACGCGGGTTCACAGTTAAAACAAGTAAAAGCCCAAAGCTGGAATGCACAAGATCAGAAATTAGAAGAATCGCCGGAAGCAAGCATAAGTTTTAAAGAACCGGGTAACGTTAAAGCCAACCAATTAGCGGAAGCCTTAAACCGCCAGGAAAATACCCTGATACACGGGGCTGCCTTAACTGCTGATGAATTAAAAGCCTGGAGCGAAGCCCGGTTGCTAAAAAGCCGCTTGGCCAAAGTAATGGGTCGTGTTAAATTAAAAGGAACTACGGAAATTAAGTTAAATCAAGTGGTTAAGTTAATTGGGTTCAGCCAAAGGTTTAATGGTCCGGTGTTGGTAACGGGGCTGCGGCACAGCTACGAACAATCCATTTGGGAAACCGATATGCAGTTTGGTTTTCCGGAGCAATGGTTTTACCAGCGCGAAGATATTCTGGAAAAACCGGCCGCTGGTTTACTGCCTTGCATTAACGGCTTGCAAATTGGCTTGGTAACGCAGTTAGAAAACGACCCGGAACAACAAGACCGGGTGCAAATTCAATTGCCTTTAATCGATAACAAAGAAGCCATTTGGGCCCGCATGGCCAGCCTGGATGCCGGCAAAGAACGGGGGGCTTTTTTTCGACCCGAAATTAACGACGAAGTAGTGGTCGGTTTCTTGAACGATGATCCACGTCACCCTATTATTCTGGGCATGCTGCACAGCAGCGCCAAACCGGCGCCTCTAGTGGCCTCAGACGACAACAACGAAAAAGGTTTTGTCACCCGGAGTAAAATGAAACTAACTTTTAACGACGAGAAAAACACGATTAACCTGGAAACCCCCAAAGGCAAAAAAATAGAAATCAACGACGATCAAAACACCATTACGCTCTCGGACCAAAACAATAATAAAATTACGCTGGACGCTTCCGGCATTAAAATCGAAAGCGCAAAAGATATAATCCTGAAAACCACCGTTGGCAACATTAAAATGGAAGCAGTAAATATCGAAAGCAAAGCCAAAGCCCAATACAGCGCCGAAGGCAGCGCCACCGCCAGCCTCCAATCCTCCGGCCAAACCGTGGTAAAAGGCTCTATTGTGAATATTAATTAGTTAGAAAGTTGGAAGGTTGGAAAATTGAAAGGTTGGAAAGTTGGAAGGTTGTAAAGTTGCAGGTTACAAGTTGGAAGTTTCAAGTTGAAAATTTAAATTTTTTAAATTCTGCTGACCTGCTATGCAACAGATAGCTTTAGCCAGGTGCAAAGAACGACGCTAAACTGTTTGAGCGTTCAGCGAGTAGCGTCTTGACTTTTTTGGTTCTTTTTGTGTCAAGACAAAAAGAACAAGAAGCGAGCAATGAAACAACTTCACTTTGAAATTACAACTACAGCAGCAGCTATGCGAACGAGAATTACTGGCAATTAACCAAAGCGCGGTGGCTATGCGAACGAGAGCTAGTTAGAAGAAATAAAAAATAGCTTCAGCAAAACGCAACAAGAACCCATAAAAGCAAAAAATTTAAAAATGCCTTTAGCAGCCCGCGTAACCGATATGCATACCTGCCCCATGGTAACAGGCGTAGTGCCCCACGTGGGCGGGCCGGTTTTACCTCCCGGCAATCCAACAGTTTTTATTGGCGGTTTGCCGGCCGCCACGGTGGGAGATATGCTGGTTTGCGCGGGCGGGCCCGATAGTATTTTAAAAGGCTCGGCTACGGTATTTATTGGTAAAAAGCCTGCCGTCCGCATGGGCGACCCGACGGTGCATGGGGGCATGATAGTAGTGGGGTGTGCCAATGTAATGATAGGCGGTTAATAAATGGACGCATTTTTTCAAAATTTTACGGGTAACGGCTGGAAATTTCCGGTAGAGTTTGATTCTAATTCCGGTTCAGTTGTGCTGTTATCCGGCGAAGAAGATATTCGCAACAGTTTAGAGGTTTTGTTCTCGACGCGAGTGGGGGAGCGCCTCATGCATGCCCGCTATGGTTCTTCTTTATCCAGTTTTTTGTTTATGCCCATGCACAAAAGCAACTTAACTTACCTGGAAGCCGTGGTGCGCGACGAAATCCTGTTTAACGAACCCCGCATTGTTATCACCGATATAGAGTTGCGATTAGCCCCCGATGAAAGTAACCGGCTGGATATTGCCATAGCATACAAAATAACTGCCACTAACAACCGGTACAACTATGTCTATCCTTTTTACCTGAAAGAAGCCACCAATTTGGAGTGGTGAGTATTGGTTGAAAGGTTTAAAAGTTGGAAGGTTGTAATTTTAATAATGAATAAAACTATTAATGAAAAATATAATGCTGCGCTTTCATAAAGAAGAAGCTAAACTTTAGCTGTCTGGTTATTAAGTACATCCGCAATATAAACCTTCCAACTTTCAAACCTTCCAACCTTCAAACCAATAAACCTGTAACCATGAATGATCTGCGAAGTTTTGGTAATGTTTTAAAACAGGAAGGAACTTCCCGGTACGAGCGTTTTTTGCCCGCCCTGGATCCCGGATCGGTTTTACTGGATGACCGGCAGTTGCAGGACTTTATTTCTTTTGCGCAGCGGTACGCCAAACAGGTGCTGTTTGTACCGCAGCAGGCATCGGAGGTGGATTTAACAACCACTTGGGAAGATTTTTTTAAAAATAACAGCGTTCTGCTGCTTGCCCATATTGCCACTAAAAACGTGGCTGCCTACAAAGAAACCCACGACCATTTACTGGCGCTTTTTAACCGGGAAAATAACCTGAACAACTTTAACGAACTGCTTGAATTTACTTTTTCCCGGTACAAAAAAATTAACAGTTGGTATTATGCTTCAGCCGCCGATGGTGCTTTAAACTTTGATTTAAAACTTTACATTAGCTCGTATTTGCGTCCCGAACTGGAAAGTTTGCAGGAAATGCTGCTGTATACCCGCAACCTCTTGGTAAATCAGAACTACCGCCTCCCGGATTTTCAAACAGATTTATTTAGTAGCCGTAGCACCGCGGCCGATAACGAACGGGAAATTAATGCTATTTTTAAAAATTTTAATTTTTCCGGAAGCCAGGCAAATCAACTAAACGCCCATGAAAAAGTAAAAGAAATTTTAAAACAGGATAATGTATGGGCGCTCCAGGATAAAGAAAATAGTAGCTTGCGCGAACGGCTGTTTGCCGGCAAAACCGACGAAGAAAAACGGAGCAGCGCCGCCTTGCGGTTAAACAAAATTTTTGAGGCGGTATATTATGCCACTGAAAATATAGTAAACCACTCCCGTCATTATTTCGAAGAAATTATTCGCCAGCAGCAAAATCATCCGCCCCATTTAGCTTTGTTTATCGCTTTTATAAAGTTATATGGTTATGCCCAGCAAGAACTAAATAATTTACCCCGGAAACACCTGGATTTTTACTACAAAGAAGTTTTACAAATTAAAACCAAGTCCGCGGTACCCGACCAAGCTTACATAATTTTAGAATTAGCCAAAGGATTTGAAACCACTTTTTTAAAAAAAGGCACCTTATTTACCGCTGGCAAAGACAAACAAAACACCGAACTGATTTACCAATTGCAGGATGATATTACCGTTACCAAAGCGCAGGTGGCCGCCGTGCATACCTTGTTCCTGCAACAAGACGCGAACAAACAAACCCTGAATTACTACACCGAAAAGCTAACTATAAACCCGGAAGCAAATACCGAAAACATCGAGGTAGCTTCCTGGAAAATGTTTGGCGAAGCAAAAACACCCACTCTTGCGGAAGTGGGTTTTGGTATTGCCTCCACGCAGTTTTACCTGGCTAAAGGCGAAAGAAAAGTAACCCTGGTGCTGGAAACCGAAGAACCTGTTCCGGTGGAACAATTTAATACCCGGCTGTTGCGGCTTTTGCTTACCGGCGAAAAAGGCTGGCTAAACAGCGACGATGTCAACAGCGGTATCAGCGTGCAATCCTTAATCCGCACGATCCCTACAACCTTAGAGTTAAATTTTAGTGTGTCAGCTACGCAGGAGTCCGCAATTGTGGCTTTTGATCCGGCCACGCACGCCGGTAATTTTGCTACGAAGATGCCGGTAGTGCAATTTATTTTAAAATTTCCGCGCCGCCAGCTACTGTCCGAAGACCCGCAGTATGCCCTGTATCAGGAGCACATTCAACAGTTAAATGTGCTGCAGCAATTGCACATAAAAAGCGCCCGCATTCAGGCGCAAGTCGGTAGCTTAAACGCTCCGGTAAGTTTTGACGGCGTAAAAGAATTGATTCTGGAAAACAATGATGCCCCAATTGATAGCAAAAAACCGTTTTATCCTTTTACACCAATACCTAAAGTGGGTTCTGCTTTTTACTTGGGCTGCAAGGATTTATTTTATAAAAAAATAGATAAACTAACCGTAAACCTGGAGTGGCTCTTGCCCGATAATTTTAGCACCTACTACAACAAATACCTGCCACCCTACGATTCGCATCAGTTTAAAGTTGCTTTAAGCATTCTGGTAAATAAGCGCTGGAAAAAAATAAGTGAAGTTTCGGTGATTGATAAAGACGCCAGCGGCCCACGGTTTAAAGTATTACGTCTGGATTTTAGCAAAATAATCTCTACTCCGGAAAACGAACCGGACATGGATGTAGCCACCGTGGATAACGAGCACCAGGACGGTACCTTGCGCTTAAAACTGAATTACCCGGATTTTGGGCATAGCATTTATCCGCAGTTAATTACTACCGCCGTTATGGAAAAAGCTTCGTCGAAGTACGGTTCCGTAGATTTCTATAAAATTGTAAAAAAGCAACTCCACGATTCCCGGATTACCATTAAGCTGCCCGATGACATGGCGCAACGCGGCGGCTCTTTGCGCGTGGTGTACGACATCCTGGAAAAAGTGCCCAACCCGGCTCAGGCCCGCAGCATGATTATCAATAGCTTAAGTGAAATGATCCGACGGGTAAATGGTACCCATTTACTGGTGCGTAAGCCCAAGCCTACCCCGGAACAGGAAACCGGAACGCCCGAAAAAGAAGGCCAGGTTATCGTGAACGACGATAATTACATCGAGCGGATTTTGCGATTTTTAAAAAAAATAAATTTGGTAGCAGATACCATTTACTACGATAAAGATAAGCAAGGCGCCCCGGAAGTAGTAAACGAGGTAAAAGAAAAAGTAACCCGCCAGGCCGATTTTATCTTACCCACCGACCGGGAATTGGAAAACGTAATTGTAACAGAAGCCAGCAACGCCATTGGCAAAACCGTAGCCAACGTGGTAGACGAAATTTTAGCCACCCGCGCAAACCAGGTAGCTGATCCGGTGCAGGTATCGGCTTTGTTAGCCCAGGAATTTAAAGAGGCCAACGAAGTAATCAACGACATGATTGCCCGCAAAATAGCCATCCTGTTATCGTCGAATGAATTACCGCCGCCACCTTACGCGCCTTTAATAAACGCTATCTCGCTAAGTTATACCAGTACCAAACTAGCCGTTCCCCCCAACGATCTGTTTTATCACATTACTCCTTTGGGTGTTTTTCCTGCAAACAAGTATGGCAGCAACAGCAATGGCGCGGGCACTTTAGCAAAACCTGCGGCCGTGTTCCCGAAATACCTGTTGGCGCAAGGGCCGGGTACCGCTACTATGCCGGGCATGTTATTTATCGGGCTCCGCGAGGTTGTACCCAACCAAAATTTAGCCTTGCTGGTGCAGGTAGCCGAAGGGTCACGGGTAAACGATAAAAAACCGCCCGTCGTTCATTGGTGGTTCCGCCACAACGCCGAATGGCGGCCACTAAGCGAAGATGCCTTAATTTCGGATAGTACTTACGGCTTACAAACAACGGGTATCCTGCAATTTGCCATTCCGGCCAACGCCGAAAACCAGACGGGTATTTTTAACACGAACCATTTATTTTGGTTATGCGCCAGCGTAGCCAGCGATACCGACGCATTTCCGCAATTAATTTCTGTAAAAGCCCAGGCGGCTCAAGTAACGTTTTTAGATCAAGAAAACGATCCGCAGCATTTGGCTTTACCTCTGGAAGCCAATAAAATTAAAAATTTAGTTGAGAAGATACCCGATATAAAAAAAGTAAGTCAGCCGGTTGCCTCCTTTGGGGGCCAAATGCAGGAACAGGATTCGGCATATTATACCCTCGTAAGCGAGCGGTTGCGTCATAAAAACCGGGCAATTACCAATTGGGATTTTGAGCGGTTGGTTTTAGATCATTTTCCGGCGGTATATAAAGTAAAGTGTCTGAACAATTATTATAACGGGCAATTTGTTACTGGCCATGTTACGGTAGTACCCGTATCGGATTTACGCAACCGCAATTATTACGGCAGCAACTTGCTGTTTCCTAAGTTAAGTTACATCGATTTGCGGGCCATCGAAAAAAAACTAAGTGCCCATGCTTCGCCGTTTGTAAAAATCCACGCCCTTAATCCGCAGCTAGACCAAATTTTAATCCGGTGTAAGGTGAAGTTCTACACCGGCGTAGACCAGGGTTTTTATTTGCAGCGCCTGAACGAAGAATTAATTCAGTTTTTAACCCCCTGGGCCAGCACAGATTCCGAATCGCTGGTTTTTTCCGCTAAGATTTACGCTTCGTCCATTATTAATTTTATTGACCAGCGCGAGTATGTGGATTATGTGCAAGACCTGATTATGCAGCAATACACCGAAACCGACCAGGGCGGTAAGATTTTCGCGGTAGATACCGACCAGCTTACGTCTTTAGTAGAAACCAAATTCACCACCGGCCACTCCATCCTGGTATCTGCCCCCAAACACGAAATTGAACTGGTTTAAGTATTTAACCACTTGCCCAAAACAAGAAAATTTAAAAAATAAATCAACCAAAAACCCACAACCCACAACCTATAACTTATAACAACCTGCAACTTGTAACCTGCAACTTATAAACAACCTGTAACCCACAACTAAATATGCCCGCCCCGGTAACCATCGAAAAAGAAAACAAGCTGCCGCCAGCCGAAGATTACCATTTTCTGCGCAAAGAAGGCATTAAGTTAATTCAGGATTTAGCCGGTAAAGTCTGGACCGATTACAACACCCACGATCCGGGCATTACTTTACTGGAAGAATTTTGCTATGCCCTCACGGATTTAGGCTACCGGACTCACTTTGATATTAAAGATTTAATTACTCCCCCGGAACTCAGGCCCGAAACCTGGAAGGAAAGTTTTTTAACTGCCCGTCAGGCATTGCCGTGTCACCCGGTTACTTTATTGGATTACCGCAAACTGATTATTGATGTAGCAGGGGTTCGTAACGCCTGGATTGAAATAAGTGACGATGCCGAAGTGCCAATTTATTTGCGGGCAGCCGATAGTTCGGGAGATGCGCAGCAACCCCTGTATGTTTTATCCGGCGAAACCGGCGACTTGCTACGGTTAAAAGGGCTATACAAAGTGTTTGTGGAATACGAGCCCGACGTAATTTTTAAAAAAAATGAAGAAGAAATAGCCCAACAAATTAAAGAGCGGCTTTATGCGCACCGCAACCTCGGCGAAGATTTTATTAGTGTTACTTCCATTGAGTACGAATATTTTAAAATGGAAGCAGAAATTCAGGTAAGTGAAGGCACAGATATTGAAAAAATAAATGCCCGCATTTTCGAAGTGATTTACAACTTTTTTTCGCCGCCCGTTACTTTTTATACACTGGACCAAATGATTGCTAAAGGGTACTCCGCCGAAGAGATTTTTCAGGGACCGGTGCTGCGCCACGGTTTTATCGAGTCGGAAGAACTGGAAAAATCGGAGAAGTACAAAGACGTGCATCTGTCGGATATTATGCGTTTAATCTCCGGCATTGAAGGTGTAATTGCCATTAAAAAACTAGCTTTACCCCGGGAGTCGCAGTCGGCTTTTTCGGATTTTACAGATTGGCTTACCGATGTAAAAGACCACCAACGCGCCCCGCGCTTAGATACCGATAATTCCCGGATTTCCTTTATCCGCAGCGGTGACCGGCACCGCAACAACTTGGAAAAACAGCCCAATCCGGAACGCGTAAAAGCCTTGTTCTCCTTTTTTCAATCGGCCAATTTCCGGGCGCGGCTGCAGGGCGCGGGCAAAGATTTACCGGTACCCGCGGGCGAGTTCATGGATGTGCGGGATTATTATCCGGTGCAAAAAAGTTTGCCGGCGGTGTATGGCTTAGCCGAAACGTACTTGCACCCGCCGCTTACCGCTTCAACAATAAAAAGTGCGGCTTTTGAATTATTAGATGCGCAAATCGGCTTAACCCTGCGGGAATTACTTAGTTTGCTGCTGATTGAAAAACCTAACGACGATACGCTACTCGAACAAATCAACCATTTGACAAACTTAAATCTTACGGTAGAAGAGGTCGACGCTATACTGCAACAAATTGCTACGGACAAAGAAAATGCGCCTATTATTACCCGTTATTTACCCCAACTGGTACCCGCCGAAATAGCCGCTTTACCCATTCCGGAACAGATGACCGCGCTTTTGGCGCAGCACCGCCGTATTCCGGTGGCTAGTTCCCGTATGGCCCGCGAAATACAGCAAGTAGTTAATCAAATTACCAATAGCTCTTTGTTTGATTTACCCGAAGAAGAGGTGCAACAGGTGCGCGATATGTACCGTTTGCGGCAACTACAACAACTGGAACCCCGGCAACGCCTGGCTTTGCAACTGCGCGGCTACCTGATGGTGTTTGAACAAATTTTAGCGGATTACCTGGGACAGCTAGCCGAAATCCGGAATTTGCTTTCTTTTTCGGCTAACCTGAAGCAAACTTATTTTCCGCAAACCTTAGCCGGGTTACCCGACTACGAAGCATTATTTCTGGATTACGCTAAATTTCAGGAACAGCAATTACGCCTGGCCGAAACTGAAGAAACTTATTTTACCCGGCGCAACCAACTCCTGAACCATTTGTTGGGCCGCTTTGCCGAAAGCCTGGATAAATACGGTAATTTTCTGCAGACTACCGCCGGCAAAAACACTAACCAAAAATTAATTCAGGATAAAATAGCTTTCCTGCAAGATTATGTAGCCGTAAGTACTTACCGCAGCCAGGGCTTTAACTACAACAACCCCGACGCAACCTGGGACAGCACCAATGTGAGCGGCTTAAAAAAACGCATTTGCCGCTTACTGGGCATGCCGCATTACCGCCAAAAGTTTATCGCCAGCAATGCCCTCTCGATTCAGGAAATAACCCCGGATAACCAGGTGCGCCGCTACGTGGTGGTGCTTACCAATCCGGAGAATAAAGAAAAAGTTTTGCTGCGAAGCCTGGAGTACGAATTTGCGAGCGAAGCCGAAGAAATTTTAAATTATATACTGCAGAATGGATCCAACACAGATTTGTACGAAAAAGAAGGCCGCCGCGATAAGTGGAGCTATCACCTGAAAAGATTTACGCACGAAAACGACTACGAAATTATTGCAAGCCAAACATTTACGTATCAAGCCGATGCCGAAGCTGCTTATGAGCAAACAATGGGCGTGCTTACCGGCTTTGCTACCGACGAGAATTTCCATGTAATCGAGCATATTTTGCTGCGGCCCAAAGTGGACGGGCGGGAGCGGTCCGGTAAAAGGGGCAGCAGTTTAAACGCTGATACGGTAGAATACTTATCGGTAAATACCACTTCCGCCATTAACAATTTAAGCACTTTTCAAAATCCGGCGCCTTTATACAAATTCCGGATTATCAACATTAAAAACGAAGGTAAAACCAATTGGCGTTTAAGCCTTACCAAAGAAGATTACAACGAAATTTTGTTGATAAACGAAGATTTTCTGTTTTATAAACACCTGACCCGCCGCCTGGAACAAATCCGGCAGTTTGCTTCCGATAGAGCTAATTTCACCATTGAGCAAAATGCCGATGGCTACCATTTTTTTCGCTTAGTAGATGTAGACCGGGTGCTGGGCGAAAGCAAAAAACGCTACCGGCAACTAGACGAACTCGAAGCCGAACTAACCAGCATGGTTACATTTTTCTCGTTTGAGCAGCAAAACCCCGCTAATCAACCCGATGAAGAAAACGCCCTGCTGGCGCAAGCCGACCCATATTCTTTTCAAATATCGATAATGCTGCCTGAGTGGCCTGCCCGGTTTCGGAATAAAACTTTTAAGCACTTGCTCGAAAAAACCATTTACATGGAAACGCCGGCGCATATTTATCCGCAGGTGTTTTGGTTAAACCACAAGCAAATGCGCGAACTGGAAGAAGCGTATAAACTATGGCTGGAAGAGTTGCCCCAAGCCGAAATTGCGAACACCGAGGTAGAAAATAATTTGATTTACCAGCTAAATCAACTGCGCAAATAAGATGCATGCGGTAGCGATAAATAAAGAAGTATTTGAGTTTAGTTGCACCCAAGAGCAAAAAGCCAGAATAGTGCAGCAAGAATTTGTGCACTATCTGGCGCCGCAACTCCATGCGCTAATTTTAAAAATTGTTACGGAGCGCTTTCCCCAAACAAACCTGCAAATTGATTTTCTGGAAATAGATCTGGGCCAAATTGCTCCGTTGGAATTAAGCCAGGCGACCACCTTAATAAAGTTTGAGCAGGAATTTACGCAGCAACTTATTAATTATAAAAACAACATTTTACTGGCGGGTAAACTGCAGCCGGAGTTTGAGTCACTTTTAATTGATAATTCTGACGGTTCCCTAAGAAATTTTCAACAAGATGCCTATAATCCGGGAGGGGCTGCGGTTCGGTTAATAAATAAGCTGGCCAGCCAAAAGCTGCAATTTACGCTACAGCAGGAGTGGCAACTGGTAAAAACTTTTTTAGAAACCGGCGATGTGCCCTGGTGGATAGATAAAAGTCAGTCGTTAAACCTGGATGCTATCATAAACCGGGTAGCGAAGCAGCAGCCCGGAAAATTTAAAGATTTTTTAAAAAATCAACCGCTACATACTTTTGTTTGGCAGCGGCTCAATGAGAATTGCAAGCCCACTACCCGCGAGAAAATCCGGGAGCTAAAGCAAGAATATCTTTTACCGGAAAAAGCTGGTTTCACGTTTAGCCAGGCAAATACTGATTATGCCCCGGTATTTTCTATGTTTTCTCGGGAACAGAGTATTCGCCTGAAAACTTTATTTCGGCGGCTTTACCGGGAGTCGGAAGCAGAACAAAAGAAGAATCAGGGGTACAAAATTCTAGAACTGTCCGGTTTAAACTGGGTTCAGCAGGCTGTATTATTTGAATGGCTGCCCGCCGCAGAATTTAAAATAGTGCAAGCTTATTTTGCCACACCAACCATTCACCGACGTTTCCCGGAAAAAAGAAAAGTGCAGCAGGCACTGCAATTACTTTCGCCGCTTCAATTAAATTTTTTACTGTTTCCCGGCCTTTTACCAACTAATCCGTCGGCAGGTAATCCGGCGCTACTTAGTAAACAAACCGAACCCGCTGCGTTTTTTAAAAATTCCCAAAGTGCGCCCCAGAAAATAAGAGGATTAAAGGATTTACCAACCAGTTTTTCGGGTAAATCCAATCGCCTGTTCGGGTGGGCCGGCAATAAAAATTTGCCAGACAAACCTGCCCAGGAGAATCCGGGTGCCAAGCCGTTGAACCTGGAAAATACAAGGTATACTCTGCCGCAATCTACTAAAATAGTAGGGAAGCCGGCTTTAACCATTCCCGCTAAAAAGCTTTCTTTAGATGACCATTTTACCTCCCCTAATCTTACACTCACTCCCCGGTTCTCTAGTTTAAAACCGGCAAAAGAAAATGTAAAAATTGTAAATCCGGAGCTATTAGTTCCTGCGCCCGGAGCAAGTAAAATTTATTCTACAGAAATTCCTGATAAAGCTACCGGGCCAATTTTTAAAAAATTAGCTTTTGCCGATCCGCAACTTAAAGCCTGGTGCCACCAGTTAGCCCCCAAAGAATTACGCCAGCTTAAACGCCTTTTTACCCGGCCCCACACTGACCGTCGGGTACTGATTGGCGCTTTAATGAACCAGCCCGTTGCTAATATATCGGCTTTATTTCAGGTTTTGGCCAATGTATCTGGCATCTGCCAAATTCTTTTTTTTGAAACTGAAAAGCCGCAAAAGCCGGGGGGAACGCCCGCATTTACGAAACGTGCCGCCGCCAACCAACAAGTAAAACGGATGCAGCAAATACAAGCGCAGGTGCAGGAAATTTTTCAAAATTTACATGTACCAGAGCAGGTGGTTTTGCAGGATATTCTGGGAAATGTTCCTGATGACTCTTGGATAGATAAAATGAACTTACGCCGGATTTTGTCACAACTGCCCCCGGAAAGCCTTTCTTTTATGCAGGCTTTAACTGAGTTGCCGACCGCAGATTTACAATTACTGGCTACTTTAAACCAGTCACCACCCGAGAACATCTGGCAACAGGAGCAGACTTTGAAATACTACGTCGATAATGCCGGTTTGTGTTTGTTAGCTCCGTACCTGCCCGGATTGTTTACGCATTTAGATTACCTGGAAAATAAAAAATTTAAAAATGTAAGGGCTGCCACCCGGGCCATGCAGGTGCTGCAGTACCTGGTTACCGGTAAGCGCCAGGCGCCGGAATATAGTTTGCCTTTAACCAAGGTACTTTGCGGGTATCATTCGGGTATTAGCCCTGCCGGTAAAGTGCGGTTAACCAGCAAAGAATTAGCCGAGGCCGATAGCTTGCTCCAGGCCGTTATCCAGCATTGGAAAGCTTTGAAAAATACTTCGCCTCTGGGCCTGCAACAAACTTTTTTACAGCGCCCCGGCATACTCACGGAAAATGAAAAACACTGGACTTTGCAAGTAGAACCGCGCGGCCCCGATTTATTATTAACTACTATTCCGTGGGGTTTTACTTTAATTAAATTACCCTGGATGAGCAAAATGCTGCAAGTAGAGTGGGAGGGATCTGCTTATTAGAAAAACGTTGGTATCGCCCAGGAAAACACTTTTTTAATAACAGGTTAAAATTAGTTATTCAAATTCAAATTTTTTAAAAAAAGCGAAATCAAAAATAGATAAATAAAGGTCTAGTGTCTATTGTCCAGCGTCTAATATCTAGACTGTTTACGCATTTATAATATAGAGTATGATAAAATCTAAAAAATGGGTTTGCCTTACAAACGAAGCGCACGTTTTTGATGAGCCGGCCGCAGATGGTTTTTGTCCGCTTTGCCCGCCTTACGAAGGTATCCTGGAAGAAAGAGTAGTTTTTGTGGGGGAAGAAGATAAGCCCAGATTAAGTACCGATGATGCGTACGACCACCCAACCGGATCAACAACGGCAGGCAAGCCTAAAAACCCGGTGCCGGAAGTAGGGCTGTGCGTGATATTAATGGATGCATCTTCTTCCATGACCGATCAAGCTTTTGCGGTAAGCCCACTTACGCGCATGCGCTTAATTGCCACCAGTGCCGCCAGCGGTATTTTCGACCTGGAACGCATGCAAAATAACCCTAATGCTTTTGTGGCCGCTTTTAAGTTCGACGACCGCGTAGACCTGATGTTTATGGATACGGTGGCCAATTTGCTGCAGCGCTTTGATAAAGACGTAAAAAAATTTGCAAACTACCTCTACGACGAGCTGTACATGATGCAGCAAGGTACTGACATTAACCGCGCTTTACAGCAAGCTTACATTTTTGTAGATAAGTTCATGAAAAAGCAATTGCCCGATTTTAAGGTGCGGGATTATACCCCCATGAAACAAATTATTTTAAAAAGCTCCGGCGATTCTTTATCTATTGCCAATGTGCGGGTATTAATCTACACCGATGGCATGCAATACGATGCTAACAAAAACAAGGTGCTCCAGGATAATCCTTTTAAAGTAAACCCCATTGCGGGCCTGAACCACGACATTGTTATTGGCGCTTTTTTCGGGGATGAAAACGATGAAGGTTGCCGGGAACTGCAAAGTTTACTTAGTAATTGTCCCATTCACGATGTGCCCCAGTTTTTCCTATTTAATAATCCGGCCAAAATAAATATTTTAAAATATTTGTTCCGGATGGCTTCGGGTGCATCCGGCTTTTGCCCCAAGTGCCTCGAAAAACAACTGTACCGGTAATTTTTTACATCTTGGCATGCACCTGTTAGTAGTAACCACGGTTTTCTGGCTTTTATTTTTGCCGGGTGCCCGAGCAAATCAAGCAAATAACTTTGTCCGGGAGTTAAGTAAAAAACATCCGGATTCCGCATCGGTCCCAGGCAAGAAAAACAATTCGGCCCCGGTAAAAAAACAAAACCAGGATAGCGTTTCGTTACCTAACTCAAACCCCACCCGGCAAAATTTATTTTTTTTAAAATTAGCAACGCCTTCTGATTTTACTATCCGGTTAGAACCCCTGGAAAATGCTTCGGGTTTGCCAATTACAGATTCGATGTACGTGTTGCTGCCACGGCTGACGACTAACCAAAAATTACCGGTAGTTTACAAGTTGCGCCTTATTGGCCAAGATAGCGGCATTACCCGAAACCACGACTACCGGCTTATAATGCAGGCGAACCACCATTTTGCCAAACCACAATCTGTAACGAGTCAAACTTTATTACAAGCCCGCTGGCAAGCCCAAGCAGCAAAAAACATCGCCATTCAGTTTAGCAAAGCAAATTTAACCGCCATTACTCCGGCTGGGGCTAAAGATTCTCAAAATGACTTGGTTGATAAGAAAAGCTTTTCTTGGCAACCTTATGCTTTTTTGCTGAGCGCTCTGTTGGGCGTATTTGGATTGTTGTGGGTCGCCAGCCGTTTCCTGGTATTTTCGGTAAAACTAAGCCCCGCCAAAAAGAAATTTTTTAAAAAAAGCAAACCGGACCTACCCGCAAGTGCCCCCACTGAATTGCTGTTACATAATAATGCCACTACACCAACGCCTAAGCCTGCTGTCCCAAGCCTGCGCAATAACTACCCGGCCGAGCCGCTTTTAAGTACTCCTGACACAGAGTCAAGAGCCCAAATGCCGGATACGCAATTTTACTTTTTCACGGAGTTGTTGTTAACGGCGGGGCCTCGAAAAAAATACATGAGCGACCCCGAAGCGGATAAAGATTTAGGCGAAGATGTTTGCGGCTTTGTGGCCCTCCGCGATCAACTTTTGCTTTGGGTACTCGACGGCACCTCCGACCAATATTGTTTGCGCCACCCTCATAGTAAAAAAGAATATTTCTCGAGCCGCTTGCTGGCACAATCCGTAGCAAATAAACTAAGAATTGCTTATGCGCAAGTAGCAACTTTGGCCCTAGATAAATGGCTGAGCCAGGCTGTAGCAGAAGTAAAAGAAGATTGGCTGCAAAGCGTGCAAGCGCTGCCCCTGGAAGAACAAGAAATTTTGCGCACCAATATTTTAAACAAGAACATTCCGGAGTGCGCCACCACTATTTTATTTGGCACATTAACGCTAACCGGCCACCTGGTGGCTTACCGATCCGGCGATTGCAAAATGGTGCTGTACACCCGGCACCCCCCCAACCAACTGGCCGTGTTGGAAACTTCTTTGCACCAGAAAAACGAATCCAGCAACGACCGATTGTTTTTTAGGTTGGTACTGGATGCGGCCGGCGGGTTTGAGATTTTACATAATTCGCCCCGCTTCGAAATTGTGGAGCAAGATCAGGTTTGCGCGCTGGCCGCTTTTTCCGATGGCATTGGCCCAGAAACGGAAACGCATTTGCAAGCGCTTTCGGGTAAAACTTTAGATACCATCCGGCAAGATTTAATCTATCAGCTACAGGGCACTGACGACGACAAAGTTATTTGCTTTGTAGAAATCCGGGAATGGCCGGAGATAAACTCTAATAAATCCATTGCTTAGTTTCGCGCCCCGGTATTTTTTAAAAATCAGCATTTACAAGCACAAAGAACCTACATCCGCCAGATAGGTAAGGTTTCCGGTAGCCCTAAAAATAGCCAGGTGTTCCATCCAATAAAATTACTATCCGTGTTATGAAAGTAATTATAAAAGAAAAGGAGTACGATTATTTCTCCGATTACCCCAATGGCTGGCTGTTTGCCTCCGGCGATCCGTATAAATTTCCGGTAACCATTGGCAAGTATACCTGCTTTGTAAAACGGTTCGAGAAAAAAAGCCCGGAAGATATATCGGGCTGGGATTTGTTACTGCAGCTAAAAGGCAAGTTCGACCCCAACCTGCCCCGCATTTACGATATTGTAGAAGTAGAAGAAAACAACAAGTTTATTCATTATATATTCTACGAGTTTTTAACTGGCGAAACCCTGGAAGCCGCCGTTAACCGCAACGCCGACCTGGATTTACAACGGCTTACCCAAGATTTATTTACTGCCGCAGTAGCGTTGCACGCCCGCAACTTTTGGTTTTCGGATTTTTGCGAGAAAAATATTTTTAAGGAAAGCAGTGGCCGGTTCTTGTTAATTGACCTGGATAGCGTGCAGCCCAATGCCCATCTGCCGCACAACAGCATGTACGGCGACAAGCAATACTGGGCCTTGGTTTTAAATTTTTACAAAATACAGCTCGGTTACAAAGATTTAAGACCTGCCGACATTAGCGGGCCCATGCTGAATTACTTGCAAATTGTATTTTTAATTTTGCGTTTAAAAATAGCCCTCTCGGATAAAAGATTCGATTATAAAGCTACGGAGCTCTATGATAATTTGCCAGCTTTACTTGCCGACACCGCCGGAATATTTCCTGAAATATTCCGGCGGGCATTAACCGAAAAACAGCAAGCCCCGGAATTATTAGAGCCCCACGAAGTACAAGAAAACATTATCCGGCATATTGCCCAAAACAACCAGGTGCCTTACCAGCCTACCCAGCGGCTACCCGAAATTTTAAAATTTGCAACTTCCGCTTCGCAAGTAGAGCCCGGCCAATCTTTTACCTTAAGCTGGGAGGTAGCGCACGCGCACCAACTGGCCCTGTACCGCAACGGCAATTTATACCAGGAAGTTATCCCCGAAACCTACCAGTTAATAATAAAAGAAAACTACGATGGCCGAACCCGAAAAGTAGAATTTACCTTACGGGCCACCAGCAAGGCCGGTGAACAAAGCAGTATGCCGGTAACAATTACCATCGCGGAAAAAGTAATTCCTGAACCTGCCTTGCCCCTGGAGCAAACCGAGCAGCAACAAGAAAACCGCCAATCTTCCCCAATTACGGAGCATGTTCTGGTAGATAACCCGGAGCCACCTATTTTAAATCCTTTAAACCCAGACAAGCCGGCAGCACCCATAATCTGGTATTTTCGGTCGGATGCGAAACAGGTAGTAGGAGGGCAGTCGCTTATATTAGAATGGGAAGTAGAACCGGCTACCCAAATAACGTTATACCGCAACAATCAGGTTTACGCCCGAAATTTAAAAAATCAACAAAGCTTATCTGTTCCGGAGCAATACAATGCGGCAACTACCATAATAAGTTATCACCTGGTGGCGGCTAATAACCAAGTACAGATTAAAAGCGATGCGCTTGTTGTGCAAGTAATTAAACCCATAAATCCTAACCCGAGCCGGTTGCGCTACATTCAGCTAGCGGTGTTGGTTTTGTTTTTAGCTATTTTGGGCATTATAGCGGTAGGGGCGTACAGTTTATTTTTCCCCAAAAACCTCAAAGTGTATGCCGTAGCCAACCACGCTACCGAAGGAGATACATTAGCTATTGCGGGAGAAAATTTTACAAGGGCCGCAGAGAACGTACGCGTGTTTTTTAATAAACAGCCCGGAACCGTGCTAAGCCTTTCTGCTAAATTGCTGCGTGTTGTCGTGCCCGTTGTCAATACCGGTTCCGATATCACGCCGGTTACACTGGCTTTATTAATCGATACAGATACCGTGTATACCGCCCGGCAATTTGTTGTAAAGAGAAAGATAACGTTAAACACTCCTCCCATAACTACTCCGGACTCTACTGTAATACCACCAAAACCAAAGCCAGACAATAACTTAATCAGCCAAACGGAAAATAAGCTGGACACCATTCTTGCGGAAGTGGCGGAACCAGGCGGCCTTGGCGCTCATTCTTCTAACCCGGGAAATAAACCAGAGAAACTGGATAAACCAGATAAAACCAGTAAACCCGGGCAAACTCCGCCCCATTCTAAACCCGATAAACCGGTAACTTTGCCGCCCAAGCCAGCTCCCGAAAAACCACAGCCAACTACGCATTCTTCCTATACTGGTACTTTACCACCCGATATTTACAAACTAGTGACAGTTAAAAGCAATGTGGTTATTAATCAAAAACGGGACGGAACTAAAAATTTGCAAATAACCGTCCAGAACAGTTCGGCTTACAACCTCGATAATGTGCGGGTAGAAATAGAATACCTGCGTAGAAATGATAAATTTTTAAAAAAAGAAATTTTAACCTTTGTGCGGGTGCGCGCGCATTCAAGCCAAACCTTAGCCGCTCCCGATAACGAAAAAGCCAAGAAAGCAAATTTTAAAATTGTTGCCATAAACGGGCAAGCCACTGCTTATTAAAAAGCAGAAGTTTGCTTAAAGTGCCCTGAGATTATAATTCGGCAGATTTCGGAGGGTTGTTTGTTCTGGCTAAGTTTCAGCAATCTATTTAATTATAGCGGGTAGAATATACTTAAAGCATTGTGTTTGAACGGATAACTACATTTTGGTAGATAAATCTTATTTTATAAATCAGCAAAATATCGGATAAAGTAATTCTCTAAATTAATTAAACAAAGTTGGGCGAAAATTCTACCGGCACAATAGCGGTAGAATTTTCGCCCAACTTTGTTTAAATTTTAAAAATATCTTTCGACTGTAAACCAGGTGCTTCTTCTAATTTCTTCGTTTACCGGAATCTCAACCGGGCACATCTATATAATGTCTAATTTACAAGAACTAATTTTTAGGCTAATTCTCCGGCGTGGTTTTATACTTATGCTAAAAAAATACTAAATCTATTTAAGGGTTTCTAAAGCTAATACCTTGATTTTTAAAATTTAGCAATTTTTGTTGCCCTATTTTCCTGTAGAGTCATTCTACAAGGTGGGTAATTTTTCTACACTTTTCTTTTTAAGTGGGTACAATCATGTCCCTCATCCCGCTTGTCTGTAAACAAAAACATCATTTTACTTTTTTGGCACGAAACTAGCTGAGCTGCCGCAATTTGTTCTAAAAACAAGATTTTAAATCTTGTTTAATAATCTATGCTTGCTTGATTGTTATTTAAATAATACAATAATGTATTATTGATATAAGCTTCGTGTTTCTCTTTTTAAAATAAAAATAATTATAATATTTAGATTAGAGTTTGTATGTTTATTTTCTGGTTTATTTAATATTATTATAACTAAGTTTGTCTGTTTTAGGCTGGAGTTTGGAAGATTACATATGAATAGATATATGTTAAAATTTTAAAATTTATATAAAAATTAGATCTTTTAATATTAAAATACTAATAAAATTTGCTTAAAATTTGTGTTATAAAATTTTATATCTAAGTTTGAACCAGAAATAAGACAGAAACAAAAAGGTTGCATCTTATTAGATATTTTATATTGTTTTTATCTAATTATAAATTTTAAAAATTAATTAATGCAAATTATAAGCGACTCTTAATACCTGGGTTTAATTGAATTTGCAGCGTTAAAAAAGATAAGTATCCAATTTAATAGTCGTTTTAAACGGCCTTAAAAGATTTCATCTGATTAGTAATTTTTTGTAGTACATGTTCCATTTTAACCCAACCTTATGAAAACTAAACTACTATTCTCCATTTCTTTACTTTCATTGTTTACCGTTGCCTGCGAAACAGAAGAAATAGTTGAGCCTAAAGAGGTTGCTCGGCTAACGTCGGGTATCGAAGATCTTTCGTATATAACCTCGGCAGATAAAAACCGGCGAAACCTGGTAGCGGAAGAAAGAATTGAACCTAGTTTAAGTGGAGCCTTTGGGCGCCAGATTTACACTTCGTATGGCTTCGGGGCAACTACCTCGGTATCCCGGAGCGGTTCGCGTTCTGCCCGGCTCGAATTAAGAAAAGAAGGTAGCGCCGTTAGATCAGAAATAATTTTTAACAAACCCACTCCCTCGCACGGCTGGTACGGCATGAGCCTTTACATGCCTAGCGGTAACTGGCAAACCGAGAAAGATGGCGATGGCTGGGACATTATTACACAGTTTCATGGCACCCCCGACAGTGGTGATGGTTCCCGGGTACCCCCCATCTCTATGTCAGTAATCCAGGGTAGACTTGTTTTAACCGTTAATTATTCATCCAAACGATACAACAAAAATCCTGATGGCCGGAAAAGATTTGATTTAGGTCCGGTTGTAAAAGATAAATGGGTAGATTTTGTGTATCATATTAAATATTCCTACAAGTCTGATGGCAAGCTGGAATTATGGAAAAACGGTAGCAAAGTAGTAAGCTACACCGGACCAAATACCTACAACGATGCGGTGACTCCCTACTTGAAAATGGGTGTTTATAAAAGAAACTGGGACTATGTATCGAAACGCGTTATTTACGTAGATGATGTTCGGATTGGTGATGGTAATTCCTCATACGCCGACGTAGCCCCATCTGGTTCAGGAAGCAGCCAACCCGTAGATCAGCCAACATCTCCTTCGCCAAGTCCAACTCCAACTGATAACACGTCAGGAACCAGTGGCCAGCAGGTAGTAAGCTTTACCTTAATCAACGCCGACACTGACCGCGACATAAAAACCATCTCCAACGGCGAAACTTTAGATTTATCTAATTTACCAACCCGCAACCTGAACATCCGGGCGAATACCAATACAACCGTTGGCAGCGTATACTTTGCACTTTCCGGGGCTAAGAGTTTTACTAAAGTAGAGGGAGGCGCTCCTTATGCTTTGTTCGGTGATACTAACTTAAATTATGCCGCCTGGCGACCAGCCGTAGGTAGCTACACCTTAAAGGCTACGCCGTATTCTGGTACAAATAAAAGTGGATCCGCAGGCACTTCTTTAACTGTTAGCTTTAAGGTGCAGGAATAATAAAGAGATTACAAAAATTAAAATACCTACATACTATAACACCCAACCCAACTAATGCTCAAGAAAGCCGCTAAACTATTTAGCGGCTTTTCTTTTGTGCTACAAACCCTGCTGCTGCAGTAATACATAAGGTAAGAACTAGGTATTTGCTTGTTACGGCAGCTTTTCCGTTTTTAAATAAAGTGTATATTTAGGAGGCTTTCAGATTAAAACAAAAAGACAAAACCACTTAATAATATACCTTATATGCCAGACCCATTGTTGCAACTAAAACAAGTTATGAATGCCACGGCTCCCATGCCGGAAACAGATTGGGAAGAATTTTCAAGTTTTTTTAAGCCGTTTGCCGCTAAACGCAAAGAAGTTTTAACTAAAGCCGGCGAAACTGAAAAATACCTGTACTTTGTAACGGAAGGGGTGCAACGCATTTTTTATTACGACGATCAAAACCGCGAAGCTACTTTGGTTTTTACTTACGCGCCTTCGTTTGGCGGGGTGCTCGATGCTTTGCTGTTGCAACAACCTTCGCGGTATTATTACGAAACCCTGACCCCCTCGGTATTTTTAAGGGCGGCCATCAGCGATATATTACCTATTACCAATCAACGGCCGGCTTTAAGTTTTTTAATCCGGCAGGGGGTTACTCATGCGCTTTCGGGGGTATTAGAGCGGCTGGTAGAGTTGCAGTGCTTTACTTCAGAAGAAAAATTCCGGCAACTGCTGCGGCGCAGTCCGCACATTTTGCAATTAGTGCCGCACAAGTATCTGGCTAATTACCTGGGTATAGAAGCCACTAACTTCAGTAAATTAATTAATAAAGTACGCATCTGAGAATGTTGGTATTTACCAATATTTTTTAATCCGGGCGGCCGCATCTTTGCAACGTACTTCTAAACCAACGAATTATGAAAACGCAAAAAATTACCCAACTAGCCGCCCAATCGTTTATTGCTTTATCGGCGGTAAGCCTGTTGTCTGTTAGTGTCATGGCTTTTTTAAATCCGCAGTCTGTTATGGACCTGGTAGGTGTAAAGCTGCCCAACACCGATGCTTTTAGCTCTATACGGGGCGTATACGGAGGCGTAGGACTTACCTTATTTATCAGTTTAATTTACCTGATGCGTCGCGATTTATTAAAAGGTTTAGCCTTTCTGGGCCTTTTGTGGGGTTTTTACGCGGTATCCCGGGTAGTTACTGTTTTTACCGAAGGGCCGCTCGGCGATTTTGGGCAGCAATGGCTTTTAATAGAAACTTTGTTTTTTGTAATAGCCATTAGCTTGATTCTGGCAGTTAAAAAATCAACTAACCCACAAACCAGTATACAGTATGGCACCAGTAAATAAATACCAGTTTTTAGATTACCTGGAAAGCCGGGTAGAAGGCCATCTGCAGGAGGCCATAAAAATTTTTCAGAATGAAATCGAGGCCGTTTTACTGCAAGCCGCGCCCAACGGCGGCTGGAGCATTGCCCAATGTTTAGACCATTTAAACGGGTACGGCCATTTTTACTTGCCCTTAATTGCTAGTGAATTGCAGAAGCCACAGTTAAAACCAGCTTCGGAAATTTTTAAAAGCAGCTGGTTGGGCAGTTATTTTACCCGCATGATGGAACCGAGCACCGGTACCAAAAAATTTAAAGCTTTTAAAAACCACGTGCCGCCCCCTAATTTAGATGCCCCCGTCGTAGTGGCGGAGTTTATTCAGCAGCAAGAAAACTTATTAGCCTACTTAAAACAAGCCCGCCACGTAGATTTAGATACCATTAAGTTGCCTTTATCCATTACCAAACTAATTAAGTTGAAGTTGGGCGATGTGTTTCAGTTTTTAATTGCTCACAACGAAAGGCATTTGTTACAAGCCAAACGCAACCTGGCACCAGTTGTAAAAAATCAAACCCATACCGCATAAAACACCACGGCCTTTCCTGGATTAGGAAAGGCCGTGGTGTTTTAAAGACTAGCGGAATATTAAAAATTTAAAAATATGGACTACCGCTGTTACTAAATGCGGTTTATAAATTATTTACCGGTGGCAGTTTTAGAAAAGAAGCTGTCGGGGTTCCAGGTTGGCTGGTTAACATTTTGCGCTACCTGGTAACTGATTAAAAAATTTAATTGCGTGTACGTTTTTCCGGCTTTAAAATCAAAAATACCATTGATATCGTCTTGTGGTTTGTGGTAATACGTTTCGCGCCATTGCTGCACAGTTAAGTTTAAGTTGTTGGCGCCATCGGCGGTTTTGTTACCGTACTTAATGTGCAATGCCGGAATCCCTTGCTTCACAAAGCTGTACTGGTCGCTGCGCACAAAGCGGTTTTGTTCCGGTTCCGGGTCTGATTCTACGCTTAAATTTAAATAATTGGCCGCTTCTTTTACCTGCTTACTCAACGACGAATGTTCTGCCCCCAAGGCCACCACCGATAACAAGGGCGCAATTAAGGTGGGCATATCGGTATTAATATTAGCCACGATGCTATTAACCGGCACCACCGGCCGCATTGTAAAGTAAGAAGATCCCAGCAAACCCATTTCTTCGCCGGTAACCAGGGCAATCAAAACAGATCTTTTGGGTTTATTTTTTAACTGCGTGTATAATTTAGAAATTTCGAGTAAACAAGCCACGCCCGAGGCATTGTCGTGGGCGCCGTTGTAAATAGAATCGCCTTTTACCGGCGTGCTGATGCCCATGTGGTCCAGGTGGGCCGTATGCACCACATACTCATTTTTAAGGACCGGGTCCGAACCCGTGATCTTCCCGATTACATTATAACTGGTAATATCCTGGTAGGTGTTGGTGTAAGTGGCTTTTAATACCTGGGGCATTTCGGCGGAGGCTGGTTTACCTGTTCTCAGGGAAGTATAAATGCGGGCAGTGTCCAAGTTGGCTTGTTGCAATAACTGATTAAACCGTTGGCGGTTAAACACACTTAGCACCTTTATTTTATCGGAAATGTAGCTGCCGGAAGGCGCCATTTTACCATCAGGTAAGCGCAATCCGGTAATTCTTTTGGGAGCGGTTACGTGGTTGGTGGGCGCTCCAATAATTACGCCTATTGCCCCGTGGTCCAGCGCCGTTTGTAAAAGCGTATTTAGGTTCATGCTGCTGGCCGCCACACTCGACGGAAAACTTTGCGGGGCTCCGCGCCGGATTACCACAATTTTGCCGCGAACATTTATGCCAGCGTAATCGTCGTAGTTTAACTCGGGGGCGCTAATGCCGGAACCCACAAAAACCAATGGAGCCTGTAAACTAACCTGCGGGTCTTCGAAGTGCGGGTATAAAATAAAATCTTCCCCGTTTTTTAAATTTTCTTCATTCCCGCGGCCATCGTTTAAGGCTATAGCGGCCTGTTGGTTGGTAAAAGCTTTACGTAACCGCACAGTTTGCAAGTAACTGTTGTTTTCGCCGGCGGGCTCAACGCCAGCCGTTTTAAAATGATTAACCACGTAATCTACGGCAATTTGGTAGCCAGGAGTGCCCGGCAAGCGTCCTTGTAATCTGTCGTCGGCGAGGTACCTTACGTGGGCCTCTAAGTCGGAGGGGTTTACATTTTTTAAAATCGAGCTTACGTTTTTATCTTTTTTTGATATTTGCGCTTCTGCCGCGGAAATCCGCAGACCTAGTAAAGCAGTAAGAATTAAAGCAAAAGAAAACTTCATGAAATTAATGTAATATATTATTGCTGATTAGCGATTAAACATCAAAGCTACCGCAACCAATTAATTTTTAAAATTTTAAATTTACATTTTCTATACTCTAATCCACAAAAGAGGTTTATGATTTGCTCGGTGCTTTTGGTTCCCTTTGGCTTTATTAATTGATTGAGGAAAATTTTAAAAATCTCTTTTTAGGATTCTAAAACGTTGTTTGCTTAACCACACTCGAAATAATTTCGGATATAATAATTTATTTACCGCTATTAAATTGCACAAAACAACTTAGTTTCGGGAAAATTTACGAACTACCTCCTCGACCTATGAAGCTTTTTATAACTTGTATCGGATTTTGGTTAGCAACCATAATGGCGGCAAATGCGCAGCGTTCCTGGCAGATAACCCAAGAAGAATTAATTTTTAAAAATCCGCCGTTTGCCGAATGCCATGCTTCCTCACTAGTAGAAGTAAGTCCGGGTAAAATTTTAGCTACCTGGTTTGCGGGTACCCACGAACGGCACCCCGATGTAGGCATTTATGTGGCTAGCCAAGAAAACGGCCATTGGAGCAAACCCGAGCTGGTGGCCGATGGCGTAATAAACGATACGTTGCGGTACCCTTGCTGGAACCCGGTACTTTTTAAAACCCGCGCCGGAAAATTATTGTTATTCTATAAAGTAGGGCCTTCGCCGAGTACCTGGTGGGGGATGCTGCGTACCTCCACGGATAATGGCAAAACCTGGGGCCCTGCCGAGAAATTACCCGAAGGAATTTTAGGGCCCATCAAAAATAAGCCCGTGCAACTAGCCAACGGTACTATCCTGGCTCCGTCCAGCACCGAAACCAACGAAAAATGGCGCATTCACCTGGAGCAATCCCAGGACGACGGTCAAACCTGGCAACTTATTCCCGTGGATCCCGGCACCAACCTGGATGTGATTCAGCCGAGCGTATTAGTTTATCCCAACAACCACCTGCAGCTACTGAGCCGCAGCAAGCACGACCGCCTGGTAGAATCGTGGTCGCGGGATAACGGCAAAACCTGGGAACCCTTGCGGCCAACCACTATCCTGAACCCAAACTCCGGCACCGATGCGGTTACTTTAAAAAATAAAACGCAATTACTCGTGTATAACCCCACTACCCGGGGCAAAGATTGGTCCGATGGCCGGGCCAAACTCGCGGTGGCTATTTCGCAGGATGGTAAAAAATGGACCGATATTTTGACTTTAGAAGATCAACCCAAAGGTGAATTCAGCTACCCGGCCGTTATTCAAGCGGCCGACGGCAAAGTGCATATTACTTATACCTACGATCGCAAAAACATCAAACACGTGGTGCTTACAGAAGGTAAATCGAAGTAAAATTTAAAATTGTAGGAAATTCGATTTTTAAAAAATTTATGGAGCGATTATTCTAACTGGGATTAGGAACCGAATCAAAGAAAAATGCATAAGTCATGAATTAAATTGTTGGAAAATCAAGACATTAGGGTTCGAATGTGCCTTTTTAGTACGCCTTGCATACAACGGGTAGGTATATAAAGTGGCGTAGCTACTTTATAGGTTATGTTGAAACACGTTATTCATTTAATAAATAGACTCATCATCTGAATTTATCAGAGTTATAGCTTCTTCAAATGTATTGGCAAACTTAACAGGATTGTCACAATATTTGTAAACACCTTCTTCCCCCCGTAAAAAACCTATTTGATGTACATCCAATGAATAGTCTGCAAACCCGATAAATTTTTTATTTGTGCTTTCTTTATATTCCTCCAGCATTCTTTCTATGGGCCAGATTGAAAACGTATTTTCTATCCAGTCTAGGTCTTTAAAGCCATTTACTTTTTCATATAGCTGTTGAAACTGTGATGGAAATGTAATACCTAAAATTCGTTCTGCACTCCTTATTGTTTCAATTGAAGTGCCTTTATTAAGTTCTACACCATCAAATTCCCATTGCTCAATGGTTTTCCCTACCCAATAATTTGTCATTTGAAGCGCAAAATTTCTTTTAATTGTATATGCCGCACAACGTCTTGTGTATACCCTATGTGAGGCCTCTTTTTAATGCTTTTTAGGTGGTGTTGTGGTGCGTAATTCTATTATTCTCAAGACTTTACTTGTGGTTTAAGAGCAATTAATTGTCCATTCACCTTAAAACCTTCTTTGAAGCTAAGTTCTATACCTCTCCTGAAAGAATTCAATATATAATCAAATCTATTTGTAAAGTCCCCATAATTAACTGGAAGTAACTTAAAATACTTGTCGCCACTTGGCGGTGTACCAATAGAAATATGCTGCTTATCTTCAACACCCCAAGACGATATTTGCTTTGTTGGTATAGGGATATGGATTACAATCAATTTAATTTTATCAGATGTATAAGACCGATTTCCCGTAAATACTTTTATTTGTTCTCCTTTCCCATAAACCCCCTTAAATTGAACTTCCCAATCACTTAAGTCTTTAGATGTTATTTTGTCTAAAACCTTATCTGCTTCTACTTCTAAAATTTCAGACAACTTATCAGAATCAAACTCTACATCTAAAAAGTCTATCACATAAGAGGTATGTAATATTCGGGATTTCATTTAGCTTTAAATTTTATGTACCACAACGTACTTGGCTATGCGGCGGAAAAGCTGCCGTATAGGTGTGGTTATGGGTAGGTGTTTTATTAATGAACTAATTTGATTTGGCTATTTGTAAGTTCAACAACTTTAAAATGTTGACCATAAATAAATTCTTCACCATTCTTTTTATCGTCTCCATTCATAACCAAATTGGTTACACCATTATCGATATAAAATTGATAATCGTAATAGATTTTCTCCCCTTTGCGATTCAGTATGGCCTTTTGAGGCTGTAAAAATTCAAAATATTCCTGTGCTTCAGAATTTGCTGGAATTTTTTCTAGTATCCATTCTGATTCTAATTTTAGATTTTCGAGCTTTTCATTTTCCATCCATTTACCGACTAATCTTTTTGAAAGAGAAGCATTAAACTCTTTTATCTTGTTTGGCATTTCCTTAAAATAGCTTTCAAAAATTTCCTTTTCTAAATTTTGAAATGTCAATGATTTCCAATCGCAAAATTTAAAGATTTTCAAATTTCTATTGTCTATTTCAACTTCGTAATATTGAACATACGAAGTTTCGTTACTTTCCTCGCAATTCTTAGAATAGTTTTCCGCTAACTTCACGAAAGAGTTTAGATTTGAAATTGATTTGTTATTGAGTTCTGTTCTGGATGAAAAGAGTTTATCTGAATTTGGAATTGTGATTTTTCCGACAACGGCATTTTCTTCCAAATTGAACGTCATTTCCCTTACGGAATAACTCTCATCACCATAAGTGTGTTTTATTCTTAATGTTTTAAACAATGGTTTTTCTCGCGGTGTGCAAGCCAAAAGAAAAATTGAAAATATTAAGATGAGATTTTTCACTATAGTTGGTTTAGAACTTGCCCATAACGAACTTGGCTAAAAAGCGCGTAGTGCTTTTTAGGTGTGGTTAAGGCATGTTATTTTCTTTATTTTAATGCATTTATTAAACATATAACTATAGCCATTTTCAAGCTAATTCTAATACTTCCATATAGGAAGGCATAAAAGTTTTCTTTTATTTCTATAAGTCTTTTTCTTCTTCTTTCCTTTCGTAAAAATCTTGGATTTGCTATAAACATCGGAATTTGAAGAATGCAGATTATAAGTTTTGGGTTGAATAAAGATTCGGTCAGAAAGAAAAGAAGCGCATAAAATATAATCACCCCTTCATAACCTATCGTTCTTAATATTTCTGTTAATAGTGCAGTAAGCTGAAGTGGAGTAAAAATATATAACCCAATAATAAAAGCACTTGGTATTATAATGCAGATAATGAAATAAAACTTAAAAAATTTAAATATTCTGGAATTAATAGGTTCACTAATATTTATCGGATCTAAACTTTCTTTAGTCCTGAAGTCAAGTAAGTTTAATATTCCTATTATCATTTCTTCTTTAATGTGCCCTAACGGGCTGCGGCTATGCGGCGGCGGCGCTGCCGTATAGGTTATTAGCAATAGCAATTTTTATTGTAGCCTAAACGATACAGGCATTGATACACATAAGTCTTGATTTTGCCCTTTAATTATTGGAGGTGTTAATAATTTTAATTTTCTAACTACTCTAACAGCTTCTTTATCCAAAAGAATATGTCTTCCCTCTTGAACATAGATATTTTCAATATTCCCATCCTTTGTAATGGTAAATACTAACTTTACTGTTCCCTGAATATTTTCTCTTACTGCATCTCCAGGATAGACTATGTTTTTAGCTATGAACTGATTGAACGTCTTTTCACCAGTTGAAATTTGGGGAGCTTTATATCCTATAGCTTCATTATTAATAAAGTAGTCGGTTATATTTAAATTAAAACTATCGCACTTTTGGTCTGAATATTTGAAGGGAAAAGAGTAAGCTAATTGCTTAGGCCCACTACCAGACATATAAACCCAATTACCAACAGGCTCATTTCCTTTAAAGGTTTGGCTTCTTCTAACTTCATTCTTTTTTATATCTTTAACTGTAGTTGTTAAACTTCCATCTGCATTTTCAATTGTTATTTCAGCATATTTTGCATTTTCTTGTGGTACTTCTTTCCTTAAATATTCATCTTTATAATACCGTGTCTTGGTTGTTTATGCATGACAGATAATCGTTATTATAAATAGGATAAAGGTTAATAGGTTTGTTCTCATTTTATTCTTTGATTGTTTTTGCTAACCTACTTGGCTAAGGCACGCTTTAGTGTGCTTTAGGTGTGGTGTGCGCCCAGTATGGGCATCAGGTACTGAAAGGTATCAAATTATTCCAGAGGGTGCAAATCCCTTACAGGCGAGTTGGTGAAGCCTGTTAGTAAGCCGCAAGCTGGTTTACCGTGAGGTAAGCAGTGAAGAAAGCGGGACTACAAAATCCGGTACTGACGAACAGAAAGTACATAAGAGGCCTATTAACGCGGGTAAGCAAGCACCTCTTTGCAAAGCCTCTGACCAACAACCGTTAGTAGGTAGATGTACCAGGCATCGGAGGAAGGAATATGCTCTTACCTGGGGAGGTCTCCCGGTGTCGCGAACACGGGGAGAAGTCAGCAGAAGCCATAGTAGTTGGTAGTAACGAGCCATCATAGATAGGTGGAGGCCTCACAAACCAATGAAGGGCGGAACGTGAAGTTGTTCCAAATGGGGTAAGGAGGCTTAGCCAGCCTTACCGTAAGCGGAACAGGGATTACCATTTAAGTAGTAATAAGATGATAGAGAAAGTATTGCACCAAGGCAACCTGCTGCTGGCTTACCGGCAAGTGCTGGCCAACAAAGGTTCAGCTGGCGTAGACAGTATGCCGGTACACGAACTAGCGGCCCATCTCCGCGTAAACCAGGATGCCTTAGCTTTGGCTATCCGGGGTGGCCAGTACTTACCTCAACCCATCTTAGGGGTAGAAATACCCAAGAGTAACGGCCAGAAGCGCCTCTTAGGCATTCCCACCGTCACCGACCGCTTACTGCAACAAGCGGTAAATCAAACCATCGCTCCTTTGTTTGAATTGGAGTTCAAACAACACAGCTACGGCTTCCGGCCGAACCGTAACGCCCAGCAGGCAGTATGGCAGGCCCAGAAGAACATCCATGCAGGCTACCAACATATTATTGATATTGACCTGAAGAATTTCTTCGATGAAGTAGACCATTGTCTGCTCTTGCAACTGGTGTACCGGAAGGTAACCTGCCCGCTGGTGTTGCGCCTGATCCGCAAATGGCTTCGGGCCCCTATCCTTATTGGGGGAATGTTAACCAAACGCCGCAAAGGTGTGCCACAGGGCAGTCCGTTGAGTCCACTGCTCTCCAATATTCTGCTCCATGAACTGGATAAAGAACTGGAAAAGCAAGGCTTGCGGTACGTGCGCTATGCCGATGACTTTAGTGTTTATACCAAAAGTGAATCGGAGGCCCGGCAGGTGGGCAACAACCTTTTCCTGTTCCTGAAGAATAAGCTAAGGCTACCCATCAACCGGGAAAAGAGCGGCATTAGACGACCCGTCGATTTTCAGATACTAGGCCACCGGTTTGTACCAACTTACCGGAAAGGGGACAAAGGCCAATATCAGTTGGTAGTAGCAGAAAAGGCATGGGTCCGGCTCAAGCAGAACCTGAAAGGGATTACCCGTAAGACCGCGCCCAGTGCTTTGGAGCAGCGTATTCAGCAACTCAAAGAGGTGCAGCGGGGGTGGGTGAATTACTTTCGTCTGGCTAGTATTCAAGGGAAGTTAAAGCAGGTAGATAGTTGGCTCAGAAACCGGCTCAGACATTGCATCTGGCATGATTGGAAGAAAGCCGATCGGAAAAGAAAGAACCTGATCCGATTAGGTGTTTCTATGGATCAGGCTTATGCCTGGAGCCAGACCAGGAAAGGGGGCTGGGCAGTAGCGCAAAGCCCCATCCTGGTGACCACTATCACGCTGAAACGGTTGGTAAAGAAAGGTTATGAATCGTTGCTCGATTACTACAAACAGGTATCCCCACAACTAAACGAACCGCTGTATACGAGACCCGTACGTACAGTGGTGTGAGAGGCGCTCCCCATCAGCTAACACTGGTGGGGCCGTCTACTCAATTAGCGGCAGATTTTGTTATTTAATTTATTGCAATAAAAAAATCAAGTTCTCAACTCCATATGATCTTTGTATTGGAATATAATATTTAATCTGAGTATTTGTTTCTTCCACCACAATATAGGTATCGCTATATTTATCGCTGTCGATGAATAATTCTTTTGTCTTTCTGTTAAAAGTGTAAGTTTGAGTTACCATTGGTGTTTCGTTTATTCCGCAGTGGTCATTATTTCTAAACCATTCTAATTTTCCATCTGAACCAAATTTGAAAGTGTCATCTTTTTCACAATCATGCACAGAATAATAAACATTTGCGCCAGGTGGATTAGTGGATGGGTTTTTGTCAATTAGGCCTCTTTTCCAAGTTTTGGATTTCCATAAATTTGGAGCACTTTCGCTGTCTTTCTTACAACTTGCAAGAGCCAAAGCCATCGAAAAAATAATTACTAGGTGCGTAAATCTCGTTATGTTTAACATACTCTTTGGTTTTTATTCATTTCTGTAAATTTACCGCTAACTACCGGATAAACGGAGTTGTTCCGGTTATCTGCACTATGTGTGGAGTAGTTATTTCTGCTTTAAGGAAGTATTTAGAGTCCATTTTCCTGGTTTTAACTGCTCGTTTCATGGTAGAAGTAATATATAGAAAATTTACCAATTATCTTGCCAGTTGGAGATGTTCTTTTAAAAAGTATTGCTACCCCGTGCAAATTATCTTCTTGCAGTTTATAGCTACCGATTAGTTAGTTTTTTCTTAGTATTCAAAATAAACTTTGGGTCAAAATAAGGGAGGGAAAGGATATGTACTTGCTTTTATAAAAAGCTTATCCAATTAATAAACGTTTATAACCGGTTATAAACGTTTATTAATCGGATAAGTAATCTTCCCGGTAGCAACTAGGAGGTACTGGATAAAAGAAAAATGGTAGTGAAATTTTATTGTATTATCTGGGATTTAAAGAAATTAAGCGGCTTTCTTTACAATAGCGTCAGAAGTTACCTGGTGCTATTATACTTTTGCTTAGGTGTTTTATAAAAGCAAAATAAGCTACCGTAAACGCGTACCTTATTCTGTTTTTAAACTTTTCACCGGATTTTGCACGGCCGCTTTCACACTCTGGAAACCCACCGTAACCAACGTTAAGAGAATGGCTGCTGTACCAACACCCAAAAAAATTAAAGGATTTATGGTAATGCGGTAGGCATACTGGTTTAGCCATTGGTGCATCAGAAACCAGGCAAGCGGCATGGCCAAGAGTAAGGCCAAAATCACCAGGCGTACAAAGTCTTTTGATAAAATAAACAAGATATCCGATACCTGAGCGCCCAGTACTTTCCGGATGCCGATTTCTTTGGTGCGTTGTTCCATAACCAGCAAAGCCACGGCAAACAAACCCGACACCGATAAAGCAATGGCAATACCGGAAGCCAGGCTGCAGATTTGCGCCATTTTTTCTTCTTCCTGGTACCAGGCATCAATGTTTTCTTCCATAAAAGAGCCGGTAAACTCCGTGCCGGGCGCTAGCTCGCGCCATAATTTGTGCATCTTGTTCATGGCGGTTTTTAAACTCTGCGGCGAAACCCGCACCAATAAGTAGTTAATCGGTTCCGAAGCCGACAAGTGCAAGGTAATCGGTCTTTTTTCGGCGGCCGCCGAGTACAAGTTAAAATCCGGGATAATGCCAATGATTTGCTGTTTCTGGCCGTTGATATCCAGGAATTTGCCCAGGGCTTGTTTTTCGCCCATTTGCTCCGCCAAACTTTCGGTTATAATTACCCGGTTAACAGAATCGGCAGCGTAACTTACTTCAAACTCGCGGCCGTTAATTAACGGAATCTGTAAAGTTTTTAAATAATCGTAATCTACCCCCACCCAATCGGTTTGAATATCCTGGCCCTGGTACGTAAAGCCAATAGTAGTCCGGGAACTTACGTTATCTTTGCCCTTGCCCAGGTTAATGTTAGAACCGGTAACCGCCCGGATGCAGGGATCGGAAGCCAGCTTTTGCCGCAGTCGGGCTAAAACTTGCCGGCCATTTACCTGGTTGCCCACCGGAATGCTAATAAGTTGTTCTTTTTCGAAGCCTAACGGTTTTTGCCGGAGATAATCGACTTGTTGCAGCGCAATTAGGGTGCAGCAGGTGAGCAAACACGACAAGGCAAATTGGGTTACCAGTAAAGAGTTGCGCAGAAAACCGGGGCGCTTGAGCGAGATTTTACCTTTTAAAACGGCTACCGCGTTAAACTTAGCCATGAGCCAGGCCGGATACCCACCTGCTATTAAGGTAACCACCAGAAACATGCCGCCAATAAATGCTAAAAAGCCGGGTTGCAGCAAATGCCCCAAAGTTAAACGGGTATTAAACGTAGCGTTAAATTCCGGTAAAAGCAGGTAAGCTAGTAACGCTCCTAGTAGTAAACCAAAAAAGCAAATTAAAGCCGATTCGAGGTAAATCTGTACAAAGAGCTGGCTTTTTAAAGCTCCCAAATACTTGCGCACGCCCACTTCTTTGGCCCGGGTAAAAGAACGCGCAATGCTTAAGTTTATAAAGTTGATGCTGGCAATAATCATAATAAACAAACCAATGCCCAGCAAAACGTAAATAATAGCAAGCGGTGGTCCGTTAGATAAAGCCGTATCAAAATGTACTTTAGGCAGCGATTGCAACCGGAGGGCAAATATTTGCCCTTGTTCATCTGGCTTGGCACCTTTAGCTTTTAAATCTTGTAAAGTAGCGGCAAAATAATTTTGCGTAAAATAACTTAGCTTTTTCTCGAATGCGGCCTGGCTGACCTCGGGTTTTAATTTTACAAAAACTTTGTGCGAGAAAGCCGTCCAGTTATTTTGATCAGATTGGTAAAAAGGAGCATTTTCGATGCGAATTAAGGCTTCGAACCGGATGCTGGAGTTGGTGGGGGCGTTGGCCAGCACGCCCGTTATCAGGTAGGTTTTCTTTCGGCCTTCTTGTATGTGCTGCACGGTTTTACCCAAAGGATCTTCGTGGCCGAACAAGGCCTGCGCTAAATCCTGGTTAATAACCATGCTGCTGACATTCGCCAAAGCCGTGTTGCGATTCCCTTTTACGAGCGGAAAATTAAAAATTTTTAAAAAATCCGCATCCGTGAGCACCACATCCTGATCTAAATATTTATCGGCATACGCTACCGTACTTTTTCGGGTAGAGAGGATGCGCGTGCTGGCTTCTACTTCATCGTATTCGCTTTTTAAACTAGGCGATAGGGGCAGGGGCAGGGAGCCGCTGCGGGTCATTTTTTCAGGATCGTTGGCGAACAAATAAGCCTGATAAATGCGGTCTTTATTTGGGTGAAAAGAATCAAAGGTGAGTTGCAGGTACGCAATTAAAAATAAGAACACGCAAATGCAAAACGCTACTGCCAGCCCCAGGCCGTTGATGGTAGTGTAACCTTTGTGCCGCCAAATGTTGCGCCAGGCAATAACCAGGTAGTTTTTGAGCATATAGTTCGGGAATAAAGTGTTTATGTTTGGATTATTATGTAAAGTAAAAGAACTTGGTTTACGTTTCATGGCAAACGGACGAATAAAGCCCAGCACCTCCCGGATGTAACGCCAGCGGGCTTTCTTTTCGCCCACCTGGTTTACCTGGTACAAAAATTCTTCGTGCAAATCGCCCAGCAGTTCTTCTAATAAATGCGGCGCACAAAACCAGGCAAGTAACCTGTCGGCCCAGCGGGGCGGTTGCGGTGAATTTTTAAAATTTTTCATAAGTTCAGGCTCGGTTTAAGGGTGCGGGGCAACTGATTGATTAACTGCGAACGCACCGCCTGAATGTCCAGTAAAGTTTGCTCGCCGTAGGCCGTAATGGTAAACAAGCGTTTGCGCCGGCCACCCCGTTCGGCGGTAGCTTCGCCCAGGCAAGACGTTACCATGCCTTTTTCTTCGAGGCGGTGCAAGGCAGCGTGCACTTGGTTTAGCCGCGCGCTCCGGCCGGTTTGCTCGGTTATGTAGTGGGTAAGCGCTACCCCGTAGGCGTTGCCTTCCAGGGCCACCACCGTCAGCAGCACTATTTCTTCAAATTCTCCCAGGTACGTTCGTTTCATGCGGTATATTGGCGGATTAATTATTATATCTAGTTTTGCTGAGCAAATGCTTTGCCACGTGCCGAAAAGCCGCTTTACAGCTTAATCGGCGTGTTTTATGCCGCACGAACCGCACAAAAGTGTGCGGAAACAATACACTTTAGTGTCTGCTTTCCGGACATTTTTTATTTAAAATTACTAGCTAATGAGAAGCGAGAATGCTGAGAAACTATCGATACTATCTGTTACCGGATGTACTTTCGGAGTTGATTAGATTTTTTAAAATTTTTGTTTTCCAGGTGCCGGAACTGATTTGGGGTAGGGTATTTAGGAAGAGTAGTAAAACTTATTCTGATAGATCAACTACCATTGGGAAGTATGCAAAGTAGTGGCAGCAATGGCTGGATGATTCGCCCGGATAAGGAGCTGGTCTTGTTGGTTGGCTTGAAACGAGTAATAAAACGTACGCGGCGTAAGCTCCGAATGGGTGGCCTGGTGTTCCGAATTTTTAAGAGCCGCATCGCATATTTTTATGTACTCCCGGATATTACCCTGGCTGGGGTAAAAAGTAAAAGAATGATCTGCATGAAACTTCACTTTTCCTTTTTGGTAAGTAAATGCTTCGGTAAGGCCACCAGCGTTCCTCTGACCGGTAATCTGGTAAAGTTCACAATCCCCATCGGGGTTAATTGCTAGTGCTAGGCTGCCTGGAGCCATTTTGCCGGGATAAGTACCGGTGTAATTCCAAAAATCATTTATCGGGAATTGATCCGAAATCCATTTTTTAGCCAAAGCTGGTGGTACTTTAGCTGGGTACTGCGGTGCTATTTTAGAATCTTGCGAACAAGCAAACAGCAGCAAACAAAGTCCGAACAACCCAGCTATAATGCCGCTAGCCGTAACTTTTTGTATACTGATACTTTTCATGGATTAAAATTTTAAACTCAAATTTTTAAATGATCGTCCGGAAAAAGTAAAATCCAGCTAAATGCTTTTAGTTTATCTTAATAATACCCCGTAAGCTTTTGTATAAAGTTAAATAGGGTAGCCGGGGCAAAATCAATATCTAAACCCCAACGCAATTATAAATCCTACAACAATAAAAAAGCTTACTTATCAAAGTGCAGCGTTGCCACCGGGCCGGTTTCTGACACTCCGTTGTTTACTCATTCAATAGATTAACGTTGCTGGTTAAAATAGACAAAATATTGTAAGCCAATGTGTTAAAAACATTTCTACTTAAATTGATTTATATGTTAATTTAAAGAAAAATTTTAAATTTTGCTAGAGTTTAACTTTAATAATATTGATAAAGCAAAAATAAAAGAAGTAAAAGTTGAAGGAAATAAGTGGTAGTACTTAATTCGTATAAGCAATATTACCCATCCTGGTTTTTGTCCATTCGCTCACAGCAGAATAACAGTACATTTTTAAAAGCTATATCGGATTATGATTAATTTTTAGGATATACAATAATCAAGGTTAATTCCTGGTTGGCAGTGGGTTTTATGCCGTGGGAGCTGCCTGGCCGGGTCAGAATAGCGTCGCCGGGTTTTACCAGGAAAGTCTTACCGTTCATTGTCATTTCGCCAGTTCCGCTGATAATGTAATACACTTCATCTTCTTGTTGCAAGTGGTAACCAATAGCCGAACCAGGCAGCAAAGTTCTTTTCTTAAAAGCGGTTTTATAATCTTTTACGCCATCAAAAAAACTATACCCCACGGTTTTGCCGCCCCCGTCGTGCGGACCTGTTTGTTCTTTGGCTACCTGCGCATCTTGTTCTAAAACGTAGGGAACTGTAGACGTAGTTTGCGCCCATACTGGCTGGGTAACTAAGCTAGCGGCTATAATAAAGAGTAAGCCAAAAAGTAATTTAATGGACATAATACACCTGGTTTAGCTAAATATCAAAAACTGAGAATCTGATAAGATAAAGGTTAATTTTTAAACCAGAAAATCAAAAGCAAAAATTAGGACGGGCCAAAATTTTAAAAAATATAAGCTGCTCATCTTTAACCAGGTAAGTAAACCGCTCGGCAATTACTTTCCCGCTACCACGAACCAGACAACTCCGGATGCGTAAGAATAGAACAGCCTTATGGGCTAAACATGTAAATTAATCAGAAATAAAACTATGGCCGAAAATCAAGATAATCCTTCTACTTCTGATCAGGGAAAAAGAAGTACCGCTGAAACCGACGTAACCTACCAACGCGACGATGCTGCCCTGCGTAATAGCGCTACCACCTCTACCGCCGATACCGACAACGACAATACCACCCACGACGGTGTAGAACGGGTAGATGATACTTTTGATGGCGATGTAGATAACATTGAAATTGATAAATAAAACGGAAGTAACTGCCTAAAACAAAAAGCGCCAGCTTCTTTTATTAAGAAGTTGGCGCTTTTTTAAAATTTTACTTTTCTACGATTACGGATTCATCAACTGCCCGATAAATAAAATAGCGTTAGACGATTTTTCGCGGATTAAAAACAAAAATGGCCGGTTTACCTGAATTGATTGGGGCATTGAGGTAAGCATCATGCCCACGGAAGTAGCGGCAGCGGCTTCGGTTCCTTCTTCGTTTACTTCCACAAAGGTTTTGTGTTTTACTTCGCTAATAGCCAGGTGCTGGTTGGCATCTTGTAGCATTTTACTAAAATTGGCCTGGTTACCAAAAGCCTCGCCCATACCCAATTGAGTTAAAGCCAGGTTCAATTTTTTTTCATATTCCAGCTTAAACTTTGGCATTTTTAATTCCAGGCGGGAGCTGTCGGCATTATTGAGCCAGTCGGTTAATTGCGTACTGCTTAAGCTACTGCTTAATTCGCCCACGGTGTGTTGGCCCCGGGGCACGATTAGCGTCATACTGAACTGGCGATTACCGTAGGGCAGGTCAATTACTTGTTTGCTGGCATCCTGGTAATACCGGTAACGGCCATTTTGCAAGGTCATTAAATTTACGTTTACGGTGCTGCCATCTTCTTTTTGAAAAGGAGCCGGTTGGGTAAGCTTTTTATTAAAAGGGTAAGTCCAGGTGCCTTTAAAGTAAAGTGCATTTATTAAAAACAAGACATGGTCTGGCCGGATTGTCTGCACCATATTGGTAATCTTACCCTGGGTATTGTTCTTCACCCAATCGTTAATAATGTTTTTCGCCGCGGGCGAATCAAAATCTAAATCTTTTAAGGCAGCATTAAAGTAGTTTTGGCTGTTCTGCACAAAGGGGGCTTGTAACTGATAATGACGGCTGTACCAGATAGAATTAGCTGCGGTAAATTTTACTTGCGAATCCAGGTTTGTTAATAGTTCTGTTAAAGTTTTATAAGCCTGGTTTAATTCCTCATCGGTTTGGGGTTCAAACCCGAGGGTTTGCCGCATGGCCTCTTTGGTAGAACCATCCGCGCCGTTGTAGGTCATGGTAAGGGCCGAAGAAATGCTGAAAGGCGATATAAAGATATTTTGATTTTCTTCTTTCTGGCGCAGCGTTTCAAACGATTTAAAAGCAAAGTTATTGGCGCTGTTTACAATTTTTACTTCCTGCGCCGCCAGCGGTCGCACCAGGGGCGGAGTATTAGGGCCACCAGGAGCAGCTATTTCTTTCTGGCAGGAACTCAGTAAAAGCAGGGCGCCAGCCGCTCCTAAAAACAAAAACTTAACGGCTTGAAAATGCATATTTTTAAAAATTACGTTTTGTGGGAAAGTAAAGAGTAAACCCAATCCAGCTAGGTTTTCTTTTTTGTTAAATGACCCACCTGCTCCCGAAATGGTTGCAGGCTAAAGTAAAATCTCCCGGATTGTTTTTTTCACTAACCGGTGGCAAAGAATGCCCGAGTTTATATCGTTCTATCCTGCTTGAAGGAATTTTAAAAATTTTAAATTTAGCAGGCTGCGCTTTAAAGACAAAGGTATTGCTATCTAATACCAAAAGCGTTACAGCTCGAAAGATGAAATCTCTATCAGTAGAGAAGTAAATAATGCCAGATAGAAAGAAGTAGCTGCTACAGCAGACTTTGATGTTATTCTATGAAGCCTATGTTAAGCGCCTTATAATAAGCATATTATCAAGCAGATGATGTAAGCTCTTTGATACGATTTGGATTAAACAGAATGGATAAATTGGGATAAAAACAAGCCCCTTCCTAAAAGCAGGAAGGAGCTTGTTTTTTTACAAAAGCAGTGGTTGCGAATGGAGGTTTTAATTTGTTCAGGTACTTCGGACTAAGTATCTGGTTATCTATATTGATTAAAAGCTAGTTAAGCTTATTCCTGGTTTTGATTGAGGTACACTGTAAATACCGAACCTTCTCCCACGACACTTTCCACGGTAATTCGGTCGCCGGAGTTATCCAGAATTTTTTTAACCAGATATAAACCTAAACCAGAGCCTTCTACGTGCGAGTGGGCCCTTTTATAAATTTGGAATATTTTATCTACTTGGCTTTCCGCAATACCTAAGCCATTATCAGCTACCGAAATCACGTATTCGCCGTGCGGGTTAATAAAAGTTTTAATGTTAACCTCGGGCGGGCGGTTGGGGTAGGCGTATTTAATAGCGTTATTTACCAGATTGTATAAGATGCTCCTGAGGTTTTTGCGGGAATACTGAATTACCTCAAATTCTAAATCCAGGGCTTGTATTTCGGCTTTACTGGCTTTAATTACCTCGCTTAAACTTTCTTTTATTTCATCCAGCAACTCCAATAGGTTAATACTTTCGCTGATTTCTTTTTCCTGTTGAATTTTACTAACCTCGCCCAAATCCGAAATTACTTTTTTTAGGGTAGTAATGGAGCCGTGCATTAAACGCAGAATTTGTTGGTGCATCTCTTTTCCCGTGCCTAAATCTTCGGTTAAAGCCGACAGTAAGCCTTCCAGGTTCACAATCGGCGATTTCAGGTCGTGCGAAGCGGTGTAAACAAAATTATCGAGGTCGCTGTTAATGCGGGCCAGTTCTTTGTTTTTCTGCATTAAATCTTCGTTCCGGCGGCGTTCGGTTAAGTCACGGGTTATTTTGGCAAAGCCCAAAAGACGGTGGGCTTCGTTGTAAACGGGCGTAATTACTACGTTGGCCCAAAAGGCAGTACCGTCTTTTTTAATGCGCCAGCCTTCGTCCTCAAAATGACCGTTCTCCAGGGCTTTTGCTAATTCAAACTTCGGAAATCCTTCCCGGATGGCTTCGGTAGGGTAAAAAATAGAAAAATGCTTGCCGATAATTTCTGGCGCTTTATAGCCTTTTAAGCGTTCGGCGCCCACGTTCCAGCTCACAATAATACCATCCGGATTTAACATCAGAATGGCATAATCTTTTACGCTGTTAATCAGCAAACGGCTTTTTTCTTCGCTCTCTTTCAGGTCTTCGTTCATCCGGAACAATTGCTGCTCCAGTTTTTTCTTCTCGGTTAAGTCGCGGGTAATTTTAGAAAAACCAATAAGCTCCTTGCGCGGATTATAAATGGCCGTTAAGATCGTATTGGCCCAAAAAGCCGAACCATCTTTGCGGTAACGCCAACCCTCATCTTCGAATCGCCCTTCGGCTTTGGCCCGGCTTAGCTCGTACTCCGGATACCCTTGCTGTACAGCCTCCTGGCTGTAAAATTTTGAAAAAAACTTACCGATAATTTCGCTGGCTTCGTACCCTTTCATGCGACGAGCACCCTCGTTCCAGGTAGCCACATTGCCCGCCGGATCGAGCATAAAAATAGCGTAGTCTGTTACGCCTTCTATCAACAGCCGGAAACGTTCTTCGCTGTCTTTTAACTCTTCGTAAGCCTTATATAAATCGTCTTCGGCTTTTTTTCTTTGAGATAAATTACGGGTTATTTTAGAAAAGCCCATTAATTTATGTTGCGCATCGTAAATGGGCGTAATAATTACGTTAGCCCAAAATACGGAACCATCTTTTCGCACCCGCCAACCTTCGTCTTCAAAGCGACCTAAACGTTGGGCTTCGCGCAGCTCCATGCCTGGGTAATCGCTGGCTTTGGCATCGGGGGTGTAAAAAGTAGAAAAGTGCTTGCCTATTATTTCTTCCGGTTTATACTGTTTTATAAGCTGTGCGCCGGGGTTCCAGGTAATTACGTGGCCCGTGGCATCTAATAAAAATATAGCGTAATCGGTGATGCTGTTAACCAGTATTTTATATTTGTCATTCGTCAGGTTTTCAGGATTTAATACGGAAAAATTATCGGTCTCTGCCTTCATTATACCTACGAAATTTACTGAATCTGGAAAAGTTTTGGTTTAAAGATATAACCGTTTTAAGAATTACAATAGCCAATTAATACTTAATTCAGCTTTTTAGCATATGCAATAAATACCTAATTTGAGCCTTTTAGCGTATTTGGGTTAATAAAGTTTCTTGCTAACAACCTGTTTTTACCCCGCAAAACAGCTTTTCCGGGATGTTTCTTATAATAAAACAAATTCTGGCAGTTCCGCTAAAGTCTTGTTGGCAAACGGGTTTATTAAATAGCAAAATTTGATTTTTTAATTTTGGTAGTCTCCGCCGGGTTTACTCTTGCCCGAAAAGAAATTTTAAAAATTATTTTTAATTGTTTCTGAAAGTTGTAATCTTTTACCGCTGGAAATCTCTTCGGAATCCTAAAGAAAAAATTTTGCCAATTCAAGCTTAAACTTTTAAACCCGCTACTTTACATGTTAAAAACCTTACCTTATTCGCGTTCTTTTTTTAAAATTTTTCTTTTTTGTTGGTTGCTGATCGGGTACGCCGGGGCTCATGCCCAGCCTACCGAAAAAATGATAAAAGTGGTGGTGGCGCCCGACCACAGCAACTGGCAGTACAAAACCGGGGAGCCGGTTAAATTTACCATTACCGTATTGCAAAACGGCAATCCTTTAAAAAGTGCCCGGCTTAAGTACGAAGTAATGCCTGAAAAAATGCCCGCTACTAAAACCGAAACGCTAACCCTGGCCAATGGTACCAAAGAAGTAGTAGCCGGAACCATGAAAAAGCCCGGCTTTCTGCGCTGCACCGCTACCGCTACCGTAGACGGTAAAGAATATGTAGGTTTGGCAACCGCCGGGTTTGAGCCTTTAAAAATTGAACCCACCACCACCGTACCCGCCGATTTTCAGGCATTCTGGGACAAAGCCAAAACTGAGGCCGCTAAAATACCCCTGGATGCCCGCCTGACTTTACTACCCGAGCGTTGCACCGAAACCGTGAATGTGTACCACGTAAACCTACAGAATTATGCCCTAAATACCCGGCTGTACGGTATCTTGTGCGTACCTAAAAAAGAAGGAAAATACCCGGCCATTTTAAAAGTGCCCGGCGCAGGCGCCCGGCCGTATAATGGCGATATTGCCGGTGCCGAAAAAGGATTTATCACTTTTGAAATTGGCATTCATGGGGTACCGGTAACTATGGAGCCGAGTGTGTATACCAATCTGATGGCCGGTGCCCTGCGTAATTACTGGACCCACGGCCTCGATGATAAAGACCAGTATTATTACAAACGGGTGTATTTGGGTTGCGTGCGCGCCAACGATTTTATTTTTAGCTTACCGCAGTTCGATGGGCAAAACTTAGCCGTGACTGGGGGCAGCCAAGGGGGCGCTTTAAGTATTGTAACCGCTGCCCTTGATAATCGCGTGAAGTATTTGGTAGCTTATTATCCTGCCCTGAGCGATTTAACCGGTTATTTGCACGAACGCGCCGGCGGTTGGCCGCATTTATTCAGTAAAGACAATTATACCTTTAACGGCAAAAAAGATAAAATTGAAACCTCGAAGTATTACGATGTGGTAAACTTTGCCCGGCTGGTAAAAGTGCCCGGCTATTACTCCTGGGGTTTTAACGACGAAACCTGTCCGCCCACTTCCATGTACGCGGCCTATAACGTTATAACGGCTCCCAAAGAATTGTACTTAGCCCTGGAAACTGGCCACTGGACTTACCCGGAGCAATACGAGAAAACCAATCCCTGGCTGTATTCTAAATTGCAGAAAAAATAAACTCAAAACGAGATTTTAAAACCCCAGATAAAATCAGGATTTTAAAATTGCGGCAAAATTTAAAAATTAAGTTTGCTGCGGCAGAAAAATAGTAAAAGCGGTGCCGGTATTTATTGTACTGGTTACCGCTATTTGCCCGCCGTAGTTCTCGATGGTGCGTTTTATTAAATACAGGCCAATGCCGCTACCTGCTACGTGGTTATGAAACCGTTTAAAAAGCGTAAATAATTTAGCTTGCTGCACTTCAGTTAATCCAAGTCCGTTATCTGCAATCCGCAATTGCACGCCGCCCGGCACAGGTTCGGCGCTGATGTTTATTTCGGGGGCTCGCTCGGGGGAGCGGTATTTTAAGGCATTCGAAATTAAATTGCTAAAGATGCTGCGCAGGTGGATGCGCGAGAAAAAAACATATTCGGTTTGTAAATTTAAATAAAAAGTAGCTGCCGATTCATTTATCTCAGATTGTAATTCATCCTGAATTTCGGTGAGTAGCGGTACCAGCTGAATACGCTCAGGTTCCTGGGTATCTATTTGTTGCGATTGTATGATCTGGGTTAAATCCTGAATAGTTTTTTTTAAATTATTAACTGAATTGGCTCCAAAAAAAATTAGCTGTTGATCTTCGGGTGGCAATTGCGACTTAATCAGCACATTTAATTCCCGGAAAATAGCTTCCAGGTTATTGATGGGGCCTTTTAAATCGTGGCTCGCCATGTACACAATATCATCGAGGCTTTGATTAATGTTGGTAAGCTCTTGGTTGCGTACCGCTAAATCGGCGTTGGTTTGTTTTAAATTACTGTTTGTTTTTTGCAAAATCGCATCCAGTTTATCCAAACGGTTTAGAAAAATATGAGCAATCGGCAGGGTAATTAAACAGATTACCAGAAAGGAGCTAACCAAGCTGGAGGTAGGTGTAAAGTTCCATTGGTTTAATCCGTAAAGGTAAAATCCCATTAAAATCGGAACGGTTAGCAAAAAGTAGCCAAAAGATGTCCGGGCCAGCTTGCCCCCCATGTACGGACTCGAAAATATTTTCATCCAACCCGACTCGGAGCAATAAAGCAGTATACTTAAGTTTAAAAGTAATAAAGCCAAAGCCGTATGACCCGCAATGGTAGAAAAGCGCCCAAACTGGTAAAACTGAGTGATACCGTATAAATGGCCCAAAAAAGAGGCATAAGTTAAAATAAAAAAGAAGGCTACTAGTAATTGGGCTAAACCGTACCGCTGGTAAGTAAATGCTACCAACGCCAAAGTTATAATATATATATTACAAGCCGACAGGAGCGACATTCGGCCCGGCGGTTCCAGGGTGGGGTCAGTTACTACATCAGTATAAAATAACTGATCGATACCTAAATTCTGGTTTAAAAAATATTCCAAGATAGAAATTTGGCAGATCAGAAATACCAGGATAGCCAGCAAGCGGGTTATACCGGTTCTTTTGAGTCGTAAACTTATAATGGACAGACTACAGCCCAAAATACATAACGCGGTATTTACTTTCATGGTGCCGGCTGCGCCAAACGAACTGCGTAGGGACTCTATCTGGAAAAACCAACCGGTTAAACTAAGAACAGCAATAACAAGGGCAAACCAGGCTAAAATTATGGAAAGTAATTGTAATCGGTTTTGTAAGGCAATTTTAGTTGCTTCCATAAAATGAACGAACCTATATCATAGGTGATAAATATTCTAATTCAGGAATGGAAAAGCGTATTACCGGTTATCTTCCGGCCACACTAGTCCAACCTGGGGCAGGGTAGTATTTATAAATCTACTATTTTCCTTCGGAAATACGTTTTTAACGGAAAATCTTTTCTGTTTACCGCTAAACAAGCAATATTTTGTTGTAATCGCGGTAAAATACTTCAGAATAATTAGAATTTTTAAAAATTAACCTGCACCCCGGGGCAAGTTGATTCAATAATTCTGTATTTACCATACTACCAGCCGTAGACACCGAACAGGATAAAAAATTTAAAAACTAAGTGGGTTTTATTTAAAAAACGTGAGTTCGACGCAAGTACATTTTAGGTTTTCCTTATTCATTTTGGTCATTCTGAAGAATGAATAGCCCTGTATTCTTTTCTTTTCTCGAACTCACGTTAAAAAGAATAATTTAAAATAACTGTATCCGGTTTAATAGATCATTATTGGCTAAAATCGAAATACTGCGGAATACTAAGTCGAGAGGTTGAATGCTTTATTCTTTATTTTCTGGTTTAACCACTTGGCCGTCTTTTATTATTAGTTGCACATCGTTGAGCGCCTGGGTAAAGTTTTTCTCCAGATCGCCGTTAAAGATTACCAGATCGGCGGCCATGCCTTTTTTTAAAATTCCTGTTTTATTAGCATTGCCTATGGCTTTGGCAGCGTTTATGGTGGCGGTTTGCAATACTTCGGCCGGGGTTAATCCGGCTTCCAGGTAAGCGACTAACACATCCTTCGAGCCTTCGGCGCGGGTAAGGTTGGGCATATCGAAGTAAAAATCAGAACCGGCCACCAGCATTACTTTATATTGCCGCGCTTTTTTAATCCGGTCGTGGTTCGTTTGTAAAAAGTTATTAGCTGCATCTTCGGCTTCTTTTCCTTTCAGACCAATGCCAGCTACCAGCAGCATGGCTTTTTCCCGCGACACATCCGTGGGAACCAGGTAAACCCCACGCTGGCCCATGAGCATAATGGTGCTATCGGATAAGCTATAGCCGTGTTCGATACCGTTTACACCGGCTAGTACGGCCAAGCGGGCAGTTTTATCGGAAGTGGAATGGGCGGTTACCGGTAATTTTTTTTCTTTGGCGGCGGCAACAATGGCATTTATTTCTTCGGCACCCATCTGGCGGTAATCGGTATCCAGACAAACTTTTATTACGTTCACCTTTTTTTGGGCTTGTTGAGTCACGGCCTGGTATGCATCTTTTTTATTCTTTATAATTAAATATTCCTGTTTAATTATAAAGCTGTCGGCGGGTGGTAATTTAAAAAATTGCCCGCCCGGTGGACTCAAAATAGGACCCGATAAGTAGAGGCGGGGCGTAGGCTTTTTGTCCTGGGCTAACTGTTTTTGTAATTCCTGATCGAGGTATTGGCCAGAGTTGCCCAAATCCCGGAGGGTAGTAAAGCCGGTACGTAATAATGCATCGGCAAATTGTTGGCCTTGCTGCAACCGCTTCGCCTCCGGAATTTTAGACCCTACCTCCAGGCCTTCGTTTTGTTTTTGCTTAAACAGTAAATGCGTGTGCGCGTCTATTAAGCCAGGTGTAACAGTAGCGTTGTGGGCATCCAGAATTTGGGCGTTCTTGGGTACTTTCAGGCGTGGGCCTACTGCTTGAATAGTATTACCCGAAATTAAAATTTCCTGGTCGGTAACAAAGGTATTAGTTTCAGCATCATACATTTTGCCGGCTTTAATTAAATAAAAGCCAGCGGTACTTTTTTGCGCGTAGTTGGTCAAGCTGCCGGCCAGTAAAGCCAGGACTAGAATAAACTTTTTCATTTATTAAAAATAAAGGCGTTTGGCAATATAAGCAGGGAATTATTGAAAAGCTGAATTTTTAAATTTTTAAAATTAGGAGCTAAACCAGATTAATCAGCTTTCTTCCGAAGGGAAATTTTTATCAAATCAACAAGCCGGATTGCTCTTTCAATTTCTAAAGCTTTAATGAAAAACCAGATTATTCGGGTATTAGTCCAAAGCAAAATTTTAAAAAATTTTGTAAATTCTGCGACTTACCTGATGGCTTTGGCTCTTAGTAGCAAATTAAACATGCAAGCAATATGCCCCAGACTCCGGATGAATTTTTAAACCTGCTGCAACCGCATTACCGCAGTGCTTTGCAGTATTGCCGCGCCTTGTGTCGCGAGCCGAACGATGCCCAGGATTTGTTGCAGCAGGCACTGGTATTGGCTCTGGAAAAGCTACCGGGTTTGCGCGACCCCACCCGATTTAAAGCCTGGTTTTTCCAGATTATTACCCGCGCCTTTTACCGCCAGTGCCGGCAAAAATTCTGGCGGTGTTTTCTGCCCCTGGAGAGTACCAATCATACATTCGAATTAGAAAATGATCAGCCGGACTTTCCCGTTATTTTTCCGGGGACAGAGGAGCCCACCAACGAGCGCCGCACCCGTTTGCTGGAAGCGCTAGCTAAACTTCGGCCGAAAGAACGAGCCGCTTTACTGCTTTTTGAACTGGGCGATTTTACCATAGCGGATATTGCCGAAATTCAGGAAGAGAAAAGTTTATCAGCCATAAAATCGCGGTTAAGCCGCACCCGCCAAAAGCTAAAAGACTTAATTCTGACGGCCGAAAAAAACAAAGAAAAAATTATTAACCCTACTAAAGAAATTACCCATGAAATCGAAAAAATGGCAGCCCTTTTCACCGGCCGCCGCTAAACCCGAACCCGATATGGACGCTTATTTTAAAACTTTACAGGAAACCGACTACGCTGATACTTTTAATAAAACCGCTGTTTGGGTGCGCCAAAATCAGCCCCGAACTGTCGGTGCCACTGTAATTTCGTGGCCGCATTGGTTACGTTTGTTTTTATTTGGTTCATCGGTACGTGTAGCTTATACCGTGCTTTTTTTTATTACGATGGTAGGCGCTTGTAATTACCCTGTAGAAGTAAACGAGCCCGTGGCATCGGTGCTTACCTGGCAGGTAAATGCCCAGGATAAAGCCACCATTAATGCTATTTCGGGCTTACCTTGGTTAAAAGAAGAACAATTACTGGCCGAAAGCAGAAATATCAATGGCAACCTAGTTTTGGAGTACACGGTTACATTACCTGCTTTAAAAAAAGATCAATTGCAAGCTTACCAGCAAAGTTTACAACAGTTAATTGGTATTCAAAATTTAAAAATTTTACCAATTACGCATAAAACTTCACAGCCTTTGTACGAAGCTGCCCTGGAAAACATGCTGAAAATCGAAATGGATGTAACCAACATTTCGGATGCTGATTTGAAGAAAGCCGTAGAAGCCAAATTGAAACAGCAAGGATTAACCAACCTGGATATTGCCATTAAAAAAGATGACAATGGTCAGCGCCTGGTTACAACTAAACTACCCGAAGTTCCGGTGGGTAATCAAAACTTTGACCTGCTATTAAAAGACGGAAAACGCCACACCCGCATCCGGGAGCAAAAGAAATTTAACCCGGGCTCCAATACTCCTGATTTTAAAAATATGACCGATGCGCAAATTAAAGAAGTTATTATCCGCGACCATCCGGCTTTACCACTTACCCCCGACGATATTAAAATTACCCGCCAAGGCCAGGATATTCTCATCGCCATCGACGACCAAAAGGGAAATCACCTAAAGCTTCGGTTAAGGTAAAAATTTAAAAATTTACTATAAAAAAAGCGCTCGGGAAACTTAAAACTCGAGCGCTTTTTTTATGTTTAATTTTAAATTAGATGCCTTTCACCAACATTGGTAGTTTGTAAACGCCTTCCATGGCCGTTATAAAAAGCATATTGCGATCTTTGCCGCCGAAAGTAGCGTTGGCCGTCCAGCCGGCAGGTACGGGAATATGTACTAATTTTTGACCAGCGGGGGAATATACCGTCACTCCTTTGCCACATAAATACAAATTACCTTGGCTGTCCAGGGTCATGCCGTCGGAACCTTGTTCAACGAATAATTGGCGGTTAGTTAATTTGCCATCCGGGGCTATCTGGTATTTGTAGGTTTTATTGGCTTTAATGTCGGCAACGAACAAGGTTTTACCATCCGCAGAGCCAATAATGCCGTTGGGTTGTTCCAGGTTATCATCGGCCAGAACGGGTTCTTGCTTGCCTTGAGGTAAGTAGTAAACGTTTTGCTTGGCTAGTTCAGGGGTTTTGCGGGTCCAGTAATCGCGCGGGTAAAACGGATCGGTAAAGTAAATGGTGCCGGTTTTGGGGTGCACCCACAAATCGTTAGGGCCGTTAAACTTTTTTCCATCTAAATCTTTCAGGAGCACCGTTACTTTTTTATCCGGACTAATAGCCCAAATCTGATTATTCTCGTCGGCGCAGGAAAGCAGGTTGCCTTTTTTATCGAAGTACATGCCATTGGAGCGGCCAGTTTTATCCATAAATAAAGTTAGCTGCCCATCGGTGCTGTATTTCCAGATTTTATCGTTCGGTTGATCCGTGAAAAAAACGTTGCCTTGTTTATCGGCGGCAGGACCTTCCGTGAACTTAAATTGTTTGGCAATTAATTCAACCTGGGCGCCGGGGGCAAACAGTTTATGGTTTACCGAATCGGCCGTAGTAGTTGTGCCGGAAGAAGTTGCCGTGTTGCCGTTAGCCGGTTTATAAACCGGATTAAAAATAATAAAAGAACTTATTGCCAACGAAGTACCCAACAGGCCTAAAGTTGATTTAAAGGTTAGTTTCATGCAAAAAGTTTAGCGGCTGATTGTTTTAACTTCGCAATAAAGCTAAAAGGTATGTAATTTTAAAATATTTGTGCATGAACTATTTGTATTACAAGCGACAGGTTTTATTGAAGGCTTAAAAAGATTCCAAGTAAAAAGCCAGAAGATTTCCGATTTTCAATCCGTAGTATGGGTAATCCTAATATAAACCAACATTTTCACTATGGCGCGGATTTACTTCCGTGACTTGTATTTAGGTAAGTGTCAGTTTCTTTCTATTTAAGTAATCATGGAAGAATTTAACTAATAGGCTGTCGATTAGATCCTTCCAGGATAACGTAAATGAGGCAGAATGGCTTATCTCGAACTCACGTTAATATAAACCAACAAAAAAGCCGCTTTCCTTTAACGGAGAAAAGCGGCTTTTTAAAAATTTCTAATTCTAGGTTCGGTTATAGAGGTAAGTCCATTCTTTCAGGACGTTTTCTGCTTCTTGGGTGAGCTGGCCGGGTAACAGGCGCCAGCCCCAGTTTCCTTCGCCCTGGCCAGGCGTATTCATGCGGCCTTGCTCGTCGATGCCCAGCAAATCCTGCAGGGGCAGAATGGCAGTTTTTGCCACTGAAGCATAAGCTAAACGGCTCATCACCCAGTACATATCATCTTCAGTCAGGTCGCGGCCCACATAGTGTTCGATTTGCTGATGGTACTTGTGGCCTTCTTGGCGGTACCAGCCTAGCACGGTGTTGTTGTCGTGGGTGCCGGTGTAGGCAATAAAGTTACGGGCGTAGTTGTGCGGAATGTAATCGTTCTGTGGCATTTCGTCGCCGAAAGCAAACTGCAGTATTTTCATGCCTGGCAAGTTAAAGTCGTCGCGTAATTTTAAAACCAGGTCATTGATCTCGCCTAAGTCTTCGGCCACGAATGGCAAACTGCCTAATTCTTTTTCCATGTAGGTAAAGAAATCAGCGCCCGGGCCGGGTTGCCACACGCCATTGCGGGCGGTAGTTTCGCCGGCCGGTACTTCCCAGTAATCGGCAAAAGCCCGGAAATGATCCAGCCGAACCAGATCGTACAACTCCATGTTTTTGCGCAAGCGGCCTACCCACCAGTCGTAATCGCGTTCTTTTAAAACATCCCAACGAAATACAGGCATGCCCCACAACTGGCCATCGTCGCTGAAAGCATCGGGTGGAACCCCGGCTACGCCCGTCATGTTCCCTGCTTCATCCACGGCAAAAATTTCAGGATTACTCCACACATCTACGGAGTCGTAGGAAATGTAGAAAGGCATATCGCCGAACAGTTGGATGCCGCGGTTATTGCAATAGGTGCGCAGGCGTTTCCATTGTTTAGCGAAAATAAACTGTACCCATTTAATTTTGTCGAGTGTTTCCTGGTTTTGCTCCGTTAAATCGGCCAGGGCTTGCAGTTCGCGTTGCTTAAATTGCTCCGGCCACTGGAACCAGGCCGAACCACCATTTTGCGCTTTTAATACCATGTACAAGGCAAAATCATCGAGCCAGGCAGCTTCGGTGAGGCAATAATCCAGAAACTGCCGCTGCAAAGTCGGGAAATCATTATTTTTAAAATTTTGCCAGGCCAGGTCCAGAATTTCATCTTTTACGCGTTGTGCTTCCTGGTAATCTACCGACCCGGTTTGCGGTAAGTGGTATTGTTGCAGATCTACATCCGGGAGCAATCCTTCTTTCGCCAGCAACTCCGGACTAATCAGCAAAGGATTACCGGCTCTACTCGAAATAGAAGAATATGGCGAATAACCCTGACCTTGTTCAATAGGATTAAGCGGCAGCAACTGCCAGTATTTTTGCTTGCTTCGGTTCAGGACATTGGCAAAGTTACGCGCTTCAGGACCTAAATCACCAATACCGAACGGCGACGGCAGCGAAGTAATATGCAGCAAAATACCAGCCCCACGTTCGTTAACGGCTTGTAATTTTAAAAGCGATACCGGCAACACGCTAAATAAATCCTGCACCAGAAGTTCGTGGGCGTATTTACCCGAAGTCCGGAGCAACATGTTTTGCCAATCGGCGGGAGCATCTTTCGGCAATACAATTTTAGTGTCTTTCCAATCAATGGCAGATAAATCTACCGTTTCGCCGGAGCTGATGGCGGCTAAGTGCAATGGCACGGCTACTACGTACCAGGTGCGCAAATGCTGGCGGGCAAAGGCAAAAACGTGAGCCTTATATTCACCGGTTACTTCCAGAGGTATGTACTTGCCTTTGGCAAACAAATCGGCGTTGTTGCGACGCTCCAGCAACAAGTTGCGGGTAAGCCAGAGTTTCAGGCGGGCATCGTTGCGGTTTTGCCATAAATCGGTCCAGAGCGCTTCTTGTTTGTTCAGGTCGTACGCATCGAGTTCTTCGAGGTAGTTCAGGCGTTGCTCATAATCCACGGGCCGACGGTTGTCGGGATCAACGAGACTTAGATCCCACAACTCGGTTCCCTGGTACGTATCGGGAATGCCGGGACAGGTAAATTTTAACAGTACCTGAGCCAGCGAGTTTACAATCCCGAAATCGGCTACTTTTTTAAAAAACGGCTCAAAACTCTGCCAGAAACCAGATTGCTTATCCAGCAAAGCCACCGCGAAATCTTTGGTAGCTTGTTCATAATCTTCAGCGGGTGTAGTCCAGTTGGAGTTAATTTTGGCTTCGCGTAAAGCTTTTTGTAAATATTCTTGTAAACGGTCCGCAAAGCTGGCTTCTTCTTCCGCCAGAATGGGGTAGGCACCCACTAAAGTCTGGAAGATAAAGTACGCATCGTTTACATCGGGTTTATGTTCTTTAATTAAGTCCTGCGTCAGTTGTTGCCATTCCTGCACTTTCTGGAGCCATTCTTCGGGTAAATCGGTGAGCACGTTTAAGCGGGCGCGAACGTCTTCGCCGCGTTTAGTATCGTGGGTGGAGGTAGCGTTAATGGTTAAAGGCCAGTTCTTCTGCCGGTCCTGCATGCGCGCGTGAAACTCTTCCGGGGTGTGCCCAAAAGCTTCCGGGGAATCGCCTACTTCGTTGTGGCCCACGAAGCGGTTGTAGGTGTACATAAGCGTATCTTCCACGCCTTTCGCCATAAGCGGACCGCTAAACTGCATCCAGCGCTGGTAGAATTGCTGCGCCCGTTGGTTGTAAGCCTCATCGCCTTGTTGCGGCTTATTCAAAAGTACCTTTTCCAGAATATCCACCGCCGGACTTAATTCGGATTTGCCTTTCCGGATGCGCTCAAAAACCTTACTCAATTCGGCGGCTTCTTCCTCGCTTAACGGGAATTGATTGCCGTAGAAACGGTACACCGGGCATTGCACCAGAAACTCGCCAATGACTTTTTTTAAAATTTCGGCATTTTTACCTTCTAAATCAGGATCATCCTGCAGGTTTAAATCCCGGAATAACTGGTATAAGTTTTCCAGTTCGCCGGCCATGTGATGCTCCAGGATATAGGCTTTTTTCTCGTGAATTTGCTCCTGCACTTCGGCACCTTCACCTACCAACTGGTGGTAAAAATCGGTAAAAGCTTTTTCGCTGCTTTTCTGGGTAAACAAATTATTAACCAGCGATAAAAAGTCGTAACCGGTGTTACCCTGGATGGGCCAGTTTTTTGGAATGTCTTCGCCGGGTTCCAGAATTTTCTCCACGATCAGGTAGGTTTCTTCGCCGGTAGATTGCCGCAGTTGCTCTAAATACCCGGTAGGGTCGTACAGGCCGTCGATGTGGTCGATGCGTAAACCCTGGAAAATACCTTCTTCGCGTAAAGCCTGAATGTACTGGTGATACGTCTGGAAAACTTCCGGATCCTGAATGTTTAAACAGATAAGCCCGTTTACCGTGAAAAAACGGCGGTAGTTAATGTGCTGGTCCGTTTCCTGCCAATGGCATAAACGGTAGGCTTGCTCATCGGCAATTTGGGCCAGTTTTTCCGGGTTATTATTGATTTCGGCCAGCGATTTTTCCACCGAAGCTTTTACTGCTTCGTTTTTCATGAGCCCGGCCAGTTGTTGCTGAAAATCCGAAAACGCCGCCGTATAAGCCGTTGCATCTTCGGTTTGATGCAGTTGTTCTACCGTGGCCAAAACTTGCTGAATGGCCTGTGTAGGTTCGCCGGAAGTTAATATGGTTTCGTAGGAATGGTAGCCCAGCGGGTAAGCGCTGTCGTAGTACTGCAACACAAAACGTTGTTGCTCTTCGGAGTAGGCTACTTTTAATTCTTTGTTCTGAATCACTTGTTCCAGCGGTGCGCCTAAAAAAGGCACCATCAGGCGGCCTTTCATGGTGTCGCTGTTCTGGGTAATATCAAAGAACTTGGCGTAAGCCGATTGGGGGCCTTTTTCCAGCACGTCCATGAGCCAAGGGTTATGCGAGTGAAAAGCCATGTGGTTCGGCACAATGTCTTGCAGCCAACTGATTCCTTGTTCTTTTAAATTTTTGCTTAAGGTCCGGAGTTGCTCTTCGGTGCCGATCTCCGGATTAACGTGGTACGGATTTACGCCATCGTAGCCATGCGTACTGCCGGGTGTCGCTTCCAGAACCGGGGAAGCGTAAATGGTGCTTACCCCCAGTTTCTGCAGGTACGAAATAATACCTTCAAAATCGGCAAAAGTAAATTCTTTATGAAATTGTAGTCGGTAAGTAGCTACAGGATTATGCATTTTTTTAAAATTTTACCCCTCCGCCTGCGGCACCTCCCCTAAAGACAGGGGAGGAGATGCGGCTTTTGGCGTTGAGAATAGTTGATTACTAATATGATATTTGTTTTATATGAGAATTGACTTTGGGTAATTAGTCAACTAAATGCTATTGTGTGCTGAATCAAATTTTAAAAATTTTCTAACGCTTAAATAAGCATTACCTCTAATTTGCTCCAGTAACCGCATCTCCTTCCCTGTTTTTAGGGAAGGTGCCGTAGGCGGAAGGGTCAACTGTTCTGATAAATCACCAGCGACTCGGGTTGTAGATTAACGGGAATTCCGCTGGAGATGGCATCTGGGGCGGCGGCTTGTCCGTTCCATTCCAGACTGGCCGAATCAAACAGTTTTTGCCAGTTATCGGCGTAGGTTGGGAGCGTAACCGGTTGTACCTCCTGCGTAAAATTCATGATACATAACACGTGCTGATTCTCGTGCCAGCGGTGCAGCAGCAAGGTTTTGGTTTCTTCGTTGCTCACCACATCCAGGTTTTGGCGGTTTAAATTTTTTAAAGCCGGCGTATTTTGTCGCAACTGAATCAATGCCTGGTAGTACCGCAGCATGGTTTGGTGCGGTTCCTGGTTCAGGATCTCCCATTGCAGCTTCGACTGAGTAAACGTTTCTTCGGATTGCGGATCGGGCGCTTCGCCGAGGGCGTGAAAAGCCGCGAATTCAGCTTTGCGGCCTTTGCGTACGGCTTCCACTAAATCCGGATCGGTGTGGCTCACGAAGTACAGAAACGGGTGCGGCTCCGCAAATTCTTCACCCATAAACAACATCGGCAAAAACGGACTCACCAACACGGCACCCGCCATAAGCTTCTGCATTTCCAAACTCACCAATTGGCTGGTACGTTCGCCCAACATGCGGTTGCCCACCTGGTCGTGGTTTTGCGAGAACACAATAAACTGCTGACCCGGGTTGTTCTGAGCTTTTAAACCAAACTTTTTAAAACGGTGGGGCGAATACTGGCCATCGTAAACGTAGGCGTCCTGGTAGGATTTGGCTAAATGACTAATGCTGGTAAAATCAGAATAATAGCCGGTACGTTCGCCGGTGGCAGTTACCCGCAAAGCATGGTGAAACTCATCAATCCATTGGGCATCCATCCCAAAGCCTTGTTCTTCCAGGGGGTTAATGAATTTAGGATCGTTTAAATCCAGCTCTACAATTAAGTGGTGCGTGCGGCCGGTTTCTTTCATGAGCTGGTTTACGTGCATTTTAATTTCGCGCAGAATATGTACCGCACTGAAATCTTTAATGGCGTGCACCGCATCTAGGCGTAAGGCATCCACGTGAAAATCACGGAACCACATCAGCACGTTCTCGGCGAAATATTGCCGCACGCCGTCGCACCAGGCATCATCAAAGTTAATAGCGTTGCCCCAAGGTGTATTGTATTTATCGGTAAAGTACGGGCCATAAGCGCCCAGGTAATTGCCCTCCGGACCCATGTGGTTATATACTACATCCAGCACCACGGCAATACCTTTCTGGTGGCAAAGATCTACCAGGGTTTGTAAACCGCAGGCACCGCCGTAGGAATTTTGTACCGCATACGGAAAAACGCCATCGTAGCCCCAGTTACGCGAACCCGGGAATTGCGCAATTGGCATAATTTCAATGGCATTAACTCCCAGCGATTTCAGGTAATCCAGTTTTTCGGCTATTCCGGCAAAAGTACCTTCTGGGCTGAAAGTGCCGGTGTGCAGTTCGTATAAAATATAATCCGCTAAGGGCAGGTTGTTCCAGTTGCTATCCGTCCAGTTAAAATCCGAAATATTTATAGCTTCGGAATTGCCGTGTACGCCGTCGAGTTGCGATAAAGAAGCAGGGTCCGGAAACTCTTGCTCGTTGTTCAGGACAAATTTATATTGGTCGCCGGGTTGTAACTCTGTAGTGGTAAGTTGCCAGTAACCAAATTCTTGTTTTTTTAACGGTATTTTATTTTTACCTGCCACCCGGATGTCGGCGCTTTCTAAAAGCGGTGCCCACAGCACTACGGAAGCTTCGCCGGTAGGAGTAAAGTTAACGCCCAATGAGCGTTTATTGGTAGATATTGCGTTCATTTTATGGATAGTTCCTAGTCCATAGTCGACGGACCATGGACTACATATAACTGATTAGAGTAAATATTTAAAATTTTAAATTTTTGAGCCAGGTACCCCTTGATGTATTCTGTGAACCATCAACTATGGACTAAATAATCGGATGTTGTAACAACACGATGGCACGTGAATCAACATGAACCAAGTCTTCGTCTTTATATACGTCGGTAGGTTCATCTACCTGATTTAAGCTGGTGTCCAGAATTTTGGTCCATTTATCGCCGTATTTTTTAATCGGTAACTTAAAGTCCAGGGGAATATCGGAGGCGTTAAAAATAATGTAGAACGAATCGTCGAAAACGTGTTCGCCTTTAGGCCCTTTGGAGTGCAAACCAACCCCGCTAAAGTAAACGGCTAATGATTTAGCAAAATCCTGGTTCCAATGATCTTCGTTCATTTCAGAACCATCGGGTAAAAACCAGGCAATATCTTCCACGCCTATACCTTTAATAGGCTGGCCCTGGAACCAACGGCGCCGCCGGAAAATCGGGTGGTTTTTGCGCAGGTGAATCAGCTTGCGGGTAAAGTTGAGTAATTCCACGTCGGCTTTGTCCCAGTTGAGCCACGAAATTTCGTTATCCTGGCAATACGCGTTGTTGTTCCCGTTTTGCGTACGGCTAATTTCATCGCCGGCTACCAGCATGGGTACCCCTTGCGATAAAAACAAAGTTGTTAAAAAGTTGCGTTTTTGCCGGTTGCGGAGCGTGTTTACCCACTCATCATCCGTTGGTCCTTCCACGCCGCAATTCCAGGAACGGTTATGATCTTCGCCGTCGTTGTTGTTTTCGCCGTTGGCCATGTTGTGTTTCTCGTTATAAGAAACCAGGTCGTTCAGGGTAAAACCGTCGTGGGCCGTAATAAAGTTAATGCTGGCGGTAGGCCGGCGGTAATCGTCGAGGTATAAATCGGAGCTGCCGGTTAAACGGTTGGCAAATTCGGGCAACATGGCTTTTTCGCCGCGCCAGAAATCGCGCATGCAGTCGCGGTACTTGCCGTTCCACTCGGTCCAGCCCGGCGGGAATTTACCTACCTGGTAGCCGCCTTCGCCAATATCCCAGGGTTCGGCAATTAATTTCACTTGGGAAATAACTGGGTCCTGGTGAATAATATCAAAGAAAGAACCCAGGCGGTCTACGTCGTGCAGCTCCCGGGCCAACGCCGAAGCCAAATCAAACCGGAAACCATCTACGTGCATTTCGGTAATCCAATACCGCAGACTGTCCATAATTAAACGGAGCACACTGGGTAGCATGGCGTTTAAGGTATTACCCGTGCCGGTATAATCCATGTAATACCGTTTATCTTCCTGGATTAAACGGTAATACGCCGCATTGTCTATCCCCCGGAACGATAAAGTTGGCCCTAAGTGGTTGCCTTCGGCGGTATGGTTGTAAACCACATCCAGAATAACCTCGATGCCGGCTTTGTGGAACTCCTTCACCATATTTTTAAATTCGGAGACCTGCTCGCCCAAGGTGCCGCTGCTGGAGTAGCGCACATCCGGTGCAAAAAAGCCGATGGTATTGTAGCCCCAGTAGTTCGATAAGCCTTTGTCCTGTAAAATACTGTCGTTCACGAAATGGTGAACCGGCATTAACTCAATGGCCGTAATGCCTAGGGATGTTAGATATTGAATGGTTACCGGGTGCACCAGCGCTGCGTACGTACCCCGGATTTCTTCGGGAATGGCCGGGTGCATCATGGTAAAACCCTTTACGTGGGTTTCGTAGATAATCGATTTATGGTACGGAGTACGCGGAGGCGCATCGCCGTCCCAGTTAAAAGCCGGATCAATTACTACCGACTTGGGAATATAGGCGGCGTTGTCCTGATCGTTAAAACTTAAATCGCGGTTTTCCTGATCTTCGGCGTGTAAATCGTAACCAAACATGGCGTCGTGCCACTGAATGGTACCCGAAATGGCTTTGGCGTACGGATCAATCAAAACTTTATTCGGATTAAAACGGTGGCCATTCATCGGGTCGAAAGGACCGTGTACCCGGTAACCATACAACTGGCCCGGTTTAGCCCAGGGCAGATACGCGTGCCACACCTGGTGGGTGCGTTCGGCAATTAAAATAATTAAACTTTCCGACGGATCGGTATCGTTATCGAATAAGCATAGTTCCACGCCGGTGGCGTTTTCGGCGTACAGGGCAAAATTAACCCCTTCCCCGTCCCAGGTAGCACCTAAAGGATACGGTTTTCCGGGATACACAACAGGATTTTTAATCATAAATGGTTAGTACAAATAAGTATATCGGCTTTGGTTTAGATGAACAAATTAGACCTTGGAAAGCGTGTACGTATAAAATTGTAAAATGGTCAAACTGTCCGGTAACCGGCGTATCTCTATAAAGTTTTAGCACTTCAGGATCAAGAGAATACACCCAAAACTTACTAAAAAATAGTATTGGCGTTAAAATACGTCTTGTACGTAAAATATAATCCGGCAACGGCAAAGCTTAGCGAAAGCGGTGAAATTCCGTATTTAATGAGCCGTTTTCAGGAACATTGCGTATTTATACGGCTTTAACTTTATACCTTACAACAGGTAGGAGCTAGCTTGATTAAGGCTTTTCATTTAAATTTTAAAAAATGAGCGGGCTGCAAACCGGAGCACAAGCGTCTTAACCAATCATTGATTCTTAATAAACAAAAACTGCGGCTAACTTAAAATATTTAAAAATTAAGAGTAAACCAGCGCGGTACTGGGTAAAATGACTTAGCAAAACTTTTAACCCATCTTGGAAGTAAAGAAAGCAGTACCCATTTTTTGGAAAACAAACAAAAGAAACAAGGCAGAATAGTTTAATTGAGCGCATGCATGGCTACCATTATAGATAATTCAAGAAATGCCAAAATAGCCGAAACGGGGCAACCGCGGGTAGTAATTGTGGGCGGCGGCTTTGCCGGCCTGGAATTGGTAAAAGCTTTACGCGGCACCGAACTGCAGGTAATCTTAATTGATAAGCAAAATTTTCATACGTTTCAGCCTTTGTTGTACCAGGTGGGCACCGCCGCCGTAGAAGCCGATTCCATTATTTACCCTTTCCGGAAAATTTTTGATGAGCAGCAGAATTTTTATTTCCGGCTGGCCGAAGTGCAATCCGTAGATACGGTAAACCAAATGGTAGAAACGTCGATTGGTTTGCTGCGCTATGATTATTTGGTAATTGCCACCGGAGCTACCACTAATTTTTACGGCGACGAAGTAATTCAGAAAAACGCCATTTCCATTAAAAACATTCAGGATGCTTTGGCGCTGCGCAACACTATTTTGAGCAATTTTGAAAAAGCACTGCAAATAGACGACGACGAGCAACTAAACAGTTTAATGGACTACGTAATCGTGGGGGGCGGACCTACTGGCGTAGAACTCGCTGGTGCATTGAGTGAGTTGCGCAAACACGTTTTCCCGAGGGATTACAAAGAGTTGGATTTTATAAAAATGGACATTCATTTGATTCAAAGCGGCGATTTGTTGCTCAAAGGCATGTCGGCGGAAGCTTCTCAGAAAGCCCGGGAATACCTGGAAAGCTTCGGCGTAAAAATTTTGTTTAACCGCAAGGTAAAAGCATACGATGGCTATACCGTAACCCTGGACAATGGCGATACCTTAATTACCCGAACTTTAATCTGGGCAGCCGGTGTAACTGGCGCGCCCATAGCCGGACTGCGCAAAGAAAGTTTACTGCGCGGCAACCGCCTGCAAACCGACGAATACAACCGTATAACCGGTTACCAGAACATTTTTGCCATTGGCGATATTGCCGCGATAGTTACCCCGGATCACCCTGAAGGTCATCCCATGCTGGCGCAACCCGCCATGCAGCAAGGCAAATTGCTCGGCGAAAATTTAAAAAGGCTAATAAAAAACCAGCCTTTGCACCCCTTTCATTACCACGATAAAGGTGCCATGGCCACCATTGGCCGCAACCAGGCCGTAGCGGATTTAAAAATTTTTAAAAAAGAAATTAAAACCCAAGGGTTTGTTGCCTGGTTTATCTGGGCTTTTATTCACCTGATTTCCATTATTGGTTTCCGGAACCGCTTGTTTGTGCTGGTTAACTGGATTGGCAGTTATTTTACTTACGACAAAGGCATCCGCCTGATTCTGGGAAAACCCAAAGAAAACATTCCGGTAGAAGCGGTAACAGAAAAGGCGGTTGGTTAATCGGGCTTAAATTTCAAATTTTTAGCTGGAATCAGGTTTAATAAATCTCTAGCTCAAGTTTTCCAAATTAGGCCATGCAATTAATCAGCAAGTAATCAAATCTGATAGCACCGCAGTGTGGCGCTTGCAAAGAATTTAATTTTTAAAAATTTCTATTTTACCGGAATCCAAATTTCTTCTTCCGAATTAGGGTCTTCGTTTTTATACTTTTCACCCATAATTGCCAGATGTGGCCGCTGGTCTAATTGATAACCGGACGCAGGAAGCCAATGGTTGAAAATAAACGCGTAGGTTTCGGCACCAGTACTGGCTGATCCGCGGTGTAGAAAAACAGCGTATAGTCCGGCAGGTATAATTAAAGTTTCTAAACCGGAGGGCACATCCAATAAACTAACAACTTCCTGAGCCGCCCATTTAATAAAAGCTTTTTTTGGGTTGAACGCGGCAAAAAAGCCAGGATCGTATTCTTCCACCGAATATAAATTAGCGTTGGCTTTGTTTTTAATTTGCCCCCGGAGGGGCATGAAGGAGCGCCATAGTTCCGGGGTTTGGTTTTCTGAAAAAGTCATTCGGCGGGATTTTTCCAGCATAAACTTTTCCGGGAGCCATTCATTTCGGAGGTACATTTGAAATTAATAATTTTAAAAAATCTGTTTTGGGCGAGGTTGCCGGGCAATATCCGGTTTAGCGGGATATAGTTTCTTCGTATTTTTTGGTTTCCGGATGAAAAGATTGCCAACTGTGCCAATACTCCTGGTAAGCGTTTAGTTTAGGTAAAGCAGGAACTACCGGGTTAAGCGCAGTGCCTAGTAAATGGTATTGATTAAACGAATCATATAAGATATTACCGGTTAAAGTAAATTTTTGATTTTTGTTGGTTCGTTGCAAGGCAGTAAAACTCTGGTCATCATCTCCCAAAATTACGGCAATGGGTTTTTGATCTAACTCATCGTAAATAATGCGTTCTTTCCGTAAGGTATTCCAGTCGTAAGCTTTGCTGGCTGGACCCAAGGTTACACCCACCACCCACGACTTGGGTTGCCACGACAATGTATCGCGGCGAGTAAGGGAGCCCTTGCGTTTACCAGTTTCGTAATTGCTTAAACTATCGTACTCGGCGGTAAAAGTTTTGTCGGGTTGCATAATTAAACTTTGGGGGTACAGCTTTAACCATTCGGCTAATGTTACCTGCGCACTGGCTACTTCCGGCAGTTTTTGACCTTTTAGTTTACCCGCGATAGCTTCGCCGGTAGCCTGGCGCCACCAACTGCCGGTAGTCTTATCTTCGAACATAGCATTAAAATGATCCATACCCACGAGCCGGAATTGTTCGTGTTTTCCGTTTACGATAGGTTCAAACACGCGGCCCGAGCGGCAAACCGTGCAATAGGTAACCATAATGGGTTTATTATTCACTGAGTCCAGTACCTGGTGGTGGTAACCTAAATATTGAATGGGGTAAGCGCGTGCCTGGTTTTGAACACTAATTCCCAACACCAGCCTTTCGGATTTTACTTAATTGGCAGTGGCCGGCACCATGGTTAGATGGGTGGTTGGTAAAAACATTGCATCGGCGGCCATATTAAAATTTGCCAGGTACGCGATGCCCGCCACCACCACTAAAGCGAATATGGTAAAATACCGGTAAGTCAACCACGTTTTCCTGAAACCAACCAGCATGCCCGCCAAAAATAAGCCCCGGATGAACCAACGCCAGGAGTAAAGCTGGTAAGCCAAATCAATGCTGTTCATCTGCTGACTACCCGGCATAGGCATAATAAAGTAGATGTTGGCAATTTCGAATAAGATGAAGCCCAGCACGCTGGCGTAAAACAGTTTTTTCATAAACAACAATTACTGAGGTGCATCCATTAAGCGGTTTTGGCTTAGTTCTTTTTAAATATAATAAAAATTTAAGCGTATTTGTGATTTGTTTCTACAAGGTTTTGTTACCCATATTACCCTTAAACAGCAGCTTGTCCAAAAGTTAATAAAGTGCCGTTCGGGTCGATAACAGAAAATTCTTTTTGATGCCAGAGCTTCCGTTTCAGCGAACCATTCGGGTGTATGAGAACGCCGGCTGTTTGGATTTGCTGGTACAATTTTTCAATGGCGGTATCTACGCGCAGGTAAATCATAAAATCAGATTTGGCGGGTTCTAGGTTTGGGTAAGCAAAAAAATGCAGTTCTACTTCATGCAAGTCGATAATCAGGTAATCGCCGTAATCAGACTGCAACTGAAAGCCTAATTGATCTACGTAAAAGGCAAGGGTTTGTTGTTTATCAATAAAAGGCAGTTTGGGTATTACTTTCGAAATCATGCTGTGGTGCTTACTCGGCGAAAACGAAAATTTTTAAAAATTGTGTTTACATAAAAGCTGTTGCCGGTTACAGCAACAGCTTTTACAAAAGGGTAGAAGAAACTAAGGGTAACAGCTACGACCGGAAAAATTCCAGCAAATCGGCGTTGATGGTAGCGGCTTCGGTGGTGGGCATGCCGTGCGGAAAACCGGGGTATGAGATAAGCTTGCCATTTTTAAGCAACTTCACGGCTTTTGCGCCGGTCAGTTCAAACGGTACTATCTGGTCGTCTTCGCCGTGCATTACCAATACCGGAATTTCCACGCTTTTTAAATCATCGGTAAAATCAGTTTCCGAGAATACTTTTACGCAATCGTAGTGGGCTTTTACGGCACCCATCATGCCCTGGCGCCACCAGTTGTCCCGGATGCCCTGCGATACTTGGGCTCCTTCGCGGTTAAATCCGTAAAAAGCCATGGTAAAATCCTGAAAATACTGTGGCCGCCGGGTTGCGGTGCCTTCCCGAATCTCATCAAAAACCGAAAGCGGAATACCATCCGGATTATTTTCGGTTTGCACCATGATGGGCGTAACAGCACTAATCAATACGGCTTTGGCTACCCGGCCTTGGCCATGTTTGGCTACGTAGCGGATAACCTCGCCGCCACCCGTGGAGTGGCCCACGTGAATGGCATTTTTTAAATCCAGGGCTTTGGTAAGTTCGGCTACGTCGGCGGCATAGGTATCCATGTCGTGGCCATTAGGCGTTTGGGAGGAGCGGCCGTGTCCGCGGCGGTCGTGGGCAATTACGCGGTAGCCCTGATTCAGAAAAAACATCATTTGTGCATCCCAGTCGTCGCCGGACAAAGGCCAGCCATGGTGGAAAAATATAGGTTGACCGGTACCCCAGTCTTTGTAAAAAATTTCGGTGCCGTCGGCTACGGTTATTTTACTCATAGTTTTTAAATAATAAGGTTCGTTTAAATTGGGTAAAGGTAGTAAATGGTAAGTCTGAGTAATTATAAAGAAATAATTAAGCAGGTGCTACAACTGTATGATAATAAGTTATATGGAGTTAACAAGCAGGTAAAATAACAGCGTACTTAGAAAATGGTTTTTTTTTAAAGAAACCTTTTTAAGTACGCGGGTAGAGACAAGACTTTGGTAAACTTTACAGCGCTATTACTTTTTCGAAAGCAGCCAGGAGTTGTGGGGGCGTCAGGTGCTGGGTTTCGATAATGGGGATTTGCTGTTCGCGGGCCTGCGCACGGAGGTAGTTAAGCCAGTTTACCAGGTGTGGGGTAAAAAGTTCGGGTTGGTTTCTCCGGATAGTAAGCCTTTGTTTTACTTCTGGGGCGGGGCAGTCCAGGAGAATAATTTTAAAATTTTTAAAATTTTGTTGGGCAAATCCTTCCTGAATAAACTGCGGATTGGTTTGGCCTTCCATAAAGATTTTGGTGCTAACACCATCCTGCACCAGTAAATGAATCCACTCCAGGGTTTTGGCTTTTTGCCAGGCCGCGGGCGAGCCGTATTCTTTTTCCATTTGCGCCAGCGACGGAACACCCCCGGAATCGAAATGAAAAAACGACCACGGCTGGTTATGGTATTTCTCCCGGAGCAGGTGCACCAACGTGGTTTTGCCCACCCCCGAAGCACCGGTTATAAAGTAAATGGTTTGGTTCCGGGCTTCTTCCATGTATTCACTTTAAACTAAGTTTAAACTCTTAAAGAGCCCCGGAAGCCACGAGCGGCGTAATACGATTCGGCGCCGTTGTGGTATACAAAAACCTGGTTGTACCGGCGATCACAAAACAAGGCACCGCCTAACTTTCGGATGGCAGCCGGGGTTTTTATCCAACTCGAGGTTTTGGTATCGAAATGGCCTAGTTGCTGTAATTCGCGGTATTGTTCTTCGGTTAATAGTTCAATGCCCAGTTCAGCAGCCATATTCATAGCATTGTTCTCGGGTTTAAATTGCTTCCTGGATTCCCAACTGGCTAAATCGTAACACAAACTGCGGCGGCCTTTGGGACTTTCGGGGGAACAATCGTAAAACAGATATTCTTGTCCTTCGGCATCATAACCCACCACGTCCGGTTCACCGCCGGTTTCTTCCATAGCGTACAGCGACCACAATTTTTCGGGTTTATTTTCAATTCGGGCTTGTACCTCTGCCCAAGCTATAGCGGGATGGCGGTTTTTGTTTTTTTCAAAGCGCACTTGTAAAGTTTGCAGCAGTTCTTCCTGTTGTTCCAGCGACAACTCTTTAGCATCAGGGTTTAGGTTAATCATAGTTTTATAGGTTTTAAGGGACAATTGACCGCTACTTCTATAATTTGGCTAATTATCACCAATAATTCCGGAGAAGCAGTAATTTGATAAATGGCCAATTTTTAAAAATTTAAAATTTATTCCGGTTTAGCAAATAAAGCCAGGTTAAATTTTACAGATCTGGTGCTTTCAGAAAATGAAAAATTTAAAAATTCTCTTCAATCTAAACTTATAATGTAATTACGACCCGACGATAGGCGTATAAATTAGGGCTGCCATTATCGTTGCCTTGTAAGATAACGTGCACGGTTCCGGAGCCTTTTACCCCGGATAAATCTACCTCGGTAGTTTCGCCCTGGGTGATTGTTAAAGTGGCGTTTTGTACGGTTCCGGCTTCCGGATAAATCCACCATTTCAGGTTTACTGGCTGACCGTCGGGGTCTTTGGTGCCCGCCGCCGATAAGGTTATTTTTTTACGGCCGCTGGCATTTATATAAAGCACTTTTTTAGTCTGGTCGTTATTTACTACCAAGTTGGGGTTATGATTGGCTTTTTTGTAACTATCGGCTACGCACCAGTCCATGCGGGCAGCAAAATCATATTGAAAATGATCGCGCCAGCGCCAGATGGTGGTACCGTTTGAAGTGAACTTTTTGCCGGGTTCGTATTCAAAAGTGTCGCGACTCAGTAAATTGCTGGTCCATAAAGGCCGGGTTTCGCCGTGGGGCTGATACAAATGGTAACGACCGCCCCAACCTCCAAAAGCCGGACTTTCGGCCCAACCTAAACCATTGTTGATTAACCCCAGAAAAGACGGCGTATCGCCTTCCATAATAACCGTTAAAGGCGGGTAAAGCGCTCCGAGCGGACCATGATTTTTACTGATATTTTGTTCTAACCAGGAATTGTCTACTAAATTAAAAAAGTAATTAACGCCGGTATTATTTTCCTGGTCTCCGGAAATACCGTTCCAGGTAGATGCATAATAGCTTAAATGATCTTGTTTAGATGGATCGGCGATGTAAAATAAAGCGGGAAATTCTTGGCGAAGCCAGGCCCCGGCATCGTCTTGGTCCGAGATGGAATACACTCTTAATTTGGCGATGAGTTGGTTTAGCTCGGCCGCCGATAGTTCTTCGCGGGCATCTTGTAAAGCTTGGGCTAAGGTGTTGGCCCCGCCCCACAGCAGCACCCATAAAGGCCGGTTATCTTGTTTTTGAGCCGCTTTTATTAACAACCGCGAACCAGGCGTAGATTTTCCTTTGCCCGTAGCGGCCATCCCGTATTCCGGCTGCCCCGACGAGATTACCGCTTCCAGAGCTTGTTGGGTGGGGAAGCCGCTGGCATGTTTCGCTAAGTTGGGGCGCACCAAGCCGTAAGCCGCCACTTGTTTCCGGATTAAGTCTTCCCGAATTCCTTTTTTCAGCCAACAAGAAGTATGAGCCACTAGTCCTTCTATATCATACTCGTTACTGTAAACTAAAAACCGGACCAGAGATTCTTCATCGTCGGGTTCGTTATTTACATCCGTAAAAACAAAAACCCGGGGCCGGGAACCGGTATTTTGGGCCTGACCAAACGACGTAATTCCGTAAAAAAGCAAAAACAGTAAGCAGATTTTATTCATGTTTATTGGAGTGAGTAAATAAAACTACCAGAACCCAGGAGTTAGTTTAAAAGCAAAGTTCGCCCTGGCTGCAGCGCCTAAAGCCGGCCTTTGCAAACCCGAAAATAGAAGAAAATAGCTTAGTTTCTACTCCGGGAATTGGCTGCTACCTTTTATAATATTGCAGCCCGGTTTTATACCGGTAAAAGTTGATGAGGAGCCGCTGGAGAAGGGCGCTACTGAATGCGATAGAAAGTATGGGGCAATCCTGGCTATTTTAGATTATTTATAAGTTAAAACCTTTTCGTAAGCTTTGCGGGGGCTACCCCGGAAATAGACTTCGCCGCAGTAAGAATAGCCCAGTTTTTCAAAAACTTTTATCATGGCCGGATTGTCAAAATTAGTGTCGGCTTTAATGCTATAGATGTGGTTTTGGCGGGTAAAATCTGCTACATACTCCAATATTTTTTGAGCTAAGCCTTTACCCAGATGCGTCACGGCGATGGCCACCCGGTGCACCACCACAAAATCAGCATTTGTCAGCCATTTACCTTCGATGGCCGCATAGGCGGGTTCGTGGTTAATTATTACTGCGCTGTAACCAACAACAGTATCTTTTTCGATTAAAACAAACCCATGGCCTTGTTCAATGTCTTTTTGAATAACTGCCGGGTTGGGGTAGCCGTCTTGCCATTGGTTGCTGCCATCTGCTTTCCGGCGCATAATGGCTTGTTGCAGAATTTCCCAGATTAGCGGCAAATCCGTTGGGTTGGCTTGGCGGAATTGATAGGGTGCCATAAAATTTTACTTGAGTTTTGAGGAAGTGGCAGCGTACGCAAGGCTCAGGTAAGGCTGCCGAAAATTAAAATTTTTAAAAAATAAAAAACCAGTTAATGCGAAACTGACTTTAAGCCGATAATAGAGCCGATTAAAGTAATTAAAAAGAAAATTCGCCAGAAATGCGCGGGTTCTTTAAAAACCAAAATACCGATAATGGCCGTACCAACGGCGCCAATGCCGGTCCAGACGGCGTAAGCAGTTCCGATGGGTAAGGTTTGGGTGGCTTTCATGAGCAATAACATGCTGGCGGTAAGCGAAACTAAAAAGCCGCCGTACCACGCATACATTTCGGTGCCGGTAGTTTCTTTGGCTTTGCCTAAACAAGACGCAAAAGCAACTTCAAACAAGCCCGCAATAATTAAGATAATCCAGTTCATGCTTTTTTTGAGTAAAGTTCAGGATTTATCCCGAAGCAGCAAATAACAAATACTATCGGCTAAGCCATTTTCTAAGTTTCGGTACGGTTTTGACTTACTCTTATGCGGGTAAATTTTCTAAAATCAGTTGTTTAGTTGCGGCAATCGAATTTATTTTCCGGGGTCGATAGTAGTTTTTTTAAATTTCTAAGTTTTTGCGGAGCACGCGTAAGTACTTTTTCATGGTAACCAGCGTGTAAAATTTTACCAGGATTTTAGGCAACTGAAAACCCAGGCCATGTTTTACGATGCTTTGGTCGAATTGCAGTTGGTACGTTACTTTGATGGCCTTATTCGGAAGTGGCTCTACTACCCGGGTGTTTTTGGCCCAGAAAAGGTTTTCTTGAATGGTTTCGCTTACTATCCGGTGGTTTTCCCAAAATTCCTGACACTGTAATTTAGAAATATAATGCGGCACCCGCCGCGACAAAAAAGAATCTTCGATAATTAAACTTCCTGGGGCTACCGTACCGATGTTGATTTCTACCCGGTTAATTTCCTGACGCCATTTACAGTCGTTGGTGTAATCAGCCAGGTACTTAAAAACTATTTCCGGGTTTTTAGCAATTTCTATGGTGGCGGTTAAATCAAATACATCGTGGTTTTTCATAAGGGGCGAAAGGTTAAACCAAAGGCAAGGAAATAAGTTACCTATCTTTATCTTCTGCTTTTTCTGCTTTGGGCGAAATAGAACCTAAAACCGGTAAATGGATATGGAATTTAAGCGCAATTACCCGGATTACAATTATGGTTACCGCGGCCATTAATTCGGTTAAACCAACCGGAAGTTTAAAGCTGTAACAGATAAAATAAACAACGCCACCGGCAATGCAGCCCAGGGCGTAAATGTCTTTCCGGAAAAGCAGGGGCACTTCGTTTAACAAAATATCCCGCACTACCCCGCCCAGGGTGCCCGTAATGGTGCCCATAATAATACAAACCCAAAAAGGTAAATCGGCATCCAGACTTTTGCTGATGCCCACGATGGTAAATAAGCCAAGCCCAACGGAATCAAATAAAAATAAGGTGCTGCTCCATTTAAATACCTGATTTTTAAAAAGCAGCGTAGCCAGTAGGGCAAAGCCGGTGGTTACAAAATATTTACCGTCCTGCATCCAAAAAGGGGTTATATCTAATAACAAATCGCGGGCAGTGCCCCCGCCAATGGCCGTTACCAAACCAATAATATAAGCGCCAAACCAGTCAATCTGTTTGCCGGAAGCAAACCGGATGCCGCTAATGGCAAAGGCAAAGGTGCCTAACACTTCAATAATAGTTGTAAAATTTATATCCAAGATTTAAAATTTTTAAAAAAGCAGCTAATTACAAGTAAATCTGATTTCTGGAACTAAGCGAAGGTAAACGATTTGATAGTTGATAGCTGCCTGTTTGTATCTTTTTTGCACTATAAGTTAATCTGGCAGGTTGGCCGTAGTTCGTAACAAGGTATGTAACGGGGTAACGTAACCTGGCCACAACCAGCCTGCTTTGATTTATAGTTTTAGTTTTAAAAATATTTTATTCATTAGGTCAGCATCCAAGGCTTGCATATCTACTAGTTTCAGCGATTTTACCATTTTTTGAGTGGAGGTTTTATATTTCAGGAAATGCGGGGTTTTTAAATGAGCCGCATACGCTTCTTGGTTGGCGTAAATTTCTAAGATTCTAATGTGGTTTAGGTTTTCTTTCTGGTACATCGGAAAAATAGTAATTACGCCTGGTTCTAAACGCACCGTGGCTTCCGCTTCTTCCTGCAAGATTTTTTTATACGCATTCAGGTAATCGGCCGCAATCTCTACCTCGGCTATGCGGATGAGCATTTCTTTTTGCTGGGCAAAGGCCTGGACAGCAGAAAACAGCAGAAACAAAACACCAATTAAACGCTTCATAATTTTTAAATTTTAAGATTTTGCATCACCACCTTACCCGGAGGTAGTAAAAATTTAATCGGCTACTTACCGCTTAGACCTATGCCAGATAGTTTAACTGAGAAAACTTTATTTCTAACAGCATGCATCTGGTTTCTTACCCTCATCTGAACAAGCAAATAAACTTATAGTTAAAACAGAAAACGAGCTGCCCGCTTAATATGAAGTAAAATTGTAATTATCTGTAAGCTAACTTATTACTGTTTGCTTATTCGTGATTGCTTTATTTTTAAAATTTTGCCCAAAGGAAACAGGCCGGCCAAAGCTTCAATTTTTATTATTTTAACGCTTACTTTGCCGCATCTTTTGCCACTAAAAAAGCCTTAAGTTTAGCGGCTCCTGAGGTGGCAGTTCACTTTGATGCAAAATTAATGAACGACGTAAAACCAAGCGCAAGCCTTGTAAAAACAAAACAGCATTTTGATATTCTGGATGGATTAAGAGGGGTTGCCGCTCTGGCAGTGGTTATTTTCCATTTTATGGAATGGGTTTTTACGGATATCAACCAAAACATTATTGGTCATGGTTTTTTAGCCGTCGATTTTTTCTTTTGCTTGTCGGGTTTTGTAATTGGTTACGCATACGACGACCGTTTGGGCAAACTGGGGATGTGGGCTTTTTTTAAGGCCAGGCTAATCCGGTTGCACCCATTAGTGGTGCTGGGTTCTGTTTTGGGGTTAGTGGCGTTGCTGTTCGATCCTTTTGCCGCTCCCATTACTTACGACTTTGGCCGATTAGCTTTGCTGTTTGCCTGCTCCGTTTTTTTGATTCCTTTTCCGGTAATGCCCGACCGCGCTTTTAACCTTTTTGGATTGAATGCGCCTTCCTGGTCGTTGTTTTACGAATACGTAGCCAACATTTTTTACGCCATTATTCTGCATCGCTTCAGCCGTAGGGCTTTGGGTGGGTTAACCATGCTGGCGGCGGTGGCACTTTGTGTGGTGAGTTACCAGGCCGGCAATTTGCTGGGTGGCTGGTCGAAAGATACTTTCCTGGACGGTGGTGCCCGGGTGGCTTATTCTTTTTTAGCGGGTTTGTTTTTGTTCCGCTCCAATTGGATTATTAAAAACCGGCTGGGTTTCGGGGGATTGGCAATTTTGTTGTTATTAGCCTTTCTGATGCCTGGTTCTAAGTACAACTGGCTGACGGAAGCTTTGGTAGTAATTTTTTATTTCCCCTTACTGGTGGCGCTGGGAGCCGGCTCCACCTTATCGGGGCAATGGAAAAAAGTTTGCCAGTTTTCCGGTAATATATCTTACCCACTTTACATGACGCATTACGCCTTTCTCTGGGTTTATGGCAACTACTTTACCACCAAAAAGCCGCCGCTCAGCGATTTACCGTACATTATTGTACCGGCTGTTATTGTGCTGGTAATTTTTGCCTATGTAGTAATGAAGTTTTACGACATTCCAGTAAGGCGCTACCTATCTAAAAAATGGCGCTAAAAAAAACAGGGTGATGCACCTGTTGCATGATTTTAAATTTTTAAAAATTTCCGATTTAAAGGTTTACCTTAAAACAACTGCCTTCCCGTGTATAGCGGTTGTTATCACTGGGTTGTTGGTACGTATTAATCAAAGAACCAATGCGCCGGTAAAACCCAAAAGAATGGGGGTGACTCGAATTCACGTATATTTCTTTAAATTCTAAGGCTCGATAATAAGGGAGGATTATTGAATTTAACCAAAAGCTCCCAAGGCCTTGTCCTTTATCCTGGATATGGAAATATTTTAACAATAAGGACTGGTCCTCGTTTATAATCGGGTATTTATCTTCCAGCTTTTTAATTTTACCACCTACCATTAAAATAACTCCGGCCGGAGCATTATTTTTTAAAATAGCATGCGAGTCAATCCAAACCTCCGGATTTCTCAGCAGATTTTCGACCAGTCGGGTGGCGTGGTAGAGCTCGTTATAATCATCCCAATGCTGGTGCTCTAGTTTCCACTGCACATATCTGCCAATAGGAGCGAGGTACTTATAATCAAACTGCTTATCCAGAATAAATGTATAATTTTCTTTCTCCAGAAGTACTTCCATTTGTTACTGTTTTCTTTTACGTTATCTCTGCAAAGTTAAAAATTTTAAAAATAGCACCTGTTTTGAATTTGTGATTTACCAGTAGCACTTATTCCATGCTTTTGCCAGGAGTAATCAGGTTAAAGTTGCTGATATACTGCTTCCAATTTAACGCAGTGCAAAGGGAGCAGTCTATAGTGGCCAGTTTTAACTGGCCGGAAGTTGAAAACTTACCTTTATAAATACCCACCAGCTACAAGCTGGCGGGAGTTGCGGGTTGTCTTCTCAAAGCTAAAATTTAAAAAATTTAAAATCTGGTAATAAAAAATAAGCCGTACAGCTTGTTTAAAAACTGGTTATCGCTAACCATTTTCGCCAATTTGTACGGCTTGTAAGATTAAGTAATTACACCGCTTTTTTGCGGCATTTACTTTACTACGGTGGCTTCCAGTTCTACGGTTAAGTTGGCAAAAAGTCCTTTTACTTCCAGTAAAGTAGTAGCCTGCTGAATTTGGTGCCGTTGAAGAAAAGGTACGTAAATATCCATACAGGTAGTAAAAAACTCCTGGGTAGAGGTGGTAAATACATTTAGCCGGACGATATTTTTACAGGCAAATCCCGATTCATGAATGAGTTGTTCCAGATTGGCAATGGTTTGCAGGAGCTGCGAACGCATATCGGCGTTGCTTGGGGTGCCGTTTGCGGCCAGGGCTACTTGCCCCGAACAGTAAAGGGTGGCGCTTACGTTCTTTACTTCCACTGCCTGTACCGAATTAGTGTTTTTACCCCAGGCCCAAGGGTCGAATGTTTGTTTTTCCATTTTATGTTGCTTTAAAATTAACAAGGCAAAGATGGAGCAGGGCCAGGACAGCCTTATGTCAGGGGTTAGAAGAGGCTAATGATATTTTTCAAAAAATTCCTGTAAAGTCATAGGGTGGGGCGCAAACTTCTCTGAAAGCATTTGCATCTTGGTTATTCGATCTAAGCGGAAGTATCTAAACTCCGCCCGTAAACGGCAGTAAGCGATTAAAAGCCAATTTTCGGTAGTGCTGATTAGGGCAAAGGGCTCAATGCTGCGGCTGGTGGTTTTGCCTTGTTCGTTGCAATAATCAATTTGTATCAGGTAAAAATTGGTGAGGGCGTATTGTAGCTGCGAAAGATGGTTGCTGCTTCTTTCCCGGTTAAGGTTTTGTGCAAAACGGGTACGATCGGCTAGTAAATTTGCTTTGTCTTTCTCTGCTTGCCGCAGTACCGCTTTTATTTTGTCAATGGCTTCGGTATAATCATTAATAAACGAGGCGTCTTTATTTTTTAAAACTAATTGTTCGGCCAGAATTAAGGCATTCGCTTGTTTTTCAGAAAACATGATGGGCGGAATTTTATACCCTTCCATTAAGGTATAGCCTTTCCCTTCTTCGGTAATAACCGGAACCCCGGCTTGTTCCAAAGCCCGGATGTCGCGGTAAATGGTTCTGACGCTTACCTTAAATTTAGCTGCCAGATTTGTCGCGGTTAGTAGACGTTTGGTTTGCAGTTGCGTGAGAATGGCAGCCAGCCGGGAAAGTCGTTTGGTATCCTGCTCGTTCATTTTTTCATTTTCATTAACTTTTTCCATAAACTCGGGGACGCCGTTCCAATGGGTAAAGCAATGTGCAAGTTATACAACATGGGTAATATCAGCAATTCCCTTGGCCACTTACAACTGTAGAAACGGAAAAAGTAAAAAAGGATTAATTAAGTCTCTTGCGGACTGCTGAGTTGTGCAACAATTACTGCTGTTATATGCTGCTGCTTTTATTTTAACTCGTATTCCCGATCTAAGTTAAGTATATAATGCCCTCTGATATTCTTAGCTAATAGGTCAATTACGATTACTATAAAAGTATTTTGGTTTTCGGTTGGCAACAATACATGGTCGTAGGTATTCTCACAACTTCGGTACACTTTTTCCACAAGTTCTTGGTCGTATACTATCATTTGAACTACTCCATAATTCTTTAAACACTCAACGTAGGGCCAGATTTCAGTTACAGGTTCTGCAGTTATGGTCACATCATGCATCGATATCCCAAAGGTCGATTGGAATTCTTCTGGTGATAATTCTGTAGTCATTTGTCCGGAGCTTCTTGCTATTACACACAATGGGCAGTAGCTATAAGGTGGCGTAGATACCTTATAGCCACTGCCCATTGTACAATCTTTTTTTGTTTAAGTAGTTTGCAAACTGAAACTAATTTTCCAGTTAATACCAAATTTATCCACGCAGATTCCATAATAAGAACCCCAAAATTGCTCAGAAATAGGAAGTTTTATTTCTCCTTCTTTTGAGAACGAATCAAACAACCTATCAGCTTCTTCTTTACTTTCAGTATTAATATAAAGCGAGAAGTATCTAGCTGCACTATTTTCTTGTCGTTTGACATCAATAATGTCGGCTCCCATTATAATTGTTTCATTACTAATAGGTAGTCCTATATGCATAATATGTTCATCTTTGCAATGCGGGAAATTCTGTCTTGCATCTGCAGGCACATCTTTATAACGTCCAATAAATTTGAATTCTTTCTTAAAAACAGATTTATAAAAGTTAAAGGCTTTTTCACAATTCCCATTAAAATATAAATAGGTGTTAACTGTTGCCATATATATTGTTCTTAAATCTACTATTTTATATTTAGTGAGTCCGCTTTATCTGATGGCACATTAAGGATTTGCGATGGCGTTGCTACCGTAAAGGTGTTATTGTACAAAGTTGTTCTTATGCCTTTTCTAATCTATTAAGATAACCTAATGACTTAATTCTGCTTTGTATTTCTTTATCTACTTTTACTTTTGAAGTATAAAAACCGAATGTGTTCAGTGATTTCGGTAGGCACTTATTGATTAAGTTGTCAAAGTCAAGATTAGTTTTATAAATCCATAGCTTTCTGAGGCTTTCTGTTTTGTCTAACCCATCCAAAAGTGAAAAAGACTTACAATTTAAAATAGCTAGTTCTTCTAGATGTTGAAGAGGCTTTTCAAATACTAGTTCATTTAATTGAATTAGGTCCTCTATTTGGAGCTTCTTTAGCTTTCTGAAGGATGCAATGTTATTTATCTCAGTAAAGCCTCTTACTCTTATAATTTCAAGTTCTTCCATGTCGTTTTCTTCTATTTCATTTATATTGCTTCTGCCTCCTAATATTAACTTAAGTATCTTCAACTTTTTTAATTTATTTACAAAGCCGATAGGTGCTTTACTTATGGAGTTAAGTGACAGTTCCTCCAAATTGCTAAGTTCTCCAAGTGCTTCAATGTTTTTGGTGTGACCGCAGCAAATTAAGTAATTAAGTTTTTGGTAATCTTCTAGATACTTTAGTTTTAGAGCTTTACTCCTTGTGTCAAAAAGCAATAGCTTTTGTAATGACTTCAAGTTGTCTGAATTTAGAAGTTCAGATTCTCTCAGCTCATAGAAGCCTATGCTCAGTGTATGAAGATGCTTAAGTTTAGTTAGGGAAGACAGGTTCTCCACATGATAAAGGCAATCCATGTACAGAGACTTTACCTCAGGAAGCTTTTCAAGAATTTTGCAGTCAAAGCGTCCTTTATCTTCATAGTGCCCATAGAATCTAACCTCTAGTAATTCATTATTCTTTGCACACAGCATATTAAGATCAGCGAGAATCTTATCATCATAGACTTTTTCTGAAAATTGGATGACAACAGTTTTACCTTCACTCAAATCTGACTCAATTGAGTGAGTGTCTAAAAAGGCAGGGTTATTTATTCGATCAAAGAGTATCATTCAATTTTGTACAACGGGCCACGTATATGCAAAACCCAAAGTGAAACAAGGATTTTGTATATACATTATTAGGCAATGATTTTTCTTTACTCCAATGAATTACTTCCTTCAGATAATTTCCAATTATATTTACTTAAGGCACCGCCCCTATGATTTTTAGGGTCGTAATGGAAGTAGGTTAATTTATTCTTTTTAATTAAGTATGTATGAGTAATTTCACCAGCTTCATTAGATAACCAAGTTAGCATTAATGTATCTTTCCTTATCTGCCATTTCCCTTTTTTAACCTCTGTTCTTACTAATTTTGTTGATTTAAGGCTTTTCTGCCTATAGTGAATAGTTTGCTCAAAAGTAGAGTCAGCTTTACAAACTTCAATTATGTCTTTAATCTGATTGAATCCTAAAGCTTTCTTTACATGAGATGTACGATTAAATTTTGAACATCCTAAATCATTAGGAAGCAGGTTAAACAAGAAAGTAATTACAAATAACAATTTAATCTGTTTCTTTTTAATTATGGCCTAACGGTCTCGGACAGGCAACGGGTGAGGCGATAGCCGAACATGATGCCTGTGCTGTGTTACCTGATTGAGTTTTACTTTTTTTCTACATTGATGAATTGAATATCAACTCAGAAAAAGTATTCAGTCATTTCTTCTATAAATTCTTTATCAGTAATTGGTAAGCCTGACTTTGAACCTAATACCGAATCAATACCACATTTGGGGCAAACTGCTGTTTCTCCTCCATTATTTTCGTTAATCCATTCCACAATTTCAGTCGGTGAATAGATTCCTTGGCAATAGAAGCATACACATTGCTCACTCTCCATTATTTCTTTTTTATGTGAAGAGCTTTTGTCGTGAGCTGCAATAAGAAAATCCTTGGTATATTTCTTCAAATTTTTAATTCCTCTTACAGGTAACAAGCAGGTAAACGGAGTAACTCCGTTTACCTGCGTTATATTTTACTTTCTTATTCCATATATCCTGCCAAAATCAACCGATAACCGGAACAAACCACTATTTACCGGGCTTCGGTTATTTCCAAAATAACGCTGGTGCGGCGGGCGTTTACATTGGGGTTGAACCCTACTGTCATGAGGTAGTTGCCGGAGTAGGAGGTGTTACCGGTAATAGAAGATTGAGTGCCGGGATACAAGTTAATTTCTTTTACCTGGTACTTTTTATTCGGGTCTAAGCCGCCCATTTTAACCGGCGACAAAGTTCCGGCACCGTAGCGGTTAGATACCAAATAGTTAAACATGACCGCCCGGTTTTTAGCTTCGTTTACGTACATCACCGAGGCAAAATCGTTGTCGCGAGGGTTGGCCAACCGGTATAAATCGCCGTGCCAGATCACGTCGCTTAGGGACTTATAAGTTTTAACGGCGTCCTGGCAGAATTGCAAGTCGTTTGGTTCCAGTTTACTTACCACAATGTCAAAGCCCAGTTTGCCCATCATGGCTACGTCTGTGCGGTATTTAATGGGTTGCTTGCCCCAGTCAGTTACGTGGTTGTCGTGGGCTATGGCCGGGAAAAAGTAAGAATACTCGTACTGCATAAAAATCCGCTCCAACGGATCGGTATTGTCGCTTACCCAGAACTCGGTAAAATATTTTAAAGCACCATAATCCACGCGGCCCCCACCGCCGGAACACAACATCATGGGTAAATCCGGGTATTTGGCCCGGAAACGCTCGAGCACTTTGTACAAACCGCGTACGTAATCCACGTACAAATGCGATTGCTTATTTTTTAAATATTCCGAATGCGCGTTGTAAATAACGGCGTTGCAATCCCATTTAAAGAAAGCTACATTCGGGTTTTTGGTCATAATATTATCCAGCACGCCAAACACAAAATCCTGCACTTTAGGGTTGCTTAAATCCAGTACCAATTGGTTGCGGTACAAATGCTCTTCCCGCTTCGGTTGGCGAATTACCCAGTCGGGGTGTTTTTCGTAGAGCTCGCTTTTGGGATTTACCATTTCGGGCTCTACCCAAATACCAAATTTTACCTGGTTGTTCTGCGCCTCTTTTACTAAATAACCGATGCCGTGCGGCAATTTTTTAACATTTTCCTGCCAATCCCCTAAGCCAGCATTATCGGCATTGCGGGGGTATTTGTTCGCGAACCAGCCATCGTCAAGCAAAAACATATCAACGCCCAGGCGCTTGGTATCTTTAATCAACTCGGCCAGTTTGGGCTCGTTAAAATCGAAGTAAGTAGCTTCCCAGTTATTCAGCAAGGTTAAGCGGGAACCATTTCCTTGCATAATGCGGTAATTGCGGGCCCAGCGGTGCAGGTTGCGGCTGGCAGCGCCTTTTCCTTTATCCGAGTAAGTGTATAGGAACAAGGGGGTAGTAAATTCCTGCCCTTTGGTTAAGGTGTATTCCGAAGCGTGCGGGTTTATCCCGGCAATCAAACGTAGATTATTCAATGGGTCTACTTCTAAATCAACCCGGAAATTTCCTGTCCATTCTACGGAACCGTACAATACGCGGCCTTCGTCTTCGGTAGCGGGACGGTCCAGCGAAACCATAAAGGAAGGCGGTTGGTATAGGTTGGCGCGGGTACCCAGTTTTGTATCCAGTACTTTAATGCCCGGAGTCAGGCGAGTTTCTTCGGTTTGCATTTCTTTGGCCCAATCGCCGTGGTAGTGTTTGAGCCAGTAATTATTAGCCGACACGTACAAATTGGCCGATGCATATTTATTCAGGGTTACATTGCCTTTTTCGTTGTTTTTAATCACCGACCATTGCTCCACTACGTCTTCGGCGGTGTACACTTTGTAATACAGGGTAACTTCCAGGCCATAAACCGGGTCGCGAAGCACTACGCTGGTGGTAGAAACGTTATTATCAGTTTTCTGCACGTTATGGCGCACGTACTGCAAATCCAGCGAAGTATTGCCATCGGCGTGCGTTACCTGAATAGCGGGTTCTACCAGGTTGCGCGAGCCACTAGGCGTATATGCCGCATTTAAAATGCCGGAATAATCGTCGCCGCGGCGGTACATAGCCGGTGCGTATTGGTACTCCGCGCTGTTATTAAGCTTAGTGCCGAAATGTATAATGCCCACCCGTTTATCGGTGCCTACTTGCAAAGCCATACCGAAACGTTGTGTTTCGATGGGGATAATGGTTGCCTGTTGGGCCCATGCGGATGTTATAGACCAAAAAAGTAAAAAACTTAAAAATATGCTTTTTTTTAAAAAATGGCCAAACTGGTAACGGCTCGGGTTAAAAGCGATCATAGTAGTTTTAGTTAAACAAAGGTATAAGAAGATGCTGCCCGTTTCGGGCGGCATAATACCGGTAAATTACTGGTAAGTTTTGAATATTTTTTAAAATTTTTTATCGTAAAAGGTGGTTGATATTAGAGGAGTCTTCTGAAATAATGGGATGAACGTTTAGTATAATTTTAGGTATTTCCTTTAGTATAATTATTTTTGTTCGCATAGCTGCGGCTTTAGCTTTATATTATATTGAAGTTGTTTCATTGCTTAGGTCTTGTTCTTTTTGTCTTGATATAAATACCCTTCCGCCTACGGCACCTTCCCTAAAAACAGGGAAGGAGATGCGGTTATTCTGGTATTCTTTGATCCGACAGCAAAGTATATAATTATAAGATAGGGAAAGATTTTACCTAAATCCTGCGATACCTTTAAAGTAGGCGTTGCAAACGAAAGATTAATCGACAACAAAATACCAGCGATCCATTTCTGCTTTCTACAAAAATTAGTGAACCACATCTTTTTAATAAATTTCAATCTTATATTTAGCGGTACTAACAACTAAACTTTAATTGCACTTCATGTTAAAAAACGCGTTCCGGTTTGGGGCTATCTGCCTTTTATTTCTTTTTTCAAGTAAAGCAGCAACGGCTGTTTCGTTACCTAAAATATTTGGCAGCCACATGGTGCTGCAACAAAATGCCGAAGTAACCATGTGGGGCTGGGGTAATCCGGGGGAGGAAATTACGGTTACGGGTAGCTGGAACCAGGAAGCCGTAAAAACCAAAGCAAGTAATTTGGCGCAGTGGCAGGTAAAATTAAAAACCCCGGCGGCGGGAGGTCCGTTTTCTGTTACGGTAAAAGGCCAAAATACCATTAACCTGGAAGATGTGTTGGTTGGTGAAGTATGGCTTTGCTCGGGGCAGTCGAACATGGAGTGGACTACCAAAGCGGGCATTGACAATGGTGCCGCCGAAATCCCGAAAGCTAACTTCCCGTCGATCCGGTTTTTTACGGTGCCTCGCCGGTCAGCGGATGGGGTGCAGTTAGATGTAGATGGGGAGTGGGTGGTGTGCTCGCCCGAAACCATGCCCAACTTCAGCGCGGTAGGTTACTTTTTCGGTCGGCAAATTTACCTAAATTTAAAAATGCCGGTGGGCTTAATTAACAGCAGTTGGGGCGGCACGCCCGCCGAGGTTTGGGTAAACCCCCAGGCGATTTCCAAAACCGAAAACTTAGCACAGGCGGCTGCTAAACTGCAGGAAGTTCCCTGGGGACCGGTAAGACCCGGTAAAACTTATAACGCCATGATCGCGCCGCTTATTCCGTACCAAATTGCCGGCGCTTTATGGTACCAGGGCGAAGCCAACGTGAGCGACCCGGGCAACTACGCTCAATTATTGCCCGCCTTAATTCAGAACTGGCGCCAGGAGTGGAACAAAGATTTTCCGTTTTATTTCGTGCAATTAGCACCTTACAAATACGGTCGGCCGCACGAAGGTGCCATGCTTCGCGAAGCGCAACGCCGCACGTTAACTACGCCCAATACCGGTATGATCGTGATTACCGACATTGGCAACAAAGACGATATCCATCCACGCAACAAAATTGATGTGGGTTTACGATTAGCGAACCTGGCTTTAGCGAAAACCTATGGTAAAAAAGAGCTTACCTATTCCGGCCCCCTTTATAAAAGCATGAAGGTAGAAGGAGATAAAATCCGGATTCAGTTTGACCATGCGGAGTCGGGCTTGGTTGCCAAAGATGGAAAAGCGCTTACGCATTTTGAAATTGCCGGTTCTGATAACCGGTTTGTGCCGGCCACGGCCAAAATCAGCGGCAAAACGGTAGTGGTGCAAGCCAAAGAAATTAAGAACCCTGCAGCGGTACGGTTTGCCTGGGATAATATTGCTGAACCCAACTTATTTAACAAAGCCGGTTTACCCGCATCTACCTTTAACACCCTGGAAAACTTTGCGGATAGCAATTGATATTACTTAACAAAACGCAGAAAAGGCAATAGGAGGTTAAAACCTTTTATTGCCTTTTTTAATATTCGCCAAATTCTAAATTTTTAAAAATTTACAAGCGGAATAACTAGCATAAGCCTTCATTCTTGTAGGCGAAATGAAAAATGAATCAGCTAAATTGTTTTAATTCTAAATATTTTAAAAATTATATTTTTTACGTAGTCGATTGTTTTGCTGGAATGGTCGATAAATAAAGGCCGTTGATCGATGCTTGCCTTGTATGGTAAATTTTATGGCATATCTGGCACTAGCTTTGAATAATCTGAAGTACCCTGGTAGTATAAACCGGGATATTAAAATAATAATAAATTTTAAAAGTAAAGATTATGAAAAAGTTAGCAGTAATGTTCGTCTTGGGTTTAACTTTAACCGGAACTTCTTTTGCGCAAACTATCCGGCAACCCAACCAAAAACAAGATAAAACTTTAAAATACGAAAGTCACGAAAAGCAAGTTTTTAAACGTGGTAAAAACCAGCGGCCCGTCTTGTCGGCGGAGGAGCGGGCAACCCGGCATACCGAAATGCTGAGTCAAAAGTTAGATTTAAGCAAAAACCAGAAAAAGAAACTACAGGCCCTCAATCTAAAACAGGCTCAGCAAATGCAAGCTTTAAATCAACAATATGCCCAGGGTGGAGGTCCTAAAAACGCTGCTACCCGGGAAGAAAGAAAACAACTCCGGGCCAATTGGGAAAAAGATTTTAAGCGTATTGTAAGTAAAAAACAATATGCCCAATACGAAGCCCAGCGCAACCAAATGCAGGCAAAGCGGGGTAAACATTTTGGGAAAGAAGATCATTCTAACTTCCGGTTCCGCAAACCAATAAACGGTTAGCAATTACGCTGATAACAACAAAAAAGGTAAGCCCACCAGCTTACCTTTTTTGTTTAAATGAATTTTTTAAAATCTATCTTTTAATTATCTCTAAAACCAGGTAAGTATTTATTCGTCGGAAGATAAACTTTAAAAATTAAACTTTAAAAATCGTTTTACAATCAGCTATCTTTTAAAATCTGGAAGGTTAATTTAAAAACACCTTACGCATTTCGCTGTATTTATCGGCTTGTAATTTTACGTAATACAAACCTTTGTTAAATTTACTAAGCTCTAACGTTTTGGTAAACTGATCTTCGGTTTCGTAAAACTTTTCTTGTAAAACTACATTGCCTATTACGTTAATTACCTGCACTTGCACCGGCTTTTGTTTAAAACCTTGCAGCGATATAAATAATTTACCGGTAGTCGGGTTGGGGTACACTTTCACTTCCTGAGTCGGTTCCTGTACTTTGGCCACCGTTGCCACAGTCTGCTTGTGATTGGAGCTGCATAATCCGGAGGCGAAAACCGGAGCGGCTAAGTTCAGGCTGCAAAGGCTGATTACTAAAATTTGTAATGCTTTATTCATAAATTTTTTAAATGATTCTGGTCTCTGGGCATTATTGCCAATTGGGTTTAAAACTAAACTGCTTAATTTTAAGCTTTTAATGTTTAATTTATCTGTTAGATAACGTAAGGCATTAAAGGTTTAAAACGATGTAAATTTATTTATTACAGAATAGGCAAATTTAGTGCTGAACTTACATCGTAAGAAAAGAATATTTAGTAGGATGATAAATTTTTTGAAAAAACCGCACCAGTAAGCGTTTTGGTTTCCTATTTATAGATATTAAGATATGAATTTTTAAAGAAAAAATAATTATTTTCTAAAAATAAAATTGATGAGTATATTGTATTGGTAAACGCTAGCAGCAAAAATTAAGGCTGTTACAAAATCAGTTTCCATACTCGTAGTAGAATTATAGTGCCTTGAGAACAAGATCATTTCCTGACCCCCATTTACTAACCTCTTCGCCAGTTTACCGGCACTTAAAATCCGTTTTAACTTCCTGGAAAATTGCAGCAGTTGGTTTTTTAGTTTCTGCGGTAAATCCGTGCGCGGCCCAGTTTACCTTGGTACCCGCTCAGCAAACCGGCGTTTCTTTTGTAAATAAATTAATTGAATCCGAGTCGGCCAATGTGCTGGCTTATGAATATTTCTACAACGGGGGTGGGGTAGCCGTTGGCGATTTAAACAACGACGGTTTACCCGATTTGTATTTTACCGGTAACATGGTGCCGGACCGCTTGTATGTAAATCAGGGCAACTTGCAATTTAAGGATGCTACGCCAAAGTCCGGCTTAAACAATGCTAAAGGCTGGAAAACGGGAGTGTCGCTGGTAGATTTAAACCAGGATGGCTGGTTGGATATTTACGTGTGCTACTCCGGCAATGGCGAACCACGAAACCGACGCAATAAGCTTTACATTAACAATAAAAATTTAACTTTTACCGAAAAAGCTGCCGAATACGGTCTGGACTTACCCACCCACAGCACGCAGGCGGTATTTTTTGACTACGACAAAGACGGCGACCTCGACTGTTTTGTTTTAAACCACAACGTAAAAGATTTTAAACGTTTTGATGCGGCCGCCGTGAAAGCCATGCGGGATGAATTTGCCGGTGATCGCTTGCTCCGCAACGATAATGGTAAGTTTGTGGATGTTAGTGCTGCGGCCGGTATTAAAGGCAACCCCATTGGCTTTGGTTTGGGCATAGCCATTGCGGACATTAACCAGGACGGCTGGCCCGATATTTACGTTTCGAACGATTACATCGAACAGGATTACTTGTACCTGAATAACGGCAATGGCACCTTTACTGATAAATTAGAGCAAGCCGTTGGCCATTTAAGTTATTTTTCGATGGGTAACGAAGTGGTAGATATTAATAACGATGGCTTGCCTGATATTCTAACCTTGGATATGCTGCCCGCCGACAACTACCGGCAAAAATTGCTGTACGGTCCGGAAAATTACGAGACCTACCAAAACATGCTCCGTAACGGGTTTTACCACCAGCTCATGCGCAACATGCTGCAATTAAATAACGGCGATGGTACTTTTAGCGAAGTAGGGCAATTGGCGGGCATTTCTAACACCGATTGGAGCTGGGCACCTTTGGTAGCCGATTTCGATAACGATGGCTGGAAAGATTTATTTATCACCAACGGTTATCTGCGCGATTATACCAACATGGACTTTATGAAGTTCTACGCCGACCAGAAAATGAAAGAAGCCCAGGGCAGCCCCACCGCCCTTATGGACATCATGAAACAAATGCCCTCTACCGCTACCCAGAATTATATCTTCCGGAACAACGGCCGTTTGGGTTTCGAGAACAAAGTAAAAGACTGGGGCTTTGATCAAACATTTTTGTCGAACGGAGCTGTTTATGCCGATCTGGATAACGATGGAGATTTGGAAATTATCACCAACAACGTAAACCAGGAAGCCGCCATTTACCGCAACGAGGCCCATACCAGCGCCAGTAAGTATCTGCAAATCCAATTAGGTAAAAGTTACGCTGCCAAAGATTTAGGCGCTAAAGTGTGGGTTTATGCCCAAAACAATAAACAATACCAGGAATTTTATCCATCCCGAGGGTTTCAGTCGAGCATGTACCAGCCCTTGCACTTTGGTTTAGGAACTGCCTCCAAAGTGGATAGCTTACGCATTGTCTGGCTCGATGGCAAGCAACACGTGTTAACCCAGGTACCAGCTAACCAGAAAATTATCGTGGAGCACCCCAATGCCAGCTCTACCTGGAAGCCTATGGCCAAAGCAAAACCTTATTTCCTGCCCATGAGCCGCGTTACCTTGCCCTACGAGCACCAGGAAGACGAGTACAACGATTTTAAACGGCAACTGCTCATGCCCAATATGCTCTCGTACCAGGGACCCAAGTTGGCGCAAGCCGACGTCAATAAAGATGGCCTAATTGATATTTACGCCGCCGGGGCAAAAGGGCAAGCCGGTACTTTGTTGTTACAGCAAAAGAACGGAACCTGGAAAGCTACCAATCCACCAGCCTTTATGGCCGACTTTATGTTCGAAGATACGGATGCCGTTTTTTTTGATGCCGACCAGGATGGCGACCCGGATTTGTACGTGGTGAGCGGGGGCTTTGCTTACATGGAAAAAGACATGCTGCTGCAAGACCGGTTGTATTTAAACGATGGGGCCGGTAATTTTACGAGAGCGCACGGCAATATTCCTTACGAAAGCAGCAGCGATGCCTGCGTAACTACCCTGGATATTGACAAAGACGGGGATTTAGATCTTTTTGTAGGTGGGCGGGTTATTCCGGGTAAATACCCGGAACCAGCCAATAGTCGCCTTTTACTCAACGATGGCAAAGGTAAATTTACCGAAGCTACTGCCCAGCTCGCGCCTTTTTTAGAAAAATTTGGCTTGGTTACCGATGCGGTTACCCTGGATGTAAACAAAGATTCGTGGCCCGATTTAGTAGTAGTGGGCGAGTGGATGCCGATTACGGTTTTACTTAACCAGCAAGGTGTTTTAAAACCAGCCGAAAATGCCATCAAAGGAGCCAGCACCTTGGGCTGGTGGAGCCGTTTAGCTTTGGAAGATTTAGATAAAGACGGGGATTTAGATATAGTAGCCGGTAATTTTGGCCAAAATACGCAACTTAAGCCCAGCGAAAAAGAACCCGTAACCGTGGTGTACAGCGATTTCGACCAGAACGAAGCCATTGATCCGTTTGTGTGCTATTACATTCAAGGCAAATCGTACCCCTTAGTTACCCGCGATGAAGCTTTAAATCAAATTATTCCGCTGCGTAAAAAGTTTACATCGTACCGCTCTTACGCCAATGCTACTTTGCAGGAAATTTTTACGACGGAGCAGTTGCAGCAAGCCAAAACTTTAAAAGCCACTAATTTTAATTCCTTAATCCTGGAAAATAAAGGCGATGGTACTTTTGCCACCCACGAATTACCCCAGGAAGCGCAGTTTGCGCCCGTTTACGCCATTGCGCTGGTAGATGTAGATCATGATGGTCTAAAAGATATTATTCTGGGCGGTAATCAATCTTATACCCGTTTAAAAATCGGGAAAATGGATGCCAATTACGGTACCGTGCTGCGCAACAACGGGAATTTTAAATTTACTTACGTGCCCCAGTGGCAAAGCGGCCTGCAGGTAAAAGGCGACGTGCGTGATATTGCTGTTATTAAAAAAGGCAGCGCCACCTGGTTGTTATTTGGCCGCAATAATCAAGCTACACAAGGGTATTTATTAAACACCCCCGGTTTATGAAACAAGTAATACGATGGTTCCTGGTTCTGGCTTTAATTATTACCCAAGGGAACTACGCAAAAGCCCAAACTTACCCGGCAGATGCTAAAATCTACGTACAAACTTTAAAAAAGCTCACCGATGTAATGGTCCAGGATGTTACTGGTCCGTGTGCGGCTGCCCGGTATTATGCTTACGCCAACCTGGCTGCCTATGAAGTACAGAACCAACAAGCGCATCCCATCCATTACGCTTCTTTACGGGGTTTATTGCGGGATTATCCGGAATTTGCCCCGGCCGGTAAGGGCAAATTGGTAAACGCCAATTTTGCGAGCGTTTACACCCTGCTCCGTATGGGTGAAGAATTACTGCCTTCGGGTTATTTACTGGAAGAACCCCGTAAATTGTTAGTGGCCGAAGCACAAAAGAAGCATCGTTTAAGCAAGGAAGCTGTTGATGCTTCGGTGGCGTACAGCGACCAGGTAGTAAAACAAATAATGCAGTATGCCGCTAAAGATAATTATTTAAAAACTACGGGCTTATTGCGGTATACGCCCTTAAACACCGCGAGTAGCTGGCAACCCACCCCGCCAGGGTATATGGAAGCCTACGAACCCCATTGGGGCACTTTACGGCCTTTTATGCTGGATAGTGCCGCGCAATTTAAGCCTTTGCCCGCCGTACCTTACAGCGGACAAGCTGGCACGCCTTTCCATAAATTAGCCATGGAAGTGCATGATGTAGTTAAAAACATGAACCAGGAGCAACACAACATTGCCAACTTCTGGGATTGCAATCCGTTTTTTCTGGTGCAGCAAGGCCACGTAAGTTACGGTACTAAAAAAATATCACCCGGCGGCCATTGGGTTGGTATTACCGGAATAGCTTGTCTTAAAAAACAGCTTTCTTTAGCCGAAACTATTCGCTGGCACACCTTGGTCGGTATTACCATGGCCGATGCTTTTATTTCGTGCTGGAATGAGAAGTACCGGAGCAACCGCATCCGGCCCGAAACTTTTATTAACACCCACATCGACCGCAATTGGCGCTCTTTGTTGCAAACGCCCCCTTTTCCGGAATATACCAGTGGCCATAGCGTGGTATCGGCGGCCGTAGCTACCATTCTCACGGCTTTAGCCGGCGAGAATTTCGCGTATACCGACACCGTAGAGGTGGAATTTGGTTTACCGGCCCGCCATTTCAGCTCGTTCCGGCAAGCCGCTCACGAAGCCGCGGTTTCGCGTTTGTACGGGGGCATACATTACCGCGATGCCGTAGACAATGGCTTTATCCAGGGTCAGCAAATAGGGGAGTTTGTATTACAAAAACTAAAACTAGAGTAACAAATAGATTAGATAGCTATCAAATAGACTAAAAACGTTGCCCGGGGTGATGTTCTCAATAGCAATACCGGAGAGACACCTCCAAATAAGAACGTTACCTCTATTTTTAATAAAGCCTAAGCAGCTTCAAATTTAAATTTCCAAAATAGCTTCCCGGTTATTTTACTTACATCACACTGCAGAAATAAAATTTTAAAATCTACGTTTCTACCCGGCGTTGTGCCGCCGCTGTGTATCAGCAACGGCACAAATTAGGTAGATTATTTTGGATTATTTTAATTAATTAAACTTAACCAAAGCCTGTGTTCTAAGTTTAGATGTAATCCGGTTGCTAAAATTTAAAAATCGTATTTAATTAAGAATAACCAACATCTGTAGTAGAAACAACAAAAGACATTTTTCTTTAAAGTTAAACCGAACAAAACTTACCTGCTTTTTCTTTTCTTCTGTTACTCATGTAAGCTACCAACTAAGCATATACGGGTACTTTATAATCTTATAACTAGTCCGTAGTTGAAGGGGTAAATTTTAGGAATGCCTTTCACCCAGAAGTTATTACTCTAAAGCAGCCAAGCTTTCCTACAAATAAAAATATTTAAAAATTTTTTTACAATCGAGTATATAAACTATACGGGCTTTCTCTATTCAATCATAAAGCTATTACTATAATATAGCAGTTTATCTAACATGAGCGCAAAGATGCACCGATAGTTATTTTGAATTACAATTTAGCTTAATAGAGTAATCCTGATGCTAAAACTGTACTTTTCTGTAAAAATAAAATTTTAAAAAAGGGTTCTTTTGTCTTAAATAAATTAAAGAGTTGCTCTTACTTAATTAGTATTTATTTAATAGCTTAAATATTATTCAATAGAATGTTAAAATTTTACAATTAAAGTTCTTTATCTCGAATTTAATGCTATATTTATAACCATCTATTCTTTTCAAATGCTACTTTAATGACCTACTGCTGACCACCCGTATGGGATGGTAGAATGCTGCTGAACCGGTATGTACCGGAGCCTATTATTGAATTACATTTTACTTATCAAACACCAAACAATCAAAGAAATGAGAAAAAAATTACTTCTTATTTCCTTTATGTTGTGCTGGCTAACCATGCATGCCATGGCCCAGGTTACCATTAAAGGAAAAGTAGTTGCTGCCGGTAATGAGCCCTTACCGGGGGTAAGTATCCTGGTTCAGGGCACCACGCAAGGTACAACAACAGATGCTAACGGGGATTACTCCCTGCAGGCGCCAGCTACCGGTACCTTGGTATTTTCTTACATCGGGTATTTGTCTAAAACGGTGGCCATTAACAACCAAGCTACCATTAATGTAACTCTAGAGGCAGATACCAAACAATTAAACGAGGTGGTAGTAACGGCTTTGGGTATTCAGCGCGAGAAAAAAGCCTTGGGGTACTCGGTTACCGAAGTAGGTGGCGAAAATTTGACCCAAGCCCGGGAAAATAACCTGTCCAATGCTTTATCCGGTAGAGTAGCCGGGGTAAACGTAAGTGGGGTAGCATCCGGTCCAGCCGGTTCTTCGCGGGTAGTAATCCGGGGTAACAAGTCGCTGCAAGGTAATAACCAGCCATTGTATGTGGTAGATGGTATCCCGATGGACAACTCTAACTTTGGCCAGGCCGGGGTTTGGGGTGGCGTTGACCGCGGCGATGGCATGGCCAGCATTAACCCCGACGATATTGAATCTATTTCGGTGTTAAAAGGTGCGAGCGCCGCAGCGCTTTATGGTGCCCGGGCAGCTAACGGCGTTATTAACATCACTACTAAAAAAGGTACTAAAAGAAAAGGTATTGGGGTAGAGTATAACTCTAACTTTGTTATGGAAAGCATTAACAACCAAACCGACTTACAAAAAGAATACGGTAGTGGTAACTACGTGCGCTCTAACCCGAACGACCCAACCTCCGGGTTTGTAGCCTCCAAACCAACCAGTGCGCAACAAGCTTACAATTGGGGTGATGTTTCCTGGGGCCCGCGGTTTGATGGTAGCCCGGTAATTCAGTTTGATGGCGTAACCCGGCCATATTCCTACACCGGCGATAATTGGAAACGTTTTTACGAAACTGGTTCGGCCTGGACCAATACCCTTTCCTTAACGGGTGGTGGCGATAATCAAACATTCCGTTTTTCCGTATCGGATTTGCGGAGTAAATCTACTATGCCCAATTCTAGCTTCGACCGCTTAAACATGTCTTTAGCTACTGACGGTAGATTTGGTAAAAAATTAACTTTCAATGCCAAAGTGCTGTATTCCCACGAAGATGCCGACAACCGGCCGTGGTTATCAGATTCGCCGAACAACGCATTTCAGTCGATTTACCGGATGCCCGGTAACTACAATGTACTAGACTACAAAGGTGATCCAAATAAATTAGGCGCTATTCCAGCCAATACAGATCCTGCTTTGCTGAGCATTTGGGGTAAAGCTGTGGGCGAAGAATTTCAGCAATCTAATAACCCATGGGGCCAGAACCCTTACTGGGTTGCCTATCAAGTATCTGTAGATGATGTGCGCGACCGGATTATTCCTTCGGCGCAATTGCGGTATAATCTCACCGATTACTTATACATTTCCGGCCGGGCTGGTATGGACTGGTTTACCCGTCGCGACCAACAAATAGTGCCCCAAGGTACCGGCCACACACGTGGTGGTTCCATGAACGAAGGGGAAGACCGAGTGCGGGAAATAAACCTGGAATCTATCCTGGGCTTCGATAAAACCTTTGGTAAAATTGGGGTAAATGCTTTTGTAGGTGCTAATCGCATGCGTCGGAGCAGCGAGCGGTTAAATTTAAATGGTAATGGTTTTAACGTTCCTTTCGAACACTTTATTAATAATGCAGCAACCCGTACCTATGATTTCGGCTACTCCGAATCAGGTATTAACTCTATTTTTGCTTCAGCAGAAATTAGCTTTAATGAATATCTGTATTTAACAGGTACCATGCGGAAAGATTGGTTCTCAGTTTTAAATCCGAATATCAATGATATTACCTATCCTTCCATTGGTGCTAGTTTTGTATTTACCGATGCATTTTCTACAATGCCGGCATGGCTTAGCTTTGGTAAAATACGGGCCTCTTGGGCCCAAGTGGGTAACGTAACCGTAGGACCTTACCAAACAAATAACACCTATTCTTTATTGGGCGCAACCCATTTGGGTCGACCCATGGCTTCCTTTTCTACTGCTGGTGGCAACAATGGTTCTATTCCTAACCCCGACCTTTTACCATTAACTTCTACCGAAATTGAGGTAGGTACTGATTTGCGCTTTTTGCAAGACCGTTTAGGCGTTGAATTTACCTACTACCATCAAAAAACTACGAACGACATCCTGAACGCTACTATCTCCCGTGCATCTGGATTTGGATCTACGTTAGTGAACGTGGGTGAACTGGAAAATAAAGGGATTGAAGTATTACTAAACGCAACCCCGGTTAGAGGTGCTTTCACCTGGGATGCTTCCTTAAACTTTGCTCGTAACCGCAATAAGGTTATTAAATTAATTGAAGGTAATGATGAATTAATCGTGGAAGAGCCTCGCACCAGGACTGTGTTCGTTAAACACATCGTGGAACAACCTTTTGGTGAATTAACCGGTTGGGTACAAAAGAAATCTCCCGATGGGCAGTTAGTATTTGAAGCCAACGGTGCTCCGGTACAATCCGACAAAATGGAAATTATCGGTAATGGTTTAGCTGATTGGACGGGTGGTTTTAATAACTCCTTCTCCTTTAAAAACTTTAACCTGGGAGTGCTGGTGGATTTTAAATTGGGTGGCGATATTTACTCCGGTACGAACGTGCGCTTAACCCAGTGGGGCTTACATAAGCAAACTTTACAAGGCCGGGAAGGTCAACCTCCTTTAACCGTATCAGGTGTAACTCAAAATGGTACCGACGCGGCCGGCAATCCAATTTATGAGCAATTCTCTAAAACCTTAACGCCGCAAGAAGCGCAAAATTACTGGAACCAATTAGGCGAAAGAGCCCAGGACCGGTTCGTATACGATGCTTCTTTTGCGAAACTGCGCCAGTTAACTTTTGGCTACAACTTCCCACAGTCTATTTTAAAGAAAACGCCTTTCCAAAGCTTAAGCCTTTCTTTTGTAGGTCGTAACCTAGCCATTCTCTGGAAGAAAACCGACAACATTGATCCGGAATCCAGCTACTCCAGCGGTAATGGTCAAGGTTTGGATTACTTCGGTATGCCCCGTTCGCGGAGCTACGGTTTTAACTTGCGGGTAGGATTTTGATGAACTAAAAAGTAAAAACAAAAATGAAACACATACATAAAATTATTTTAGGCGCCATGGGGTTGGTAGTGCCCCTGGCTGGCTGCGATACCGATGAGTTGCATAATTTAAACGTGAACCCGCAAGCCGTAAACCAGATTGATTTAAATTACCTTTTTACGGCTTCGGAGTTGGGTATTGCTTCTAACGGTTCGGCTGGCGATAACCGGTTTATCGATTGGCGAACCAACATCGGGATGACCGCCTATGCCATACAGCATCTGGCAAATGCCGGTGGCGGTATTGCGCCCGGCGATAAGTACACCGATAACTTTGAAACGGCTTCGGCTCCTTTTGAATTTACCTACAACGACCAGTTAAAAAACATTGCTGAAATTTTAAAACAAACTGGTCCGGGTGGTTTTGCCGAAGGAAAGTATCAGAATTTACGGAATGCTTCCCGGATTTTACGCGCCTTTAGCTTTCATCGGTTAACCGACTTTTACGGCAACGTTCCTTACTTTGAAGCCAACCAAGGTATGGAAGGAATTTTCTTTCCTAAATACGATAAGCAATCGGCTATTTACGCCGATTTATTAAAAGAACTGGACGAAGCCGCCACTGCTTTAAATGCCTCTAACCCTGACGAAGGATTTTCGAAATCGGATTTTATTTACGAAGGCGATATTGCTAAATGGAAAAGATGGGGCTACTCACTGATGTTACGCTTAGCTATGCGCGTTTCTAACGTTAACCCCGATCTGGCAAAGCAATATGTTACCAAAGCGGTAGCGGGTGGCGTATTTACCAGCAACGCCGACAATGTGTGGGTAAAAATGGGCACCGGACCCAGCCAATGGATTAACCAAAACGGTATTTCGCGGGCCTTTTATCCGGGCGATGGCGGACAGCCTTCTTACTTAAGCAAAACTTTAGTTGATTTTCTGAAGGGTGCTAATCCAAACTCGGTAGCAGATGATGATCCGCGGTTAATGATTTTAAGTGGCGGTATTGCCGATTGGTCCGCTGCCGAGTGGAAACCCATTAACACCGACCCATTAGCCCAAAAAGGCATGCCCAACGGATTTGACCAGAGTGGCCTGGATGCTTTAGAAGGTAAACCCGTAGATCAGGCAAAAACCTATTCGCGAATTAACTTTTTAATGCTGCAACTGGATGACCCATATATGATTATGAACTACGGCGAAGTAGAATTGCTGTTGGCCGAAGCTTTGGAAAGAGGAATTGGTACCGGCATATCCGGCTCGGCCGCGGACCATTACAATGCCGGGGTAAAAGCTTCTATGCAAATGTATACTCCTTACGATGCTTCGCTTACAGTTTCGGATGCCGCCGTAGCCACCTACCTGAATGCGTACCCTTATGGAGTAACAAAAGGCAATTTACCAATGATTTACGAGCAGTTGTGGGTAAACAAATTCTTTAACTGGTGGGAAGCCTGGTCTGACTGGAGAAGAACCGAATATCCGCAGTTAACCCCGGTTAATTACCAGGGCAACGTAACCAACGGCACAATACCGGTGCGGTTAAAATACCCATCTACCGAAGCGGCTGGTAACCAAAATTACACCACTGGCGCTACTAAACCCGATACCTACACCACCAAAGTTTGGTGGGATGGCGGTACCGAATAGCTAATTTTTAAAAAATACGAAAGGCTCTGAAGTGATTCAGGGCCTTTTTTATTGGTAATAGTAATGCTAGAAAAATGTTGGAGTGATGATGTAACGATGGTGTAATGATATTGGAACAAGGCTGGCACGAGTGTGGATGCTCGCGATAAAACTAGATTGATGCTCCTGCAAGTAAATCTACTCCGGCTAAAAGCTGATATAGTTTCTCGCCCGAGAAAAATTTAATTATAATTACCAATCCCACTTATTTAGGACGCCCAAATTTTTAAAAGTTCTTCTTTTTAATTCCTTTTTATTCGCGCTGATTTCTTTAAAAATCAAGTATATTCACGATTCTTCAGGAGAAGCAATGCGGTGAACCAGGGCATTTATTCTTCTATTATTTCAAAGCTCATTTTTTAAAATTTTAAATTTTAGAAAGTTTTAGATAAGTAAAAAACGCTGTGCCGTTATTGCCATTACTTACTCTATTTTACTTTAATCACCTAAAACTATAGTTGCAGCTAAACCCAAAACTCTATTATTAACTTTATGAAAAAATTAGGTTACCTGTTATTTGTTTTTGCCTTTTCCGCGGCTTCGGCTCAAAATAGGGTTGCTACTAACGCGGCTAATTTACCCCAGCCGGTAAACTTTACTACGGAGCAGGACCACCAAAACATGATGCAGCAGTTGGGCATTAAAGCGCTGCGGCCCGGCCCCAGCGGCGACGAATCGGCGCCAAACCACGCCAACTACGACGAAGCTTTGGCAAACCCATACCCCAACTTACCGGAAGTTTTAACTTTAAAAAACGGTAAAAAAGTAACCACGCCCGAACAATGGTGGAAGCAACGCCGCCCGGAGATTATCGAAGATTTTGAAAAAGAGGTAGTGGGGAGAGTACCTAAAAAAGTACCTAAGGTAAACTGGAAAGTGCTGATTAACGAACGCGAAGTAGTAGGCTGGACGCCGGTAATAGCCAAGCAACTAGTAGGGCAGGTAGATAACAGCGAGTACCCCTTACTGGAAGTAAATATTGCCATGACGGTAGTGACCCCCGCCAATGCTAAAGGCCCGGTACCGGTATTAATGATGTTTAGCCGCAGCGCTTTGCCTGCGCCGGCGCAACCACCCAAAGAAAGTCTGGAGAAAATTAACAATGCTTTAAAAGACTTACTGGTTAAAAGCGATCCGTCGTTAAAGGCTATTTTCGAGCAATATCCGGCTTATACGCCCATTCCGGCGGCTGTTCCGTCGGGTTTCCCAATGGGGACGCCGGCCGGCGATCCGCCTACGCCTAACCAATTACTAGCGGCAGGTTGGGGCTATGTGTTGATTGAGCCCGGCAGCATTCAGGCTGATAACGGGGCGGGTTTAACCAAAGGCATTATTGGTTTAGTAAACAAAGGCCAACCACGTAAACCCGACGACTGGGGCGCTTTGCGGGCCTGGGCCTGGGGAGCTTCGCGCGGCTTAGATTACTTAGAAACTGATCCGGCCGTAGACGCAAAAAAAGTAGGCATCGAAGGCGTATCGCGGTACGGAAAAGCAGCTTTGGTAGCGCAAGCCTTTGACCAACGCTTTGCCTTGGGTTTAATTGGTTCGGCGGGAGAGGGCGGTACCAAGTTGCACCGCCGTAATTTTGGCGAAGCAGTGGAGAACCTAACTGCCAGCGGCGAATACCATTGGATGGCGGGAAATTTTTTAAAATACGGCGCGTCGCAGTCTAGCTTTGGCAGTAAAAATGCCAACGATATTCCCGTGGATGCCCACCAACTCATCGCTTTGTGTGCCCCGCGACCTACCTTTATCAGCTACGGCATTCCCGAAAAAGGCGATTCGAAGTGGCTCGATCAGCAAGGTAGTTTTATGGCCACGGTAGCCGCCGGACCCGTATTTCGCTTACTCGGCGCTCGCGATCTGGGCGTAACCGAAAGTTATAAAACGGCCAAAATGCCCAGCGTGAACATGGATATGCTGGATGGGGAATTAGCCTGGCGCCAACACGATGGCGGCCACACCGATGCACCCAACATCAAGTACTTTATTCCGTGGGCCAATAAAATGCTCTGTTATAAGTCTTTAACCGCTAACCGGTAAATTAAGAAAATTTAAAAAAAGGCGCTCCGGAACTTCCCGGTAGCGCCTTGTTTTAAATCAGATGGAGGTGGATGTTCTGCTTTTTTTAACTTAAATAATGTGCGTATGAAATTAGCATTTTTATACTCTAAGAATAAATAACAACAAGAAATATAAGCTTCTAATTATAAGATTTTTTGTAGCCATGAGTGGTGTCCTCACTACTCATTTTTTTCTAAATTACTCTTGATCTAAAGCCGTTGCTAGCACTTGTAAATTATAAATTTTAAAAATTAGAACAGTTCCGTTCAGTAGTGTAGTTGCTTGAGCGTGGAAGCTGCATTGATGATTTTATTTAAATAGAAGTACCTGCTGCGGGAACACGCCAAAATTAATGCATTCAAATTTCTGATATTGGTAGTAAGGATACTACTGATATTGGTTTTGTCAATATCACTCCGAATGCAAATCGGCCGCGTTTATCGTATACCTAACATCCGAATATAGAACATCGAATTTTCAGTCAAAAACTAATTTCCCGAAGAGACAAACTGTTTTACATGGCTGTTCCGATACAATTGTAATAAAACCAGAACCGTTAAAAAACCGAAACCTATCCAGGCACTCGCTATAATCTGTGGACTATCGGCTAAGTTTAATTCCTGGTGCTTCCGGATAATGCCGTAAAAAGCCCAAATAGTTACTAAACCAATAAACGGATTGCGCCGCTTTAAAACTAAAAATAAAGTTAAAAGCGTGGCTACTCCTAGCATAAGAATGGTCCAAAAACCGGCCGATAAACCAAATCCATTCCAACCAGATGCTGCCAGAACAGAACTCGCATTAGCCACTGTAGCAATGCAAATCCAGCCCAAATAAATGCTCAACGGGAATTGCGTAAACCACCGCGAAGCCACCGTACGGGCCGGATTATAAATTTGCAACCGGAGGTGCATGGCTATTAAAGTAATTAGCTGAAATACAATTAAAACGACTGATAAAGTTAGTTGTTCATAGACCCAGGCAAAAGTCCAGGCGCCGGTAGCCAGGTTGTTTAAAATAAACCAATAGCCCAACCGATTCACATCCTGATTGGCCTCGTGTCTAATATCCGCTCTAAAAGCTTTTACTAAGTGGTAAATACAAAATGCCGTTAAAGCCAAATAAATCACGCCCCAAATAGAAAAAGTAAGCCCCGCCGGCGTAAACAAGGCTGGATATTTATCCGACACATCGCCAATGGTTTGGTCGTTCAGCAACCGGAATTGCGTAAGTTGCGAGGGTATTAAGTGTACCAGAAAAAATATAAAATTGAGAACCGCTAACGTTTTAATTTTTTTCATAGTAGGTGGCTTTAATGCATTTTTAAAATTCTAAAATTTCAAATTTTTAAAAATTCCTACTATCGCGAGCGTCCTCGCTCGTGATGCTTATCGTCCAGCCTCTGGCTGGTAGGAACTTACTATAGTTGTAGTAAAAAAGA